>DATLNB010000012.1:0-31571 GCA_035536995.1 Chthoniobacterales bacterium | reverse complement strand
AGCTGAACTCCTGATGGCCACCATTGTCGATCCCACCGCTGTGCACCGCCCGCGCAACGTGGATTGGAAGCGCGCGGCTGCCTTGCTCTACGGAGATTGGGGAACAAGCAAGGCCTACGTCATCGGCCTGGCTTTCGTCGCGGCCGGGTTCTCTTCCCTTCCGATCATCCTGGCTGTCTGTTTGCTCACGGCCGTCGTCGCTTACAACTACATCATTGTTTGCGCGCATTTCCCGGACGGCGGCGGGGTCTATTCGGCGGCGCGTCAGCAAAGCCGCTTTCTCGCCTCGACCGGCGCGCTTTTGCTTGTCGCCAATTTTATTGTCACGGCCGCGCTCAGCGGCTGGGCCGCGGTCAGTTATCTTGGGGTGCCGAGCCGCTACGCGCCAATCGCGACGATGGGGCTGATCCTGGTCGTCGGCGCCATCAATTTCTTTGGCCCAAAACACAGCGGCAGCGTTTCAATCTGGCTGGCCATTCCGGCCGTCGTCGTCGTTCTCATAATCATTCTGCTGAGCGCGCCGCATCTGAACGCGCAGTATCTCGAACCAACCCATGACAACTTTGGTCACAGCTGGATCGCCTTTGTCGGCGTGATCCTGGCCCTGAGCGGCGTGGAAGCGGTGGCCAACATCACAGGCGTGATGAAGCTCGACCGCGACTCGTCCCCGGACCGTCCCAAGGTCACGCGCACGGCGACAAAAGCGATCGTGCCGGTCGCACTCGAAGTCGTGATCGGCACGGCCCTCCTGGGATGGGCGATGCTTTCATTGCCCCGCAATCTGTTGCCGCAACTGTCAGCCCACAAGGAGGACATGCTCCGCTTCCTCGCGGAAGTTTACGGCGGGATGGTTGCCGGCCTGGCCGTCGGCCAGGTCTTCAGCGTTGTCGTTGGAATTGTCTTTGGTCTCCTGCTCCTGAGCGCGGTGAATACCGCTGTCGTCGCGCTGATTGGCGTTGTTTACATGATGGCGCAGGACGGCGAAATGCCGCGACAACTCGCCCGCCTCAACTCCCACGGAGTGCCGAAGATTCCACTGATCGCAGCAGTGGGCGGCCCCATCATCGTTCTTGCCGTCACGAAAGATTTCGAGGGCCTGGCCGGGCTTTACGCCATCGGAGTGGTTGGCGCGATCACGGTGAATCTCGGGTCGTGCACCTTCAACAAACGGCTCGGCCTTCCCTGGTATCAGCGGCTCATCATGGGCGCCACGTTCTTCATTCTCGCGGCGGTCGAATTGACCATCGCCAAGACGAAACCCGAAGCGCTCTTCTTTGCCATGTGCGTTCTCGGCGCGGGCTACGCCTTGCGCGCTTACTCGCACAAGGCCTCGGGGTTGAAAACGATGACCGTGGCGCGGCAGGTCGCCGAGATGGTGACCCCCGAGCTCACCTCGATCGTCCCGCGCTTGTCCGAAGGCCAGAAAATCATGGTCGCGGCCCGCGGCGTCACGCCCGCGCTGGCCTTTGCCCTGGAAGAAGCGCAATTGCGAAAGGCGACGCTCTGCGTGCTCTACGTGAAAGAAATCTCCGTTTATTTCACTGGGACCGCGGGGAGCCCGGGCCGGCCGAAATGGCAGGAGGATCCCGCGGCCAACGCCATCATGTCGTGGACGATGAAACTTGGGGCCGAGCGCGACATTCCGGTCCAGCCGGTGTATGCGGTCAGCGAAGATGCGGCCGCAACCATCCTCGATTTGTCGGCAACGCTGGGGGTCGATTACCTGATCATCGGCGCGTCCCAACGGACCGCGATGGCGAAGTTGCTGGGCGGGAGCGTGGTCACCAGCGTCGCCCAGCAATTGCCCGACACGATCCGGCTCGTGATCTTCGGTTAAAGCGCCATGAATCCCCGCGACCAGGCCGCGGAATCTTTCGGGCTGATGGAGCGACTCATCGAGTATCGCTACGACAAGCCGTTGCATCATCAGCTCATGAAAGCGGCCGATTACTCGATGCTGGATATCGACGTTCTGGTCCTGATTCACCACATGGCAAAGATCTGCGAGGGCGGGATTCTCGAGATCGGAGCGTTTCTCGGCGCCTCCACCGTCGCGGCTGGCCTCGGGGTTCGTTCATCGGGCCGGGCGAAGAAATTCCTCAGCATCGAGACCGGCGGCCAGCTCCGGGACCACAAACTCGCGACGAAAGACATCTTCAGGGACCTGACGAAACACGTGGCCCGAGCGGGGCTCTCGGAAAGCGTCAGATTGATCAACGCGTCTTCATTCGATGAGAGCACAATCTCGATGGTGAAGGGACAATTCGGCGCCGGCGGAGTGGGCCTTTTTATTTTTGATGCGGACGCCAATGTGCGGCGCGACATCGATTTGTACAGCTCCCTCTTCCGCGAAGGCTGCTGGTGCGTCATTGACGACTACATCAGCGCAACAGAGAAAGGCGGCCCGACGCGCGCGCAGGTGGACGAGCTGGTCGCGGCGGGGCGCCTGTTGCCGCTTGGGTTTTACGGCTGGGGGACGTGGGTGGGAAGGTGGAGCGGAAGTTAGGCATCCTGCCTGACTCGGCCGTCGGGCATCCTGCCTGGCGGGAAAATCTAAAACGACAGGCTGGAAGCCTGTCGGCCGTGACAGCCAGGATGGCTATCTTCCGAAAAAACGCACGCTTCACAACGCGGCGCGCGCAAACTACTTTGCGCCCGTGCGTTACCTGATCACCTCGGCGCTGCCTTACATCAACGGGGTAAAGCATCTCGGCAATCTTGTCGGCTCGATGCTGCCGGCGGACGCCTATGCCCGTTTCCAGCGCGCAAGAGGCAACGAAGTTCTCTTCATTTGCGCGACGGACGAGCACGGAACACCCGCCGAGCTCGCCGCCCATGAAGCTGGGCTGCCCATCGAGGAATATTGCGCCCGGATGCACACCCTCCAGAAAGAGCTCGGGTCGCGCTTCGGGCTTTCGTTCGACATGTTTGGGCGATCCCATTCGGCCCAAAACCATGAGATCACCCAGCACTTTTATCATCAGCTGGACCTGAACGGATTCCTCGAGGAACGCGTTACCCGCCAGGTTTACTCGGTCGATGACGGCCGCTTTCTTCCGGACCGGTACGTAGTCGGGACCTGCCGGCATTGCGGTTACGAGCGGGCCCGGGGCGACCAGTGCGAAAACTGCACCCGAGTCCTCGATCCAGCCGACCTGATAAATCCCCGCTCGGCGGTTTCCGGTTCCACCAACATCGAGCTTCGGGACTCGAAACACCTTTTTCTGAGGCAATCCGAAATGGTCGAGCGATTACGGGAATGGATCGATTCGAAAAAGGATTGGCCGGTCCTGGTCACTTCGATCGCCCGGAAATGGCTCGATGAAGGTCTGAAGGATCGCAGCATCACTCGCGATTTGAGCTGGGGAATTCCGGTCGCTTATCAGGGCCAGGTCCGCCCGGGGTTCGAAGGGAAGGTCTTTTATGTCTGGTTCGATGCCCCCATCGAATACGTCGGTGCGACCATGGAATGGGCCGAGGCAACGGGGAACGAGTGGAAACGCTGGTGGCGCGAGGACCAGGGCGCGGCCGATGTCCGTTATGTCCAGTTCATGGGCAAGGACAATGTCCCGTTTCATACCGTTGGATTTCCCGTCACCCTCTTCGGTTCGGGTGAGCCGTGGAAGGTTGTCGATTACATCAAGGGCCTGAACTGGATGAACTATTATGGCGGCAAGTTCTCCACGTCCGGCAATCGCGGCCTCTTCATGGACCAGGCCCTCGAGCTTCTCCCGGCTGATTACTGGCGCTGGTATCTCCTGGCCAACGCCCCGGAATCCGACGACTCAAATTTCACCTGGGAACATTTCCAGGCCACGGTGAACCACGAGCTCGCGGACGTGCTCGGCAATTTCGTTAATCGGATCGCGAAATTCTGCGCGGCGCGGCTCGGCGGGATAGTGCCGGCAGAGGGCGTCTACGGAACGTTAGAAAACGAAACGACGGCCGCGCTTGATCAACGGCTCGGTGTCCTCGCCCGGTTGATGGAGGCGATGGAGTTTCGTAAATCGGCCATCGAATTGCGATCGATGTGGGTGATCGGCAACGAGTATCTGCAAAAGGCCCAGCCGTGGATGAAGATCAAGACCGATCCGGCCGCGGCCGGGACGTCAATCCGTTATGCCTTGAACCTGGCGATGTTCTTCGCCGCGCTTGCCCAGCCGTTCGTCCCAAACGCTGCTGCTGCAATCGCTTTGGCCATCGCCCGAAAAACCGGATCACTCAACTGGCCGACCGGAGTCGAAGACACTCTCGATCCCGGAGCCTCGATCGCCGTTCCTGACGTCCTGTTCGCGAAGATAGAGGACGAACAGTTGACCGCCTGGATCGAACGTTTCAGCGGTGCGGCCTAGAGCGGCTGCGGACTCGCTGTCTCTGAAATTGTCACTGGAGGAACACGCGATCGACGTTCTGCTCCTGAGGGAGCAGCCGCGATTTACCCCTAATTCGCCGGCTCTTTCGTCACTGTGTGCCATGTCGTCTGTCCGCACTGCGGACACGACAAATAACGCTTCGGCTGGCCCGCTGCTTTCCAGCGAATACCACCCAGGTCCCAGATCGACGTGGCGTGGCCACAGGGGCAGCGCGCAATCCATGACCGTGATTCCGCCTCCATCTGGGCAGCCCAGCGCGAGGGCAAGATCGAGACGAAGAATTTCTGGATGCCGGTCACTTCGCCATCCTAATCAAGGAATCCGCTACTTCACAATCGTGACGTGAATCGTCTCCTCCAGCTCGTCATTCACGTAAAACTCCACACGATACTTTCCTTCAGCCCACCCATCCGGGGGCCGGCCTAACGTGAAACGTGCGCTGGAATCCGGAGCGGGCGCGACGCTTTCCGTCTCATCGACAATGAAGTTGGGCTCGACCAGATCTCCGACGTCTTCCGCAATCCAGGCCACCCGTACCCGGGCCCCTACCGGCAAACCTCGCCCATGCCAGCGCACATAAATATTTTCCACGTCCGACCTGAACTCCGTCTTCGAGCCTCCGGCAGGATCGGTCGATACTTCGACGATCAGTTTTTTGCCCGCCTGTTCCGGGTCGGTTTCAATCTCGGGCCCACGCATCGGCGCCGTTGGACTCGCAGTTGGCAGAGCCAGAACCGGAGACGGCGTCGGCACGGCCTGCGGCTTAACGACAACTTCCGGCCGCTTCCGGAGCTCCAGGGTCGACCGCTGGAGCAAACCACCGGTTGGCCCGCGAACAACTGTTGTCTCCTTGATCAATCCGACGCCGGCAAAGTACCAGCGGTCCAGGGTCACGGACATGACAGACGAATCTTCGCAGCGGACGCGAAGAGCGCGGAACGATCCCGCTGGAACGCGGACAACCTCCTCCGCCGCCACGCTAAATCGTTGATGAATCTCCATTCCGGCAACCTCGCCATCAGATTCCCATGAGGCGCCCGCCTTCAGTTCTGCCGGCAGCAAGATTTGCGGCGGGTCGAGCCGCGCGAGCCGCCCATCTTTGCCGGCGCGGAAATGACAGAGCACGCCCTTTTGATCAACAGTGACGAGCTCGGTCCGAATCAAATTTTCTTCGACGAACGTCTCGAGCTTTAGAAATTCCCTGCCCTCGTGCGTCTGGCGCCCGGCCCGCACCACTGCTGTCGCTGTGCCTGCTGGGGCCGCTGCGGGACCCCCAAATTCTTCGGTGGAAGAATACTCCCAGGTGGTCCCTTCTGCGGTCGGAAGAAACTCCTCTGCCCGCGCGGTTACGGCGGCCAAAAAGAAGAGAAATGCGATCCCCAGCTTGCTCATGAGCGGGAACTCTTCACTACTTGGTTCCGGTTGGCGAATCCGGACAAGGGCCGCTTACGGTCCAGGCTTTACCCGTGAAAGGATCGTGCTGTTATATCTGTAACCATGGCGCCGCCCCGAATCCTTCTTATCAGTAATTCTACCATCCACGGCCGAGGCTACCTCGACCACGCCGAAGCGCAGATTCGCGAGTTCCTCGACAGCGCGCGCACCATCTTATTTTTTCCTTTTGCCCTTTTTGACCGTGACGCTTACGCGGCAAAGGCGGCGGAGCGGCTGGGCCCCATGGGTTATGCGGTGGAGTCTGCCCACGCGGTGGCGGATCCCGGGGCAGCAATTGCCAAAACCGACGCAATCTTCGTCGGCGGCGGGAATACCTTTCGCCTCCTCAAGGCGCTCCAGGACCTCGACCTGATCGAGCCGATCCGGCGTCGCGTCCGGGAGGGCGGGCTCTACATCGGAAGCAGCGCCGGTTCGAACGTTGCCGGCAAAACCATCAAGACCACCAAGGACATGCCGATCGTGCAGCCGCGTTCCTTCGACGCTATCGGACTCGTCCCGTTCCAGATCAGTCCACACTTCCAGGACCCGGACCCGAATTCCACTCACATGGGCGAAACCCAGGAAGAGCGGATTCTCCAATTCCTCGAGGAAAACGATACGCCTGTGCTTGGGCTCCGCGAAGGGGCGTGGGTGGTGGCGGCAGCCGGGTCCGTCGTCTTGAAAGGCGCGAACGGCGCCCGCATTTTCCGGCGCGGCCACGACCCAGTGGAAGCAAAGACGGGCGACGAAATTTCCGCGTTAGTCGGAGCGCCCGATGCAGCGTGAGGAGACTCTGCTCCTCAACCGCAGTCAGGTCGCGGCGCTGCTCACGATCCCGGAGTGCATCGACGCCGTTGAAAAAATGTTTGCCCGGCTGGGCGAAGGCAAATTGCCGGCTCCTGGAATTCTTGGGATCAAATCCGCCGAGGGCGGGCTCCACGTCAAGGCGGGTCTGCTTCCCGGCGAACCCGATTTCATTGTCGCCAAACTCAACACGAACTTCCCGCGAAACCGGGCCGAGCACGATCTGCCCACGATCCAGGGCCTGATCGTGATCTGCGACGGCAGCGACGGTCGTCCTCTTGCCGTCCTCGATTCGATCGACATCACGATCAAACGCACGGCCGCCGCTTCCGCTGTCGCCGCGAAATATCTCGTTAGCCCCGATTCATCGGTGGCGACGATCTGCGGGTGCGGCCAGCAGGCGGCCGCTCATCTCCGCGCTTTCTCGACGATCTTCCCTTTGAAGAAAATCTATGCGTTCGATACCATCCCGGCCGCTGCGGAACGCTTCGCCTCCGCTCTTTCCAAGGAGCTCGCCGTCGCGGTCGAGCCGGTGACCGGCCTGTCCCACGCCCTCGGAGAAAGCGACATCTGCATCACCTGCACGACCGCGACGAAGTTTTTCATCAACAAAGAAGACATCAGGCCCGGCACCTTCATCGCTGCAGTCGGCGCGGACGACACTCACAAACAGGAAATCGATCCCGCTCTGATGGCCTCGGCCAAAATCGTGGCCGACAACCTCGACCAAGCCTGCACCATCGGCGACACGCATCATGCCATCGCCGCCGGTTTGATGGGAAAGGAAGACGTCCACGCTGATCTTGCCCAGGTCGTTGCCGGCAAAAAATCCGGCCGAGCTTCTGGCGAGGAAATCACCATCTTCGACAGTACCGGCATCGCGCTGGAAGACGCGGTCGCCGCGGTCGTCGTTTACGAAAAAGCGCGGGCCAGCCAGGCCGGGACCGTATTCGCCTTTGCGAGTTAAGTTCACTAGCGGCGCGCTTCGCGGTTGAAACCGCGCGCGCCTCCGCGACAAGTGGGACAGACGCATGCGCACCCGGACTTTTTTACCGCGCCCGGAATACCCGAGGCCCGATCGGCAACGGGGTTTCGTCCTCGGAGTCGACTGGCTGAACCTGAACGGGCCCTGGGAATTTCGATTTGATCCGGACCGCGTCGGGGTCGCTGAGGAATGGTTCGTCCCGCGGGAAGAACGGTGGCCGGACCAGATCATTGTTCCGTTTTGCTGGGAATCGCTCGCGGCCTGGGGCGAAGCCGATGCGGCCGGGAACGACAATTATTTTTCCGCGCGGGTTTATCGGAACCCGCTGGAAGTCACGCGAGAGAATTATCGGAGCGCGCAACGGCACGAAGTCGGGTGGTATCGACGGCTTGTGCGGATTCCACCGAATGAAGCCTGGCGCGGCCGCCGCGTCATCCTGACGGTGGGCGCGGCGGATTTCTTCACCGACGCGTGGTGCAACGGACGAGAGCTCGGCCGCAACGAGGAAGGGTTCACGCCGTTCGAATTCGACATCACCGATGCACTCGAGCGCGGCGATGATGGGGTGCTGTCCGGGACGATTGTTTTCCGGGTCGAAGATCCGATGCGCAACCAGGATCAGCCGGTCGGCAAACAGTGGGGCTGGTACAGCAGCGCCAGCGGAATCTGGCAGACGGTTTTTATCGAGCCACGCGCGGCGCGTTACATTGAGCAGTTCCGGATCACAACCGACATCGCGAATTCGCAGGCGCGTTTCGACATCGCTGTAGCCGGGATCGCTGATCCCGGCTCACCAGACGGGAAGAAATCGGAATCAGCGGGCCCGGGTACAGCGAAAGTCGAAATCACGAGCCCGACCGGCGAAGTCTTCACCGAGAGCGTCGCGGTTCAGGATGGAGTCGGGACCGCCATCTGCCAACTGGGGACCGCGGTTCTTTGGGACCCAAACGCGCCGCACCTTTATCAGGTGAAACTGACCCTGCCCGGCGAGCCGGCGGATGTGGTCCATGGATATTTCGGCATGCGCAGTCTGGCGGCAGTGCCGCCCGAAGAACCCGCCGGGCCCGGCACCCTCAATCTAAACGGCGAGCCGATCTATCTGCGCGGCGCGCTTTACCAGTCGTATCATCCCGAAGGCGTTTACACGGCCGGGGACGTGCAAGCGATCGCTGACGATATTCTGTGCGCAAAACGCGCCGGGTTCGATCTCCTCCGCATCCATATCAAGGTGGATGATCCGCTCGTCCTCCATTGCGCGGACACCCTCGGCATCCTGTTGATGTGCGATTTCCCAAACTTCGGTGAAGGGGGCGACAACGCAGTGGGCCGGCGCCGTTACGAAACGATGATGCGCCGGGCGATCGCGCGCGATTTCAACCATCCCTCGATCGTCGCGTGGTGTTTGTTCAACGAGACCTGGGGATTCGGCGGCCAGGCGGAGTTCGTGAAGCTGATTAACCCGTTGCACTCGAACGGCGAGGAGGCAGCTGAGGCGCGACCGGTGGGGACGAAAATGAGCAACGAAAGTTCCTCGAGCTGGGTCCAGGCGATGTGGGCCGTGGCGAAAACCCTCGACCCGACCCGGCTAATCGAAGACATGAGCGTCGTCGCCTGGGATCATCTGGAATACTACGGGCACGGCGACACGGACGTGAACTCGTGGCATTTCTACACGAAGGATTACGAGCACGCGCGCCGCCAGATCAGCGAGGTCATCGAGAAAACGTATACGGGCTCGACTTTCAACTACGTCCAGGGATTTCAGCAGGCCTCGCAGCCCCTGATCAACAGCGAGTATGGCGGGGTCGGCGCGCTCGATGGCGACATCGACACGAGCTGGAGCTTTAAATTCCTGACCAACGAGCTGCGCCGGCAGGCAAAGCTTTCCGCCTACATCTACACCGAGCTCCACGACGTCGAGTGGGAACGGAACGGGTTCCTTAACTACGACCGGACACCGAAGGAATTCGGATACGACCCGACGATCGTGAACCAGGGCGACGTTCTCCCGATTGACGCACCGCCGATCCAGCGTTGCGCGCCCGGCGAGGAGATCGGGGTGGACGTATTCTCTTCCCATTTCTCGCGGCAGCGCCGGGAGAACGTCGCGCTCCACTGGCGGCTGAGCGGGATCGACTCGTTAGGCTGGATGCACGACGACCTGGCCTCCGGGAATGAGCCGATCGGATTTTCGTATTTGAAAGTCGAGCTGGCCAAACGCGTCGAGCTCCGCTTGCCCCGTGAGACTATGCTTTGCACGCTCTGGGTTCGGGCCTACATCCCCGACGGCACCCTGGTGGCGCGGAATTACGTCCAGTTTTTCGTCGACGCCGGTCTCCGGTCCCGTGAACAGATTAATGGCCGCACGATCCTGCGCCTGGAACCGCATTCATGGCATGCCGCTGATTGGAATACGGCGATCTGCGACAGGAACGTTGCCGCTGAGCTTGGCACAAGTCATGGAACCGCCCGCGGCTACTTCGAATGGCGATTTCCATTCAGCGCGGCGGAGCTCCGCAGCCGATCCCGCGTGACCGTGCTTTGCGAGGCGTCTGCCTTTCGGGAAGGCGCACCGCAGACCGACTCGTTCGCCCAACCGACCACCCTGCGGATGCTCCTCAACGGCGTCCCGGTTTATCAGGCGATCCTCCCAAATCATCCGCACGATGCGCGCGGCGCTTTGACTTATCTGCGCGGCGGTGACGGCGGCTACGGTTACCTCAGCCACGGCCGGATCGAAGGCGAGCTGTTGCGGCAGGTCTCTGGGAAAATGAAGGAAGGACATCTGCGGTTGCGCTGCCTGGTGCCGCGCGACGACACGACCCCCCGGGGCGGGTTGACTATTTACGGGTCATCGGCCGGACGTTATCCGATTCCGCCGACGATCATCATCGAGTGATGCGATGACTCGCGCTGAAGCTTACGCGCCGGGCCGGGTCGAATTGCTCGGCAATCATACCGATTACAATGAGGGCCTCGTCCTCGGCGCTGCGATCGATCGCGGGGTGCGGGTGGCCGGCGAATTACGTGACGACGGCCGGGTGATTCTCCAATCAACAATGATGGGTGAGATCGATATTTCATCCACGGATCTCGCGCCGCAGACCGCGCACACCTGGGCGAACTATCCGCTCGGTGTCCTCAAAGAACTCCGAGCCGCCGGTTGCGCGATCAGCGGTTTCTCAGCGCGGATCGAAAGCGATGTGCCGGCGGGCTCCGGGCTCTCGAGCTCGGCAGCGTTTGAAGTCGCTACCGCGCTCTTCATCCTGAAATTAGTGGAAGAGCGAATGCCGCCGCTTGAGATCGCCAAGCTGTGCCAGCGCGCCGAGCAACGCTTCGTTGGCGTGCAATCAGGCTTGCTCGATCAGGTCTGCTCTATTTTCGGTCGCAAAGATCACGTCGTTTACTTCGATGCGCGAAGCGAGGAAGTGCGAGCCATTCCATTTCCTGACAACCTGGCGTTGATCATCGCTGAATCGGGCACAAAGCGGGAGCTGACCAGCGGTTTTTACAATCAGCGGCGGGCAGAGACACAAGCAGCGGCCGACGCCCTTCACGTTTCGGCATTGCGCGATGCGTCTTTCGAGATGCTCGCCTCCCTGTCTCCCCTCCTCCACCGCCGCGCCGCGCATATCGTCGGCGAGAATGAACGGGTTGCGCGCGCGGTGGATCTTCTGTCTCGCGGTGACGGGGCCAGTTTCGGTGCGCTTATGAACGAATCGCATGAAAGTTCCCGGACAAATTTTGAGAACAGCACGGGCGAGCTCGATTCGCTCGTTGAGATCGCGAGACAACTGCCTGGCGTTCTTGGGGCCCGGTTGACCGGGGGAGGTTTCGGAGGCGCCACCGTTACCCTCTGCGAGGCGGCGAAGGCGGACACGATCGCGCCCGAATTGCAGCACCGTTATGCCGCGCGGAGCGGGCACGAGCCGAAGATTTTCGTCTGCCGGATCGCGGCCGGCGCGGGTTGATCTGCAGAACTGCGACGCTGTCGCAGCCGTCTTCTTTGGAGCTTGGATGTTGGTGCCGGCAGCTTGATGCTACCGCATGGGCGCAACGGTCAACGTAAACGGGCGAATCTCCTCGGACCGCGACGCCGTCATTCCCGTGTTCGATCACGGATTTCTTTATGGCGAAGGAATCTACGAAACGCTTCGCACTTATCACGGCTCCCTCTTTCTGTACGACCGTCACATGCGCCGGCTCCGGAACTCAGCCCGGCTGATTGATCTTCCGATCCCATTCAGCGACGACGGGCTGGAGGGCCACATCCGCGAGACGATCTCCGCGGCCGAGCTTGGCGGGAACGAAGCCTACGTCCGAGTGCTCGTGACACGAGGTGTGGGCGAACTAACCTACGATCCAAAAGCAACGCCCCACCCTTCGTGGGTCATCATCGTGAAAGCTCTCTCCTGTCCGCCGGCCGAAGTTTACGAGAAGGGTGTGAAGGTCGCGTTGGTGGACGTTGTCCGGAATCACCCGCAGTCGGTCAACCCCATGATCAAGAGCAATAACCTGATGAATTCCGCTCTGGCTGCGCAACAGGCGTTAAAACGCGGCGGCTTCGAGGCTGTGATGCGGAACTACCGCGGCGAGCTGACCGAGTGCACCCAGTCGAACCTTTTTATCGTCAAGAATGGCGCCGTCCTCACGCCGCCGCTCGAATCGGGCTTGCTGCCCGGTATCACGCGCGAATTCGTATTCGAGCTGGGCAGCGATGCCGGCGTCGAAGTGCGCGAGCGGGTCCTGCGCGATGACGATCTCTTCGCAGCCGACGAAGCGTTTCTGACCAGCACCACCCGCGAGATTGTCCCGATCGTAGCGATTGACGATCGCGCCATCGGTGAGGGCAAACCCGGAGCGGTGACGCTGCAGCTTCTGACCGCGTTTCGGAAAAGCGTCGCGGCCTGACCAAGAAAAACGGCACGGTGGTGGGTTTTACTGCCGGTTCGCGCATTAGCAGGTGATGAACACTGCAACCGCTATTCTAAATCCGAACAAAGCTCTCTGGGAAAAAGGCGATTTCACCCGACTTGCCGCAACCATGCGCGAAAGCGGGGATGCCCTCGTTCAGAGGATCGGCTTCACGCGCGGGATGAACGTTCTTGATCTCGGGTGCGGTGACGGCACGACCGCGTTGCCAGCGGCGAAGCTCGGCGCCGACGTGCTGGGCGTGGATATAGCCAGCAATCTCGTGAAAGCGGGCAACGAACGCGCAAAACGACACGGCTTATCGAATTGCAGGTTTCAGGAAGGCGACGCTTCCGATCTCGCGGACCTGCCGGACGCCGCGTTCGACGTCGTGCTGAGTATCTTCGGCGCCATGTTTGCGCCGCGGCCGTTCGATGTCGCGCGTGAAATGGTGCGTGTCACGCGTCCCGGCGGCCGGATCGTGATGGGTAATTGGATTCCGAACGATCCGACATTGATTGCCCAGATCCTCAGGATCAGCGCGAGCTATACGCCGCCGCCGCCGGAGGGTTTCGTAAGTCCGGTCGCCTGGGGCGTCGAGGAAAACGTGATCGAGCGTTTTACCGCGGCCGGGCTGACCCGCGATCGAACCTTCTTCCTTCGCGATACCTTCACCTTCAACTATTCCGGAACCCCGTCGACTTTCGTCTCTGAGTTCAGGAACTATTACGGCCCAACCATGAATGCGTTCGAAGCGGCGCAAAAGATGGGGCGCGCGGGTGATCTCCAGAAGGAGTTGGAAGACTTGTTCGAGCGGCAGAATCGGAGCACCGACAAAACCCGGACGTCAATTCCCGCGACATTCCTGCGGGTGACGGTGCGGGTGTAGCCGTGCTGCGCGGGCGGACGGCACCGGCGGCCGTCCCTCCAGGACGGACCGCCTCGTGAACCTCCTCGTTCCTAAACTCTGTCTGGGAACGCACTTGTCCCCGCAACTCCGTTGCCCCGTTTGTGAAGCACAGCTTCGAAGACCAGGTGCGTTCGCCAAGCTGGAGCTTGGGAAGGAGGTGAAAGCTCGGTGATTCCAACCTTCCAAAGCGCTTCCTCGGAGATAAAATGCGCGCACTGCGATGGCGGCGCCGAATTTCTTCGCCGAATTAAAGCGACGGAACGTTTACAAAGTGGCCGTGGCCTACGCCGTGGTCGGCTGGCTTCTCATTCAGATCGCCACGACCACCTTCCCGGTCCTCGATATCCCGGCCTGGGCCATTCGGCTTGTCATCGCATTGGTCGCTCTCGGGTTCCCGATCGCCCTGATCCTGGCCTGGGCATTCGAGCTGACGCCGGAAGGAATCAAGCGCAGTGAAGACGTCTCGCCTGGTGACGCACCGCGCCCGCGCGCGGGCTCGAAAATAATCGCCGGTATCGTGGTCGCGGCTGCCGTCGCCGCGGGACTGCTGGCATATCAGCTTCGCTCATCCCGGAACGCCGGACGCACGGACGAACCGTCAATCGCGGTGTTGCCGTTCGAAAATCTCAGCAACGATAACGCGAACGCCCATTTCGCTTCGGGTGTTCAGGACGAAATTCTGACGCGGCTCGCGAAGATTGGCGCCTTGAAGGTCATTTCGCGCACGTCGACCCAGCAGTACCAAAGCAAGCCTGGGAATGTGCGGGACATCGGCCAGCAACTCGGTGTCGCCAATCTCCTCCAGGGCAGCGTGCAGAAAGCGGGCGACGTCGTCCGCGTCAGTGTGCAGCTGGTGCGGACTGCGAGCGATGAAACGATCTGGGCCGAACGCTACGACCGTAAACTCGAAGATATCTTCGCCGTGGAAGCCGAGGTGGCGAGCGCCATCGCCGAAGCGCTCAATGCAAAATTAACAGGCGCGGAGAAAACTGCCGTCGCCGCCCGGCCGACGAACAATGCCGCAGCCTACGACGCCTACTTGCGCGGACTCGACGCCCAGAACCAAAGCTTCGGGCCGGAGAAACTGGCCGCGGCTTCCTCGGCCTTCGCCGAAGCGGCCCGGCTCGACCCCGAATTCGCCCTCGCCTGGGCGCACGGCTCCATTATCGACGGCCTCATTTATTTCCAGGCTTTCGACCGGACCGGGGAACGCCTGGCGACGAGCCGCCGCGGGGCCGAAACGGCGATGCGCCTTGCTCCCGAGAGTACTGAGGCGTGGCTGGCAAAGGGTTATTTCCTCTATCGCTGCGTCGGGGATTACACTGCGGCGTTGGTAGCGCTCGAGGAAGCGGGGAAACGGTCACCCGGCGACCCGGAAGTCCTGGCCGCGCGCGGCGCCGTTGAGCGCCGGCGAGGCAACCATGCAAAGTCAATCGAGCTTACGGAACGTTCGCTCGAGCGCGACCCGCGGAACGTCGGAACGCTCACGACATTAGGCGACACCCTTCTCGTGACTGGCCGTCCCGCTGACGCCCGGAAATGGTATGAACACGCTTTGTCGGTTCATCCGGCCGACACGTCGATCCAGGCTCTCATTGCGCAGAGTCACATTTATGAGGGAAACCTCGATGCCGCCGGGCGGTTGCTCGATCCGCTGCCGCCGCAATTTTCGACAGCAGCGACCTTTGCGATCCAGATTGAGTATTGGCAGCTGCGGCGCGGCTGGCCCTGGCTCATCAATTCAATCCAAACCGTCCTGAACGCACCGGGCTTCGAGTTGAACGGCTGGGTTAGCGGTCTTTATCCCGCGCTCGCCTGGGCGCAGCATTGGTCCGGCGACGAAAACGCTGCCCGCCAAACTTTCACCGAAGGACGCGCAAAGCTCGGCGCGCTCAAGGCGAAACTGGGCGACAACGGTTACCTCACCGCGTCGCTTTCCAGTCTCGCCGCCGGCCTGGGAGATTCCGACGCCGCGGTTCGCGAGGCGGAGGAAGCGGTAAAGGTTGGCGGAGGCGACAGCTACGTCCGCGCTCTTCTTGTCCTGAACGTTGCGCGGACCCAAGTGCTCTGCGGTCGCAAGGATGACGCCCTCGCCACGCTCGCGCGGATCAGCGCGGAGCCGATCTCGCTCGTGCACGTGGGGACGCTGCGTTACGGAATCGAATGGGACAACCTGCGCGCGGATCCGCGTTTCCAGAAATTGCTCGTTCACGTCGAAGCGACCATGAACGCGAAGACACCTAAATGAAGTGACCTCGCGCAACAGGGGGCACTTCGCGGTCAAGCACCGGCGGAACGAGAACCTCGTCCCCGAAGTTTGATGTTGAGCATCTCGACTAACACGGAGAAACCCATCGCGAAATAGGTGTAGCCCTTGGGGATATGGAAGCCGAGCCCTTCCCCGATCAGATTCACGCCGATCAGAAGCAGGAAACTCAGGGCGAGCATTTTCAGGGTCGGGTGGCGCGAGATAAAGCGGCTGATGGAGCCGGCGAAAATCATCATGGCGAGGACCGCGATAATGACAGCGGCAATCATAACCCCTATTTCATCCACCATGCCGACGGCGGTGATGACGGAGTCGAGAGAAAATACAATGTCGAGCAGGACGATCTGGACGAGGACGCTCGAGAAAGAGGCCTTCTTTGTTGCGGTGGCGCCGTCGCCGGCTTCTTCCAGGTTGTGATGAATCTCCCGTGTGCTCTTGGCCAGGAGGAAAAGGCCACCGCCAATCAGGATCAAGGCGCGCCCCGAAAGTTCCCAATCCCACAATGTGAAGAGCGGTTTGGTCAGGCCCATGATCCATGAGAGCGAGAGCAGAAGCAGCACTCGCATGATCATGGCCAGGGCCAGACCCCAGAGGCGGGCTTTTCGCTGCGATTCCCCGGGCAACCTCCCCGAGAGGATCGAAATAAAGACGATGTTGTCGATGCCGAGAACGATCTCGAGCGTAGTGAGCGTCACCAGGCCGAGCCAGATTTGCGGGTCCGATAACCAATCCATGGAGTGAACCTTTCTTTGAGCGCGTTACTCCGGGGCTTTAGCGAAGGGGATACTTATTTTCGGTGAAGGGTGAAGCCTGTTGTCTTGCCGCCCGACACATACGTTCCTTCGATCTTATCGGGCGCGCCCTCATCCATCGCCATCTTAAGAATGACCTTCTTGTCGCCGCCCCGTTTGTCTTTCGGGACGAAATGCATCTCGCCGCTCTCGTCGAGCATGAATTGGGTGGTTTTTCCCGCTTCGGTGACCTTCAGATGGCTGGCGTGGGCATAACCGTCACCGTAATCGAGGGCGAAGGTTAACCCGCCGGCTTTGCCCTTGTACTTCACTACCTCGTAGGCCTTGGCCTCGGCAAAACCCGAAGCCGCTGATCCGACGAGCAGTCCGAATATTGTGATGATGCCGACTAACACTCGAGTGCGCGCTGCAAGGGCGCTGATTAGCGTGGAACTCATATCGCGACTATGACCGATTGTTGGGCCCGGCACCAGACGCCGCTCATACTTGTTCCGCCTCGCGGTCATCGAGCTGGCGGCGCCTCGGTGCGAGCTCAGCGCGAATCTGGGCCACCCGGGATTCGATCTGGTCGGGCGGGACGTCGATGTCCTGCAACAAGGCTTCGGCAAGGGCGGCCGCGGATTCCGCTTCGTCATAACGGATGATCGCCGCGCCCGCCTGGATGAATGCCTCCGACTGGTTGATGTACTCGGCCCGCGTAATGATCCGCACGACAGGCGCAACTTCACGCGCCGCCTGAATGATTCGCAGGCTGATCTCAGCGTGCGGCACGGTCACGATCAGATAAGCCGCGGCGTCGAGTCCGGCGGATCGGAGAATTTCAGCGCGGGTGGCGTCTCCGAAAAGCGCGCGCTTCCCGCGCTGTTGCAGCTCGAGAACCACGTCCACGTTCGTTTCCAGAATGAGCGGGTCGATGCCAAACTCAGTCAGGAGCCGGGTCGCGCTCTGTCCGGCGGGTCCGTAACCGACGACGATCGCGCCGGGATCTTCCTGTTTGCGTTTCGCTTCGGCCGCGTTGGCGCGCGCACCAAGTTTTTCCGCGCGCGTGGCGAGCCAGGCAAACTTGGACAGGCGCGGCGCCAGGGCCAGGGTCCAGCGGAAAAGGATCGGATTCAGGCTTATCGAAATAATTGCCGCGCCCACAACGACGTTGCGACCGCTCTCCGGCAGGAGGCCGAGCGATCTACCCATCTCCGCGACGATGAACGAGAATTCCCCGATCTGGGCGAGCCCGGCCGCGAGGGTCAGCGCTGTTTTCACCGCGTGGCCGGTGAGGATCACGATGAGGAACGCGAGCAGAGGGGTGAGCAGAAGGATAATGGCCAGCACGCCGGCGAGCAGTCCAGGCACGGCCACAACTGCTCGCCAATCGAACAGCATCCCGACCGAAACGAAGAAGAGGACGGCAAAAATATTGCGCATCGGCAGCACGTCAGCGCCCGCCTGGTGACTCACTTTGGATTGGCCCACGACCATGCCGCCGAGGAACGCGCCCAGGGCCATGGACGCGCCAAAGGCCACATACGAAACAGTCGCAACGCAAATCGCCATCACCAGCACCGACAACGTGAACAATTCCGAGGAGCGGAGCCGCGCGACCCGCAGTAGCAACCAGGGGACAAATCGCGCCCCGGCCAGCATCATGATCGCGACGAGCAAAGCGAGCTTCGCGACGGCGATCAGGACTGTGTGGCCAATGTTCCCAGCCCCGCCTTTCGCGGCCAGCGGCGGTACCAATACGAGGACGAGCACGGTCACGAGATCCTGGACGACCAGCCAGCCGATGGCGGCGTGGCCTTCGGCCGTATCCACGATGCCGTTGTCGAGCAAGGCGCGGAGCATGACCACCGTGCTGGCTACGGCGACCGCGATCCCGAGAATCAACCCGCTTTGCCAGGTCCAGCCGATGGCCACGGCAAGACTGGTACAAGCGAGAGTAGCCGCGCCTCCCTGCAGAAGGGCGCCCGGAATCGCAAGCGAACGCACGGCCAATAAATCCCTGAAACTAAAATGCAGACCGACGCCGAACATGAGCAGAATGACGCCGAGCTCCGCGAGTTGTGAGGCGATGCCGGCGTTTCCCACCACGCCGGGCGTGTACGGGCCGATAACAATTCCAGCGATGAGATAACCGACAATTGGCGACAGCCCGAGGCGCTTCGCGATCAGGCCGAACAACAGCGCCGCACTCAGGCCGAGCGCGATCGTCGTGATAAGCGGGATCTCATGCATGGCTCGCCGAGAGCATACACAACGATAGCCCTCCTGTAGTGCCGGTCTGTGGTGGTTAATTTTGCGCGCGGCCAGGCGAAACACGCCGAACGACGCTTGCGTGGAGGGACGCCCGCCGTGGCGTCCAAACGTGTTCAGTTTACGCGCCTCATCCCACAGGACGGGACAGCGCCCGTCCCTCCAGACCCATCACTTACACGGCGCCCAGAGGAGGGGGTGAAACTTCGGCGAGTGCTGGAAATAAATAATGCCGTTGTACTCGAGATGAGGCCGAAGCTGGTCGATCCCGCTCGGGTAAACCTTCGGCTCGAGGAGCGGGCTGCCGGTATCGAGGAGAAGAGCCGGCGCATTCTGGGCCGCCAGCAATGGCGCAAGAGCCTGCTCCAGCGAATTTGGTTCAATCGGCCGGGTCCCGCAGCCAAATCCGGGGAAATCGATTTCGGTATTGAACGAGTTGAGGGCAAAGCTTGCGTAGTTTTTTCCAAAGTCGTTCGCGAGAAAGCTGCCCATCGGCGTCTCGCCGGTTACTTCAGGGAAGCGCGCGACATGTGAGTTAGCCGCCCAGACCATGGTCCGGACGTTTGGCGCTTTTCTTGCCCGCATGAATTGAAAAGTCGACGCCATTGCGACGTCCCGCGCGTTGTATCCGGCCGGACGGTCGTGCGCGATGATGTAAACTGAGTTTTCCCAGGCGCGCAGGCCGACGACGCGGAGCATCGCGATGTCGAATTCTTCCAGCGAAGTCTGATTCACAATCGCGGACTTGTTGGTCGTGAAGTGGCTTTCAATCGAGGCCAGCGTTTGGAGACAGGCATTGTGCCGCTCGGGCGGGATCCCGCCGAAGGGATAGGACGGGCTGTCAACCTGTTCGCATTGCGACAGCCCGGTCCGACGAGGGTCGTTGGCCGAAATTCCGATCCGCTGAAGAAAAGCCCGCAGGCCCTGCCCGTCCTGTATTGGCTGTTGAATATCGAACCCGAAAAAGGTGATTTTGTCTGCCGGATTGGAATGGCTCGCATTCCAGTCCCGCATCCATTTGATCAGCTCGACATACTCTGTGCCCTGCCAGACCACGTGGTGACCCGCAATGGCCTGCTCGGGAGTGCTGCCGCCGCTCCGGATATACCCGGCGGTCAGCTCGGCCGCTTCCCAGTTGGTCTCCATGGCGAACGCGCGAAAGCCCATCTGCTCGACCAGGAACCGAAAGATCCGGTGCTTCATCCGATAGAATCCACCGGAGGTGTGATAGCTTTCCCCGAAAGCCGCCACCGGCGCATTGCCGATCAGGCCGCGGAGCGGCTCGAGGTCCGCGCTCGAGGAAAGAGTCGGATCATCGCCTGCCAGTGGCCACGCGCCGTAGTTGTAGTTGCTCAGCGCGTAAACTTCGACGAGCGCGACGCCGGTCGAGTCGCCCGCACCGCGAACAATCGCAGTGTAACGCCCGGGCTGGATGTTCGCGAGGATGGCAGCCTCCTGATTGTTGGTGGGCGGGATCGTGGCTGCTTCGATCGCCGCGCGCTGATGGCTCTGCCAATCGTCGTTCGCGCGAATGATTGCGCCGTTAGCGTTAACCAATTCGAGGGTAGGATTTGCCAGCTTCTGATTAACTGGCAGCGACGGTCCGAGGGCGCGCACCAGCACTGTCTGTGAGGAACCCTGGTCGCCCACCGCGATCATACCGGCGATCATCACGTTGTCGCCAATCCGAACGGAGCCGCGGCTGGAGATGTTAACCAGTTTCGAATCGGCGCCCGGTTCGAGATCGTAAACTTCCACGAGGCCGATTCCGGTGGAATTATCGGTGCCGCGCATGATGGCGGTATAAAGCTGGTTTGGTTCGAGGGTGGCGACGATGGCGGATTCCCGATCGTCGGTCGGGGGGATCGTGCTCATTTCGATCTCGCTTTGCTGCGAGCTGCGCCAGTTGTCGTTGCTCGCGATGGATTGGCTTCCCTTGAAAAGTTCGAGGGTCGGGTCCTGGAGAGCGCCAGCCAGAGACCCATTTCCCAGTGAGGGACCGATGGCGCGGAGAATCACTTTCTTCGGTTGATTGCCCGTAACGATCAGGCCGGCGATCAGGGCGTCTTCGCCGGTGCCGACGAGCATTCGGGTAGAGATGTTGGCGAGACTGGCCGATGGCTGCTGGGCACGAGCGGGGGCGACTAACCCGACAAAAGCGAGGCTCGCAAACACGAGGGAACGAGCGATTCGTATTCCCCGATAATCCGCAGCGAGCATAAGATCGGGACGATTCGCCAGCTCGTTCGCTTTTGCAATCCGAAAGCTTGCTTCGCTTCTTCCTCCTGAGCGAGACCGAAGCATCTCCGGCCTTTTGTTGGCGATTGGAGCGCTGAAGTGTTCAGAGATGTTTCGCTTCGCTCAACATGACAGTCGTTAGGCCCGGAAGCAGCGTGGGCCCTGGAACCTCCTAAGCCTCGCGGAGGACGAATGCAGTTTCGGCGGTCGCTATGATGTTGATCATGCAATGCAACCAAATGGTAAGAACTGTTGACCTCGTCAGGGCGCGGGCGGTCCCGAGCAGAAGTCCGAGGACAAAGATGATGCTGATGCCGTACCAATCGTATTGCACATGGATCGCAGCCCAAAGCGCGGCTGTGATAAGGATCGCGCCAGACCAGCGCAGGCGTGACGCAGCGAGTCCGGCAAAAAGAAATCCGCGGAAAAAGATCTCTTCGAAAACCGGCGCCGCGACTGCCAGGGCCAGCCAGAGCAGCCACCGCGGGTCAGCCGAAGGATACGCTTCCCTCATGAAGGGCGGCACTATCGGCTGTTGCGCCAGCCAGAGGACGAGGTCCATGATCACACAGGTGCCGATCGTGAGTGCGGTCCACTTTGCTAACTGGCGCAGGCTGGGCCGGCGCAGCCCCAAATAATCCGCCAGCCTCGAGCCGTTCTTCAGTTTGATGATCCCGAGCACCAACGGGGTGCAGACAAACAGGGTGGCGAAGGTACAAACCGCGAAAAACGTCCCATCGGATTTCAGGCTTTGCAGAGCGGGCTGCAAGTCTCCGAGGCGTCCGGGCCCGAGCCTGATCGCGAGGTAAATTCCGGCCGCGAGTGATTGAGCGATGAGAAATGCGAACGCAACCAGAACCCCCCAGAGAATGGTGATAATCGGCCCCCACACTGCCGGGCGCGGTTCGGGAATGGGAGGAGGCGTCGAGAGCATTCGAGTGAGCAGAAGAAGTTTGCATGGAATCAGGGCACGGGAGAAGACTTAGTAATCATCTTCGAGGACGGATTTGTGAATGCAGATCCACCGGGAGCAACAACGACACAAATAAGCGAACGACCATGGCAACTAACACCATCCGCCTTCATCGGGTGCTCCGGGCCACACCGGAGAGACTTTACCGCGCTTTTCTCGACCCGGATGCGATGGCGAAATGGCTTCCACCCAATGGATTTACCGGCAAGGTGCACGAGATGGACGTGAGAGTGGGCGGCGTCCACCGGATGTCGTTCACGAACTTTACCACCGGCAGCAGCCACTCGTTTGGCGGCACCTACCTCGAGCTCACGCCTAACGAGCGGATTCGCTACACGGACAAGTTCGATGATCCGAACCTGCCGGGAGAGATGCAGATCACCGTGAGCCTGAAGGAAGTGAGGTGCGGCACCGACCTGAGCATCGTCCAGGAGGGCGTGCCTGAAGCGATTCCGGCCGAGATGTGCTACCTCGGCTGGCAGGACTCGCTTATTCTCCTGGCGAAACTCGTCGAAGCGGAGATTCCTGATTAGTGCCGGCGCTCGCTTCGTTGCCACCGCGGCTCCGAAGCGTTGTATGCAAGAAACCTCGTTAGCCCAACCCGCCGTCCGACATATCTGCTCGGGGCCCGCTCCGCCCTTCTTTCTCGCAACGCGCTCCAGTGAAGTGCGGCCTGGATTGCGGCGCTCTCCCGAATCTCGCGCTCACCAATCTTGACGGCTTAAAGCCGTCGAGATTCACCGACTCCGGCGTGCAACATATCCGCTCGTCGCTCGCTCCGCGGTCCTTATCGCAACGCTCCATTGAAGAGCTGCCTGCCCGGAATTGCCGGCGCTTTCCAATCTTGACGGCTTAAAGCCGTCAAGATTCAACCGCTCATGAAAAAATGCGATCGGCCACTACGTCTTTCTGAGCTTCGCAGACACGCAATTCCCGAGCTCGTGGCGGAAATCTTTTTAGCGGTTCGGACGCTTTCGCCTTGGCGGGACCGCGATTAGCGGGCGTGGGTCGAGCCGTTGCCCGGGCGTTCTTCCGTTTCGCGCAGCGCCACCGCCGATTTGCTGGCAACGCGATCGGTCCAGGCGAGCATGAACGCCGAAACGACGAACGTCATGTGGATGATCACCTGCCACATCATTCGCCGGTCCGTCAGGCGGTCTGCTTCGATGAACGTCTGGAGCAGGTGAATCGACGAAATCCCGATGAGCGCGGTCGCGAGTTTCACCTTCAAAACGCCGGCGTTCACATGCGAGAGCCATTCGGGCTGGTCCGGGTGACCTTGAAGATTCAACCGCGAGACAAAGGTCTCGTAGCCACCGACGATGACCATGATGAGCAGGTTAGCGATCATGACCACGTCAATGAGCCCCAGGACCATGAGCATGATCTGAGGCTCGGTCAGGGTCGGTGCGCCCGAGATCAAATGCCAGAGCTCAATGATGAAACGGTAAACATAAACCGCCTGGGCGACGATCAGCCCAAAGTAGAGCGGCGCCTGGAGCCAGCGGCTCAGGAAAATGAAGCTACCGATTGTGGTTTGCGAGTTAGCCATGAATGGGCGTTACCGGTTGCATGTTCGGGCGTGGTCCGCAACGCGCCGCGTTTGCCCGGACGACGGCGATTTAATTCGCCGCGCCGGTTTGGGAGGTCTTAGGTGATAGTCGTAAAGCGCGCCACAACGCACAACCGCGCGAAAGAAGTTTTCGAGAAGCGCGGTAAATGACCTCGGCAAACCAAACATGATCACCAGATCGTCCCTCGTTTTTCTCGTTTCCATGTTCGCACTATCTGGAATTGAGAACGCCTTCGCCGGCGACACGCAGAGCCAGATGGTGCGGCTGGCAAAACTTGAGATTCATCCCGAGCAGTTGGAGGCCTACAAAGCCGCGTTGAAAGAGGAGATCGAAGATTCGATTCGTCTCGAACCTGGCGTGGTCGCGCTGCGAGCGGTCGCCGAAAAGGACAGCCCTAACCGCATCACGATCATGGAAATTTACGCAAGCGTGGATGCCTACAAGGCGCATATCGCGAGCCCCCACTTTCAGAAATACAAAGCGGGCACCGAACACATGGTTAAGTCGCTCGAACTCATTGAGGTCGATCCCATTTTACTCGGTGAGAAGCCGAAGTGATCGTCCTGGTTGCGGGAGGGGAATTGACACGCGCCGGTAGTGACATGAGGGCTGGGATGCCGTGAAAGAATTGGAGCAGCTCCTCGCTCTTTTTGTCGCGGCCATCATCCTTGCGGCCGCGGCGCGGCGCGTCGGTGCACCGTATCCGGTGTTTCTGGCGGTCGCAGGCGCGCTGCTCGCGTTTCTGCCCGGCGCGGCGTCCTTCACCGTTCCGGCGGAGCTTGCGCTAGCGCTCTTCGTCGCGCCCGTCCTGCTCGATGCGGCCTATGACGCTTCGCTCCGTGATCTGAAAGACAACTGGGCTCCGGTTACCGGGCTGGTCGTCTGCGCAGTTGGCCTAACGACGGCCGCTGTCGCCATCGTGGTGCGCCTGCTCGTGCCCGAGATGCCCTGGGCTGCGGCGATTGCGCTCGGCGCAATTGTAGCGCCACCCGATGCAGTAGTAGCCACAGCAGTCCTCCGTCCACTGCGCCCACCCCATCGCATTCTCACCATTCTCGAAGGTGAAAGCCTGCTCAATGATGCGAGCGCGCTCCTGATCTACCGCGTGGCAGTCGGGGCCGTCGCTGCGAACAGCTTCTCCATCGCATCAATCGGGCCGACGTTCCTGCTGGCGGTGGCCGGGAGCGTCGTCGCAGGGCCGGCGCTGGGCTGGGTCGTGATGCGGCTGATGGATCGCATTCAGCACATCCCAAGCGCGATTATTCTTCAGTTTGTTACCACGTTCGGCGTCTGGATTCTTGCCGAACACATCGGCCTCTCCGGTGTCTTGACGACTGTTTGCTACGCGATGATGCTCGCGCGGGTTTCGCCTCGGCGGATGGGGGCACGGATGCGCATGCCGAGTTACGCCGTCTGGGAGACCGTCGTCTTCGCGCTCAACATTCTGGCCTTCATCTTCATTGGGCTTCAGCTCCGGCCAATTCTTCATGATCTGGAAGCGGCCAATCGCCCGCGCTACGCGGCCGTAGCCGGCGCAGTGCTGGTGACGGTGATCGTAGCACGATTCGCCTGGCACATGCCGTTCAACGCGTTCATCCGATGGCGCGACCGCCATCGCGGATTTAATCCGCCGCGACCTATGCTGCGGCCAACCCTCGGCAGCGGTCTGACCATTTCGTGGGCGGGAATGAGAGGCATCGTCTCTGTCGCCGCCGCTCTCGCGTTACCCGCGGACTTTCCGTACCGCGATCTAATCATGCTCACCGCATTCAGCGTCGTCCTCGGCACATTGCTGATTCACGGGCTAACCCTGAAGCCGCTCCTTCGCGCGCTCGCGTTCCGGGATGATGATCCCGTCGCCCGCGAAGTCACGACCGCGCGCGAACGAGCGCTGCACGCGGGGCTCGCCAGCTTCGCGTCTGACGGTTCGTCCGCCGCGGAGAATGTCCGGCAGGAGATTACCTCTCATCTTGCCTACCAACGAGCCGAAGCCGACGTGCACGACACAACGCGATCCGCGCACCGCGAGCTGCATCGCGGCGCCCTCCAGGCCGCGCGCGACGCCGTCCTCGCGATGCGAGACAAGCACGAGATTGGCGATGACGCCTTTCGTCGGGTTGAAGAAGAGCTGGATCTGCTCGAGATCGCGGTGACTCGCGGATCGGACTAGAGGCGCCTCCGTGAAACGGTTCCGGCGGCGCGGATGCCGCAGGGAGGTGCTGAAGTTTGCCGCAAGAACGCGACAGCCGGCGCGGGATACGAGAGCAGGGTCACGTTTATGGAACAGTTGCGTTCGCAACCGCCGGCGGAGCTGGTGTGATTCGTTCGTAAAAACGAAGCGCTTCGATGTCACTGCCGAGCTCGCGCAACGGATACAGGCCTTTGCCCGCGCCTGCGCCGGGATCGCGGATCAGGTAATCGAACCCATGTTTGCCGGCAATGACGACGAAATGCGTGACGCCGCTGCCAAAACGGACGCGCACGATCACGGGATTTCCCCGCGCGAGGTTTGAATCGATCAGATCATAGGACGGCAAGTCCTCATAAACGTGCCGGACCCGTTCTGGCGCCCACCAGGCGGCGCGTTCCCAATAAAGCCAGCCATTTTCCGTGTAGCCGCTAGTGTCCGTGAGAAACCAGTTCAACTGCTGGGGATCGACACTGATGCCGTAGGACTGGAACACCATGGCGGCCGCCGCCACCGCGCAGCCCGCGCTGCCGAGCGTCCCATTTTCAACGACCCCGCCGAGCGGATCGTCGTGCCACCTTTCGTCGCCCTGGCGGTAGGAGGGCACCGGAAGTTCCAGCCGGTGAAAGTAATACCGCCCGCCGCGCGGGGAAAGCGGCCGCTTCCAAATCCAATCAAGGTAAACGCCCGTTACGGCAGCGACGATGAACAACGCCAGGATGACAAGGAAGCGCCTCACAGAATGTAATGGAAACGCTGCTCTGCCCGTCTTCAAGCGGCCGACGGGTGGGCGCTGTAGGGCGTCTGTGTCAGACGCCGTGGCGCAGAACTGACCATCACCGAAGCCGCGCATCCCGGCGCCAGAACATCGGTCGAAATGCTCGACGGCTTGCCTGCGGCTTCATAGGCTGCTGGTTAAAGGCAATCCCATATGAAGAGATATCTTGCATGCGTTTTGGTTCTGCTGGCGTTCGTTCTCAATGTCTGTGCCGATCAGGTTCCTTTCGCGATCGTTCATGGGCCCAAAGGCGCCTTTACCATCACAGCACCCAAAGGCTGGGTAATCGATAATACCGCCGGCCAGGCTAACGGACTGCCCTGCGTTCTTTTCCAAAAAGGACAGACTTGGGATAAAGCCGAGCCACTTATGTACGCCAAGATCGCGAGCACATCGCACGAAGACGCGGAGGAGTTCGCCAGGACAGCGATCGAGGAGATGAAGAAGGAGCGGGGCGATTACAAGGTGGAGCGAGTCGCAACAGGCAAAACGAAAGGTGGTGAGACCTACTTCATCAACGAGTATTCGCCGAGCAAACAATATGCGCGGGTCGAACGTGTCGCTTACGTCCAAATGCCGAAGGCAGTCGCCTATGTCGTGTTTAGCTGCGAGGGCCAGCCGGCGATGCGCAAGCACCAGCGCGCAATTACCGAATTACTCGAGTCTTTCACGGCGATGACTGTGAAGGCTGACGACGGCCGTTAGAGTCAAGGGCCGTCGTGCCTGCCGGAAGATCCATATTCGCAAGATCAGACCCAGCGAGGGGCGTAAAGTGGATCAGTTAGTTAAGCCTGTAGAACTCGACTAAACCAATTCCCCTCTTGCCGCGCACGCCGTTCGGGTCGAACCCAGTCGGGTGAACGACCGCGGTGTAGGCCCCCGGCTGCAAGGGGACGCGCAGAGCTGCCTCTCGCTCGTGTGGCGGCGCCAGGCCGGTTGCCTCGATCGTGGCACGATCTGCTCCCGCCGCCGATTATGATCCCTCCGATCAGTTGGTAAAGGTCGCGCCGCTACGGTTCGGCCGAGAACGCCAGACTGCTCATGGGAGCGGTGGCACCTTGAACTCGATCTTCGCCAGCTGCTCCGGGGCCTTGCCGATTTTGCGCAGGAAGGGTAGCCAGCGCGGGTCGGAGTGGATTTTGTCGAAAAGGTTCTCCGTCACGATTTCGCTCAGTCCGGAGTCCTGGTAAGCGACTGCTTTGTCGAGCCACTCGAACGCTTTATCCGCATCGCCGCAGAACGCGTAGACAAAGGCGATGTTGTATGATGAGTCCTCCTCGGATTTCGCGATGAGCGCGGCTAGCGCGGCATCGGCCTCGGCTTTGCGTCCGAGCGCGCAGTAAGCCATCGGCAGGCCCGTCATCCGCTCCTCGCTCTTCTCCTGCTCGATCTCGGTGAGCGCGCCGGTCGCATCGCCTCTGAGCAGCAGGACTACCCCGAGCTGGAAGCGCGCGCCGCCATTACCCGGGCTTAGGCTCAGCAGCGTACGGTATGACCCGATCGCGGCGTCGTAGTGGCCGGTCCTGCGTTGGAATTGACCGAGGTTGGAGAACGCCGCCACATTTATCGGATCGCGGCGGACGATAGCCTCTCTGAGAGCCAGCCCCTCCTCGGCCCGGCCGAGGCTTAGGAGGAATGTGGCGGCGTTTCCGAGGACACTAATGTCGGTCGGGGCGAGCGCCAGGGCCCGCTGGAAATGTCCAGCCGCAGCCGCGAGGTCGTTATCGCCGTAGGTGGCGACGAAGCCGAGTCCGGAGTGCGCGAGTGCGTAATTGGGATCGATCTCCAGCGCCTTCTCCGCCGCCTCACGGGCGCGGGCGAATCCCTCCCGGCTGGACAGCAGGCCCATGCCCGTCTTGTTCGAGAAGTTCACGCCGAGGCCATTCCATGCGCCGGCGTTACGCGGATCGATTTCGAGTACCCGCCGATAGAGCCCATCGGATTGCTCGAAAGCCTCGGGCGTGTTCTGGCGACCGAGCGCTACCGCTTGTAAATAGAGCGCGTAAGCCTTCGGATCGGTCGTGCGCACCTTTGGCACCGCGCCGAGTAACTTTATCTTCAATTCCTGCACCACCTTGCCCGCGATCTCGTCCTGGATTTTGAAGATGTCATCCAGCTTGCGGTCGTAGGTCTCGGACCAGAGATGGTAGCCGTCGGCGGCGCGAATCAGCTGGGCGGTGATCCGAAGCTGGTCGCCGCTCGTCCGCACCGAACCCTCCAGCACGTGCGCCACGCGCAACTTCCGCGCGATCTCCGGGATCTCAACCTGCTTGCCTTTGAACGAGAAGGACGAAGTGCGGGCCGCCACCTTCAGCTGTGGAATCTTCGCCAGCAGATTCAGCAGTTCCTCCGAAATGCCGTCGGAGAAATAGACCTGGTCCTTGGCCTGCGACATGTCCGCAAACGGCAACACCGCAATGCTGCTGTCCGAGATAACTGCCGCGGCCTGGCTTGCGGCGGGAATCGGCTCAGTCGTAGGCCGCGACCGGAAAAGCTGGTACGCCAGTAACCCCGCCGCGAGCACCGCAAAGGCTAGCCCGATGCCGAGAAGTTTGCGCCTGGGTACGGGCACCGCGAGGTTCGGCGGCTCGTTGCGTCCGGCCGTCGTCGTGGTTACGGGAACTCTTTTCGGTGGCCGTGTTGTTGACCTCAATTTTGAATCACTGTCACCGGCAAGAAGGCTCTTCACTCGTTCGGTCAGTCGCGGGAAGTATTGCTCAACGGGCGGCGGAAAGGCATTCAGCCATTGGACTGATTCGAGGAAATACTCAAACCGATCAGACACTTCAGTCTCCTCCACCGGCACCGGTATGACGGTAAGCCTCCGGTTAAACGCGTGACTGACTTCCCGATAGACGTGGGCCGAGGCATTCGCGTGGGCGGAGAAGACCATCACCATCACACGGCACTGGTTCATTCCGGCCATAATCGCCGCCGTCCAATCGGCTCCTTCAGCGATGTCCCGCGGCGCGATCCAACAGGGGACGCCGGATTTCTCCAGCTCGCGGCAAATGGCTTCCGCGGTCGATTTGTCTTCCTGCGAGTAGCTAATGAAGACGTCGTAGGCGCTGGCAGGCATTTAGGCCGCGTCTTTAACAAAGCGGCGCGCGCTCTGGCCAGCCTTTTCCCGATCCAGCGTTCGCGGGCCTAATGTAGGAGGGGCCGTTGCGCCCGAACTCTTCGCCTCCCTTGGGAGGGCGAGACTCCGCCGAGCCACCTCCGCCTATCCGGTATCCGCAATTATCCGACCCGCCCCGTCTCGGCCGTGTCGCTCGCGGAGATAGCTCTAGGTAAAAACGCTATCGGCTGTAAGTTCCGGGCAGGATGTCTCTCGATTCGTGTGCGGCATGCGGTTACGCGCTGGCGATCGCCGACCAGCGGTGCCGGCATTGCTCACCCGGCAGCACTGAGACGCGCAAAACACTTCAGGGGCTGCCCTTGCAATTGCTGCTCGGGCTAACCGCGCTCGTCTTCGCGGTCTTTATCTACCGTGTCTTCCTCAGCTAGCGGCGCGCAACGCCTCACGACAATGTCGCGCGCGGACGGTCCTTCGGCGCCCGAAACGGCGACTGACCCCGGGACAAAGAAGCATTGCACCGTGGCGCATCTGGCTGACGTCTTTGCGCAATCCCAGAAGCAGATCATCGACGAGTGGCGCCTCCAGGTAGGTGACCTGCTCCAGGAACGGCACCTCGACGAACCAACCCTCACCAATCACATGCCGGACCTCATCGCTGAGATCACCCGCGATCTCGAGCTGAGCCGCAATGGGTCGATCGCGGCCGAACAAACCCGGGGCAGTCCGCCGGTGCACGGCGTGCAGCGATTTCACGACGGCCTCGACGTTGGCGAAGTCGTCGCTGAATACAACCTGCTCCGGACAGCCTTCCTGACAGTCGCGGAACGGCACGACCTCTATCTGGTTGGTGAAGCGGCGCGCATTATCAACCATCGGATCGATGAAGCGGTCCGCCTTTCCGTGATGGCTTTTGCCGCGCAGCAGGCCTTGATGCGCAAAGAGCAGGAAGACGAGCATCTTGCCTTTATCGCGCACGATTTGCGGACGCCGCTCAACGCCGTCTGCCTGCTCGTGGATCAGCTCCGGTATGGCCTTGATCAAAAGGCGATTTCCGCGAGTGGAAATCTGTTCGAGATCCTGCAACGCAATCTCCAGCGCGTAAGCGACCTGATTACGAAGGTGCTCGAGGTAAAACTACCGCCGTCGGCTCTCGGCACTTCTTTTCGGCCGGAACGCCGCACGTTTGAGCTTTGGCCTCTGGTAGAGCGCTTGATAATTGATCTGCAATCCGTGGCCGCGAAAGACGAGATCACGGTCGTCAATCAAATCCCCCACTCGCTTACCATGTTCGCCGATGCCGGGCTTATCTCCCAGGTGTTTCAAAACCTGCTCGGCAACGCTTTCAAATACGCGACCCGAGGCCGGATTGTGGTGAGCGCATCCGAGGGTGAAAGCGCCGTGGAATGCGTGGTCGAGGACAACGGCACCGGCATCCCGCTGGAGTTGCTCTCGAAAGTTTTCGATAAACTTGCCACCGATCCGGAACGAGAAGGCACCGGACTCGGGCTTACCATCGTGAAGCAAATCGTGGAAGCGCACGGTGGAACAGTCGCGGCCGAGAGTATCGAAGGATCAGGCGCGAAGCTCCGCTTTCGCATTCCGCGCGCGCCCTTGTAGCAGCGTCCCTGTGGGACGCTTCGGCATCCGCCACAGGACTTGGTTAGCGGTCCATCCTACAACGTCGCCCGTAGGCTGGTAGGGACGCCGCGCCGCGGCGTCCGCGTCTTAACCAACGAGCGGCGATTTCCAGATCGCCGACGCTTCGATCGGACGCCGCAGCGCGGCGTCCCTACCACGGCCACGCTATAAGGACTGCTACACCTTAAAAAAGGAAGCCGCCCCGGGCAGACCAGGGCGGCTTCATCATTTACGTTTGTTGTGTTGCTGTTGTTCTTAGTTCGCCGGGCGGCCAGTCAGCCGCAGGCTTTCGAAGTTCTGCAGGAAAAACGGTTCCAACGGCGATCCATCGGCCTTACGCGGATAGTTCAGGAACTGGTCCTTCGCGATACCGCCGTCTCGCGGATCTTCAATCACCGGGCAGAACGCGTAACGC
>DATLNB010000011.1:0-83518 GCA_035536995.1 Chthoniobacterales bacterium | reverse complement strand
GACGGACGAACGGGACCAGAGACGGGCCGGCGGTTATTTCCGCAGGTTGAGCTTCGCGAGCAGGTTTTTATACCTGTCGGACTCCGACTTGCTCAAATAATCGAGCAAGCTCCGGCGCATCGCCACCATCTTGAGGAGGCCGCGGCGCGACGAATGGTCTTTGGCGTGGCTCTTGAGGTGTTCGGTCAGCTGTCCGATCCGGCGGGTCAGGAGCGCGATTTGCACATCGGCGCTGCCTGTATCCTTCTCGTGGAGCTGGAACTCCTTCATGTCCATCGTGTCACTGCTTTCTGCCATAAACGAGCGGGTATTCTAGGTGAAGAATCGGAGTTCGCAAGTGCTTGGGCAATTCCTGCTCATGCCCTTGATCGTGCTCCTGATCCCGCCTTAACGCGGGGCCGGATCAAAAGACCGTGATCAAGAGCAGGATGGGAATGGGAGGGGGAACCCTTACCGTCCCTTCCCTTTGCCTTTCCCGTTGCCGTTGGAATGGAAGCTCGCGTTTGGCTTTGGCCCCTTGTTTTTCACGTGCCCGTTGCTGAAACCGCGATCGTTGCCGTCGAAATCGTCGTCGAAGACGGGGTCGTCACGGTGTTTCTTGACCTTTTTTACTTTGATCTTGTCGTTCTTGAACGGCTTGTTCGCGTTCCTTGCCCGGCTGATGATCGGCCCGAGTTTCACGTTGTGTTGTTTCGCGATCCAACCCCATCCGTGACCGCTCGCTTTCAGCGCCGCGATCTCATCGAAGGTCTGCCCGGTGGCGGAGGCTAAAGAGTTCGCAATGAACAGCCCCCCGTAGCCGAGACGGGTCCGTTCCCGTTGGGTTTCCAGGACTGAGATTGGGACCCCGGTGTCTCGGGAGATCGCCGCAAGCACTCGTTCGCGCCCATCGTTAGTCGCGCCCCACGTATCGAAGTCGCTCGCGGTCCGTTCCAGGATGACAACGTCATCGGCGCGAGTGATAGCGACGCCGAAAGAAACCAGCGCCGCCAGAACCATAATTACCCTTTTCATATTAATAGAATCGGGGCCCGGGACGGGTTTGAGCCCCTGCGCCGGACGATTCTCGTCGTCGCGAGCGAAGTCGAACTCCGGCTGTTTCGCCATTCGCCCCTGTCCCCTGTCCCGGTTGTCGTCCTGAGCTACGCGAAGGATCTTTGATATTTCCGATCTTCTACGGCGCAGAAATAGTCAGAGATGTTTCTCCCGCTCTGCGGGATCAACGTGACGCGGGCCTCACTGCTTCCGCTGCATCTGCCTGATCAGCTCGCGGGATCCTTTCAACGTCACTTTGTGCTCGCGGGCAATCTGGGCCCAGGTTTTGCCGGACTTCTTCAATTTCACGATTGCGCCGAATTTTTTCCCGGTGGCCAGGGAGAGCGCGTGGGCGACATAAACTTCACCGAGACTGAAGCCGGTTTGGGCTTTCTCCTGTTCGAGAGTAGTCGCGGCAATGTCCGTGTTGATAACGATGATGCTCAGCATCCGCTGCTTGTCGGTTCGGGCAGCCGCGTTGATGTCGTCGATTAACCTGGCAATCGACACCAGATCGTCGCCCTTGGGGCGTTGACTTGCCTGTGCAGCGCCGATTTGCCCTGTTCTTCGGTGAAGCGCTCCAGGGCCCTTTCATTAGGCTCCGCACCGTCAGCGGCCGGGACCACCGCCGACAGCCAGGTCGTCAGAAAGATGACGACGGACTTTTTCATACGGTTTCGAAACGAGCCTCGCATATTGTCCGCTTCAGCGCGAGCCACCTTGAAAATGTATTGAAGGCGGGCCGCGTTTTGCCTTAGCTGGCAACTACTTTGACGCCGAGCGACATGACCTCGAGGCCACCGCTCATCGAGGTGCGCGACCTGCGGCGCTCCTTCGACCACGAGGCGGTGCAGGCCCTTCGCGGCGTCTCCTTCAAGATCGGGCAGGGCGAATCCGTTTCGGTCCGCGGGCCGAGCGGTTCTGGAAAAACGACATTGCTCAATGTGCTAGGCGCGCTCGACTGCCAGTTCGAAGGAACGGTTACGATTGATTCCGTGGAACTGCGCGACCTCGCCCAGCCCGAACGTTTTCGCGCCCGCACCATCGGTTTTGTCTTCCAGTCGTTTCATCTCCTGGCCGCGCTCACCGCGATCGAGAACGTGCAGATGCCGATGTTCGAAAGAGACTGGAAACCGGCTGAACGCCGAGAGCGCGCTGCGGCCCTTTTAAAGATGGTGGGTCTGGAAAACCGGATGGATCACTTGCCGGCGAAGCTCTCGGGCGGGGAGCGACAACGGGTGGCTATTGCGCGGAGCCTCGCCAACGAGCCCAAGCTCCTCCTTGCCGACGAGCCGACCGGGAATCTGGACAGCACCAACGCCCACAAAATCCTCGAGGTCCTCCAGCGGATCCACCAGGAACGCAACATGACGATGATCGTCGTCACGCACGACGCCGAGGTCGCGGCGGTGACGAATCGGACTCTGCACCTGCGCGACGGCCAGCTCCAGGGCGCCGCCAACGGTGCCTGATTCGCGATGTCTTTCCTTCAGCTCATCCTCAAAAACCTGCTCCGACGTCGCTCGCGCAGCCTCCTGACCCTGGCCGGGATCGCGATCGGTATCGGCGCAGTCGTTTCGCTTTCCGGGATCGCCTCGGGGTTCGAACGAAGCTGGGCGAACGTTTACAAGGCGCGCGGCACCGATCTCGTGATAACGAAAACGATTGCGCGCAGCACGATGCCGGGGCCTTTCCCGGCGACCCTGAAGAGCGAGATCCAGAAATTGCCGCACGTGCGCGAAGTCGGCGGGTTGTTGAGCGACGTATTTAGCGTCGAGGATTCGCCGACCGTCCTGGTTATTGGATGGGAACCGAAGACCTCTCTTTGGAAGCACGTCACCCTGGGGAGCGGACGATGGCCCGATGATTCATCCACGGATACGGTCGCGATTGGATCCCTTAGCGCCGAGATGCTGAATAAGAAGCTCGGCGACAAGATTCAAATCGAGACCCGCGAGTTCACCGTCTGCGGGATTTTTCGGAGCGCGGCTTTGGCCGAGAGCGGCGCGATCGTCATGCCGCTCCCGGCGATGCAGTCGCTCACCGAGAAAGATGGAATGGTGAACTTCTTCGATGTCTGGCTGGAGCCGCGGACAACGCCGGCTCAGACCGACGAGCTCCGCGCCCTGATCAAAACGAAATTCAGCGGCTTGACCGCGTTCGATCCGGGAGCGGTCTCCGAAAGCAACCTCGCGATGCAGATTGCGAAAGCCATGACGTGGGCGGTCTCCTCGATTGCCCTCGTCGTAGGCGCGATCGGGGTCATGAACACGATCCTGATGAGTGTGTTCGAGCGCCTGCACGAAATCGGGATTCTGCTCGCGATCGGCTGGCGCCGGGCGCGCATAATGCAAATGATCCTGGCCGAGTCGCTCCTGCTTGGGTTGATCGGCGGAATCCTCGGGTGCGGACTGGGTGTAGCGGCGGCCCGGCTTTTGGAAAGGAGTCCGTGGGTTGCCGGGAAACTGGAAGCTTCGGTCGATCCGGCACTTTTCGGGATCGCGCTTTTAATCGCGATCGCTCTCGGTGGGCTGGGTGGTTTGTATCCGGCATGGATTGGATCGCGGATGTCGCCGGCGCGCGCTCTTCGTCAATGAATGCGCGACCGTTGTTGTTGTTGTTGTTCGTTGCTTTGTTTGCGGCCGCGATCATGCGGGCCGACGAGCCGGACGCGAAAACGCTCGTTAGGCGGGTGGCGGACGCCCAGCTAACCTCCGGTTTCACGATCCGGGCGAAGTTGATGGTGGCCGAAGCAGGGTCGGAAACGCGGAAGACCTTTCAACTTCGGATCAAGGGACGCCGGGATGATTCCGGGATTCGCCTGCTCTATCAGATCCTCTGGCCGACGGCCGAAAAAGGCGCGGCTCTTTACCTGGAACGGCTTGAGAAGGGCAACCTGACCGGGTTTTCTTTTACGCCGCCCGACAAGGTCCAGTCGATCGGCGCGGAGCAGCTGTCGTCCGCGTATCTGGATTCCGATCTGACCATCGAAGATTTGATCGACGATTTTTGGCGCTGGCCGGATGTGAAGAGCGGCGCGGAGGAAGGGGTGAACCGGGAGAATTGCCGGATCGTGAATCTGCGGCCGTCGACGGAAACGAAATCGCGTTACTCGCTGATCAGGGCGTGGATATCCGAAGAGAAGGCTGTGCCGATGAGGATCGTGAAGTTCGACCGGAAGGGCGAGGCGGTGAAAGAGTTCTCCGTCGAGAAAGTGACTCAGCGCGACAAACTTTGGTTTCCGGTTTCCACGGTCATCCGGAAGCCCGGTGGAACTCAGCAGACCTGGTTCGAAATTTCGCGCGGCGAGCGCGACGTGGAAGTGCCGCTTTCGGATTTTTCAGTGGAGGAGATCAGAAAGGGCCAGTTGTAGCCGGGATCGGTGATCCCGGCCGAGGACCAAACCTTTCTTGCACCCCTGCCGGGATCACCGATCCCGGCTACAACTCAATTCCCCGGCGCGAAACGCGCATAACGTTCGTCTCGATCCAGCGAGAGAAGAAAATTCCATAGCACCCGCAGCATCGTCTTTGGTTCCGAGGGAGGAACGTGGGCGGAAAACTCTTTCCATTTTTCTTCCATCAGGTGCTGCGCTTCCTCGCGGCATTTGGCGAGCGCGCCGGAGCGTTGCACAAGATCGATTCCTTCCGCGACGGCCAGGCCTTTCGCGCGCAAGGCTGGCGAACAAAGAATCTCCTTTAACCGCGTCGCTTCCGGCGGTGGCAGAAGGCGCAGCGCTTTCGCGATGACGTAGGACAACTTTCCAGCCGCGATGTCGCTGCTCTCGGTCCCACGCGCAATGACGTTCGGGTTGAACTCCGCCAGGTCGTTCACGATCTGAAACGCGAGTCCGAACGAGCGGCCGAACTCCCGGCAGGCGTGCCGCGTTGCTTCGTCTACTTTGGCGATCACGCACGCGCCATCCGCTCCCGCTTCAACGACCGAGGCGGTCTTCAAGTTGTAAAGCTGGATGATCTTGTCCTCCACCCCGTCATTCATCCAGAGGTCCAGCTTGTCGCGGGTGAGCGATTTCGACCAATGAATGTCCTGCCCCTGGCCGAGATGGACCCGGACGTAGAGCCGGGTCAGGATCCGAAACAGCTCAAGCCGCTGCTCATCGCTCAGGTGCGGGTGATCCCGCAGGAGGACCATTGGGAGAAAATACGCCGTGTTCCCGGCATTGATCGCGACGTCGAGCCCGTAACGGCGATGGATCGATTCCTGGCCCCTGCGGCAATCGCTGTTGTCGAGGATGTCGTCGATCATTAAGAGCCCGTCGTGGAGCATTTCGGCGGTGATGCTGATGAGGGACGAAAAAGGCGCTGGCTCGGTTCCGAGCGCGGCCAGGATCAGCATCGGAAAAATCGGCCGCCACGGATTGCCGCCCCCGCGGTCCATGAAGTCCCAGAGCGGTTTGGCCAGGACATCCGTTTGCGCTGCGAGGTCGTATTCGCTCTGGGCCGGGCCGGCCATTCGCTCGAGATCGTGCTGGCTGAAGCTGCGGGGCAGGAAGGTTGCGATGTCCGCGCGAATCCGGTCGATTGATTGTTCCAGGTGCTCCTCGAGATCGAGCACATAAGCGTAACCGTGAAGCTCGAGCCGCGCGGATCCGCGAACGGCGGCGCCCTGTTGCGATCCAGCAACCGTCCCCGCGCCTTCCCAGACTGCGCGAAGCGGTGGGAAAACCGGGATTTCCTGGTCAACTGCGAGCGGCTCGAAATCGATCGAAAGATCGATGGAAGGGATCGCAATTCGGCAGCTGACGGGATACCGCGCGTTGGAGAGCGGGCTCGTCCACCAAGCCCGCGGCTCGATGGTCACGTCGCGGAGCAAACGGCTCGTTCCGTTTTCGTCGACCGCGACTCCGTACTGGCAAAGAGCGACACCCGAACGCTGATCGCGGATGACCATGACGAGCAGGTCGCCTCCGTTCTCGAATTGAATGCCCAACCAATCCCAGCCGAAGATTTGTTCGGTGCGCTGACCATCGACGAACCAACCCTGACTGCCCCACTGGTGATCCAGCCACGCTTCGCCCTGGACCGCTTCCCCATCGACGCTCCCTTCGAGGGCGAGGCGCGTGTACGAGACGTAGTCCATTGACCCCCCGTTCGCGACCGCGACATCCGCGAGATGGAACCGCGGCCGGAGTGGCCGCAGCTGGAACGCGCAACGGCGGTTCGTGGTTGGTTCGGCAAAGCTTAGCTCCAAACCGGTCTCGGTTTGCTGAAGGGCGAAGTCACCCCAATGTGCGCGTAACGGGCCGCCTTCGATGTGGGCGCCTCCGAGGGCTCGAATATTTTTTGGTAAACCGTATTCCGAGATCTCGTCAGTCAATGCCCGCACTGCGATCGGGTCGAGACCGGCAGGTGGCGCCATGCGGAGAGCGGTCGCCAGGAACGGAATGGTGGCGGGATCGACCTGCGACAGCCACGAGGTCTTCCCGGACGCTTCGTCGAGGACCGAGATCAGCAGGGAGTAGGCGTTGCCGGCCGAGATTCCCGCCCACTCCAGGGCGTGCCGGAAGACTGAAACCATGAAACGCGAGCTGCCGAGCGTCGCGCTCTCGAACCGGCCCTGGACGAACCACCATTCGATGGGGAAATCGGTTTTCGGCGATTCGTCGGCGAGGCCAATCGCCGTTTCATTCCGCAGCTCCATGCCGGGCGCAGCCTGTCATGGGCAGAAACGCTAACGCGAACACTTTTTTGAGCCTCCTGCTCATGATCATGATCCTGCTCATGATCCTCTCGGGAAAGTGAATCGTCAGAACGGGATTAGGATCATGATCACGAGCATGAGCATGAGCATGATTGCTCGCCGCGCTGCCGGGCGGGATCAGCGATCCCGGCTACAAACCTTGTCGCGCTTTTTCGTCGAGGGCGATGTACTCGTGCCGGGGCGGGCTGAAGGTATCCAGAACTCGCGTGTCCTCGAGCGTCTCGACCCCGTGGGGGACGTTGCTCGCCAGGTAATGCGAATCACCCGGCCCAAGGATTCGCGAATCATTCCCGACATTCACTTTCATCCGGCCACTGAGGATGTGGATGATCTGTTCCTGCGGATGCTGATGCGACGGCATAACGCTGCCAGCTTTTAGCTCCGCCATCATTTGATACATCGTCTCGCCGTGCGTTACGGTCCGCCGCCGGATGCCGGGCGCGAGCTCGATCCAGGGATTTTCTTGCGAGGTGCTCACGCCCATTTTTTAACCCGCGCGGCCGATCCGTTCAATCACCGGCTCCTCGATCGCCACCGGCGTTTGCCGGACCGCGATTTTGGACATCTCGACCCGGACGTAATTCAGGATGATCGGCGATAGGATCATGCCCGGAACGCCCATCAATTTTTCGCCAATGATCAGGCCTATGAGAGTGAGCCAAATCGGGTTCCGGATCCGGGCGCCGATAATCTTGCTGTTGAGCAGGTATTCGAGCTTGTGAATCACGACCAGGAAAATCAAAGCCATGATGGCCAGTTTCCCCGAGACGAGAAAGGCGAGGAAAACGATCACGGTGTTGCTGAGCACGTTGCCGACGATCGGAAACAATCCGCAGAGGAAGGTGAGGCCAACGACGACGGGCGCATAGGGAAGCCCCACGCCGAAGACAAAGATCGCAGTCAGGACCGTATTGATTGCCGAGATGGTCATCTGGGCCCCAATCACGGTTGAGAAGCTGCGGTAGAAGTCGGTGAAACGTTGGCTGATTTCCCGGCAATAAAGCGAGTAAAGGTTGTTTCGAACCTTGTGGGTTTCGGGGAAGAGATCGAGCTGGCTGTTGAAGAAGATGCTCACCGCGCAAACGATCGCGATGATAATGAAGACGAGGGTGGTCGAGGTATGCCGTGCGAAATTCGCGAAGTTGCCGAGATAACGGGCCTGGTCCTTGATCGTCGTCATGATGTGGGCCTTGAAGCCCTCGAAATCCGAGAAGGGAAGACTGAGGTTGTGTTCTTCGGCCCAGGCGATCGCAGAAGGGATCGAGTTATCGGCGATCTTTGGAAGGGCGTTTATCGCGGCCCGCGTAAAATAAGTGGCAGTAAAGCCAATCGCGACGACGACGAGGATAAAGATCCCGAGGGTCGCCCATTTGTTTGGAATAAACCGGCCGAGCTTGGACAGGACGAAATAGGAAAAGAGCAGGGCAAGAAAAGGGGCGCCGAGCTGGAGAACGCCGACCAGGAGGAGCGTGACTGCGAGGACTATATACGACCATCGCGCTTGCTTCGTCATCGGGCTTCAAGGTGCGCGCGACGGCTTTGTTCGTCCAGCGATCTCTCGGGGCCGGATGGAGTGATGGAGTGATGGAGTGATGGAGTGATGGAGTGATGGAGTGATGGAGTGATGGAGTGATGGAGTGATGGAGTGATGGAGCGATGGAGTGATGGAGTGATGGAGTGATGGAGTGATGGAGTTACTTCTTCGTCCATTACTCCACTACTCCTTTACTCCATCACTCCATTCCCTCCATTCCCTCCATTCCCTCCGCCTCCGCGGTATTCCATTTCCGGCACCTCCCGGCGCTCGCCTTCCACTTCGCCGATCGCCGTTCCGACCCGGACGGCTCCCATCTTCCGGTAGAATCCTTCCGCGTTTGGATCGGACTCAATCTTGAGGCTGTCGAATCCGGCTTGCTGTGCCTGTTCGACCGCATGTTGAAAGAGAGCGCGCCCGATACCGTGGCGAATCGAGGCCGGCTCGACCCAAAGATGCTCGATGCTCAACTTGTCGCTCGCCTCGATGAGCACGTAAAAGCCGACGATCCGCCCGGATTCGCTCGCACAGAAGGCGATGTTCGCTTCGAGGAATTCCGGTTTGATCGTAAGCGTATCGCGCCAGGATTCGATCCAAGTCTCCGCATAACCCCAATGCCGCTTGGCTGCGTATGCGATCTCGGTCAGCCGCTCGGCGTCATCCGCAGTCGCGCGAACGATCTCGATCATTTTTTTACTTACCGCGGAGGGCGCAGAGGACGCAGAGGTTATTGAATATTTTTCCTCCGCGTTCTTTGCGTCCTCTGCGGTTAAATACCCTCTTTCGTCCGGACAAAGGGATTGAAATTCGTGTTCCGATCGAACACGTCCACGCCCTCCGCCCGCTTCAGCTTGTTTACCACCAGGTAAGTCACGGGAGTGGCCAGCGCTTCATACAAAACTTTCCCGACATACCCCGACACGATCAGGTTAAAAATCGTGCTCCACGACTCCCGGCCGCCGAACGCGATCAGGATCAGGACGCTCGTGTCCACCAATTGCCCGACCGCGGTCGAGCCAACGGTCCGGGTCCAGAGCCACTTGCCATCCGTCCAGATTTTCATCTTCGCCATCGTGTAAGAGTTCGTGAATTCGCCGAGCCAGAAAGCGACCAGGCTCGCGACGATGAATCGCGGCACGGTGTAGAAGACCGCTTCGAACGCCGCCTGGTTAGGCCAATCCGCAGCGGGCGGAATCCAGACGATGAACACGCCCATCAACGACAGGATCGCGCACGCGAAAAACCCGAGCCAGATGGCGCGGCGCGACGCTCCGTAGCCGTAAACTTCGGTGAAAATGTCGCCAAAAATGTAGGTGATCGGGAAGAGCACCTGGGCCCCGGAAATCTTCGCGGTGATCGCTTCGCCGTGAAAATTGAAGAGCGGGACCGCGCAGATTTTTTGCCCGACGAGATTGGAGATCAGGAGCACGACGACGAAGACGTGAACGAGGAGATCGTAGAAACGGAAGCTGCTCAGGCGCGCGTCGCGTGCCGTTAAGCGGCGGATCATGGTTTCTCCCATCGAGATTTAGTTAACCGCGGATCACGCGGATGACACGGATGTTTTTATTTTGGGGGAAGGTGTCGCAATGCTGTCGCGACAGCGCTTTGTCGCCGTGACACGCGATTCTCCAAGCGACGCGTTGATACGACGACTCAGCGGCGTCGCTACCACATCAGCGCAACGCGCTCCACAATTGCCTCTCCTTCCCAAACTCTGTTTGGGAACGCACTTGTCTTCGAAACTCTGTTTCAGAATCGGGCAACAGAGTTGCCGGGACACTGGCATTCCCAAACAGAGTTTGGGAACCAGGTGATATGTCGACATCGCATGTCACAACGATCCGGTAGCTGTCCAGACGAGGCGACGGCCAGGCAAAAACACGCCTCACAATTTTTTTACAATCTTCGCACGCGGCTCTGACACTCCGGTTCACGAACTGGTGTCTAAGTTGGACATGAAGAAACTAATGTTAGTGAGTCTTGCGGCAGCGCTCGCCCAGGCGGCCTCCGCTTCACCCGCGCCTGAAGTGACGCTGCGTGTCACGCCGGAACGCGATTTTGTTTACCGGCTCGGGCCGCGCGAATTAATCGTGCAAGTCGAGATTGAAGCGCGCAAGAACGACGATGTTCGGCGGGCGCCGATGAATCTCTGCATCGTCCTGGACCGGAGCGGTTCCATGGAAGGTGCGAAGATCGAGAAGGCGCGGCAAGCCGCCGCCATGGCCGTCGATAAGCTCGGCGACGACGATATTTTTTCGCTCGTTACCTACGATAGCGACACCGATCTCCTCATCGCGCCGGAAAAGGTTGGCGGCCGCGATCATCGCGAAGACCTTAAGGCGCGGATTCATCGGATTCATCCTGGCGGCAGCACCGGGTTGCACGCAGGCGTCGTCCTTGGCGCCAAACAGGTGCGGCGCTTTTTCGAGAAGGAGCGCGTTAACCGCGTGATTCTCCTGTCGGACGGGCTGGCGAACGTCGGGCCCAGCAGCACTTCCGACCTCGCCCAGCTCGGCCGGGAACTGCGGGGCGACGGCATTGCAGTCAGCACCGTCGGCCTCGGCGACGACTACAACGAAGACCTCATGACCGCGCTCGCTGAAGCGAGTAACGCCAACTATTATTATGTAAAAGACGCCGAGAAGTTGCCCGGCATCTTCGCGCAAGAGCTTGGCGCGGCCCGCTCCCTCATCGCGCGCAACGTCGTCATCCGGATCGAGGCGCCGGATGGGGTTCGCCTCAAGGAAATCATCGGACAGCCCGAGATCGAGTGCCGCGATCGCGTGGCCGAGATCAAAATGCCGGAACTATTCGGCTCCGAAAAACGCCGGTACCTGGTTCGTTGCCTTGCTGAAGGCAAAGTAGCGGACGCATGGGAAGCGGCCGCGGAGCTGAATTACGCAACCCTTGGCGGAGGCGCAGCTCCGGTCCAACGGCAATCCGCGAAGATCGCGTTCACCGACGACGAGAAAAAGGCGGAAGCGAGCGTTCGCGCCGAAGTAGCGCGGGAAAACAACGTCGCCCAGAACCGGCTCGCGAAAGAACGCGCGGTAAAACTGGCCGACGAAGGCAAGTCAAAGGATGCCGTCGCGCTCCTCCGCGAACAGGCCAAGAAGAACGCAGCCGCGCCGCAGTCGGCCCAGGTCCCGGGCGTGTCGGATGAAAATCGCAAGCTCGAAGAGACCGCGCGGGAGCTCGATGCCAGCGGGTCGCTCGCGAAATCGCGCCGCAAATCGATGCAGTTCGAAAACTACGCGGACAAGTACCAAAAGAGCCGGTGACACCTTAACCGCAGGCCTGCGGGTTGTGTCGGGGGACCACGGCAATTCTCCCGCGCAACCCGCAGGTAACGGTAGGGACACCGCGCTGCGGCGTCCGCCGATCATCGATTGACCAATGTTCCGAAAATAGACCAGCCTTTAACCAGCGGGTCCCGATCAAGAAAATCGATGACCGGATGTTCCGAAAATAGCCCAGCGTTTCAACGCTGGGAAAGCCATGTCACAAAAACGAATGAGTCCCGTCAGGGACGAAAGAATCGTCCGCTCCCTTAACCAGGTTCTGCCGTCCCGGGCGGGACTTGCCGGTTCTCGTGATTGCAACCCAGCGTTAAAACGCTGGGCTATTTTCGGAAGTAGACATTGAATCGCATTACCACCGCACACGAGCATGCAACGTGATAGCCTGCGCCTCGATTCGTGAAACGAAGCATCTGGATTTTTCTGCTCGCGATTGTCCTGCCGAGCGTCGGGCTGGGCTGGCTCGCACTGCGCGGCGCGAACGAGCAGCAGATCATTCTCGAGAAGCGCACAGCTGAGCTTTATCAGAAGGAGACCGAGACAGCTGCGAGCGCGGCTCGCGGGTTGATCGACGAAGAACGGCGCGCCTTCGCCGAGCGCGTCCGCCAATTATTGGCAACGTCTTCGCCAACAGAAGCCGCCCGGGACTTCGCGGCCAAACTGGCCCGGGACTGGCCGCGCCGCGCCATCGGTTTCGCCTTGAGCCCCGAAGGCAACCTGTTGTCGCCTTCGTCCGAGGAAGCGGTCGGCAACGCGGAACGGGAGAAATTCCTGCGCGAGAACGGCGCGTTTCTCTCGGGGACGACGCCCGCCACGGTGTACTCGGTTCCTGCCGAAGAGCTGACGCGTCAGGAATCGCGCCGCAAAACGACCGCGCAATCGGACAGCTATGCCGACGCTTTAAAAAAGAAAGCCGCGCCGAAAATGCGGCCGCCTGCCGCCGCGGCACCAAAGGAAACAGAAGCCAGCCAATCGAACCAGCTGCGCAACGTGGCGCCTCAACAACGCGAACAAAAAGACAACACTCCGGCAGTCTCGCAGCTCACACCGGCGACAGCGGATTTCCGCGCGCTCACTTCCGATCATCCGGAAGGGGTGGTGACGCGGTTCATGCAGGACCGCCTCGAGATTGTCTTCTGGCTCCGCCCTCCGGAAGCACCGGCCATGATCTTCGGCTGCGTGATGAACGCCGAAGCACTCGACGATCTTTGGCGGGACGCCTTGCCGGAAACTGCGTCAGCTGATTACGTCATCGCGCTCTTGAACGACAAGGCGCGTCCGGTCGCGACCCAGCCGCCTAACGAGAACAAGCGAGACTGGCGGCGGCCGTTTGTTGCTTCTGAGGTCGGGGAGGCGCTCCCTCACTGGGAAGCCGCCCTTTACCTCGCGCGCCCGGAACAGCTGCAGGAAAACGCGCGCAACATCCGGCGCACACTCCTGCTCTTGATCGGCGCCGCGCTCACGGCCATCGCGGTCGGCGGCTGGGCGGTCTTCGCCGATGCGCGCCGCCAGCTCGCGCTTGCCCAAAAAAAGACTGACTTCGTTTCCAACGTTTCCCACGAATTAAAAACTCCGCTCACTTCGATCCGGATGTTCGCCGAGATGATGCAGAGCGGGAACGTCACCGAAGAAAAACGGCCGCGTTATCTCCGAATCATCGTGGCGGAATCGGAACGATTGACCCGGCTGATCAATAACGTCCTCGACTTCGCCCGGCTGGAGCGGAAACAGAAGCGATACGATTTTCGTCCGCTCGATTTGCATGACCTGCTCGCGCGAACGTGGGAAGGACATGAGCTCCATCTTCGGGAACAGGGATTCGCCACCCGATGGCAGTGCGCGCCGCCGCCGTATCCGGTCCAAGGCGACGAAGACGCGCTCGCCCAGATCATCGTGAACCTGTTGTCGAACGCGGAGAAATACAGCCCGGACCGAAAAGAGATTGAGCTTCACAGTTATTTCACCGACGACGCGGTGAATGTGAGCGTGCTCGATCGCGGTTCCGGTGTGCCCGCGGGTGAAGAAACGAAGATCTTCGAGGCGTTTTATCGGGCCCACGATTCGCTGGCCAGCGGGATCCAGGGGAGCGGGCTCGGGCTCACGCTGGCGCAACGGATCGCGAAGGAACACGGAGGCGAGATCACATTTCAGGCGCGGGAAGGCGGGGGGAGCAACGTGACCTTGCGGTTGCCGTTGAGCAAGGCTGTAGCCGGGATCGCGGATCCCGGTCTGGTAAAATGAAAAAGCGGATCCTGGTTGTCGAAGACGACGCGCATATCCTGCTCGGGCTTTGCGATGCCTTGCGGGCGGAAGGTTACGATGTCGTGGATTGCCGCGACGGCGCGCAGGCCGGGCCGCTCATCAAACAGAACAAACCCGATCTCGTTATCCTCGACGTCATGCTGCCGGGCAAAAGTGGATTCGATTTGTGCCGGGAAATTCGGGCCGGGAAAAACCGGGTGCCGATCCTGATGCTCTCCGCGAAAGGACAGGAGATCGACAAGGTCGTCGGCCTCGAGCTCGGCGCCGACGATTATGTGACGAAGCCGTTCAGCCTGCGTGAGCTGCTCGCGCGGGTCCAGGCCCTGTTGCGCCGCGCCCAGGCCGGCGGGGGCGCGAGCGACCTGCCGATGGAGATCGCCTTCGGCAAAGTCCGGATCGATTGCAAAGCCTTGCGCGGGAAACGCGGCAGCAAGGCGATCGAGCTGACTCCGCGCGAAATGAAAGTCCTGTCCGTCCTTTTCAGGGAACGGGGCAACGCCGTTTCCCGCGAGTCACTGCTCAATGAAGTTTGGGGTGTCGATTACTTCGGCACGACGCGCACACTGGACCAGTTAATTGTGAAGCTGCGCCAAAAGATCGAGGACGTGCCCGGCGAACCGCGACACTTGCTCACGGTGCACACGCTTGGCTATCGGCTCGAAGTCTGAATTGTAGGGCGTCTGTGTCAGACGCCGCAGAGGAAACGGCGTCTCACAAAGACGCCCTACGATGGCGGGTCCCGGGAGCAGGCGAGGAGACCCGCCTTCGCCCGCAGAGCCCACGGCGGGCGAAACCGCGCGAGTCGCCTCGTTTCGAAAATGGGACGGCGAAATCCCGGCCACGGGAAAGAATTTACCGACCCCAAATTATTTGAGCGCCGTAAGTGGCTGTCGCAGAGCGTGAAACAGATGGTGATAAACGGTGGCACAGGCCATGCAAAGGCCTGCCTCGGAGCCGCTCCCATGTAGACGTCTCAACCTCAACCGACCTCAATCCCATGATCATCCGCGCCCTATTCATCCTTTCCCTCATCGCGACCAGCGCCTTCGCGCTCTCGGAGGAAAATGTCAGTCAAACCCTCGATGGCGCGCCGGGCGGACGGTTGATCGTGGACGTGGATTTCGGGACGATCGATGTCTCAGCGGGCACGGATGACAAGGTGTCGGTGCAGGCGCGCCGGAAGATCGATTCGGACGATGAGGCGCAGGAAAAGGAATATCTCGCCTCGGCGCCGGTGACGGTAACCAAGGAAGGGAACACCTTCACGATTCGCGCGCGGCGGCAACACAAGGACAAGAACCTGAACTGGAGCGGCCGCTGCAGCATGGACGCGCGTTACACCGTCCGGGTGCCGAAGACGTTCAACTCGGAGCTCCGGACTGGCGGCGGGACGATCATGGTGGCCGAGATCACCGGCACGATGAGCGCCGACACGAGCGGCGGGAAATTAAAGTTCACCCATCTGAAAGGACCCACCGGCGCGACGACGAGCGGCGGCAGCATCGAGCTGAACGCCTGCGATGGTCCGCTGAAGGTGGATACGAGCGGCGGGCGGATCGAAACGATTGACGGCAGCGGTTCGCTCGAAGCGCGGACCTCCGGCGGCGCGATTGTCGTCCGCAATTTCGCGGGGGACGCGAAAGTGGAGACCAGCGGTGGCCGGCTCGCGTTCGAGAACATCAACGGAAAAATTTTTGGACGGACTTCCGGCGGGTCAATCAGCGCGAAATTGAAGAACCCGGTTCCCGGCGACGTGAACCTGGAAACATCGGCCGGGAGCATCGATGTCCTGGTTCCGGCGGATGCGGGCCTCGACGTAGAAGCGGAAGCCAGCTCGGGCCGGGTGACGAGCGATCTGCCGTTCACCGGGACGCGGACGGACCGCGATTCAATGAAAGGAAAAATCAACGGCGGCGGGAAATCGATGGTGCTGCGCTCGGGCGCGGGAAGCATCTCGATAAAACCGGCGTCCGCCGAAGTAGCGATCAGATAATCCGGAGGCCGACATGAACGACCTCCGCTTCGCGCTCCGCCAGCTCCGGAAGACTCCGGGCTTTACCTTCATCGCGGTATTGACTCTCGCACTTGGGATTGGCGCGAACACCGCGATCTTCAGTGTTATCTACGCGGTCCTGCTCCAGCCGCTGCCGTATCCGGAAGCGAGCAAGCTGGTCATCCTGACTGAGACCGATTCGCACCAGCCCCAGATTTCCGTCTCCTATCCGAACTACCTCGATTGGAAACGGGACCAAACCGTTTTCGAGCACGTCGCCGTGTCGCGGCGCGAATCGTTCAACATGAGCGGGCTCGAAGGCCGCGCGCCGGAGCAGATCAGCGGCGGCCTCGTGACCGGAAACTTTTTCAAGGTCATTGGGCTCACACCGCAATTGGGGCGCGTGTTCACCGAGGAAGAAGATCGCGTGGGCGGTCCGATGGTTTGCGTGATCAGCGACAAGCTTTGGCAGCGGGTCTTTAACCGCGATCCGGGCATCCTGGGCAAAGCGGTGAACTTCGGGAACCAGCCCTACACCATCCTCGGAGTGATGCCGCCGCAGATGTTTTCACCGCGGACCGTGGACGTCTGGTTCCCGCTCACCCGGCGGACGGACGACCAAATGTGGCACGCCCGAGACAATCACCCTGGGCTTTACGGCTGGGGCCGGTTGAAAGACGGCGTGACCGCCGAGCAGGCGCTCGCCCAGATGAAAGAAATTGCGGGCCGCCTCGCTGTCCAATATCCCCAGTCGAACACGGGTATCAGCGTGACGGTCACGCCCCTGCTCGAGAATCAGGTCGGCGATTACCGTGGCAGTCTTAAGCTCTTGCTTGGCGCGGTTGCCCTCGTTTTGCTCATCGCCTGCGCTAATCTTGCGAATCTGCTGGCCGCGCGCGGCGCGGCGCGGGCCCGGGAGTTTGCGGTGCGGGCCGCGGTCGGTGCGTCGCGCTGGCAGATCATCCGCCAGTTGCTGATCGAAAGCTTCGTTCTCGCCATTGCGGGCGGTTTGCTTGGACTCTGTCTCGCGGCGTGGGGTCGCGATCTCCTGGTAGCGCTGGCGCCTCCAGGCGTGCCGCGTTTCCAGAATATTTCGCTCAATAACTGGGTGTTGCTCTTCAGTCTTGGTCTCTCCTTCGGGACCAGCGTTTTGTTTGGCCTCTGGCCGGCGTGGCATACATCGCGGGCGGACATTCAGCTCGCGCTAAAATCTGGTGGTGGCCATGGCAGCTCCGAAGCGCCGGGAGCTCGGCGGTCCCGCGATCTGCTGGTTATCGCGGAGGTTGCGCTGACCCTTGTCCTGTTGAGCACAGCCGGGCTTGTCCTGAAGAGTTTCGCGAACGCCCGCAACCTCGGGCTGGGGTTCGACCCACAACTCCTTCTTTCCGCCCGGATCGACCTGCCGGAGCCGACTTATTCCGATGGGAAAAAGCTGATTAACTTTACCGAAGCGCTTCTTCAGAAATTATCGGCCCTCCCAGGCGTGCAGAACGCCGCGGTTGCATCCAACCCGCCGCTGATGACCGGGTGGCAGACTTCGTTCCTGCCAGAAGGCATGCCGGAACCCGAACCGGGGAAAGCTCCGGCGGTGGAGATGGCAATAGCGACTGAGGGTTATTTCCAAACGATTAAGACGCCGCTCCTGCGCGGACGCGTCTTCGAGGCGACCGATACGAAAGAAGCGCCGCCGGTCATCATCGTCGACCAACTTTTGGCGGACCGTTATTTCCCCGGGCAGGATGCGGTCGGCAAACATCTCAAGATGAACACCGGCGAGAAAGGCGCGGCTGAGAACCGCACCATCGTGGGCGTGGTGCCGCATCTGAAGGTTTACGGCTTCGAGGAAACGACGGTCCTGCCCCAGGCCTATCTGCCGATGAAACAACAGCCGTCGACTGCGCTGGTGGTACTCCTGCGCACCTCGCTTTCGCCGAAGTCTCTCGAAAAACCGGTCCGTGAAATCGTAGCTTCGCTCGATCCGGCCCAGCCGGCGTTTGATTTCAAGACGATGCGGGAACGCGTCGAGGAAACGTGGGCTACGCCCCGGTTAATGAGCTTTTTGCTGGTTTGTTTCGCGGTCCTCGCGCTGACCCTCGCGATCGTCGGGCTTTACGGCGTGATGGCTTATAACGGCTTGCGGCGAATGCGCGAGATCGGCGTCCGACTCGCGCTTGGCGCAATGCCGGCGCAAATCCGACGGATGATGCTCGGCCAGGGGTTGCGGCTCCTGGGGGTCGGACTCGTTCTCGGGTTCGCCGGATCAGTCGCCTTGTCCCGCGTGATTCGCAGTCTCCTTTTCGGCGTGAACGCCAACGATCCCGTTATCTACGCGACCGTTACCGTTGTCCTGATCGCTGCCTCACTGGTCGCGTGCTGGCTGCCCGCCCGCCGCGCCTCGCGAGTAAATCCGATGATCACTTTGCGTTCCGAATGAACAAAAACCCGAATCTGTGACGAGTGATATGTGACGAGAGACGAGAACCGGCTTCTGACCTCCGACCTCTGACTTACGCGTTATGAACAATCTGCGCTACGCCCTCCGCCAGCTCCGCAAATCTCCTGGATTTACTTTCGTGGCCGTGCTTACGCTCGCGCTGGGGATCGGCGCGAACACCGCGATCTTCACTGTCGTCAACGCGGTCCTGCTCTCGCCGCTTCCATACCCGGATTCGGACCACCTCGTCATGGTGCAGTCGCGCAATTTCCAGGAGAACCTGAAAGGGCTCGGGTTCGCGCCCGCCGGTTTCCGCGAAGTGGAGAAGCAGGTCACCTCTTTCGAGGCCTTCGCCGCGGGTCGCTACAACTACGACAACCTGACCGGCATCGAAAAGCCTACATCGCTGACCAGCAGCCTGGTTACGCAGGATTACTTCAAGGTGCTCGGCGAAAAGGCGCTGCTCGGTCGCACGTTCACGCGTGAGGATGCAAACGCCGGGGCCAAGCCGAGCGTCATTCTCAGTTACGATCTTTGGCAGAAACGATTCGGCGGCCGCACTGAGATTGTCGGCGAATTCGTCACCCTCGACGACGCGCCCCACGAGGTCATCGGCGTCATGCCGCGCACCTTCAAGGATCCATTCAACATCTGTGCGCTCTGGCGAATTTTCCCGAACGAAGGCGGCGAAAACGTGGTGGCGAACGCGCGTTTCTGGGCAGTGATCGCCCGGCTCAAACCCGGGGTCACCGCCGCCACGGCGCAGGCCGAGCTCTCGACCATTGGCGGGCGCCTGGCCCAGGCCGATCCCAAATTTTACAAAGGCTGGGAGTTCACGCTCTCGCCGTTGCGCGATCAGGTAGTGGGAAATTATCGCGAAGGATTGTTGCTGGTGGTCGGCGCGGCGCTCCTCGTTCTGCTGATCACCTGCGCAAACGTCGCGGGCCTCCAGTTCGTCCGCGCCTCGACGCGACAACGGGAAGTCGCAATTCGTCTCGCGCTCGGCGCGAGCCGCTCCGCCATCGCGCGCAGCCATCTGGTCGAATCGCTGCTCCTCGTCGCCCTCGGCGGGATTGGCGGCGTTTTGATCGGAAGCTGGGGTCTGGATCTGCTTCTCGCCAGCCTGGCGAAGGATTGGATCCCGCGCAGCGACGAGATCGCGTTGAACATGGCCGTGCTCGCTGTCACCGGCGTAACAGCAGTTGTGACCGGAATCCTTTTCGGCCTCTTCCCGGCCTGGCATGCGACACGAGTCGAGGCGATCGATTCCCTGCGCGACGGGAGCAAAGGCTCGGCCGGTCTGCAATCGGTGCGCTTGCGCGGCGCGCTGGTCATTGGCCAGATTGCGCTGACCCTCGTGCTGCTGGTCTGCGCGGGGCTGGTCTGGAAAAGCTTCGCCGCCATCACCAGCGTCAATCCCGGCATCCAGACCCAGAACACGCTCAGCATGGTGCTATCGCTTTCGCCTACGCGTTACGATAACGGGCCGAAACGGAGCGAGTATTACCGCCAGTTGCTGGAACGCATCGGCGCGGTGCCAGGTGTGGAATCGGCCGCGTTAACCCAGACGATGCCTTTCACGTGGGGGATTCCCGCGACCTTCTCGATTTACGGTTCGCCGGACGACACCGCGAAACTCCCCCCGGCGTTCTACGATTCCGTGAGCCCGTCCTATTTTTCGACGATGAACATCCCGTTGATCGCGGGCCGCGCCTTCGCCGAAACCGATAACGACCAGGCGCCAAAGGTGATCCTCCTTAGCCAGTCTGCTGCGAAGAAGTTTTTCCCGACCGATGACCCGATCGGCAAACGGCTCGTGCTTCCGCCGAATCGCCCGCAACAGAGCCCGGCCGTGCTGGAGATTATCGGCGTGGTCGGCGATGTCCCGCGCAACGGCCTCAACGTGCAGACGCCGTTTCAGGTTTACACGACCATGAATCAGCGCGGCACACCGTTCGCGAGCCTGCTCGTCCGCTCCTCTCTGCCGGTCGAGACGTTGTCCCAAACACTCCAGCGCGCGATCTGGGAATTTAATCCCGAGCAGACAATCTCCGACGTGGCGCCGGTGCGGACGCTGGTGAAACAGAGCCTGACCCAGCCGCAACTTTATCTCACGCTTTTCAGCCTGTTTGCTGTCCTCGGGTTGTTGCTCGCCGGGATCGGTCTCTATGGTTTGATTGCTTACAGCGTTGCCCAACGAACCCGCGAATTCGGGATTCGCTACGCCCTCGGGGCCCAGGTCCGTGATGTTTTACGGCTTGTCATCGGTCAGGGCGTGCGGCTCACGGCATTGGGCCTTGTCCTTGGTCTCCTGGCCGCCGCCGGGGTGGCGCGTTTAATGGAAACCCTTCTCTTCCGCACCGCCGCCTACGATCCGTTCGTCTTCGGCGGGGTTGCCTTGATCCTCGGCGTCATCGGGCTTCTCGCCGCGCTCTTGCCTGCTTTGCGCGCCGCCAAAGCCAATCCAGTTACCGCGCTTCGCGCCGAATGACTTACTCCAATCGAAACCTCAAAATCGAAATTCCCGAATTCCCATGAACGACCTCCGCTTCGCTTTTCGCCAGCTTCGTAAATCTCCGGGGTTCACCATTGTCGCCGTGCTGACCTTGGCACTTGGGATCGGCGCGAACTCCGCCATCTTCAGCGTGGTAAATCACGTTCTCCTCCGGCCGCTGCCTTACCCGCACCCGGAGCGGCTCGTTTACCTGAGCGAAACGACCGGCGGAACGAACACGGCAATCGCATTGCCCGATTACCTCGATTGGCGGAACGATAGCAAATCGTTCGAGCACCTCGCGTTGAGCCGGCTGGAATCACGGAACCTGAGCGGGATCGCCGGCCGCGAACCGGAACGCATCGCGGTCGCGTACGTGACTGCGAATTTTTTCAACGTCATCGGTCTGCTGCCTCAAATCGGCCGGACCTTTACCGAAGACGAAGACAAACCCGGTGCCCCCTCGCTGGCGGTGATTAGCGACCGGTTGTGGGATCGCGCCTTTCATCGCGATCCCAATATAGTCGGGCGGCCGATAGAGTTCCACGGCACACCGATCACGGTCGTTGGGGTGATGCCGCGCGAGATGGATTCGCCGCACGGCGTTGACGCGTGGTTCGCCCTTATGCGCCGGGCCAACGTCCCGGGATGGCAGAACCGCGCGAACCACCCGATGTTCTTCGGCTGGGGCCGGCTCAAGGATGGCGTCACGGTTGAGCAGGCCCGCGGCGAGATTAAGGCGATCTCCGCCCGAATCGAAAAACTTTATCCGGCCACCAATGCCGGCGTGGGGGCCGATGTCCGGCCGCTCCTCGACAATCTTCTCGGCAATTACCGAACGAGCCTCGCCCTCCTCCTGGGCGCGGTTGCGCTGGTTTTGCTCATCGCCTGCGCGAACTTAGCGAATCTCCTGGCCGTGCGTGGGGCCGCACGCGCCCGGGAGTTTGCGGTTCGCGCGGCGATGGGTGCCGGGCGCGGGCAAATCGTCCGGCAACTTTTGCTCGAGAGCTTTGTGATTGCGGCAATAGGGGGCGGACTCGGCCTGGTTTTCGCCACCTGGGGCCGGGATGCGCTGGTGGCCTTTGCTCCGGCCGGCGCGCCGCGTTTTGAAGGCCTCGGGTTCGACTGGCGGGTGATGGCCTTCACTTTTCTACTCGCCACCCTCACCACCATTCTCTTTGGACTTTGGCCCGCCTGGCAGGCAGCGCGGACTGACATCAATGTCGCGCTCCAAGCCGGCTCGCACGGTAGTTCGGAGACCAAATCGGCGCGCCGAAGCCGCGATTGGCTGGTCATTGTTGAGGTCGCGTTGACCCTCCTGCTCCTGAGCGCGGCAGGCCTCGTCCTCAAGAGCTTCGCGAAAATGCAGTCGACGCAGCTCGGCTTCGATCCTCAGGGAATGCTCACGGCTCGGATCGAACTTCCGTTTACAAAATATACCGCGCTGCCGCCGATCCTGAATTTCACGACCACTTTGCTCGACGAAGTCCGCAAGTTGCCGGGAGTGCAGAGCGCCGCGTTCGCCGCGAACCCGCCGATGCTGAGCGGCTGGCAGATTAATTTCCAACCGGAAGGCGCACCGCCGACCGACCAGAGCCAGCAACCGGCGGCCGATTACGAAGTCGTGCAGGGCGATTATTTCGCCGCGCTCAGGACGAACCTGATTCGCGGCCGGACCTTCAACGAAGGCGATCGCGCCGATTCACCGCCCGTCGTCATTATCGACCAGATGCTGGCCGACATGACCTTCAAGGGACAGGACCCGCTCGGGAAGCGGTTGATGGTCGATACCGAATCGGATGTGGTCCCTGGCGGTGCGAGGCTCTACGAAATCGTCGGCGTCGTGCCGCATCTGAAGATGCGCGGCTTCGATGACTCCACCCCCACGCCGGGATTATTCTTCGCCCAAACCCAGGTCGGCCGCACCGGTCTTACCCTGCTTGTCCGAAGCTCCGGCAATGTGAAGCGATTGGAGAAACCCATTCGCGAAATCGTCACCCGGCTCGATCCGGCCCAGCCAGTTTACGATGTTCGCCCGATGGAAGAACGCGTCGCCGAGACGTGGGCGACGCAGCGACTGCTGACGTTTTTGCTTACGATCTTCGCCGGGCTGGCTTTGCTGCTCGCGGCCGTCGGGTTGTATGGGGTGCTGGCCTACAGTGCCGCGCGCCGGTTCCGCGAAATTGCGGTCCGTCTCGCGCTCGGCGCGCGGCCCGCCCACATCCGCGGACTTGTCATGGGCCATGGGCTGCGGCTCTTCGGCGTTGGCATCCTGATCGGTGCTGTGGCCGTCGCGGCGTCGGCCAGCCTGATCCGTAGTTTTCTCTTCGGTGTCTCGCCGCTGGATCCAGCGACTTATCTGATCGTCGGCTTCATCCTTTCGATCATTACGGTCCTTGCGGCCTGGCTCCCCGCCCGCCGCGCCTGCCGGGTTAACCCCATCACCGCTCTCCGCGCGGAATAATATGAACACCCTTTTCGCTGACCTTCGCTACGGAATCCGGATGCTGATGAAGAATCCGGGATTCACTTTCGCCGCGCTTCTCACCCTCGCCCTCGGCATCGCCAGCTCGACCGCGATCTTCAGCGTGATCGACGGGGTGCTCCTTCATCCTCTCCCTTATCCGGATTCGGAAAAACTCATGGTCCTCTCTCCGACCACGCGCAGCACCGGGGTAGCGCAGGGCGCGTTTTCGCCTGCAAACTACATCGATTACGCCGCGCAAAACGACGTCTTCACCCACCTCGGCGCGTCACGCGGCGAGCAATTCAGCCTGAGCGATGGCGATCGCCCGGAACGCGTTCGCGGCACGATGACCACCTCGAACATGTTCCCGCTTTTCGACGTCACGCCGATTCTCGGCCGCGCCTTGCAGCCGTCGGACGAACAGCCGGGCCACAACCTCGTCGTTGTTCTCAGCTCGGAGCTTTGGGCCCGCCGCTTCGCCTCGGATCGCAACATCATCGGCCGCCAAATCTCGCTCAACGACGAACCGCACACTGTCGTCGGCGTTATGCCGCCAAATTATATGCCGGATAATTACGGAGAGCTCTGGGTTCCCTCTGCGTTCGGCGTTCCGACAAATTCGCTCCGCCCAAATGTCGATCCCCGGCCCATCCGCGGGAGCAACTATCTCGACGTATTCGCGCGCCTGAAACCCGGCGTCACTCTTGAAAAAGCGCGCGCCGAGCTGGATGCAATCAGCCGCCGTCTCGAGCAGCAGTATTCAAACGATAACCGCGACCTCGGCGTCAAAGTCACCCCGTTGCATGAAGATGTCGTCGGCGGTCTCAGGCCGGTCTTGCTCCTTCTTTTTGCCGCGGTCGGTTTCCTTGTTTTTATCGGCTGCGCGAATGTTGCGAACCTGTTGCTGGCCCGCGCTGCAACTCGCTCACGCGAAATTTCGATCCGGGCTGCGATGGGAGCGAGCCGCGCTCGTCTAATCCGGCAGTTGCTGACCGAAAGCGTTTTGCTCGCGGTCATCGGGGGCGCGATCGGCGCGGTCCTGGCCGCGTGGGCCATCCCATTGCTGATGGCAATGGCGCCCCCGGCGCTCCGGAGCTTTAAGGACATCGGGCTCAACGGCCAGGTCCTCGCCTTCAGCGCCGGCATATCGGTCGTGACCGGAATTCTGTTCGGGCTCGTCCCTGCAATTTCCTCCGCTACGAGCAGCCCGGCAGAATCATTGAAACAGGGCGAGCGCGGCAGCACCGGAACGGGCAACCGGCGGCGCGGGTTTTTGATCGCCACGGAAGTCGGTCTGTCTCTCGTTCTCCTCATCGGCGCGGGTCTCATGATCAAAAGCTTCTCGAACCTGACCAAGGTCACGCCGGGATTTAATCCGGACCGTTTGCTGATCTTTTCCGTCGGCGCTTCGGCCAAGGCTGATGAAGATCGTCAGCTTCAGTTTTATCAACAGGTGCTCCAGCAGACTGCGGCCGTTCCCGGCGTCGAACATGTGGCCGCGGTTAGCCGACTGCCGTTCTCCGGCGGCAACAGCGCGCGCAGCTTCAACCGCCCCGGCAGCACCAAGGAAGACGAGGCCGACATCCGGGTCGCGACCCCGGATTACTTCAAGACCATGGGCATCCCGTTCGTCCGCGGGCGCAACTTCACCGATCACGACACAAAGGATTCAGCCCGGGTCGCGATCATCAATGAACAATGCGCAAAAGATGTTTTCCCCGGTGAAGATCCGATCGGCCAGTTTGTGGAGAACTACGGACCGAACAACGAAAAGCTTCAGGTCGTCGGCGTGGTGGGCAACGTCCGCCATCGTGCCCTCGAACACGCGCCGCGGCCCGAACTTTACCAGCCGCTCGGCCAGGGGATGTGGCCGTCGGTTTTCATCGCCGTCCGGACCGCGCCGGAGAATCCGCTGACGGTGCTGCCAGGAGTGCAGCAGGCGGTCTGGAGCGTGAACAAGTCGGTCCCTCTCGGCAATCCGCGGACGATGAACGACCTCATCGCCCGGACCTTGCTCCAGAAGAAATTCACGGTCCTGCTTCTCAGTATTTTTGCGGGCGCGGCGCTCGTCCTCGCGGCAATTGGTCTGTATGGCGTGATTTCGTATTCGGTCGCGCAACGCACGCGGGAGCTGGGTATCCGGATCGCGCTCGGCGCGCAAAAGAGCGATGTCCTGCGCCTGATTTTGCGGCAGGGGATGACGCTCGTCGCCGCGGGTGTGGTTTTCGGTATCGCCGCGTCGCTTGGCCTAACGAGACTAATCGCGTCGCTCCTCTACGGGATCAGCGCGAGCGATCCGCTCACTTTCTTTCTCCTATCGGCGGCGCTTGTGCTCGTCGCGTTCATTGCCTGCTGGTTGCCCGCGCGCCGGGCCAGCGCCGTCGATCCCATTGTCGCCCTGCATGCCGAATGAAGACTGAATCTTTCGGAGGGACCTGCTTCTGCCCGTCCGGCTGGAACGCCTCGCTTTGTTCTAACTGGGACGTGCGGAAGCACGTCCCTCCGAGCGGAGAATTGACCTCTCGTTCCCAAACTCTGTTTGGGAATGACGTTGTCCCGGCAACTCTGTTGCCCCGGTTGCGAAACAGAGTTTCGAAGACAAGCCCGTTCCCAAACAGAGTTTGGGAACGAGGAGCGCAACGAGGAAATCTGACCGCCGATCTTCGATCGCCGACCTCTGACTTATGAACGATCTTCGCTACGCGCTTCGCCAGCTTTGGAAATCGCCCGGGTTTGCCATCGTCGCGATCGCCACCCTGGCTCTCGGGATTGGCGCAAACACCGCGATCTTTTCCGTGATCGAGAGCGCGCTCCTCCGGCCGTTGCCCTTTCCAAATGCGGAGCGGCTCGTGCGGCTTTACGAGACCTTCGACGAGAACGGCGCGCGCAGCAGCACGCTTAACCTCGCCGAGAAAACAGTTTACCAGTGGCGTGAGCACGGCCGCGACATCTTCGAAGATATCGGGGTCGCGACAGGCGCGAGCGTGACCGCGTCAAGTGAGGGAGAAGCCGCCCAGAGTTTCCCGGCCGCCCGGATTAGCGCGAATTTCCTCAGTGTCCTCGGTCTGCAGCCCGCACGCGGACGCAATTTTACGGAGGCGGAGGACAAGCCTGGCGGTCCGCAGCTTGTCATCATTGGTCACGATTTTTGGCAGCGGAATCTCGGCGGGCGCGAAGAGGTTATCGGGCAGAGGATCAGGCTGGATGATGCGGCCTATACCATCGTCGGCGTCATGCCGAAGACGTTTCGGCACCCGTATCGCGCGCAATTCTGGCTGCCCATCGGACTAAATTTTGCGCCCGATTCGCAATCAAACCGCTACCTTTACGGCGTTGCCCGGCTTCGGCCCGGAATCTCTCTCGAGCAGGCCGATGCCGCTGGCCGGCGGATGTGCGCGGCGATCAACCAGGCTGCCCCGGATAAGAACAACGCACTCCGCGCTTACATGGTTCCGTTGCGCGACAGTTTCGTGCGCAATTTGCGGCCCAAGCTCCTTTTGATCGCTGGCGCGGGTCTTTGCGCGTTGCTCATCGCGGCCGCTAACTTTGCCGGGTTAATGCTCGCGCGAGTCGTCGAACGCGACGGCGAGATGGCGTTGCGGGCGGCAATCGGAGCCACCCGGGGCCGGCTCATCCGGGAAGGACTGATCCAGGCCTTGGTCCTCGCCGCCTTCGGAACGATTTTCGGAATAGTAATCGCCGGCTGGCTCACCCCCGGGCTCATCAGCCTCAGCCCGGAAGGCGCCGATGCAACAGGCAGCGCCATCCGTGAATTCGACCACGCGGTCCGGCTCGACTGGCCGGTCTTCGCCTTTGCCACCGGCGCCATGTTGCTGATTGGAATTGGATTTGGATTGCTGCCGGCCTGGCGAGCCGCCCGCACAGACTTGCGCAGCGCCCTCGGCAGCATCGGCCGCGGCGCAACCCTCGATGGCGGGACGAGAAAATTGCTCGGCGGACTGATAGTGCTCGAAATCGCCATCGCCGCGGTGCTGCTCATGGGCAGCCTGAGTTTGACCCAATATTTCCGGAAGATCGTTCATGAGCCCTGGGGCTTCGCCACCGATCGACGCGTCGTCTTCAACGCGATGTTGTCCGGACGACTCTTCGATTCGGCCGACGCCCGGCTGCGGACGATCGAGAAGACGCTGGCGGAATTGCGCGCGTTGCCCGGCGTCCGGAGCGCCGCGGTCACTGCGCCAGCGCCGATGGAAGCAGCGCGTAATTTGATCAGTTGCGTGCCGGATGGAAGCCAGCCGCCTGAGCCGCGCGGAGTTTACCTCGCTTACATGCGGGGCGCGGGGCCGGGATATTTCGCAACCGTGGGGCAGCGGCTCTTGCGCGGCCGGGAGTTCGCGGAGACCGATTGCGCCGACGGAACCCAGGTCTGTATCATAAACGAATCGTTCGCCCGCAAGTTCTGGCCGGGACAGGATCCGTTGGGTAAACGGGTCAAACATGGCCGGCTCGATAGTCCGCGCCCGTGGTACACCGTGGTTGGCGTGGTCGGCGACACAAAGGCGGTCGCCGATCCGAATGATGGCGAAGTGGTCGGAACGATTGCGATTCCGTTGTCGCGCTGGCTGACCATCGGCGGCGATGAAATGACGTACGTCGTCGAGAGCGCCGGCGAGCCGAAAAGCGTAACCACGTCTTTGCCGGCCGCACTGGCCCGCGCCGATCAACGGCTCGCTGCCTACGCCATGATCTCACTCGAAGACGCAGCCGCGGAGACGTGGGTGACCGAGCGTTTCCTCTTTGTTCTCGTCTCGCTCTTCGGCGCGCTCGGATTGCTCCTCGCCTCTATCGGCGTTTATGGCCTGCTCGCTTTACAAGTAACCCGCCGGACCCGGGAATTCGGAGTGCGTCTCGCGCTGGGGGCGACCGGCGCCGCGGTCATTCGTCTCGTCACTACTCAGGGCGCACGGTTGCTTGCCTGCGGATTTATGGCGGGAGGCCTCGCCGCCTGGGGCGCCTCGCGGATTGCTCAACATCAATGGCCTGATATTCCGACGGTCGGCCCCCTGACCTGGCTCACCGCCGCCGTGGTTCTTTCCGCGGGCGTCGCCCTCGCTTCGTGGCTCCCCGCCCGACGCGCCTCTCGCGTCGATCCGATTATCGCCCTCCGCGCCGAATGAGTTCTGCCGATCGAAAATCGAAATGACTGATCTCCGCTTTGCTTTTCGTCAGCTCCTGAAATCGCCCGGCTTTACCTTCGTGGCGGTACTCACCCTTGCCCTCGGCATCGGGGTTAACAGCGCGATCTTCACCATCGTTAACGCCGTTTTCCTGGAGAAGCTGCCGTACCGCGACGCGGACCGGATCGCTGTCATCTGGGAAACGAACGTGAAACGCCCGGGCGTCCCTAATGTTGCGGGGCCTTCCAACTTCATCCGGTGGAAGGAGCGCGCGACAACCTTCGAGCACCTCGCCGCCTATGCCGAAACACGCGCGAACCTGACTGATGGCGGAATTCCCGAGGAGCTCATCGCGCAGAACGTCACCACCGATTATTTCTCGGTCATCGGCGTCAGCCCGATTCGTGGCCGCGCTTTTACTGCCGAGGAAAGCGCCGACCCGCAATCGTCGGCGGTCATTCTTAGTTACGAGCTGTGGCAACGCCGTTTTGGCGGTGACGAATCGATTGTCGGTCGCAGTATCCAGCTCAACGGAAAGCCGCAGACCGTCGTCGGCGTGATGCCGCCCGGCGTCCGTTTGTATTTGAAGGCCGGTTCACTCGTGAACAAACCGGTCGATTTCTGGTGGCCTTTTATCCTCGGGCCCGAAGCGCGCGAGGCGCGCGGCCGTTACTTGACCGTGATCGGACGGCTGAAGACCGGGATTACGATGGAAGCGGCGCGTAACGAGATGGACGCGATCTCCGCCAGCGTCATCGGGGAACGGCCGCAGTTTAATACGGGGTGGGGAATCAAAGTGGTTCCGTTGCGCGCTGAGCTTTCGGGGGATATTCGGCCTGGCCTCATGCTCTTGTCCGGCGCGGTGGCGTTCGTTCTTTTGATAGCCTGCGCGAACGTGGCCAATCTGCTCCTCGCGCGCGGCGCGGCGCGGCGCCACGAGCTGGCCGTTCGCAGTGCCCTCGGCGCGACGCGCGGGCAGCTCGTCAAACAGCTTTTGACTGAGAGCGTGCTTCTGGGAGTCCTCGGCGGTCTGGCTAGTCTTCTCGTGGCGCAGTGGAGTCTCGCCCTGCTCGAAGCCCTGAGCCCGATTGACCTGACGATGCTGGGACGACTTTCGCTGAGTTACCCGGTGCTCGCGTTTACCGGCACGATTTCAATCGTCACCGCGATCGCCTGCGGACTCGCTTCAGCCCTGGAAGGCTCGCGCGCTGATGTTCAACAAGCCCTGGCCCAGGGCGGCCGCCAGATCGGCGGCGGTCTGCGGCATCGCCGGATGCGGCACGCTCTGGTCATCGCCGAGATTGCGCTCGCGGTCGTGCTCCTTGTCGGCGCCGGCCTGATGCTCCGCAGCTTTGCCTCGATGAGGCAGGTCGATCCGGGATTTGATCCGACGAACGTGCTGACGATGCGGATGCAGTTGCCGCGCGCCAAGTATCCGGATGATCCCGCTCGAATCCGCTTCTTTCGTGAGCTGACAGCACGAGTTGCCGCATTGCCCGGGGTTCAGTCGGTTGGGGTCGTCAGTTACCTGCCCATGGCCAGTCTCGGCGCCGCGACCAGTTTCACCATCGAAGGCGAACCGCCCACGGCGCCAGGCCAGGAGAAGACAACGGCGGTGACGGTTTGCGACGACGGCTTCTTTCGAACTCTGAAGGTTCCACTGGTTCGAGGGCGCGTGTTCACCGAGCAGGAAATGCAGGAGAAACGCGACGTCGTCATCGTCAACGAAGCACTGGCGCAGCAGTTTTTCCCAAACCAGGACCCGATTGGCAAGCGGGTCACGATCAATATGACTTCGCCCAACGTGGCGAGCGAAATCATCGGCGTGGTGGCGAACGCGCGGGGCGTCGACCTCGCCACGCCGGCCAAACCGCACAGCTACTGGCCGCACCCGCAGCTGAGTTATAACCTGATGACGCTGACCGTTCGCGCCGGCGGCAATCCCTCTGGCCTGACCCAGGCAATCGAAGCCCAGGTCCGCGCCCAGGATAAGGACCAGCCTGTATCGGACGTGCGGACGATGGAGCAGTGGGTTGCGAAATCGCTCGCCCAGATCCGGTTCAGCTCGTGGCTCCTGATGGCCTTTGCCGGGCTGGCGCTCGTTCTTGCCGCAGTGGGCATCTACGGCGTCATGTCCTACGCGGTCAGCCAGCGAACCTCGGAAATCGGGGTCCGTCTCGCGGTCGGCGCGGAAGAGAAAGACATCCTGGGAATGATCGTCTGGGACGGCGCGCGCCTCGCCATCACTGGCCTAACGATAGGTTTGCTGCTCGCCGTCGTCCTGAGCCGGGCGCTCACCAGTCTCCTTTTTCAAACCATGCCGGGCGACCCCCTGACTTACGCTGTAGTGATCGCAGTCCTTGGCCTGGTTGCGCTCCTCGCCAGTTATCTCCCCGCCCGCCGTGCCGCCCAAACGCCGCTCATCGCAGCCCTCCGCGCCCAATGAACACAGCAAACCAACCGGCCTCTGACTTATGATCGACCTGCGCTTCGCTATCCGCCAACTCCTGAAGTCTCCCGCGTTCACCTTCCTCGCCGTGCTGACGCTCGCGCTCGGAATCGGCATGAACACCGCGATCTTCAGTTTGATTAACGACCTCTTCCTGAAAGGGCTGCCGTTCAAGGACCCGGACCAGCTCGTGATCCTTCAGGCCGAAGCGAAAGAGCGGAATCTTTCGGAGCTCCCCATGTCAGTCCCGCGCTACTGGCATTTCCGTGACGGACAAACCGTTTTCAGCAGCTTCGCGGCCGACACCGGGACAGGGTTCATCATGACCGGAAAAGGCGATCCGGTGCAGCTCGGCGGCGCCAACACGACCGCCAACTATTTCGACACCCTCGGCATCCGGCCAATTCTCGGCCGCACGTTTTTGCCCGAGGAAGAAATGAAAGCGGACGTCGCGCTAGTGACTCAGAATTTCTGGCGCAAACATTTGAACTCCGATCCGCAGGCAATTGGCCAGGCCCTCACTCTAAACGGCGTCCCGACTACGATCATTGGCGTGCTGCCGAATCTGCCGGTCGCTTGGTTCGGCCGGAATGCTGACGTCTTCACGGTGAAACCATTTCAATTGCCAGGGCTGACCCAGGAACGCCTGATGCGCGGCGTGAGTTTCCTGCGCGTCGTCGGGCGGCTGAAACCCGGGGTGACGGCAGACCAGGCCCGGCCCGCTTTGCAGACGTTGCAAAACAGTTATCGCCAGGCGCGACCGGAAGCCGCGGACAACAGCTGGTCGCCCGTCGTAATCTCTGCCGCAGAGAATGCGGTGGGGAATTTGCGGCCGGCGTTCTTCACGCTCCTCGCGGCGGTTAGCTTTGTCCTGCTCATCGCATGCAGCAACGTCGCCAATCTGCTGCTCGTCAGGTTCAGTGGCCGCCGGCGGGAGATCGCCCTGCGAATGGCGCTGGGAGCGTCGCGCTCTGGCGTGGTGCGCCTGTTCGTTTTCGAGAGTCTGCTGGTCAGTATTATCGCGGGAATCGTCGGCACGTGCCTCGCCCTCTGGGTCATCTCGATGATTCCAAAGCTCGCGGGCGAAAATCTTCCGCTCGAGAGCGGCATAGCCATGAACGCCCCGGTCCTGCTCTTCACCCTGGGGCTGTCGCTCCTCACTGGCCTGGCCATGGGGATGTATCCGGCCTGGCAAAGCTCGCGCGCCGACCTTGTGGATGGTTTGAAGGATGGCGGCCGCGCCATGACCGGCTCGCTCGGGCAACAGCGCTTCCGCCGCGGCCTCGTCGCTGCGCAGGTTGGCCTGTCGGTCGTGTTGCTGGCCGGCGCCTCCTTGCTCATCGCCAGCTTCGTCCGCCTGAGCAAGCAGCCCTCCGGCTTCAACTCGGAACGTCTCTGGGTCGGCTTCGTCGGGTTGCCGCCCGGCCAGTATCCCGATCCCGCGGCCAAGGCTCTTTTTGTCGATCGGCTTCTCGCGGAATTGAAAAATTCTCCCGGGATCGAATCCGCCGCGGCGGGCGACGGCGTGCCGCTTGGCGGAGGTCAATCGCGTTCGCCCTACGCGCGAGTGGACGGAAATCCGGTGCCCGTGAACCAGCGCCCTCTGGGGCTCACCCGCAGCGTCTCGGCCGGATTCATGAAGACTTTCGGCATCCCACTGATGGCCGGCCGCGACTTTGACGAACGCGATGCATTCGACAAACCAAACGTCGTTATTCTGAGCAAATCGACCGCCCAGAAGTTGTATCCGGGCGGCGAAGACCCAATCGGGAAACAAATCTTCTTCGGGACCGACAACAACACCGGGCTGCCCGCTGAAGTGATCGGGATCGTGGGCGATGTGCGGTCGATTAGTCTCGAGCGGGCGAACGAGATCGAATTTTACCGCCCCTGGTCTCAACGCTCGAATCAGTTCATGGCGGTAACGGCCAAGACGGCTTTCAAGCCGGAAGCGGCGACCAGCACGGTGCGGAGCGCCCTGGCGAAAGTCGATCCGGCCCTGCCGATCATTCAGCCGCAAACGATGAGCCAGGTTATTGACGAATCGTTAGGCCAGCGCCGGCTGACAATGACCCTGCTCGGTGTCTTTGCCGGAATTGCGCTCGTCCTGGCAATGGTCGGGATCTATGGCGCCGTAGCTTACACCGTCGAACAGCGGACCGGCGAGATCGGCGTCCGGATGGCGCTCGGCGCGCAGACCGCGGACGTTTTGCGGCTCGTCGTCCGCCAGGGAATGACGCCCGTCGTCATCGGTCTCGTCCTCGGCCTGGCGGCCTCGATTGCTCTCGGGCGTTATCTCACCACCCAGCTCTACCAGGTTTCTTCCACGAACCCGACGCTGCTCGGGGCGACCTCTTTGACCCTCGCAGTCGTCGCCTTGCTCGCCTGCCTCATTCCCGCGCGCCGCGCGACTCTGGTGAACCCAATCGAAGCCTTACGCACTGAATAACATGACCACTTTGCTACCGACTGTCCTCGTTCCCAAACTCTGTTTGGGAACGCACTTGTCTTCGAAACTTTGTTTCGGCGACCGGGCAACGGAGTTGCCGGGACAATCGCATTCCCAAACAGAGTTTGGGAACGAGGAAAAAAGCCTTCCGCACGGAATGAAATTCACCGGACCCCGATCTCCGACCTCTGATCTATGAAAGAACTCCGCTACGCCTTCCGCCAGCTCCTCCGCCAACCGGGCTTCACCATTATAGCTGTCGTCGCGCTTGCCCTCGGGATTGGTGCAAACACGGTTTTGTTCTCGGCCATCAACACCCTGTTTTTCCGGCCTCTTTCCTACCCCGAGCCGCAGCAACTTGTCCGCGTCTGGGGTTCCTTCCCCGAGCGCGGCCTCGACCGAGCGAACGTTTCCTGGCCGCGCTATCAAGCCTGGCGCGATCAGCAACAGAGCTTCATCGAGTTTTCCGCGCAGTCCTTCACTGGTTTCACCCTGACCGGCCGGGGTGATCCGGAAAACCTGAACGCCGTCCGGGTCACGGAGAACTTCTTCCGCGCTCTCGGCGTCCAGCCGCTCTTCGGCCGCGTCTTTACCCCTGAAGAAGACAAGCCGGGCGGCGCCAACGTCGCGGTCCTGACGCATACCTTCTGGCAAAAACGATTCGGCGGAGACCAAAACATTCTCGGGCAATCAATCACGCTCAACGGAGTGCCGTTCACCGTGATTGGAGTGATGCCCCCGAGCCTGAAGTTTCCCTTCATTCAGACTCACGTCTTCGCGCCGCGTGTCTTTGAACAGGAAGGCTTGCCGCCGGACATCATCGAGCGCGGCACCGGTTACCTGACCATTCTCGCCCGGATGAAACCCGGGGTGAAACGGGAGCACGCGGAAGAACAAATGCGGGTAGTGGATCGCCGTTACCAGACCGCGCAGCCCGACAAGGTGGACGCCAAAGCTGGCATGAGCGTGGTCTCGTTGCATGAAGATCTCGTCGGCCGGCAGCGGCCGATGTTGCTCACTTTGTTCGCGGCGGTTGGTTGTGTATTGCTCGTCGGCTGCGCCAACGTCGCCAATCTTTTGCTGGCCCGGTTTATCGGACGCCGGAAAGAAATCGCGATTCGGACCGCGCTCGGCGCGACCCGGGCGCGCATCGTCTTCCAGTTCCTGGCCGAGAGCGTGTTGACGGCGGGGATCGCGGGCGTGTTGGGCGTTCTTCTCTCGATCTGGGGTCTGGATATTCTGAAGAAGGCGGTCGAAGACTTCCTGCCCCGGAGCCGCGAGATCGCTCTCGACGTCAATGTCCTGTTATTTGCGATCGGACTTTCGCTCATTACCGGGATTGTTCTTGGGCTCGTCCCTGCGCTGCACGCTTCGCGGAGCGATCCGATTGATTCGCTGAAAGATTCTTCGCGTGGCAGCACGGGACGGCAGGCTGGACGCCTCCGGGCCGGATTGCTCGTGGCTGAAGTTGCGCTCTCCCTCGTCCTGGTGGTCGGCGCGGTCCTGCTGGTCGACAGCTTTCGCCGTCTGCAAAATGTCGATCCCGGCTTCCGCGCCCAGGGAGTGACGACGTTCTTCGTTGGGTTGCCGCCCGCTTCCTATCCGAATGAAGAACGCCAGGGGTTGTTCTTCCAGAATGCGCTCGAAAAAATCAAAACGCTTCCTGGAATTACTCATGCGGCTGCCGCCTCCAACCTCCCGGCGGCCGACAACGGGAACACTCGTTCCCCCGCGGCGGTGGAAGGGCAGCCGCTCCCGCCGGTTAGCGATCGCACCCTTGCCGTGCGCTCGACGATTTCGCCCGGGTTCTTCGACACCCTTGGGATCCCACTCAAACAGGGACGCGATTTCACCTGGCAGGATCGTCCGAACTCGCCGCTCGTCGTGATCATCAATGAAACCATGGCGAAGAAACTCTTCCCGGGTGAAAACCCAATCGGGCGCCGGCTCATTACCGGCATCGCGTCGATTCCCAGGGAAGTGGTGGGGGTGGCCGGCGATGTCCGGGCCGAAAACCTCTCGTTGCCGCCAGGGATGGAAATGTATTACCCGGCTGCCCAAATCGATGGCGCGTTCCTCAGCGTCGTTGTTCGGAGTTCGCGGCCGGCAACGAGTCTGCGAACCGAGCTGATCTCGGCGGTTCATTCCCTAGATCCCGGGCTCCCGATCGACCAGGTCCAATCGTACACGGAAGTTCTTTCCAACGCTTCCGCCGAGCGCCGGCTCTCGATGTATCTGCTTGGCGGCTTCGCCGGGCTCGCGCTCGCCCTCGCCGGGATGGGAATCTACAGCGTCATCGCTTACGGCGTTGCGCAACGAACGAACGAGTTCGGGATTCGGTTCGCGCTCGGCGCCGCGGCTCGAGACGTCATCGCCCTTGTCATGAAAGAAGGATTGCGGCTCTCCCTCGTCGGTCTTGTCGTGGGGCTCGGGCTCTCCTTCGCGGTTACGCGTCTGATGCAGCGATTACTCTTCGAGGTCAGTCCGCGCGACCCATGGCTCTACACCGCCGTCGCGCTTTTCATCTGCGCCGTTGCGGCGCTGGCATCTTTCGTTCCCGCGATGCGAGCCACCCGGATCGATCCAATGCAGGCGTTGAGGACAGAATGAGCACGCGAGCGGTAGATCGTAGGGTGTCTGTGTCACATGCTCGGCCCACGGTGGTATCCCGCCCTCGTTCCCAACTCCTGTTTGGGAACGCCAGTGTCCCGGCAACTCTGTTGCCCGCTGCGAAACAGAGTTTCGAAGACAAGTCCGTTCCCAAACAGAGTTTGGGAGCGTGGGGAAACTGACAAATGACGACGACACATCTGGTGATCAGTGATCAGACAATGAAAACAAGAACCACAGCTAATAATGCGCGATCGAATCGTCGTTTAGATCCTCGTTCCCAAACTCTGTTTGGGAATGACATTGTCCCGGCAACTCTGTTGCCTGCGCTCCCAAACAGAGTTTCGAAGCCAAGTGCGTTCCCAAACAGAGTTTGGGAACGAGGTGCAGTGCTGTTGGCTGCGATTGTCTTCGCATTCGCGATAACCTCAGCTCACGCCGTCTCCGGGACGCGCGACCAAATCGCGGAGTCATTCGCGGTGAAAGCGGGCGGGACCCTGAATTTCGACAGCGACCTTGCCAACGTCGATATCACGACCAGCGATTCGGACACGATCCGGGTCGAGCTCGATCGCGAGTTCAAAGTCTCGACGGAACAGGAGCTGAACGAGCTTCGCCAAAAGCTCACGGTTGAGATGGCGAAGGAGGGCGACGGGGTGAAGGTGACCGTGCGATTCGCCGGCGACCGCAACAGTCGCGAACGCAATAAGGTGCGCCTCGATTTCCGGATCGCGATGCCGCACAAGTTCAATCTCGATCTGCGCAGTTGCGGAAGCGCGAAGATCGGAAACATCGATGGCTGGGTGAAGGCGCGAATGCTCGGGGGCAGCCTGCGCCTGGGCGACGTCTCAGGCCCTGTCACTGCCCGGACTGATGGGGGCAGCGTCAGCCTTGGCGATGTCGGAGGTGATCTCGACGCGGTCAGTAACGGCGGTTCGGTGGCCGCGGGACGGACGAACGGAAAAGTCATGGCGCGGGCGAACGGCGGAAGCATCGCCATCACAGAAGCAACCGACGGGATCGACGCGAAAGCGGCTGGCGGCTCGGTGGCCGTCTACATATCTAAGCAACCTCGGAGCGATTCGAAATTGATTGCGGAAGCCGGGAACGTTGAGCTGCGTTTGCCGGAGTCGGTTGCCGTTAACATCGATGCAGCCTGCAGTGCGGGCAGATTGCGAAGCGAGTTTAGTCTGCCGGGCAACCAGGACGAGGACCGTTTAAAAGGCGCCATCAACGGCGGCGGACCGGTGGTCATGCTCCGGGCTTCGGCGGGGAACATTCATCTCCGGAAATAAGGGACAACAATCTGCAATCTCCAATCTGAAACCTGCAATCCCATGACCGATTTCCGTTACGCCTTTCGCCAGCTGCGCAAAGCTCCCGCCTTCGCCTTCACTGCCCTGGCCACGATCGCCATCTGCCTCGGGGCGAACCTGGCCATTTTCGCAATCATTAATTCCATCCTCCTCCGGCCGCTCCCCTTTCCGCAGGCGGACCGGCTGGTCACCATTTACAACACTTATCCGAAAGCCGGCGTGGAGAATGACGGCTCGTCGATCGCCAACTACTACGAGCGGCGCGGCAATATCCCGGCCCTGGTGAGCCTTTCCATTTACATGGAGAGAGCCGAGACGGTTGGCGATCCGGGTTCCATGGAGCAGGAGGAAGTCGTTCGCATCTCGCCGGAATTTTTCGCAACCCTCGGCGTGGGCCCGGTGATCGGCCGCAGCTTCACTGAGGAAGAGTCAGCCGAGCAAAGAAACGTCGTTATCCTGACGGACGCGTTCTGGCGCCAGCGTTTTGATTCCGATCCAAACATTCTGGGTCGCGACACGCGGATCAATGGCATTCCGAGGAAGATCGTGGGCGTGCTGCCTCCCGCTTTTCGCTTTCTCTCGTCCGAGGCGCGCCTTTTTCTCCCTCTAAAAACGTCGGCCGAGCAGCGTTCCCCGAAAGCGCGACACTCGGGCGGAGGCGGCACCCAGATGATCGCGCGTTTGAAAGCAGGCGCGACTATCGGGGAAGCACAGGCGCAGATCGACGCGCATAACGCCGCCGCCGAGCAGGACAACCCGGAGGCGAAGATGATGGCGGAGGCCGGCTTCCGCTCGCCAGTCGTCTCACTGCATGCGCATCACGTCCGCTCCATCCGGCAGACGCTTTGGTTAATGCAGGCCGGCGTGTTTTTCCTCCTGCTCATCGGGGCGGTGAACCTCCTCAACCTCCTCCTGATCCGCGCCAGCGGGCGAGCGAAAGAAATGGCCATCCGCCAATCGATGGGCGCAACCCGGCGCCAGGTGGTGGGGCACGTCATGGTTGAGACCGTGACGTTGACGGGACTGGGTGGCGTGCTCGGGCTGGTCATCGCAGCGTGGGGAATTCGGTTGCTTGGAGTGCTGGGCGCGGACCGTCTCCCGCTTGGCGCGCGGATCGAGTTCGACGGAATGCTTGCGGTAGTCGGTCTCGTGGGCTCGATCATTCTCGGAGTGGTCATCGCGGTGCCGCTCGCCTGGTTTAACCTCCGCTCTCATCTCGGGAACGCGCTTCAATCGGAATCACGCAGCGGGACAGCCGGTCGAGCGGTGCAACGCCTCCGCCACGGGTTCATTGTCGCTCAGATCGCGCTCGCCTTTGTGTTACTGGCGGGTGCGACGCTGCTCGGGCTGAGCCTGAAAAAGGTCATGGCGGTTTCTCCGGGCTTTCGGCCCGATCACGTTCTTACCGGCGAGTTTACCCTGGCCTGGCAAGATGATCCAAGTCACAGCGTCGCGGTCGTGGATCGGTTGCTGGAATCGATTCGCCAGCAGCCGGGTATAACCGCGGCCGGCATAATCACGAACATGCCCCTGAGTGGCGATCACGGGAAAACGGCGATCGCCCCGAAGGGTTATGTGCCGCCGGCCGGCCAATCCCTCCAGGGTCATTATACCTATGGCATGATTGGCGATTACTTCACCGCGCTCGGCATTCCATTGCGCGAAGGACGATTTCTGGCTTCCGCGGACTCTCACCGCGCGGAACGAGTTTGCGTGGTGGATGAAGATTTCGCCCGGCGTTACTGGCCAAACGGGAGCGCGCTCGGTCAAAGGCTCGCCGAAGGCAGCGAGACCGATGACGCGAAACTCTTCACGATCGTCGGCGTGGTCGGTGCGGTGAAACAGGCGGCCATGACCGAGCGCAACGGGCAGGGGGCTGTTTATCTGCCGTTCTCCTTTCGGCCGAACTCCTATTACTTCGTGATCACCCGGACAAGCCAGCGCCCGGAAGCCTTCGCCGAGACGCTGCGCAAGCTGGTCCGGGCGGCCGATCCGGAGTTGGCGATCGACAACATCGATTCAATGGAAACGCGCATCGCCGACAGTCTGATTGCGCGCCGCTCGCCCGCGCTCCTCGCCGGGATTTTTGCGAGTGTCGCACTTCTTCTCGCGGCGATTGGGACCTACGGAGTTCTCAGTTACGCGGTCGCGCAACGCCGGCGGGAAATCGGAATCCGGATGGCAGTCGGTGCGCAACGCGAACAGATAGGCGCGCAATTTCTCAAGATCGGGCTCCGATTGTTGATTACCGGAACGTTGATCGGGCTTACGGGCGCTGTCCTCTCCGGCCGCGCCCTGCAGAGTCTTCTCTTCGATGTTCCACCGCTCCATCCCGGAACCTTGGCAGCGACTGCTGCTCTCATGACAGCCGTTTGCCTGGTCGCCTGCTGGCTGCCCGCGCGCCGGGCCAGCCGGACCGACCCAATGGAAGCTCTTCGCGCCGAATAACCGAATTTTCTAAACCAATATGTTCGCCGATCTCCGTTACGCCTTCCGCCAACTCCTGAAGTCTCCGGCTTTCACCGTCCTTGCGGTCATCACGCTGGCGCTCGCCATCGGCATGAACACCGCAATTTTCAGCGTCGTTCGCGCGCTCCTGCTCGATCCGTTCCCGTACCAGGACCACTCCCGGATCATCCAGCTTCGCCAGCAGAAACGTGCGGATGCCGTCGCCCAGCTTCAACATACCGGCCGCGAATTCGGGGCTTATCGGGAACAAGTCCGCACCCTCCAGCACCTCAGCGCAATCGAAAACGTCTCCCGCAACCTCACGGTCAATAATCAGCAGCCGGAGCGCGCGGCTGGCGCCAAGGTCACCGCCGACTTCTTCACCCTGCTCGGGTTAGCGCCCCAGCTGGGCCGCACGCTTTTGCCCGAGGAACAGGGGTCCGGCGGAGCCCGCGTCGTCGTTCTCGGCCACGAGCTTTGGCAAAAACGTTTCGGCGGCGATCCCCAAATTATCGGGCGCACCGTGGAGCTGGATGCAGAGCCGTTCACGGTCGTCGGCGTGATGCCCGCGCGTTTCCAATATGCCGGGACGACATTCTGGTTCCCGTTTCCTTTTGAGATCGGGGAAGCTCCCCAACGCTGGTACACCGTCATTGGACGGTTGACTGCCGGAGCATCGCTTGCTTCCGCGAACGCTGAGCTCCAAACGGTCGCGGCCCGGATTCGCCAGAAGTATCCTGAGGTGCCGGACTACGCCGGTTGGTCCGTCTCAGGTTTGTCGTTGCGCGATGCACTGCTCGGCAATGTCCGGCCGGCTGTCGTCGTCCTGACCAGCGCGGTGGCGATCGTTCTCTTGATTGCGTGCGCGAACGTCGCTGGTCTCCTCCTCGTCCGCGCAAGCAGCCGGGAACGCGAGCTCGCCATCCGGGCTGCGATTGGCGCTACTCGTGGCCGGTTATTACGCCAATTTCTCGTCGAGAGTCTGCTCCTCGCCGCGCTCGGCGGTGGCCTCGGAGTTTTGATTACAGTCTGGGGGATCGATGGTCTGGTGAAGCTCCTGCCCGAAGCCGGCGTGCTGGATGGCGGAATCCCCGCGGAAACATCCATCCACGTTTCCGCGCCGGTGCTGCTCTTTGCGGTCGCTGTTACTTTCGCCACAACTTTTCTTTTCGGACTGTGGCCGGCGTGGCAGGCCTCGCGGACTGATGCCGGCCTCGCGCTCCGGGTTGGGACCAGGTCCGGGAGCAGCGGTGGTCAGCCGGTCCGGGCCGCACTGATTATAACCGAGATCGCGCTCGCGGTGGTGTTGCTCGCGGGCGCCGGTCTGCTCTTGCGCAGCTTTACTCAGCTCATTCGGACGGATCCAGGGTTTCGGGCCGAACGGGTTTTGTCGGCGCGGCTAAATCTGCCGCCGGCGCGATACGAAAAACCGGGCGCGACGGTGCGTTTTGCCGAGCAGCTGCTCGGCAACCTGGCCAGCCTGCCCGGAGTGCATTCGGTCGCCGCGGTATCGCATCCGCCGTTTTCCTACGCGGACAAATGGCCGTTTGCGCTCGAGGGCCAGACCGCGCCGGAGCAACGCTTGAGCTCGGACAACCGCGTGGTCAGTCCCAACTATTATGAAGTGATGGGCATCCCGCTCCTGCGCGGGCGCACTTTTACCGACCAGGATCAGGCCGGACAACCCGGCGTGATCATCGTTAACGAAGCGATGGCGCGCCGCACCTGGGCCGGGCAGGACGCGATCGGGAAACGGGTGATCGTTTACGTCGCGGGCCGGGAGATTCCGGTGACGGTCGTCGGCGTGGTGGGCGATTCGCGCCAGATGAACCTGGAGCAGCCGGTCGCGCCCGAGATGAATTTCCCGCTCGCCCAGATGGCGCACTTTCTCCGCCGGTTTAACCTGATCGTTCGGGCGAACAACGAGCCGCTCGGGCTGGTTCCATCCATCCGGACTGAAGTCTGGAAGCTCGATTCCCAGCTGCCGCTTTACAACCTCACGACCATGCAGGGCCCGGTCGATCAAACCCTGAGCGTGCGCCGGTTCGCGCTCTGTCTCCTCGGCATTTTCGCCGGGGTCGCTCTGCTTTTGGCGGTCTCCGGAATTTACGGCGTGCTCGCGCATTCGGTCGCCCAGCGGACCCACGAGATCGGGGTGCGGATGGCGTTGGGGGCGGCGCGGCGCGACGTCTTGCGGCTCGTTTTTGCGCAAGGCGGCAAAATGGCGGCCGCCGGCATCGTGATCGGCCTGATTGCTTCTTATTTGGTGACCCAGTTCCTGCGGACGCTGCTTTATGGGGTCAAGCCGACCGACCCGCTGACCTTCGTTGCGGTCGCGCTCCTCCTCCTCGTGACAGTGTTGCTCGCCTGCTGGATTCCCGCCCGCCGCGCATCACGCGTCGACCCGATGATCGCACTCCGCGCAGAGTAAAGATGCCCCTTATGAACCTACACGCGCCTGTCCCCGCCTCCTCGTTCCCAAACTCTGTTTGGGAACGCACGTGTTTTCGAAACTCTGTTTCGAGCGCTGCGCAACAGAGTTGCCGGGACAATGGCATTCCCAAACAGAGTTCGGGAACGAGGAACAACGCGGACTTCCGATTTCTGACCTCTGACCTCTGAATTAATATGTTAAACGACTTCCGTTACGCGCTCCGCCAACTCATCAAGGCCCCGAGCTTCACCCTCGTCGCTATCATCACTCTGGCGCTCGGGATCGGTGCCTGCACCGCCATCTTCTCGGTGGTCAATACCGTCCTGCTGCGTCCGCTCGATTATCCGGACCCGGAACGCATCGTCGTCATCCGCGAAACGCAGATGCCACAGTTCCCGGAATTTTCCGTTTCGCCGCCGAACTATCTCGATTGGGCGAAGCAGACCAGGTCTTACGAATACCTCGCCGCATATTCCGGGGCAGGCATGAACCTGACCGGCGACGGTGAGCCGCAGCGCCTCATCGGGGTGAAGACGACCGCGCACTACTTCGACGTGTACGGCGTGAAGCCGGTGGTCGGCCGGATGTTGCTACCGGAGGAGGACGCCGTCGGCAAAAACCATGTGGTCGTGTTGAGTTATCCGTTTTGGCAGCGCGTCTTCGGCGGGACCCGCGATGTCGTCGGGCGGGAGATTCAGCTCAACGGCGAGCCGTATACGGTGGTCGGAGTAGCGCCGACCGGGTTTGGCCAGGCGAGCAAGGTGGATGTGTGGATGCCGATGGCGTTCAAGCCCGATGAAATGACGAACGACGCGCGCGGCGCGCATTACATCAATGTCGCGGGCCGGCTGAAGCCGGGCGTGACTTTTGAGCAGGCCAAGGCTGAGCTCGATGTGCTGGCGACCCAGCTCGCTCAACAGTATCCGGATTCGAACAAGGGCTGGGGCATCTTCATGATGCCAATGCAGGACTACAGCGTGCGGGATGTGAAGCCCGTCCTCTACACGCTTCTCGGCGCTGTCGGCTGCGTCCTGCTCATCGCGTGCGCCAACATTGCGAATCTCCTTCTCGCTCGTGCGACTGCGCGCCACCGCGAGATATCGATCCGCGCGGCGCTCGGGGCCAGCCGCGGAAGGTTGATGCGCCAGCTTCTCACCGAAAGCCTGGTCCTTGCGATCTGTGGCGGCGTCGCCGGCGTCCTCCTCGCGCGGTGGGGATTGGATGCGCTTCTCGCTCTCGCTCCATCCACTCTGCCACGCGTCAGTGAGATTCGGCTGGATAAAGGAGTGCTGATTTTCTCGCTCGCGCTGAGCGTTCTCACCGGCCTGGTCTTCGGGATCGCGCCGGCCTGGATCGCTGCCCGGGCTGATGTGAATGAGGCGCTCAAGCAAGGCACCCGAGGATCCACGGAAGGCGGGGCGCGGGGCCGGTTGCGCAGCGCGCTCGTTGTTACCGAAGTCGTCCTCGCGCTTGTCCTCCTGGGTGGCGCCGGCCTCTTGGCCCGCAGTTTCATCCAGCTGGCAAAGGTTGATCCCGGATTTAATCCGGCGAACGCGACCCTCCTGCGGCTTTCGTTGCCGCAAAAGAAATACGCGTTGCCCGAGCAACAAACGGCCTTCGCTAACGCGCTCCTCGAACGCGTGAAAGTTCTGCCCGGCGTCCAGGCCGTGGGAGTCACGCACTCCATGCCGTTGGTGAGCGATTACGTGCTCGGTTTCAACATCGAAGGCAGGCCCGCCATCGCTCCGAGCGATTTACCGAGCACAAACTACTACACAGTGACGCCGGATTATTTCAAAGCCATGGGGATTCGCCTCATTCGCGGCCGCGTTTTCACGCCCCAGGATGACGCCAAGGCCCCGCGCGTCGCCATCATCAACGAGACGCTCGCCCGGCAGCACTTCCCAAACGAGGACCCGATTGGGAAACGGATCAACATCACCAACGGGCCCGATACCTGGCGCGAGATCATCGGCATCGTGGCCGACATCAAGCAATACGGCGTGGACAAAGCGACCAGCGCACAGTCCTACGAGCCGTTCGCCCAGGTTCCATTCACCTCTCTCAATCTGATCGTGCGCACGAATGGGTCGTCCGCCGCGCTCCTCGGCGCGTTGCGTCCGGCCGTTTACGCGATCGACAAGGACCAGCCCATCGGCATCATCCGCCCGCTGGAAGAAATCATGGCGGAAAGCATCGCGCGGCAACGGTTCGCGATGCTGTTGCTGACGGTGTTCTCGTCCGTCGCACTCGTGATTGCGGCCGTCGGCATCTACGGCGTGATGGCTTACAACGTCGTCCAGCGCACCGGTGAGTTTGGGATTCGAATGGCGCTCGGCGCGCAACAGCGAGACGTCCTCCGGCTCGTCCTGGGGCAGGGTGGCAAGCTCATTGGGCTCGGCCTGGCGATCGGTTTGTTCGCAACGCTCGCCGCTTCCTACGCCATGCGCTCGATTTTGTTCAACATCAGCGCCTTTGATCCGCTGACCCTGACCGCGATCACGCTAGTCCTCGCCACAGTGGCGCTCATTGCCTGCTTCTTTCCCGCTAATCGCGCCACGAAAGTGAACCCGATCGAAGCGTTGCGCACCGAATGAAATCCAGATCTACCGCCTCGTTAAATCCCTCGTTCCCAAACTCTGTTTGGGAACGCACTTGTCTTCGAAACTCTGTTTCGGCGAACGGGCAACAGAGTTGCCGGGACAATTACATTCCCAAACAGAGTTTGGGAACGAGGGCTGATCCCGACCTCTGACCACCCATGATCAACGACATCCGTTACGCCTTCCGTCAGCTGCTCAAGGCTCCCAGCTTTAGCACGACTGCGATCGTCGCGCTCGCGCTCGGCATTGGCGCGACTACCGCGATGTTCGCGGTGATCTACGCCTTTCTCCTCCGGCCGTTGCCCTATTCCGATCCGGAAAAACTGGTCATGCTCCAATCACGGAGCACGCGTTCCGGCAGCGATGTCGGCGTTAATTATCTCGATTTCCAGGACTGGAAAAAACAGGCCCGCAGCTTTTCCGATCTCGCCTTTTTCAATCTCCGCTGGAACGGAAACGTCGAGTCGCCGGGCGGCGCAACCGAAACGCTGAAGACCACGTTCACAACCGCGAACCTTTTCTCGCTCCTCGGAGTCGGGCCGATCCTCGGCCGCGATCTCACACCGGCGGACGACGAGCCCCAGGCGCCGAAGGTCATGCTGATCAGCGAACGCCTTTGGAACAAAACATTTGGCCGCGACCCCACAATTGTCGGCCGCGACATCAGGTTGGACGGCACGCCGCGCACGGTCGTTGGGATAATGCCGGCCGGATTCCGGTTCCCATCCCAGACTGATATCTGGGTTCCGATGGCCTCGGTGTTCGGGCGGGGCACCGACCGGTCCTGGCGCGCCGACCAGGCGATCGGGCGTGTGCGTCCAGACGTGACGCTCTCCCAGGCGCACGCCGAAATGTCGCTGATTGCGGAACGTCTGGCGCAGCAATATCCCGATACGAACAAGGAGATCGGCGCCGCGGTTGTTCCGCTGCGCGATCACGTGACGGGCGAGGTCCGTTTCTCTCTCCTCTTGTTGCTTGCGGCGTGTGGGGGATTGCTGCTGATCGCCTGCGCTAACGTAGGCCAGCTCCTTCTCGCCCGGGCGACAACGCGCGAGCGCGAGCTCTCCGTCCGGGCCGCGCTCGGGGCGAGCCGGTGGCGACTGGCGCGACAAGTAATCACCGAAAGCGCGCTCCTCGCCGTGCTCGGAAGTGTGGCCGGCGTTTTTCTCGCTGTCTGGCTGGTAGACGTAGTTGCCGCCGCAATCCCGGTGGAGCTGCCGTTCTGGATCCGGATTGATCTGAATCCAGCCGTCCTCGGATTTGCCGTCGCGGTTTCCTGCCTCACCACCTTGCTCGCGGGTTCGTTGCCGGCCTTGCAGGCCGCGCGGGTTGGGATTGCGACAACCCTGAAAGCGACAAGCGCGAACACCGTCGGCGCCGGCGCGCGTTCCCGTGAGATTTTGACCGCGGCGCAGGTGGCCGTGTCGATCGTTCTCCTGGTCGGAGCCGGCCTCGTCCTGCGGAGTCTGTTGAAACTGCACGAGGTCGATCCGGGATTCGATCCGCGGCGCGTGGTCCTGATGGAAGTGAACCCGACGTATAACGCCGATGAAAGCGCCCAGGCCCGGGTGGATCGCTACGTCCGACTGTTGCAGCGCCTGAGCGCCCTACCCGGCGTCGAGGCAGTCGGCGCGAACAACAGCCCGCCGTTTGTGGCCCAGCGGCCTTGGAACCGCGCCCAATACATGGTCGACGGTAAACCCGTTGCCGAGCAGTCCTCTAATCCGGTTGCCAACTTCCAGACGGTTAGCCCCGACTATTTTCGCACCCTCGGAATCCCGCTCCTGCGAGGACGACAATTCTCAGACGCCGATTCCCTTACTGCCCCGCGTGTTTGTATCGTGAGCGAACGGCTCTCGCGGGCGATGTGGCCTAACGAAGATCCAGTTGGCCGGCGCCTTCATCTTGGCGGTCCCGGTATCAAGCCGGAGGCCGGGGACTGGATGACGATCGTTGGAGTCGTCGGTGATGTGCGACACCAGGCTCTGGAGCGGGAAGCCGGTCCGGATCTTTATAAGCCAACTCTTCAGCTTGCCTGGAAGCAGATGCATTTCGTCGTCCGGACAAAGGCGACCGATCCGCTCTCGTTGGTTTCAGCAATCCGTCGTGAAGTGGCAGCCGCGGCGCCGGAGGTGGGCGTGTTCAATTTCGTCTCGCTCGAGCAAGAGGTTGCCAATTCGCTCTGGCAATCGCGATTGCGCGGCTGGCTCCTCGGGTTCTTCTCGATCGTCGCGCTGGCCCTGGCGGCGACCGGACTGTACGGCGCAGTCGCATATGGGGTCGCCCAACGAACCCGCGAGATCGGCATTCGCATGGCGCTCGGAGCAACGCGCGGACGCGTGCTCAGGCTCGTTCTGGGCCAGGGTATGCGCGCAGTCCTGCTCGGCGTCATTACTGGCGTAGTGGGCGCCGCGTTTCTTTCGCGCCTACTTCAGGCCACGCTTTTCGGCGTTCAAGCGACGGACCTCCCCACGTATGCCGTTGCTTGCTTTGTTCTCGCCGCTATTGCCGCCATCGCCGCCCTCATCCCCGCGCGCCGCGCCAGCCGCGTGAACCCAATGGAAGCATTACGCACCGAATAAACCTTCGCTCCGACCTTTGACCTCCGACCTATGCTAACCGACATCCGCTACGGCCTGCGCCAACTTCTTAAACATCCCGCCTTCAGCATCATCGCGATCGTCACCCTCGCCCTCGGCATCGGGGCGAACACTGCGATCTTCAGCGTGGTCAACGCCGTTCTCCTCAAACCGTTGCCGTTCCCCGAGCCGGACCAGCTCATCGCGGTCGGGATGACCGATACCCGGCAGAAGGGAGATACCAATTTGAATTCGCTGTCGTATCCCGACTTTTTCGATTTCCGGGACCAGAATCGCACCCTGGCGAGCGCAGCGGTTTACAAGGATCGATCGTTCGCGCTCACGAGCGACGAGGGCGCCACCAGCCTGCGCGGCGTCAAGGTGAGCGCCGAATTCTTCGATGTCCTCGGAATCAAACCAAAGATCGGCCGGGCTTTCATCCGCGATGACGAAATGTCTGGCGGAGGCGCAGGCGGTTTCAAGGTCATCATCAGCGATTCCTTTTGGCGCCGGCACTTCGGAGGCGACGCGAACATCATCGGCCGCACCGTCACGCTCGACCGGCGCCCGCACAATGTCATCGGAGTGATGCCGGCCGGCTTTCAATTCCCGATCTCAAACGACCAGTTGGACTTTTATGTAACTATCGCGGAAGACGCCGGGACGGCCGACGAAACCACCCCGCAAACGAAACAGCGAGGTAACCATAGTCTCCAGGCCGTGGCGCGCTTGAAACAAGGCGCGACGATCGAGCAGGCCCAGGCCGACCTCGGCGCCCTCGCCGCGGCGCTCACGAAACAATATCCGGAATCGAACACCCATACCGGCGTTGCGACCAAGCCCTTGCGTGAAGAGATGGTCGGCGATGTCCGGACCGCCTTGTATATTTTGTTCGGCGCGGTGGTCTGCGTGCTCCTGATCGCGAACGCGAACGTGGCGAACCTTCTCCTGGCCCGCGCTTCCGCGCGAGGCAAGGAGATCGCTTTACGCGCGGCCATGGGCGCGAGCCGGATGCGCATCATCCGGCAGTTGTTGACTGAGAGCGTTTTGCTCTCCGGGGTGGGCGGTCTCTTTGGGCTTCTCCTCGCCCAATGGGGGACCGAGGCGCTGGTCAAGACCGTGCCCCAAAACATCCCGCGCATTAGCACCATCCAGCTCGATGCGTCAGTCCTCATCTTCACCCTTCTCGTTTCCCTGATCACCGGGATAATTTTTGGTCTCGTCCCGGCGTGGCAGGCGTCCCACGTTGATCTCAATAGCTCGCTTAAATCCGGGACCCGGACGGGCGGCGGTGGCGAAGGCAAAGGTCGCGTCCGCAATACCCTGATTATGGCGGAAGTCGCCCTGGCCCTTATTCTCCTCATCTCCGCCGGTCTCCTGATCCAGAGCTTTGCGCGGCTCGGTCGCGTCCAGCCTGGCTTCCGCACGGAGCGACTCCTCACCGCGCGCATCGGGCTGCCCGACGCCGCTTATCCGAAAAGCGAAAACGTCATCGCCTTCTTCGACCAGTTCATGCCCCGGATCCGCGCCATCCCCGGGGTTGATTCGGCCAGCGCGATCCTGCCTTTGCCCTTGAGCGGAAGCAACATGACGACCTCGTTCGATTCCGAGGACCATCCGCTGCCCGAGGGCCAGCGGCCCGCCGCACCGGTTCGGATCATCGTGGGCGACTACTTCAAAACGATGGGCATTCCCATCCGCGAAGGCCGCATTTTCGACGAGCGCGACCGTTGGGAATCCACCCCGGTCGTGATCGTGAACGAACGTTTCGCGGCCAAATTCTTTCCCGGGCAAAGCGTCGTCGGGAAACGGATCATGCCCGGGTTTTCTGCCGACGAGAGCCCGGAAAAAATGCGGGAGATCGTCGGGGTCGTGGGGAACGTGAAGCATCTCTCGCTCAAAAACGAGGACTCCCCGGAAATGTATCTCGCCCAGCCACAGATGCCGATGAATGTGATGTCGATCGTTGTTCGGACGACGGTTTCGAATCCGAATGCGATCACGAATTCGGTCCGGAAAGAGCTGGCCGCCATGGATGCGACCATTCCGCTGACGAGCGTCCGCGTCTTCGACGAATACATTTCGCGTTCGCTCGCCCGCCCGCGATTTAACACGCTGCTTCTCTCGATCTTTGCCGGGACCGCGCTGATTCTGACCGCGATCGGTATCTACGGCGTGATGGCCTATTCGGTTGCGCAACGGACGAGCGAGATAGGCATTCGTATCGCCCTCGGCGCGGGCAAGAGCTCGATCTTCCGGCTCATTGTCGGCCAGGCCATGGCGCTGGTCGGCATCAGCCTTGTCCTCGGCGTCGCCGGCGCGTTCGCCGCCACGCGTTTGCTGAACAGCCTCCTCTTTGGAGTTGGCGCGTCCGATCCGGGAACGTTCGCCGGTATCGTCATCCTGGTGTCGACAGTTGCCTTTATCGCCGCGTGGTTGCCCGCCCGGCGCGCGACCCGCGTGAATCCTATCGTTGCTCTGCGAGCTGAATGATGGAGGCGACGCAACAATCTCCACCGCCCCGGCTAATTAAAAAGACCCAGCCGGTGCCGCCAACTCCGGCTGAGCCGCCCGATTTCGTCGCGCGCAGCTGCTGGATTCTGCCCGCGCTGGTTTTCCTCGCCGCCGCCATCAACGTGTTCGCGATTGCCGCCTACAAGAAATCCGGCGCGTTCCAGGACGAGGGAATCGTCCTCGTCTATCCCGAGCTCATTTTGAAAGGCGCGCTGCCGTATCGCGATTTCGAGACGTTCTATGGCCCGGGCAATCTATATGTCCTGGCTGCGGCCTACCGCCTGTTTGGCGTCAGCATTCTGGTCGAGCGCATGGTCGGCCTCAGCTATTACGTCGCGATCCTCGCGGCGGTGTTTCATTTCGCCGGACGCTGGGGAATGATCCTGGGGATCGGCACCAGCGTGATGGTGGGTTATCTGCTTTTGCCGTTGGAGCTGGGCGCGCTGGCCTGGCAAGGCGCGGTCGCCTTTGGCCTTTGGTCGCTCATTGTCGCGACCTCCGGTTTGGAACCCAAGCGCCACTTTCTCGCTGGCCTGCTTGCCGGTCTGGCTTTGCTCTATCGACCGGACATCGGGCCGGCCATGATCGTGTCCGCAGGTCTGCTTCTCTTTTTCCGTCCAGCGAAGAGCGTCGGCCTTTTTGCGGCAGGCGCGGCGGTGGGATTGATCCCGCTCTTTGTCATCACGTCGATGGCGGGCCTGACCAATGTGCTCAACAATCTCTTTATTTACCCGGTGCTCCATGTGAACCAGGGCCGAAAGCTCCCTCTGTTCGGCGCGAGTCCGGATCTGGTTGCCTTGTTTTTTCTCCACCTTGGTGCGGCGCTTCTAGCCGTGGCGGCGGCTCTGTTCATGACCCGGAAGAAGAAAGCATGAACCTGCGCGCGCAATCTCTCCTCGCCGTGGGCCTCTTCGCCCTCTTGATCACGCAACAGGCTTCCCAGCGCGTGGACCAGTACCATGTTCTGCCCGTTTGTTTTTTGGGGATCGCCCTGCTGCCGATTGCGCTCGGCGCGTTTTTCAGCCGCTCGCAAGCTGCCCCTTCGCCCACTCGCCTGCTTCTCTGCGTGTTGCTTTCGCTTGCCCTGGTCGTCGGGATCCGGCCGGCATCCTTGCGCTACGCGCGTGAGCAAATAGCCCGCGCATTCGGTGCTCGCCAGGACGACGCCACCTTCGTCAGCCGCGGCGATCGCAGTTTCCCGATTGCCTCAAAACAGCTCGCAGCTTTCACGCAGGCCCTGGTCGATTACGTTGCAAACGTCGCCACGCCGGGGCAGCGGCTCTTCGTCGGCCCATCCGATCTTCGCCGGACCAATCACAACGCGGCCTTCATTTATCATCTGTTGCCGGAGCTCACCCCGGCCACCTATTTCATCGAGATGAATCCCCTCTCGGCCAATCGTCCCAATTCCCGGCTGGCCACCGACGTCCAGAGTGCGCACTGGCTCATCCTGGATCACCGCTGGAATGGGTGGAAGGAGCCCAACGCTTCGCAGTGGTTTGGCCCTGAAACTCCCGAGCAGGTCATCCTCGAGCACTTTGAGTTGGAAGCGAAGGTTGGCGATTACGATCTGTTCCGCCGGAAGGATGTCACGCCGCGTTCGTCCTAAAATGAATTTCCAGCCTGCCTGACGAAATCTATGCAAACCTTACTCTCCGACATCCGCTACGGGTTTCGCATGATGGCGAAACAACCCGGGTTCGCCGCGCTCGCTATCCTCGCCTTTGCCCTCGGGATTGGCGCTAACACCGCGATCTTCAGTGTGGTCAACGCAGTGCTCCTCCGGCCGCTGCCGTATCCCGAATCGGAAAACCTCATTATTATCCGCGAACGCACGAACACGTTCGAGAGCGGGTCCTGCAGCCTTCCGAACTATCTCGACTGGCGCGCCGGCCAACGCAGCTTCACAGATCTTGCCCTGACCCGGCGGGAAACTTTCAACTTTGCCGTCGCCTCCGGGGACGTCCAACCGGATCGGATCAACGGCGCCCGCGTTACTTTCAACTACCTGACGCTCCTCGGGATGAAGCCGCTCGTCGGCCGCGACTTCACCGAGGCCGACGACCAACCGGGCGGGGCGCCCGTTGTCCTGATTAGCGACAGCCTCTGGCGGACTCGCTTTGCCAAGTCGCCCAAGGTCCTCGGACAACACGTCGTGGTCGACGGGACAAAACGAGAGATCATCGGGGTGCTTTCAGAAGAGGTGAAATTCCCGCGGCTCGCCCAGATCTGGGTGCCGTTGGGTGAGCTGCGCAAGGAGCCAAACGTTCTTCAGCGGGGCAATCATCCCGGTTTCGCTACTCTCGGCAGGTTGAAACCGGGCGTCTCGATGAAGCAGGCGAACGCCGATCTCGACATGATCGCCGCTGCCCTCGAGAAACAATACCCGGACACCAATACCGGCCGGCGCTTGCACCTTCGGCAATTGCTCGAGGCCTCAGTGGGCGAATACCGCCAGAGCCTGAATCTGCTCCTCGGCGCGGTTTCGTGCGTCCTCCTGATCGCGTGCGCCAACGTCGCCAATCTTCAGCTCGCTCGCGCGCTTGCTCGCACAAAAGAGCTGGCGATTCGGGCGGCCCTCGGGGCCAGCCGTTGGTCGCTGGCCCGCCAGCTTCTGACCGAAAGCACATTGCTGGCGTTGTTCGGTGCGGCGGCCGGCATCCTCCTGGCGATCTGGAGCCTCGACGCCATTATCGGACTGGCGCCGCAGCACATTCCGCGTTTCAAGGAAACGCGCATCGACGTCATGGCGATGCTCTTCACTGCCGCGATCGCACTCACCGCGGGAATTATTTCCGGCGTCTGGCCGGCGTGGAAAATCTCCAACACGGAAGCGCTCTCGACCGTTTTACATGAAGCCGGAACGCGCGGCGGCAGCGGCGGGATGGCGCGTCAGCGGGCCCGCTCTGCTTTGGTCGTGACACAAGTCGCTCTCGCGGTCGTCCTGCTGGCGGCGGCCGGGCTGACCTTGAAAAGCTTTTGGCGCGCGCAAAATGCGCCGATCAACTTCGATCCAGACAACATCCTGCTCTGCGCGATCGATCTCTCCAAGCCCGGCTACGACAAGACCGACGAGAAAGGCCGCAACGTTTGGGACGAAGATAAGATCCGCGGGTTTTACAACCGGCTCCTCGACCGGGTTCGCGTGCTGCCAGGCGTCGAAGCAGCCGCGGTCGGCGCGAATATCCCGTTCGATGACAGCGAATGGGACAGCTATTTCCATATCACCGGCACCCCGCCGGCTGAGCCGGGGAAAGAACCGTCGGCTGAGATCAACATTGTTTCGGCCGATTATTTCAAGGCCATGAAAATGCCGATCCTGCGCGGGCGCGCCTTTGGGCCCGAAGATGTACCGGACATGAATCGTTCGCGTTCCGTGATCATCGACGAAACTTTCGCGCAACGTTACTTCCCGGGCCGCGACCCCATCGGTCTCAATATCGATGACAATCAGCGGGAAGCCGACAACCCTGCCGAGGCTGCGAAATTTCCGCCGCTCACTGTGATCGGCGTCGTCGCGCGGACGCGGAACGAAGCCCCTGGTGAAGACAACGTCGAAAAACTAGGTTTCGTTCACATGTATTTCTCGTCCGACCAGAATCCGGCCAGCAGCTATCGGCTCCTCGTGCGGACGACCGGCGGCGATCCAAAGGCGCTGGTACCTATGATTCGGCGCGAGGTGCAGGCAATCGACCCGGCCCAACCGATTGGCGCCATCTCGACGATGGAGGACAACATCGCTTCCAGCCTCTCGACCCGCCGGCTGACGATGATCTTGCTGGGTTCGTTCGCCGGGTTGGCGCTTCTGCTTGCCAGCATCGGTTTATACGGTGTGATGGCGCTTAGCGTAACCCAGCGGACCCGCGAGCTCGGGATTCGGCTCGCTCTCGGCGCGGCTCGGGCTGACGTCTTCCGCCTTGTCCTCGGGCAGGGCGCGGCGCTGATCGGCGTCGGGTTACTCGCGGGATTGGTGGGCGCCTTTCTCGCCGGGCGCGCCCTCAACAGCCTCCTCTACAATGTCGGTTCGCTCGATGCCGTCGCTTTGATCGGCGCCGTCTTCACCCTTTCTGTGGTCGCCTTTTTCGCGTGCTATCTCCCCGCTCGGCGAGCCACGCTGGTTGACCCGATCGAAGCGCTCAGGACTGAGTAGCGTTTTGTCGGAGGAACGTGCTTCTGCACGTCCAGGCTGAACGCAAAATCGAACACGGACGTGCAGAAGCACGTCCCTCCGATGTAACTTGCAGCAACGCGATGACCTCAGCTCAACGATCAACCCTCGAGAACGCTGATTGCGAGGTCGCCTTCGACGATTTGACGCGCCAGCTCTACGCGACCGACGCATCCCTTTATCAGATTGAGCCCGCCGCAGTTGCATTTCCAAGCAGCGGCCAGCAGGCCAGCGCGATAATTAGCGCGGCTGCCGATGCCGGGCTTGCGGTGACTCCCCGCGGGGCCGGAAGCGGGCTCTCGGGCGGCGCAATCGGCGATGGATTGATCGTCGATTTCGCGCGCCACAATCGCCACATCACGGACTTGCACGTCGAGGCGCGCACGGTCCGCACCGGCGCTGGCGTCGTCCTCGACCAGTTGAACGCGTTTCTCAAGCCGCACGGCTTTTGTTTCGGGCCGGATGTTGCGACAAGCTCGCGCGCCACTATCGGCGGCATGATCGCCAACGATTCTTCCGGAGCGCGGGTCCCGGTCTATGGAACGACGGCCGACCATGTCGTCTCCCAGGAGCTGGTCATGGCGGACGGCTCGATTCACTCGATCGGTCCGCAACATGTAAGCCTGCAGGCCCAGCGGGAAACGATCGACCAGCTGATCGCGGCGCATGCCGATCAAGTCGCCGAATGGATGCCTCCCGGCTTGGAAAAGCGTTGGTCCGGCTACGCGCTCGCCCGCTGGCTCCGCGACCCCGGTAACCTGAACAACATGCTTTGCGGAAGCGAAGGCACGCTCGCGGCCATCTTCTCAGCGGAATTGAAGATCGTGCCGTTGCCGCGCGAGAAAGGACTCGGCCTCGTCTTCTTCGCCTCTGTCGCGGAAGCGATGCAGGCAACGGTCGAGCTGCTCGAGCTAAAGCCATCCGCGATCGAGCACATCGACCGGCCACTCTTTGATCAGACAAAGGGGCAGCTCCATTTCGAACCGGCCCGGCAATTACTGGAGCTCGATACCAAACCGTGTGAAGCGCTCCTGATCGTCGAATTCTACGACGACGTCGCGGAACGTCTCGCCCTGCTCGCGGCAAAGCGTCTCGGTTTACGGACGACGATCTGCACGAAACCGGCCGAGATGAACATGGTCTGGCAGATGCGTAAGGCCGGTCTCTCACTTCTCACAGGACGCAAAGGCCCAGCCAAGCCGGTTGCGTTCATTGAGGATGCCGCCGTTCGGCCGGCGCAGTTACCGGCTTATGTCGCCGGGCTCGAATCGATCATGAAGCCGCTCGATCTGGAGGTGTGTTACTACGGGCACGCCGCCACTGGTTTGCTTCACGTGCGCCCCGTGCTCGATCTCCATACCCGCGGCGATCTCGTGAAGTATCGCCAGGTTGCGGACCAGGTATCGGCACTCGTCAGGCAGTTCAAAGGATCGCTCGCCGCCGAGCACGGCGTGGGAATGGCCCGCACCGAGTACATGGCCCAGCAGGTAGGCGAGGAATTGCTCGGGGTAATGCGGCAGATCAAACAACTGTTCGATCCCAGGAACCTGTTCAATCCGGGGAAGATCTTCAGCGACGGACGGTTCAAAATCGACAACCACCTGCGGGTGGAATCAGAGACCGCGCTGCGGTTGCCCTTCGAACCGACCCTCGCCTTTGCCTTCAAGGACGAGTCTTTCATCGGGAACCTGGAGCAATGCAACGGCTGCGGCGGCTGCCGAAAAGACGCGCCGACCATGTGCCCGACGTTCCTCGCGACCGGCGAGGAATACATGTCCACCCGCGGCCGGGCCAACGCGATCCGAGCCACGCTCGAGCTGCGCTTTGAGGATGATCCTTTGCGCAGTGAAGAGCTCGACGCGGCTCTGAGCAATTGTTTGTCGTGCAAGGCATGCACGGTCGAGTGCCCGTCGAACGTCAACCTCGCCCTGCTCAAGGCCGAGCTCATGTTCGCGCGGCATCGGCGGGATGGGCTCGGCATGCGCGAGAGGCTGCTTAGCAACGTTGACTTGTTAGGCCGCCTCGGCTGCACGATGCCGGCAATCGCGAACGCAAGCCTCGATTCAAAGCTGGTCCGCGGCTTGATGAGGAAGACGCTTGGATTAACCGACCAACGCCCCCTGCCGCATTATGCGAAGGAGCGGTTCGATCGCTGGTTTCAAAAGCGCCCCCGCCGAAACGCTTCTTCTGTAACGGCGGTCGATGACCGCCGAAATGGGGATTCTACCTCAGCGGAGAAAACAGGATCGGCGGTCATAGACCGTCGCTACAGGACGGGAGATGATCGAGGCGACGTAATTCTCTGGGACGATACGTTCGTCCGTTATCACGAGCCCCACATTGGGATCGCCGCCCTGAAAGTGTTGGAAGCGCTCGGGTTCAACGTGACCCTGGTGAGAGGCCGAAAATGCTGCGGGCGTCCGGCGTTCAGCCAGGGGAATCTCGAAGCCGCCCGCGAAATGGCCCGGCATAACCTCGATCTTATCCATGCAGAGAACAGCGCCGCACCGATCCTGTTCCTCGAGCCGTCGTGCTACTCGATGTTTGTCGAAGATTATCGGGAACTGAAACTGCCGGAGACCGAGGCGGTCGCTGGCCGCTGTCATCTCTTTGAGCATTTCGTCGACGAGTTGCTGGAGCGCGAGCCGGCTGCGCTTCAATTCAAGAACGGGGAGGCAAACGTTGTGATCCATTCGCATTGTCACGCCAAGTCGCTCGTGAAAACCGGATTCATGGCCCGGCTGGCGAATCGTTTGCCGGGGAAGCACGCGACGCTCCTCGACACCGGTTGTTGCGGGATGGCTGGGGCCTTCGGCGCGCTCGAGAAGAAATACGATTTGTCCCTCAAGGTGGCGGCGCCATTGGTCCGCCAGGTATGTGCCCAACCGCCGGGCACCATCGTCGTCGCCTCGGGAACCAGCTGCCGCCACCAGCTCGAGCACCTCACGCCGGTCCGCCCTAAGCACATGGCCGAGCTGCTCGCCGACGCGTTGTAGCGCCCGCCAGCCCCCGGTGCCCGCCCCGGATTTCGCTCGCCATTTGCGGACCCAGTCGCTAACAACTTGGGCTGCCTCCCATGAGCAGCCCCTCCGTCATCAACGTCGATCTCGCCGATGTCTGGGCTGAGCCCGGGCGCAAGAAACTGCTCCGCACCCTCGCCTGGGGCGACGAAGTGGAGGTCACGAAACAAACCGCGACAGGCCTCGAGGTCGAGACCGTCTATTTCAATCAGCAGAAGGACGGCAGTGTGTTGCCCGTCATAAAAAGCGGATTCATCGAGCCCTCGAAGTCGTCCGGAATCAAAGCCGCCGACATCGTCCGGCGGCGCGCGGACAGCGACGTCCTGAAGGTCAATTGCGTGGATGTGCAGCAGGGCGACGGCTCGGTCATCGAGTCGCCGGACGGCAAAGTGATCCTGATCGATGGCGGCGATAACCAGCTTTTTGCCCGTTATCTGGCCGGCCGGTTTCGCGGCACCACCGCCGAAAATCCGAAAGAGATCGCCTGTATCCTCGTCACCCACGGCGACGCCGATCACTTCGCCGGGTTGCCCGAGATCCTCAAGTCCGAGCGGAACGAGACCGCGCGGAAGCGGATTTTTATTCAGCCGAAGCGGTACTATCACAACGGGATCGTGAAACGGCCCGACTCGCGCCCGGAAATCGAACAGCTCGGCGCAACCAAGAAAGTTGGGAAGAAAGTTTTCGTCACCGGGCTTGAAGACCATCTGCTGAACGTCCCGGACAGCGAGATGAACAAGTTCTTCAAGGCATGGAAGGGCGCACTGGCGACTTACAATCAACGCGCACCGATCGAATTCCGGCGCTTGCAGATCGGCGACAACGACGCCTTCGCGTTTTTCAACACGGGGGACCTGCGGATCGAGGTGCTTGGGCCGCTGCCGACGGAGGTGGACGGGAAACCGGCGCTGCGTTTTCTGGGAAAGCCGCCGACAGGACCGCGGATCGGACACGAATCCCTGAGTCTGGGCGAAGAAGAATTTAGGGGCCTCTCCGCGTCGCATACGATCAACGGCCACTCGGTTGTGTTCCGCCTCGTCTATGGCGGATTCAGCTATCTGTTCAGCGGCGATCTCAATGATGAGGCGAGCCGTTTCCTCACCCGCGAACACAATGCCGGCCGCCTCAATCTGATGTCGGAAGTATTCAAAGTGCCGCACCACGGCTCCGCCGATTTTTCGGGCGCGTTCTTTCAGGCGGTTTCGCCAATCGTCAGCATCGTTTCGAGCGGCGACGAAAGCGCCCGGAAGGATTACATCCATCCGCGCGCGACTTTAGTCGGAGCCCTCGGCAAGTGGGCGCGTGTCCCGGAGCCGCTGGTTTTTGTAACTGAGCTGGTCGCTTTCTTCAACGTCGAGGGCGTGTCGAAGCTGGCCAACCCCAAGACAAAAAAAGAAAAAGCCCGCGGCAACTTCTACGGGTTTAGCCGGTCGAATTACGGCATCGTGAAAACGCGGACGAACGGGAAACGCCTTCTGGTTTACACCGACAGCGCCAATCTCGGGATGAAAGAAGCGTATGCTTATGCCCTCGATTCGTCCGGTGTCCCACAGCCGTCAGTCGTGAGACGTGCCTGATTCTCCAGCCGGTAGCTTCACACAGCGGAGCGGAACTCGTCGTCTCTTCACAAGGAGGGGCGATTTCCAAATCGCCCTCTTCGGCGGTTTGGAAACCGCCGCTCCTTGATCGCAAGCGGCGCCGCGTTCGCCACGGATGCGCTTCGCACAGCGAAGCGGCTACAGAGACATGGTGCGACTACGCATACTCATCCGAGCCCTGGACCCAGATAAAGGATTGCAGGTCGATCATGTCGCGCGGCTTCAGATCGCGGTTATCCTGCCGAACCTGCGCGGCGAACTCGAGCAGGCTCTTATAGGTGTCCCAGTTCGGCTTCGACTGGTACGGGAAGTCGAAGCCGTATTTCTCCGCCGCAATCTTCGTCACGTTCGGTTTCAGGAAAATGTGCTTCTCCGGTTGGGCAATGAACGAGAACACGGTCACCAGCGGCCAGGTCAACACCCGGGTCTGCCGTCGCGGCAAGCCCGATACCGCTTCGCACCAGCGCTCAAATCGTGTTTCGTCACTCCCGGAACCATGGAGAAAATCGTAGAGACCGGTAGCGAAGGCGCGCGCACCGACCGCCGATTTGACTGCGTCGCGAAGCGCCATCTTCTCGAAAGAGAAAATCATGCTGTGACGTGAGCGCTGTTCGGTTCGGACGGCGCGCGCGGCGATTTCGGCGTATTCACCCTCATCGAGAAGGCGTCGAAACTCTTCACGATTCAACGCCTCTTCCCAACGCTGGTGCGTCTCCCGCTTGTAGTCGCGCTCCCAGGCCAGATAGGTCTCGTCTCGAAATCCTTTTTTGAAAAAACGGAGGAACTTTCGGCGGCAGCGAATTGCCCCGGACGTAGCTTCTTTGCTCACCGAAGCAATTCGTTCCAGCCCGTTCGGTCAGATGTAACGTTGGGCCGTAGAGGGTTCCGCCGCCCTTACAGGCTTTTGCTTGTTTGTGGGGTTCACCCGGAGTTCCGCTTCGCTCCACTCCGCGCTTTATTCCGGCGTGCCTCCGGCACTGGCGGTTGTCCGGGCGCGGTCGATCCGGAATTCGCTTTGCCCCAGTCCGCGCTTTAGTCCCGGCGTGCCTGCTGCACTGGCGGCTCCCCAATGGGTAGCGCACGGAGAGGCTGACGCGGCGTAGTCGCAGCGCCGGAGGCGCGAGGGAATAAAGCCCGGACTGGAGCGATAGCGAAAAGTCCGGGTAGCTGACGTGTAACGGTCAAAGCCCTGAAAGGGCGACGGAACCCGGCGATTCGGTCACGGATGCCGAGCGCCGCCGGAATTCCGTCACCCCGTTCTGGGGTTCCGAGCCTTGTTCTGCGGTTAACCCGGAGTTCCGCTTCGCTTTACTCCGCGCTTTATTCCGACGTGCCTCTGGCACTGTGGCTGCCCGGCGCCCATCGATCCCGACGCGCGTACTGCACCTACCACTTCTCCCTACGGCTTTTTCGCCGGGACCGGTTCCTTGCTCTTCAGAATCTCCGACTCGGGCGTGAGCTTGTTTCCTTTTCCGCTAAAAATGATGCGGCTCGGCTTTTCGCCTAACGACTCGGTGATCGCTTTTGCGTGCGTGCTGACCACTTTCAGGTTCAGCAAAATCACCCGCAGCTCCTTCATCTGTTCCTGGATCTGCCGGTCGGTGTTTCCCATGAACTTCCCGGCATTCTCGAAGACCAAGTTCGCATTCTTCTCGACGTCATCGAGCCCCTTGATGATGCGTTGGAGTTCTTCGAGGTCGATCCTCGCGACGTCGAGAAGCGGCGCGAACTTCGGCATGAAGCTGCCGAGATCGTTTCGGACACTGGTTACAGTGGTATCGACATTGGCAACGGTCGCGCTCAGCGAATCCATCAGCTTGTTCGCGTTCTCGAAGAGCGGTCCGGCGGCGGCGGTGATCTGCTCGATCCCATAAGCCGGGTGGCCTTCAATGGTCGCGTTGTTCGCCAGGGTGTCCCCGCCCGGCGTGCCCGCCGACAGGGCGACAAACTTCGGCGCAAGCAGAGTATCCGCGCTCAAGGTCGCGGTGATATCAGCCGGCAGCGGAGGGACATTGTCATTCAGGCTTACGGTCACGCGGACAGCGTTTCGTTTGTTCGTTGAGGACTCGCGCTGTTCGCCGCTGAGGTGTCGCATCTCGATCACACGACCGGCCGGCGCACCGGCATAACGGACTTCGGAATGCAACTTGATCCCGGTCACGTCCTCGTAGTCGATCTGCAAGGTCCGGGTTGGTTTCTTCAACCGATAGCCCGACAGCGCGATTGTGAGCGCCGCCAAAAGGACTGCACTGGAGAGAATGACTGAGATCGCGACGGCGTAATCGGACAGATTTCGTTTCATGGCATCTTCTGATGAAAGCGTTTCCGGGCCGAGACGAGGGGGCGGGCCTTGACGTGCTGATGATCGGCGTGGTCGTCCTTTGAGAGATTCAAGGGCATCGGTCCGTCGGGTTCGCCATTGATGAATTGCTGCACTTCGGGATCGGGGTGGGTCCGGATTTCGTCCGGAGTACCTTGAGCGAGAATTCGCCCGCGTCCGAGCATAATCATGCGGGTGGCGATGCGGAACGCGCTCGTCATGTCGTGGGTCACGACCACTGCGGTCATGCCTTCGCCCTGGGTCAGCTCGAGGGTGAGCTTATCTACCACCGCAGTCATGATGGGGTCGAGCCCCGAGGTGGGCTCATCGCTGAAGAGGAGCTCCGGATCCAGGGCGAGAGCGCGGGCCAGCCCGACCCGTTTCCGCATCCCGCCGCTGATCTCGGCCGGCTTGAGATTGTTAAAACCGCTCAACCCCACCAGCTGGAGTTTGTGGTTCACCCGCTCCTCTACTTCAGCCGGAGAAAAATCGGTGTGTTGCAAAAGCGGGAGCGCGACATTCTCTCCGACCGTGAGCGAAGCGAGGAGGGCGCCGGACTGAAAGAGCATTCCAAACCGGCGGCGAACGTTCGCGATCTCGCGGTCGTTCATGCTCGTGATCTCATCGTCGAAGATTTTTATGGAGCCTGAGTTCGGCTTCATCACTCCGATGATGTGACGGAGCAGGGTGCTTTTCCCGCAACCGCTCCCGCCCATGATCACGAGGGTCTCGCCGCGCTGAATAGTGAAGGAAAGGTTGTCGATGACCGTCCGGTCGCCGAAGCGGCGGAGGAGGTTGGAGACTTCTACGACCGGGTTAGGCATGACGGAAAATGACGAATGACGAATGACCAATGACGAAGGAATGACGAAGCTCGAATGACGAGAATCACTTTCCGCTCCTCCGAATTTTAGAGAAAATTAGGTGAAGCTCTTTAGCTTCAAGCCAGAGTTTTCGCGCGTCTGGTTTAAGCTCGGGCACGGCGCGCACGACCATGCGGAGGAAATGCTTTGTTTCTCGCGCTTCCTTTTGGCAGGTGCCGATGTTTTTCAGGAACTCCTTTTTCGAGACAGCATCATCGGCTTCTACATAGTTGGCGCCAACGCTAGTTCCCGCGCCAACGAGTTGCGTGATGATTCGGTTCGTGACCCCGTTTTGCGGGATCGTCTTCGCAAAATCAATCACCGCCTCACCGAACCGCGCCGTGCGCTCTTCCAAATCGTAGACACGTTTCGCCTCTGGTTCTTCACGGACGACAGAACCACCGCCATCCGACCAAAAACGATCCTCGGTCTCTCCAGCGTTTCCGGCCTTCGTCATTCCTTCGTCATTGGTCATTCGTCATTCGTCATTTTTTGCCCCTCATTTGAAAAAGAACAGAGCCGTGAGCACCGCGTTGCTCACCAGCATTGCGAGGAGCGACTGCACCACAGCGGCGGTCGTGGCCTGGCCGACGCCTTCCGCGCCGCCCTCGACGTGGAGGCCGGCGTTGCAGGCGATCGTGATGATGATCCAGGCAAAAACCACGCTCTTGATGATACCGGAATACAGGTCCCAGGCGTTTGCGCTCTCCAGGGCGCGCATGATGAAACCGGCGGTCGTCAGGTCGAGTGCGAAATAGCAGACCGCCCAGCCGCCGAACACGCCGATGTAATTGCCGAGAACGGTCAACGCCGGCAACATGATCAACATCGCGATGAAGCGCGGCACGATCAGGTAGCTGATCGGATTGATCGCCATGACTTCGAGCGCTTCGATTTCCTCCGAGACCTTCATCGTGCCGAGCTCGGCCGCCACGGCGGAACCGCTCCGCCCTATGACGATGACAGCGATGAGGACCGGGCCCATTTCGCGCAGGAGGCTAACCATGACCAGGTCGGGCACGTAGATCTCCGCGCCGAGTTGCTGAAGGGAATGCGCGGCCTGCATCGCCAGGGTGACTCCGATGCTGAACGCAGTCAGCGCGACCATGGGCGTGGCCCGGACCCCAATGAAGACCATCTGGCGAAAGATCGGCGGGATCTTGAAGAGCTGGCCTTTGAATGGCGCGACGAAGACCCAGTAAAGCAGGCTCGCGTTGAGCCGGAGAAAGTTTTTCAAGGCGCGGGCACTGAGGTTAGCACCGCGGTTTGAATGATTTCCAGATTAGAAAGTGCAAGATGCCGTCTCACAGAGACGGCCTGCAATCTTCACGGAGCCGTTTTTGTAGGGCGTCTGTGTCAGACGCCCCGCCGGGCTGGCTTACTCTTGTTCATGATCCTGATCCTGATCATGCTCTTTCGCTCGCCGACTCGGGAGATCATGAGCGTCACGGCGGAGGAGGCGGGTGGGGGTGTTTCGGATGCGGCCCGAAGCCGTGGTGCAACATCACTTTGCGATGGTGCGCCTCCAGTTTCTCCAGCTTCTTTTGCTGTTCCGGCGAAAGCATCGGCGAGACTTCGCGTTTCGAATCTTCCATGACTGTGCGGACGCGTTCGGCCGTTTCCACGCGGATCGTCTCGAGCTTGGCCGAAGTTGCTTCGAGGATCGGCTGGATCTTGGTTTGCTGATCCGGTGTCAAATCCAGGGCGCGCCGGAAATGTTCTTTCATCCGGTCACCGACGTCGCCGGAATGCGGTGGCCCGAGCACGATATGGCGACGCAGATGAAACGCGCCGAACATCGCGCCGGTCGCGACTCCGGCCGCGAAGACGATGATGAAGGCGACCGCCAGCTTCCATTTCAGCGCGCCGTTCATTCTCCGATCTCCGTCTGGATCGTTGAATCGACGATCGCGTATTCATTGGTTTGGGGCCCGGCGAGCAGAGCTCCATCGCTGAACTGGCGATACGCGGCAGCCCCGGCCAGGACCACGACGGCAAGGCCGATCGCGCCGGTCCGGCGGAGGAAACGGGTGATTTCCGCGATGTCGTCGCCGGGTTCAGCCGCGCCTGATCGCCACGAGGCGACGACCCGAGTCTCGAACCCAAAAGGCGGTTCGCCCACCGGTTCTTCCGGTGCCTTGGCCGCGGAGCGCAGAAGGCGATGTAACTCGTCGTTTTTCATGCTCTTTCCACGGTCCTAAGTCTCAAAAATTGTTGCTTCATCTTTTGCCGGGCCCGGAACGCGCGCACTTTCACCAGGGCCGCGCTCCATCCCGTGATCTGGCGGATTTCATTCACCGAACGCTCTTGCAGGTAAAGGAGGTCGATCACGAGGCGCTCCGCGGGTTTGAGGACTTTCATAAGATGCTCGACAAGGTCGCGCGAAGCAAAGCCGTGCTCGGGCGCCAGCTCTTCGCTCGTGGTGGCGAGGCTGCGAACGACCGCCGATTGTTCTTCGCTCAGGTCCGCTTCCCGCAGCTCCGGCCGCGCTTTCTCAGCCTGGATCTGGTTGATGCAGGTATTGACCGCGATCCGCGAAACCCAATGTTCGAACGGCGCCGTGCCGGAATACTGCCCGAGCTTCTGCAGGATCTTTATGAAGATCATCTGGCAAAGGTCTTCCTCGGCCGTGCGGGCGGGACGATGGGCCCGGACGAGCTTAACCACGAGTGGATAGAGCCTGCGGACGAGCTCTTGTGCCGCAGCTTCGTCCTTCTCCAGGACCGCGGCGAGCAACTCGCGAGAGACGTCATCGCCACCCATGTCAAACCGGAACAATCCACACCACAGGAGATGACAGCCGTGGTGGCCCGGTGGTTACAAGATTTTTTCGTGACGCGATCTCAACGGAAGGCATTACGAAAAAATTTGTAACCGCGGGATGTTCCGGTCGGTCATTCATCTGCAACAGGCGCTTTGACTGCGCTCAAGAAACAGAAAACACAAACAAACAATGACACGAAGAATTATTACTCTAATAACGGCCGCCGCGCTGAGCGTGGTGGGCGCCATTTATATCGATGCCAAGGAGCCGGGCCACGGTCCGAAACATGAGCATCATGGCCCCGGGCCGCACCACATGATGAAGAACCCGTTCGATCATTTCGTAAAAGATCTCGGGTTGACCGACGAACAAAAGACAAGGGTCCAGCCGATCATCGATCAGGCCAAACCCCAGATGAAGGCGATCCATGAAGAGGCCCTGCAGAAAATGCACGCCCTGATGGAAAGCACCGGCGCACAGATCCGCCCGCTTCTTACGCCGGAGCAGCAGCAAAAATTCGATGCGATGAAAAAGGCGCACGAAAACATGCGCAAGGCGCACGAGGAGATGGAAGCGGCCAAGAAGCTCTAGGGCCAAGGCTTCACGCAGAAACATGGAGCGGCGGCCGCGAGGCCGCCGCTTTCGCTTTTCGTTATCTGTCATGTTGATCCCGGCGCTGCGGGCGAGACATCGCAGCGCCGGAGGCGCGACGGAATGGAGCCCGGACTGAAGCGCTAGCGAAAGTCCGGGTATCGATTATGCAAGAGGTCCGAGCCCTGAAAGGGCGGCGGAACCGCAGTCGATTCACGATACCGCGTTGGTTTCCGTCACCCCGTTCCGGGGTTCCGAACACGGATTCTCGGTTCACCCGGAGTTCCGCTTCGCTCCACTCCGGGCTTTATTCCGGCGTGTCTCCGGCACTGGTCGCTGGGCGGCCGCGGGCTACCGGGAGTTCCGCTTCGCTCCACTCCGGGCTTTATTCCAGCGTGTCTCGGCACTGGTCGCTGGGCGGCCGCGGGCTACCGGGAGTTCCGCTTCGCTCCACTCCGGGCTTTATTCCGGCGTGCCTCCGGCACTGGTGGCACACGAAAACAGAGCGGCTCCCTTAAGGACTGTCGTCCTGAGCGGAGCGAAGGGATCTCTGATATTTTCGGGCTCCGCACCGCGCAGAAATAGCCAGAGATGATTCTCCCGCGCCGCCGCGACCAACATGACAGGCATTACTTCCGCGCCCAAAGCGGATAGATCAACGCGCCGATCCCAAGAATCGCGACGCCAATGCCGGCATTCATTGGGAAACGCAAGAGCGTGCTGAGCGCGAGGCTCCAGCAGGCGAGGACGAACAACCCCGTGGTGAAGGGATGGCCCGGGACGCGGACGAACGTCCGGTGCTCTTGTGCTTTTGGCTGGGCGCCCTTGGCGCGGCGACTGAGCGCTGCGGCTACAGCGCGCTCCTTGTGACGAAGGACGAGGAGGGCGGCGCCGGTTAATCCGAAGAAGAGAACGTCGATGGTTACGACGTAATTGAGGATCTGATCGTATTTGCCCGTCAGCGCGACGACGGCCGCCCAGATCCCTTGGAGGACAATTGCAATCACAGGGACGCGCGACCGCTCGCTCACGCGGGCAACCGCCTTGAAGAAGACCCCGTCCCGCGCCATCGCGTAATAAACGCGAGGCGCAGTCAGGATGCTCTGGCTGAGAAAGCCGATGGTGGAAATGGCGATACCGCAGGCGATAAGTTTGGCGCCGCGCGAACCGAGGGCCTGGCGCATGACTTCCGAGGCAGGCGTGCTGGTGTTGGCGAGCCCAGCCGCCCCGAGGGCTCGCAGGCAAACATAAGTGACCAGGACATACGCGACGATTACCCCACCGACGCCGATGAAGAGCCCGCGCGGCAAGTCCCGCCTCGGCTCGCGCATTTCGCCGCTGACGAAGCTGGCCGTCTGCCATCCTCCGTACGCGAAAAGGACGGGAACCATAGCCGCCGCCAGACCCTCCCAGCCGCCGCTGCCGCCCGGAGCCGGACTTGTCGTTAGGCCAGCTGCTCCTGCCGGCGCCACCGCCATCCAGCCGACCCCGATCAGCATCACGATCGCGCCGAGCTTCGTCAGCATGAGAGCGCTTTGCACGTTGCTTCCCGCCCGAATCCCGAAGCAGTTGATCGCGGTCAGGAGGCCGAGCGCGAGCGCGGCAATTGCCTGTTCCGGGATGGCGAGGCCGGTGAGCTCTTGGAAATAACGGCCGAAAATGATCGCGGCCCCGGCCATTCCGCCAGTTTGAACGACGAGCAGAAGCGTCCAGCCGTAGAGGAAAGCGACGATTGGATGATACGCCTCGCGCAAATAGACATACTGACCACCGACCCCCGGCAGCCGGGCCGCGAGCTCCGCGTAAACGAAGGCACCGATAAGGGCGATCGCGCCTCCGATTAGCCACGCGCCGAGAATCAGCGCCGGGGTATGAACCTGCTTCGCAACGACCGACGGATTCACGAAAATGCCCGCGCCAATGATCCCGCCCATCACGATCATGGTCGCGTCGAATACCCCGAGACGCCGGGCCAGGGATGGCTGGGTGTTGTCCGAGCTCAAGTTGTTCAGTCGAACCAATTCAAGTTCGACTTGCAAGAGTCCGCTGTAGCGACGGCGCTCGGTCCCCGTAATACGCTGGGCGGCAGGGGGCGCTTAGCTCTGTCGCGCTGCTGCAGCGAGCCAAGAGCTACGGCACGTTATAAATTTCGACCACCCCTACGCCGGTCGTTGCATTTTTCCCGGCAACGATCGCTGTGTAAGAGCCGGGCAGCAGACTTGTCGCAACCGCCGCCTCCAGCGCGTTGGCCGGCGGCAACCCGGCGGCCCGAATCTGCGCCGCCTGGTTTGAATCGTCCTGCCAATTATCGTTGCCGATGACCAGCGCTCCGTTGTTGTCCCGGAGCTCGAGCGTGGGGTCAAGCAGTGGATTCGTGATACCCGAAGACACCAGCGACGGGCCGATTCCGCGCGCGACGATTTTTGCCGCGCCGATGTTGTTGCCGACAATGAAGCCGCCGATCAAAACGTTGCTGCCTGTCTGGACGAAGGCGCGCCCACTGATATTCGCGAGTCGGGACTGGGTCGTCTGGTCGACATCGTAAACTTCAACGAGCCCCACGCCGGTGCCGTTGTTCTGGCCGCGAATGACGGCGGTGTAGCTGCCGGGTTGGAGCGTGGCGACGATCGCAGACTCCAGATCGTTCGTGGGCGCCAGCTGATTATTCGTAATCTCGAGCTGGTTTGGGGCGGAGTTCTGCCGCCAATTGTCGTTGCTCGCAATGAGCGATCCATCGGCGGCTCGCAGTTCCAGGACAGGGTCGGCCAGCGCGCCCGTCACGCCCGCTCCGCTCAACGACGGTCCGAGCCCGCGCACGATCACCTTTTTCGCGGCGGTCCCGCTATTAATAAAACCGCTGATCATGACGTTGTTGCCGGTTCCCACGCTCGATCGGACTGAAATATTCAATGGTTGCGATGCGACCGCGCTGACCCGGAAAACCTGTCCGCCGTTGCCCCGGGCGAGATAATAAAGGCACCCGTCCGGCCCCACGTGGAGGTCGACCAGCGTCGAGACTCCGCTGGCGAACGGGCTGGCGGTTCCCGTCGCCGGATCGAAGACCCGGATCCAGCCGTTGCACAGGTCGCCGAAAAAGTATTTCCCAATAAAACTCGCGGGGAACTGGTTGACCGCCGGGTTGTAAAACGCGCCGCCGACAATGGCGCAACCGGTTGTCGCGGCGTCTCCTGTGTGGCCGTATTGAAAAAGGGGATTGCGAAAGTTCGGGTTCGGAGTCGCACAATTTCCCTCGCACGTCGGCCATCCGTAATTCGAGCCCGCGATGCCATCATTGATTTCTTCCCAGGTGCCGGCGCCGACGTCGTTAACGAACAAGCGGCCGGTGCCAGGCTGGAAGCCGAAGGTAAACGGGTTTCTCAAGCCGAGGGCCCAGATCGCTCGATTGGCGCCCGTCGCGGTGTTGAAGAAGGGATTATCGCTCGGAATGCTTCCATCCGCATTATAACGCAGGATTTTGCCGAGCCGGTTACTCAGTGTTTGGGCGTTGCTCGGCGTCGCGTTTTCGCCTACGGCTGCATACAGCTTTCCGTCCGGACCGAAGTGGATTGCGCCTCCGTTATGGTTGGTAGCGCTGGTCAGGTTATCCAGATCCACGAGCACCGTTTCGCTGCCGGCCGCCGCGACGTCTCCATTGGCCGTGAACCGGCTGATGCGATTGTGAACCGGCGAAGTGCTCGTCGTGTAATAGACGTAAACGAACTGGTTGGTGCTGAAGTTCGGATCGAACGTCACGCCGAGGAGTCCGCGTTCGCCCGACGAATTCACCGAGAGCGACACAAACGGCGTCGCGAGAAGGGCGCCGTTTTTGATCACGCGAAGCTGGCCGCCCTGCAGGCAAACAAAGAGACGGCCATCGGGCGCGAACGCCATCGCGGTAGGAGCGCCGCCAACGTTCGAGCCGAATTGAGATTCCGTGAATCCAGCTGGAAGCGTCGCCGCGCCCGCGAGGCTTAAGCCTGTGCCAACGAACGCAGCAACAGCGCAGACGAAACTGAGGTGAAATCTCCCTGATATGATGCTCATAAATAACCCTCTTTCTCCCTTTTCGGCAGCACCTGGTACGCCGAAACGCTTCGTCGATCCACTTACATTACGAGCGTAATAAATGCGGTGGACGTATCGCCTCACTCGGGAGGACGGATCGCCGTTAGTCCGTAAAGATCTTCCGAGGCAAAAAAGGTGTAGTCACGTTTTGCCCGCCTTAATGCTTCGTCGCCCAGGTCCACGATAAGATGCCCCAGAGCCCGGCGGACCTGGACGCGTTGCTCCTTCGGCCGCCCTTCTCTTTCCGCCTGTTCGAGCCAGGTCACCGCGCAATCAATCACCCATGGATACCAAAGATACTTGATCAACCGTTTCCCGACCAGGTCGCTCCCGTCCGCGCCGGTGTAAAACGCGGTGAATTGGCCCCCGTTCACCGGGAACGTAAGATCGCGCCGCGCGAAAGCGGTCAGTTGCCGCGGAATTTCGTCCGCTATCTCGGCCGGCAGCGTGAAATCCGGCAGCGCCTTTCGCGTCTGGAGAAGTTCCGCGAAAATCTGAATGGTCAGCCCGTCATAGATGTCCCGCGTATCTTCGCTGATCCCGCGCCAGCCCGGAGGATTGCCAGTCGCGTCAAAACGCTCCACCAGCCAGCGCGCGGTTTGCCGGATCAATTCGTCCCGCCGTTCTTTGCTCCCCTCCCACGGCGCATCGGCGGCGTGGACTTGCAACAAAGCCAGCAAGGCGACTGTCGTGGAGTATAGATGATGCCGGGCCGGATCCTTTTGCGAGGCGACCATGTTCCAGCCGCCGTCCTCGACCGGGTGATAGCGCTTCGCGAAGTCCTGAAGAAAAGCCATGCGCCCCAGAACGGCCTGCCGTTCTGGTTCCGTGAGCGCGTCCGGTTTCTGGAGCGCTGCGGCCAGCGCCGAAATCATCCACAAGCTCGGGATCGATTTCTCGTAGTCGAGCCCGTCCGGATCGTTCAACGTGTTGTGGCCTTTACCCCAGGGCAGACGACGGCCGTATTCGTCTTTATCTGACTCGGCTGCGAAGGGAACGGCCAGGCACGGAACGAACTGGCGCCGGGCCTCTGTTTGGTCCGGCATCCGAAAGATCGCGAATGTTGCCTGGGCGTGGGCCCAGACTTCCGCCGTCTTCTCCATGTCGGGCGGGGTCGCTGAAATCCATCCATCATGAAGGCGTTGCCGGAAAACATCGACCAGCTGCTGGCGTAAAGCGGCGGCAACTCGCCTGATCTCGCCCTCCGAATGAGCGCGGCGAAATGCCGATAACTCGTAGCGATCGATCCTTGCCCGAATTGCTTCGGCTCCCGGGATCCCGAGCCCCGCATCGGCGATCCCGAGATAGGTAACGGTGACAACAGCCGTCACTGCCACGGCCAGAGCTGCAACCCGAATCCGTTGCCGAAGCTGCCGCTGGCGCTCGCGTTGCCGGAGCTCGTCGAACGAGACGCCGACGATACCCGCGATCAGCTTCAGGAGGGCGTTGCGTTTGCCGTCCTTGCCTTCGCGGGCGTCCGCCGCGATCGGCTCGGCCGGCTCGCTTGAGAGCTCGCCTTTGTCATCCAGGCGCAGGAGGACGGCTTTGGGAAAACATTCGAGCAGTCCGGAATCGGGCTTTGCGTACGGTTCTCCATCAACGATCAAACAAAAGACGCGGTCTTCGCGCCCCATGCTCTTGTAGAGCTTGATCTCTTCGTTCACCCAGCGGGACGCGGCCGCGCGCGGCGAGCAGATTACGACCAGCGCGCGCGAGAGGCGCAACGCGTTTTGGATGTTCTCACCGAGGCTTGCCGAGCTGGCTAGCTCTTCGCGATCGCGAAAAACAGGGAAGACTCGGCGCGGCACCGCGCCAGCCGGCCGCGCATTCCGAACGAGCCGGGCCGGGACTCGATAGGTCTCGAGCGCGGTGTGCAACCAGTCGCCCCATTTTGCATCAGCATGACTGTAACTGATGAAAGCCCAGTACCGGAACTCGTCACCGCCGGGTTGCTCCATTGTGCGTTACAACTGCCCGGAACGTTCTGGCGTCCCGCGGTGGCTGGACGGCGCTTCGCGGCGCATCACTCGCGCCGCTTTTCGTCGAAGTCGATGAAATCCACGATGGTGTTGAGGTCGGTCCGATCCGCCGCCCCGCACTTCTGCTTCGCCTCTTCAAGCACCGGGCTGGCGAAATCGTTCAAGCCGAACTTCGAAACGAACCCGTTCCAGACGACCAGATCGCCGTCGTTCAGGCGGCGGCCGTTGGTGTAACACCAATCGAGAATTTCTTCATCGGTTCCGCCCTTCAAGACCCGCTGCCGAAGCACGCCGTAATTTATCCGGAGAAAGTTTGTGCACGCGCCATCCGCGGTCCGCGGCGCACCCAGGCTTGCATGATAATCTTCCCCCAGTTCCCCGGCAGCGTGCAGCCGGATTTTGTCCAGCATCCGGGGAAAATACATCATTCCCTTGGTCATTTCCTTCGGGCTTTTCGGGTAGGTGCTCATGGTGCGGGAATGTACGCGCACTCCCCATTGGCTCAAATTGATACGGGGGGCGGAGGAACGATTCACACGCCCGGCAAAACCCCTTGTCACTCGGCGAGGCCGACCCGACAGTTCTCCTCCATGGAGTGCCCGTTCACGAGCGCAAAGGACCCGGCCTATTACGGCAGTTATCTCGCCGTTGACCAGCTGCTCGGTTTGCAGGCGCCGCTGAGCCTCATCGAGGGAAAGCTGCATGCCCACGACGAGATGCTTTTCATCATCGTCCATCAAACCTACGAGCTCTGGTTCAAGCAGATCCTTCACGAGCTCAACGCCTGTTGCGCGGTTCTCCAGAAACCTTCCGCCGATGACGACGGTCCCGACATGAACGTCGTCGTTCACCGATTGAAGCGAATCGTTGAAATTTGGAAGTTGCTCAACCAGCAGGTCGACGTCCTGGAAACAATGACGCCGCTCGATTTCCTCGATTTCCGTTCCAGCCTCGAAGGCGCGTCTGGTTTCCAAAGCATCCAGTTCCGCCAGATCGAAGCGACCCTCGGTCTTCGGATGGAGAACCGTTTCCGGCCCGATTACTACAAGCACACCGAGATGGGCGGTTTCAACGAGGCGGACTACCACACGATAGTAGAAGCAGAGAAGGGAACTTCGTTGCTTAAGCTGGTGGAACAGTGGCTTGCCCGCATGCCTTTCTTCGACGCTTCCTTCTGGGCGGATTGGAAGAGCGATGAAGCGGCCGCTAACCCTGAAATTCCCAGGTTCTGGGCAAGGTATAGGTCTCTTTACGAAGCGAGCCTTTCGAAGCGCGACGAGACGACGGAGTTACTCGGAAAGTTCGACGAGATATTATTCAAAACAGGGGCGGGCGATTTTTCTCCCACCGCGTTGCGCGCCGCGTTGTTCATTATGCTTTATCGCGACGAGCCACTTTTCCGCCTCCCGTTTGCTCTTCTTAATGCGTTGATCGAGATCGACGAACAGATCGGAAACTTCCGTTACCGCCACTTGCAAATGGTCCGCCGCATGATCGGGACGCGGATAGGTACCGGCGGCAGTAGCGGCGAACAATATCTCCAGGGCGCCGTGAACAAGAATTACATCTACCGCGAGCTCGCCGGGATCATTACCTTCCTGATCGAACGGCGGAAGCTTCCGCAGTTACCGGAAAGGTTGCACCAGGCCTTGCGCTTTAGCTCTTCAGTGTAGAGGCGCTTGTGCCAAGCGCCTAACGCCGGCCAACAGGCGCTTGGGAATGCCGAAGAAGAAGGCGCTTGGCACAAGCGCCTCTACATTGCGTCAGCTTCAGCGCTGTAGCAGCGGCGCCGGCGATCTCATTCATGCTCCTGATCGTGATCATACTCATGATCCTCTCTTGCGGTCAGGCTCTTTCAAGGATCAGGATCATGAGCATGAGCATGAGCATGAGCATGAGCATGAATATTTGAACGAGACCTACACCAACCCCTGGTCCATCATCGCGTTAGCTACCTTCAAAAACCCGGCGATGTTCGCCCCATTCACGTAGTTCCCGGGCGTGCCATACTTCTCCGCAGTTCGATGACAAACTTCGTGGATCGTCTTCATGATGTTAAAGAGCCGGCCATCCACTTCCTCCCGCGTCCAGGAAATGCGCATACTGTTTTGCGCCATCTCAAGCCCGGACGTAGCAACCCCACCGGCGTTCGCTGCTTTACCGGGACCAAACAGAATGCCGGCTTTCAGGAACTGGTTCACGCCATCGATCGTCGTCGGCATGTTAGCGCCTTCCGATATGACATAGACCCCGTTCTTCAGCATGTTCGCGGCATCGGTCGCGTTGATCTCGTTTTGGGTCGCACTGGGGAATGCGCACTCCGCTTTGTGGTCCCAAAGCGGGTTATGATCCGCGTTCGGATCGAGCTCGGTGAAAGTAACACCTTTGAACTGCTCGGCGTATTCCTTGATCCGGCCCCGCCGGTTATTCTTCAGGTCCATCACAAATCCGAGCTTCTCACGATCGATCCCAGCTTCGTCGTAGATGTAGCCGGTCGAATCGGAGAGTGTGACCGCCTTTGCTCCGAGCGAGATCAATTTGTCCACGGTGTATTGAGCTACGTTGCCGCTCCCGGAAACAAGGCAGGTCTTGCCTTTTAGTTCTTCCTTGCGCGTCTTGAGCATCTCCGCGGCGAAGTAAACCGCGCCGTAACCGGTCGCTTCAGGTCGAATGACCGATCCGCCCCAGGTCAATCCTTTGCCTGTCATAACCCCGGTGAATTCATTCCGGAGTCTTTTGTACATTCCGAAGAGGTATCCGATCTCACGCGCGCCTACCCCGATGTCGCCGGCTGGCACATCGGTGTCGGGTCCGATGTGCCGGAAGAGCTCGCACATGAACGCCTGGCAAAAACGCATCACTTCGCTGTCGCTCTTTCCTTTCGGATCGAAATCAGCGCCGCCTTTGCCGCCGCCCATCGGCAGGGTAGTGAGCGCGTTTTTGAAGACCTGCTCGAAAGCGAGGAACTTCAGAATGCCAAGGTTGACCGAAGGATGGAAACGCAGTCCGCCTTTGTAAGGGCCTATCGCGCTGTTCATCTGAATGCGGTATCCACGGTTGACGTGGAGCTCGCCTTTGTCGTCCTGCCACGGGATCCGGAACATAATTACGCGTTCCGGCTCGATGATCCGCTCGATGATCTTGGCCTGGCGATATTCCGGGTGCTGTTCCAGGACGAGGACCAGGGACTCGGCCACTTCCTGGACGGCCTGGTGAAATTCCGGTTCGGCCGGGTTCTTGGCCTTCACCTCGGCCACTAAGGCGGATACGTCGTATTTCATAAGAGTGATTGCGGATGCGAAGCTGATTCCCGGACTGCCGGTCTAGAAAAGACCGCGTCTCATGTCGCCGAAGAGCGCGAAACAGGTTTCATCGAGCGAGTCGAGCCTATGCCGGATCGTTCCCGGAACAGAAGCAAATTCTTTGACGGGACGTTCGCGGAACCAATAATCAGGGCCATGGCCGACTCATTAAACATCTCCGCGCCCGACCTGACAAAACGTCCACCCCGGAGCCCTCGATGCCGGCTTGGCGGCTACGTCATTCTTCCCCGGCTGCTCGACAAAGGACGCGCTGTCATTGCCGGGACGAACGGTGAATTCATCTATGACGCGCCAATCGATCAGCACCTGAAGGAATTCATCGGCCTCGATTTTGCGGCGCTGAGAGAGCAGCTCGCCGCGGGCAAGGGGGACGGCGAAATCCTGGAATGGGTGAACACGAATGCCAACCGGAAACGGGCCGCCTGGGAGATTGAGGCCTGGAGCAATTTCATGGACCGGCGCGGTCCGAGTAGCGATGCCGAGACCCTCCAGTTCTTCACTGACTCCGTCGCCCAGATCTCGCGAGAACGGGAGGACATCAAAACCTGGTTCGATCTCGTCGACCTGGAAGATTACGTAAGCTTCGGCGGCAAAGCCTGACGAGAAGCGCCGTAGCTGCGGCGCTCAGCCGCCGCGTCGGCGTGAAAACGCAAAACAGCCGGGCCCTTGCGAGCCCGCCTGTTGTTGATTGCTTTTGGTAGGGACACCGCGCTGCGTTGTCCGTGAACGGCGCAACGCGCGAGACACTGAACATGCGCCGGCAGCCGGTTGAATTCGTTCCAGAACCGCCGGTGCGTTCTTGATTTTACGGCATATCGCGGAGCTGGCCGGCCTCTGTATCCTCTTCCACTTCACGCAGAACATCGTCGAGTTTGCCCTCCACCACATTCGCTTTATCTGTTCGTCCCAGTCGTCGACTTTCCGCCCATGGAACCACGCCGCCAGTTCGGCGCGCGCTCTTCAAACGAAAGCCGCTCGATCGCCGTCTTGATCTGCTCGACGCTCATCAGACTCAGCTTAGCGGATTCGCCGACACGCTTCAACCATGGTAAGCGCCGCTTAGGTAGGGACGCCGCGCTATCCGCACGACTAGTCGGTCGCCCCGGATGATGTACCCTTCGGCATGACGGCGACGCGGGCGCGATATTCACGTCTAAGGCATTGCGCAACGCCCGCGACTGCTGCTCGTCGCCAACCGCGATAATCCAAAACCAAACCGACGCCCTAAATTCGCATTTCGTTTAGCTGAAGTCATACGGTAGGCCGAGAATTGTTATCCATTCCACTGTCCGCATTTTGCATTATGATTTCGTATGGCCGACGGACTTCTGCGTTTAGGCGATATGCCACGGGACTTTCAGGAAACACTCACGCGTGAGTTTGTCCCATACTCCGTTGGAATGGCGTGGGTTTCATCCAAACAAAAGCAGACGTGCACACCGTTCGGGTCTGGAACGCTCGTTAAGAAAAATGGAATCGTCGGAATCCTCACCGCGCGACACTGCGTGACACTGATGCAGCATGAATCGTTGAACAACGATTGCGTGGTGCTCTTGCTTCGTGATTCAAGGGCAGTTTACCTGCCGCCCGATTCGTTGATCGCTCATCGGCTCACGACTCCTTTAACTGAAGAGTACGGACCCGATCTCGACTTCGTCGAAATTGCGCCATGCGAACAGCGACAAACTATTTTAGCCATCGGGTCGGTCTGGCCGCTTGAGCAAGAATTCGACGCACTGTTTAAAGAATTCTCGGCTGAAGGCTCCTTTCTGGCATCGTTAGGATTTCCAGAAGAGAGGTGCAAAACGACGCCTCTTCCAAACGGATTTCGACGCTCCGCCTATCACCTCACGTGCGGCCACGTGATTCAGGAAGGTGACATAATGGAGCGCGACGGGTGGGATTACATCCAGAGTAAATGCTTTTACTGCGAGGAGAACGATTTGCCTCGATCATTTGGAGGTACAAGCGGAGGCGGAATCTGGGGGCTGCAAGTGCTTAAAAGTAAAGCGACTGGGAAGTTAAGCATTGGCAGGTCGGCGCTTGTCGGGGTTTCGTTTTATCAGACAAAACTCGATACAGACACCAGGTACGTGCGGGGACACTTCATTAAGTCGATCTATGACGTTATGTGGAGAAATCAGTGCAACTAACTTGCGGTAGTTTTTCGCTAGTGCCTGTGAGGGGCAAGCTCATCGGTACGTCCCGCCACCGTGCTTCTCGTCATATCGTGAGTTGCTTCGGATTGAGATCAATCTCGTATTTCTTCCAAAATCGCTGGCGCCACTCCTGAATATATTTTCGATCGAAATTCTCTTCTTCTCCACGCCGGAATTCGCAAAGAATCATCCGATATACGCGGAAGGCGAGTGTGGCCGCCAGTTGGACCACACGCGGCGTGTTTTGCGGCTCCCGTAACGGCGAAAGCTCGGCTTTCCCTTTGCCAAAGAAAACGCTTTTCCATATGTCGCTGCCATGAGTCACCCCCGACAACGCCGCATATATGTATGTATATTCTTTTAACCGCCCGAGCGTGTCAGCAATCGACCGAATGGATTTTTCGCCGTATGCTTTGTACCACTGCTGGTCAAATCCTCGCTTGGCGTAATAGGATTCGAATTTCTGATCTATCGAATCGAGGGGGGATTGCGCGAGAATGGTACTTATCTGAGCCGCCTCTTTACCGACGCCTTCCATATCCTCAGCTTTGATTTTGAGGTCTCCAATGGCATCAAAATGTTTTGTAAATTCAGGTGTTCCACTAATAACGCTGTTATCCATGGCGACGTCGGCGTAAATTCTCAACATACAGATGCTGTATTTTTGCCTCGCTATCCGCTGCGAGAACCCACTCTATCAAATGGGACCCCTCCAAAAGCGAACGGAGTTGCAAGTCCGCCGTACCGCAGTTGCCAGTCGTCAGTAGCGTTGCGAGCCCGTCGAGATGTGTGAGGAATTGCCGCAGCTGAACGAAGAGAACGCAAACGGCCTTCAGGTCCCTTTTGCTGCTAGTGAACGCACGGACGAGAAGGTTGGTCCCGTAGTCGATCAACTCTGTCAATAGCTCGGTGCTCTCTCGAAAATGAGCGGCCATTTCGGCGGAGCCGTCACGATCAAGAACGTATTTGTGCGCTTCGTCTCTCTTGATGCTCGGAATATCCATACGCTGAAGGTTTGGAAAAACTCACCGCGGCCCATAGCATGCGACGGTCACCGCCGGTGCAGTCAAAAATAACCAACGGCAATGTTGCGCACCAGGCGAATCGCGACCGCTGCTGTTACATATAGTATCGATACTTCGATTGAGGCTGAACACTGCCGTCTTTGGGCAGTTCGGCCAAGACGCGGCCAACATCGCGAGAGAACCGAATTGTGATGGGCATGGTGCCGCCGAACCAGCAACTGTTCCAATTCAACTTAGTTAGTGCGAGGATTTCGGTGCAGACCCACTGAGCAGTTGAATCTCCAAAATGCTCTAGGATTTCGACAGGACGTGGAATCCTCTTACTGGGATAAGCTCGTAGATATGGAATGTACCCGCCGGTGAAGAGAGCGTAATATCGCTTCCCCAAAATCACGCCCGTGCCTCTAACTACGGGTCGCTTTCCAAGTCGCATAAAGCGCGATTCGAGTTCGCCGAACGCGAGAAAGTCATAATGGTAGATTGTTCCGAGAGCTTTTCGAAAGCCGTCCAGCTCCTCCGGCCAATACCGCGATGTTTTATGAATAACGACTCGTGTTGGCGGACCGCCATGCTGCAGCTTGTATTTCTCCAACGCGTTCGTGAGAAGCGCATGAGCTTCCGTCTCCCGGAGGTGGGGTCTTGAGTCTCCACGATTCTTGTCGACCACCGCCTTTCCTCCCTGAAGGACGATACCTTCACCGGCTCCGAAGACTTGAGCGAGGCTTGAATTCATATCGGATTTGCCGAAGGGCCGCTCCTTGTAGAAAGATACTCCAACGTAGCAAGTATTATCTGGTAGTAACTGAAGCCTCCAAGGGGTATGCCCCGCCTTATAGTACAAGGCTGTAAAAAGATTCCATGCAACAGATGAAAGGTGTTCATCCCGTAATGTGCTTTCCCAAAGTAACTGCGTCGGAATGTCAAATTGCATCGCCCGCGCTTTGAACGCGTGATGGATGTTCCAATAGCCTTCAAGCGAACTCGACGGCGTGTCGAATTCAAGGGTCAATACATTCTGACCGGCGGCTTCGTCTTTCTTTAAGTTAGCAAGAAAGCGATCTCTCGGAGACAGCACAAATTTTCGACGCGCCATAGCGGCCCCAACGTGCTCGACTTCGTGCTGAACGTCTGGCGGTAGCAATGCGACGACAACGTCAGGCGCTGGATCAAGGTTGTTTAGCGCTTCGAGTTCACGAAGCAGGAGATCGATCACGTTCCGAATTTTCGCTTCCTCTATCGGGGTCGATACTGCCTTGCTAAAGAATTCTGAGTGAATAGTCCGATGGAGGGCGGTGTTGTTCGAGACAAACTGCGCACGAAATGACTCTGTGGGATCACAACCGGGGAAGTCCGGGAACGTATGCGGATCCAAAGGCTTGCCTCGGGAGTTGAATCCCGGCGCCAGCTTGTTTTGGGCTTTTTCCAAGAATCCAAGAAAATCTTGAACACCTTCAGGAGTTCCGATCAGTCCAATTTGGATTGTTTTCGAAGGATGCCTTTCCCAGCCGAATGGCCCGTAATTTTCGATTCCCGCCTTTGGATCTACTGAGAGCTTTCCTCCTCCGAAAACCAGTTTTGGCTCTTCGATGAAAAAGCTTGTGAACACAGGAACAACGCGTTCCAGCTTTTGCTCGACGGGTACAGAACGTTTACGGCTGAACGTCGTCACTCGTGCGCGTCTTCTTCAGATTCTGCCAATGGTTCAAGTTCACCCGCCTGAACAGCAACGTCTTCCAGTTCTGAATCTTTGTGCTGCAGTAGCGTCCGGATGTTGATCTGATCGAATGATACACCGTGACCCACGCGTGCCGCGGCAGGCGTGCTATCGACGTAAATTGGGTCAGCACCGGTATCGATTCGCATTTTCGGCCACCCATCGGATAGGACGTGTCCCCAAAACAGCACATCGCGAAAAATGTCTGGGTTTTGCTGCTTGCCCATCCACATCTGAGCGAGCTTCCCGGCGGCCTTCCCGCCAATCGCTATGGAGCCATCCTCAGTGAAAAGATATAATGGCAGAACAGAGATGAAAATTTTTTCGTCGATTCGGCGGCACCGAATCTCCGCGCCTTGGTGGACCCAGAACGCTGAGCCTTTGACTTCATCGACAATTTGCTTCGCAACGGTGCGCGGTTTACCGACGGGCATAGGCCATTTGCGATCTCGCTGATGTTCGCTGGCCTTGAAGTAATACCGACCTTTACCGTCAGTCCGAATGTTTCTCCGCCTGAGGTGATTGTTAACCGCGGTGTTCAAGAGTGCCATCAACCAGTTCTGACGGTCGGCTTTCAGCGCCCACTCCGCGCGGGAATCTCGCGATATTGTGTGACAATCAACAACATCCCTCAACGGCTCGTTGTCTACTTCGAGGCGGGCGAACGTATACAAACGTCCACCTCGCAATATGAACGGTGAGCAGTCGGGCACATTCTCCCAAATCGCCGCTTTTTCGGAATAGGGGGTCGCAGCATTCCAAATATACATCGGCACGTCGGTAAACCGGAAGAGGTTCGAAAAAATTGTCTCGGCGATTGAATCAGGGAGCCAGGCAACGTCGGGCGGGCCTTCTGTTGGTAGAACGACGCCAGTCGAAGCAATTGGACGAAGTCGGCGCCCGCGATCGGGCGGAAGATTTCGAATCTTCCGGACCAAGCGATTAAAACTTCGCTTGAACTCCGACGGCGTTCGGAAGTCGATATATTTTAGGTCTCGAAAAGGTGCCGGATAGTTAATCCGATGTTGCTGGTCCAGCGACAGATCACGCAGCAAGCATGGGATAAGTTTGCCTTTGGTATTGTTGGGATCAGCGGCGACGATGTGCTTCCATTCGAAACGCGGCCAGTCATTCAGTAGAAACTCTGGTGACAGGATCGCGATTAAGTGTCGCGATTGTTCCATGCCTTGGTTCATTCGATCAATAAGGCTTTGCGCATCCTCGATGTCCCACTTGTCAAAGAACACCCGCAAACGTCGAGACTCAGATGTGCCGTCAAAGGTTTCGGACTCGAGGTGCTCAGCCAACTTTGTTACCCACGCCAAATCGGCTTTGTTATAGCAAATATACGCGTCCTTTTCGGTCGCGCCCATTGGTTGAGCTACGGAACTGGGGTCGATCGACATGGTTCTCGGGTGGCAATATTGTTATATCGAAATCTGGAAAGCGCTCCAGTGATATGTGCTTGGCGCGGCCGCGCCATCTCATCGCAAAACAGCCGGGCCTCTTTCGAAGCCCGGCTGTCGCAATTCATAGTTTGGTTCGGCTTAGCCCCGAAAGGATTCGGGGTTTCGGCCGAGACGGCCTCAATAGTCCATGCCGCCCATGCCGCCACCCATTCCGCCGCCCATTCCTGGAGGCATGCCACCGGCCTTCTCCTTCTCAGGAGCTTCGGTGATGATGGCTTCGGTGGTGAGCAACAGGCCGCTGATCGAAGCGGCGTTTTGCAACGCGCTCCGGGTCACCTTGGTCGGATCGACGACGCCGGCCTTCACCAGGTCGGTGTATTCGCCGGTCGCGACGTTGTAACCTTCGGCGCCTTTACGCTTCTTCACTTCCTGGACGATGAGCGCGCCTTCCTGGCCCGCGTTATCGGCGAGAGTGCGAAGCGGCTCCTCGATGGCGCGGCGGATGATCGCCATGCCCACGGCTTCGTCGCCTTCGAGCTTCAGGTTATCGAGCGCTTTCTGCGCACGGATCAGAGCGACGCCGCCGCCAGGGACGATGCCTTCTTCAACCGCGGCGCGAGTAGCATGCAACGCATCTTCGACGCGCGCCTTCTTCTCTTTCATCTCAGTCTCAGTCGCGGCGCCGACGTTAATGACGGCTACGCCACCGGCGAGCTTGGCCAGGCGTTCCTGGAGCTTCTCGCGATCGTAATCCGAAGTGGTCTCTTCGATCTGACGACGGATCTGGTTGACCCGGCCGGCGATATCGTTCTGTTTGCCTTCGCCTTCGACAACGGTGGTGTTCTCCTTGTCGATCGTAACCCGCTTGGCGCGGCCGAGGTCGTCGAGCTTAACGTTCTCCAGCTTGATACCGAGGTCTTCGGTAATGCACTGGCCGCCGGTCAGGACCGCAAGGTCTTCCAGCATCGCCTTGCGACGATCGCCGAATCCCGGGGCCTTAACCGCTGCGACCTGCAACGTGCCGCGGAGCTTGTTCACGACCAACGTCGCGAGCGCTTCGCCTTCCACGTCTTCGGCGATGATCAGGAGCGGACGTCCAGCTTTCGCCACCTTCTCGAGCAGTGGGAGCATGTCCTTTAGGCTCGAGATTTTCTTCTCGTGAATGAGGATGTAAGGGTTATCGAGGATCGCTTCCATCGCTTCCGCGTTGGTCACGAAGTACGGAGAGAGGTAGCCCTTGTCGAACTGCATGCCTTCGACGACGTCGAGGCTGGTTTCGATCGACTTGGCTTCTTCCACCGTGATGGTCCCGTCCTTGCCGACCTTGTCCATCGCGTCGGCGATGATCTCGCCGATCGTTTTGTCCCAGTTAGCCGAGACAGTGGCGACCTGCGCGATCTCGTTCCGGTCGGAAACCTTCTTCGAGATCTTGCCGAGCTCAGCGACAATGGCTTCAACAGCCTTGTTGATGCCGCGCTGGAGCGAGGTCGGGTTTGCGCCGGCCGTCACGTTGCGGAGACCTTCCTTGTAGATTGATTCAGCGAGCACGGTCGCGGTGGTGGTGCCGTCACCAGCGATGTCGGAAGTCTTGGAAGCGACTTCGCGGACGAGCTGAGCGCCCATGTTTTCGTAAGGATCTTCGAGCTCGATCTCCTTGGCCACGGTCACACCATCCTTGGTGATCGTCGGGCTTCCGAATTTCTTATCGAGGATAACGTTGCGGCCGCTCGGTCCGAGCGTTGCCTTGACGGCCTTCGAGAGTTTCTCGACGCCGCGGAGAAGCGCATGCCGCGCGTTCTCATCAAATTGGAGTTGTTTAGCTGCCATATAGTTAGTTCTTAGTTTCTAGTTAAAGGTAATTGGGATGAATCTGGAAGCCAGGAATCCAGGAAGAGGCAGAAAACAAAGAAGATTTCTTGTTAGAAAATCCGTCCTGGTTTTCTGGCTTCCAGATTAGTTCCTGCTTCTTCATCCGGAGTGTTTGTTAACCAATGATGCCGAGGATGTCGTCCTCGCGCATGATCAGGTAGGACTCGCCGTCCACTTTGATCTCGGTGCCGCCGTATTTGGAGATGAGAACCTTGTCGCCCTTCTTCACGGTGAACTCGACCTTCTTGCCGTTATCGTCCACTTTGCCGGTCCCGAGAGCGACGACGTTGCCCTCCTGCGGCTTTTCCTTGGCGGTATCCGGGATGATGATGCCGCCCTTTTTGGTTTCTTTCTCTTCGATCGGCTGCACAAGCACGCGATCTCCGAGGGGTCTTACGTTAATTGCCATAGTAGTGTTAGTTACTCCTTCTTCTGCTTTGGTTGGTTAATGCCGGAAGCCATCAGTTGCTACCAATGGCTTCTGGCAAATTGTTAGAATTCGTTACTTCTTCTTGTCTTCGTCGACGACTTCGAACTCGGCATCGACTACGTCGCCGTGCGCTTTGTGCGAGCCTTCGTCCTGCGGACGGGTCTGAGGGCCGGCCGTGGGATCAGGACCGGGCTGCGCGCCCGCACCGGCGCCGGCTGAAGCCTGTTTGTAAAGATCGGCGCTGACCTCCTGGAACTTGTTCTGCAGGTCGTCGTAGGTCCGCTTCATCGCGTCGGTATCGTTCTTCTCGATCGCTTCCCGAACGGCTTTGATCGCGTCCTCGACCTGCTTGCGTTTGTCTTCCGGAATCTTGTCGCCGAGATCCTTCAGCTGCTTCTCGCTCTGGTAAGCCAGAGTGTCGGCGTTGTTCTTGATCTCG
>DATLNB010000010.1:0-16108 GCA_035536995.1 Chthoniobacterales bacterium | reverse complement strand
ATCGCTTTTCTCCCCGATAACGAGCCGTTCGAGCCATTGAAACTAAAGCTGGCCGAACGCGATGGGGTCCATGTTCAGCGCGCGCGCGCCCAGGCGGTCGTCCAACGCTCGCAGCTGGTCGAGTTCCTCAAGGGGACCGATGTCCTGATTCTCGACACGCAGTACACCGACGAGAAATATCAGGAGCACATTGGCTGGGGGCACGGCGCGCTTAGCCGCGTGGTTTCACTCGCCCTCGAAGCGCGCGCAAAAAAACTTTTCCTGTTTCATCACGATCCCAGCCACGACGACCGCCAGATCGATGAAATGCTCGAGCGCGCCCGGCTCCTCGTCCTCGAAAGCGGCCAGCCGCTGGAAGTAGATGCCGCGCGCGAAGGCGCCGAAATCTGGTTGAGCGGGGCGGGTCCTGCCCGATAGTAACCGCCCGTCCCGCCCCTGCGGGACCCAAACGAAGCCTCGTAGTGTAATGGTAGCACCAGAGATTCTGGATCTCTTTGTCTAGGTTCGAATCCTAGCGAGGCTGCTTCTTTGAAGCTTCCGCAACGTTACCGCTGGTCGAGCCGCGGAGTTATCTGACGATCGCGCGGCAGCTTCTCCCCGCTCAAAAACGTCCTCTCCCGTCTTTCGGTCACTGCCCATCCTTTTCCCTGGAGGCCTTCCGGACCTTTTATCTCTTCCCATCGTCCGTCTTTCTTGTGCACAGACAGCTTCGCGCAGCCGAAATATTTCATTTGCCCACCGCCTGGTTCCTCCAGCGAGGGAAACGAAACAAACATCGTTCCATCGGCAATATGATAGATCAGGAGGTGAACCAGAACGTTCTCCGCGGGCCCAGCCGTTCCCGTTTTGCGGTTTACTGCAATCCGCATTTCTTCCGCCCACTTCAAGGCCAGCGAATCGTATACGCCTCCCATGGACGACCGAATGATCCGGGCCCCGGAGAGCCCTGTTGCCGAGAGTCGCCCGCCTACGACGATCCATCCGTCCATGGGCGAGACGATCAAGCTGCGGTAAAAATCAGGGCTGACCGAACGCTGAAGCACGCGAAGCGGAATGGTGGCCGACAAATCCTTAATGGTTCGTCCTTCGCCCTGCGGGAGAGCGGCGAGGCTGCGGGACGCCGGGCTGGCAATGAGGAAAACGGTTACGGTTACGAATAGAGTCCGCCTGGCCGTTTTCGCTCCGGCATTGGCAAATCGGCGCATGACAGTTTTCATGCGAGAAACTTAAATTGTTCTTCGCCGAGCGCAATCGGCTCCACACCCTTTGTTGCCCCAAGGAGCTGCCTTTTTTGCTACGGCAAATGAAGAGCGCGCCGCACCGGAATCGTGAGCGTCCCGGTCACTCGTTGCACGTGGTTTTTCTGAACCCGCGCGATGGCCTCCGACACTGCATCCGACATCACCCCGTCCAGCGGTCCGCAATAGTACCCGCGGTTGCGGAGCACAGTCTGGAGCGAAACGACGTAGGCGGGGTCCCGGAGTAATTCGTGGCGCGATTTGAAATAATAATACCAGCGGGAGCCCGACCGCCGGAAATAATCAGTTTCATCTACCTGCGGCATTTGGTGGAGCCGGCCCCATTCATCCCGCGGAGCAAGAGGATTTGTGGAATGAAAAATCGGATCGTCGTCCGCGGCGAAAGCGGGCAGAGCGGTGACCGCGAGGAGGAGAGTGTAGAAAGCGAATCGGTTTATGGTCATAAAGCGATGGGAAAGATAACCACAAGTCCGGTTCGCCCGCGAGCCTGAACTTGTCGCCTCGCAGAACCTGGGAAAATCCGATCCGGCTACTGGTCGAGCCGATAAACTTCGAGAAGCGCGACGCCGGATTGATTTTGGGCACCGCGGACCAGCGCTGTGTAACTACCGGCGGGCACGGCCGCAATGAGGGCTGACTCACGGTCGTCCTTCGGCCCGAGATTGCGCGCCTCCAGTTCTGCCTTTTGGGTTTGTTGCCAATCTTCATTTGCCGCGATGGCCGTCCCAGACTGGTCGTAAATGGTTATGGATGGATCGTTCAGCGGAGAAGCCACGGAAGAAGACGAAAGCGACGGACCGAGCGCGCGAACCACCATTTCCGCGGGCCCGGCACCGCGGACAATAAAGCCACTGATCATGACACTATCACCGGTTCCGACGAAGGCGCGCGTGCTCAAATTGGCAAGCGTCGAATCGGCCGACGGGTCGAGATCGTAAACTTCCACCAGCGCAATGCCTTCCTCTCCGTGCGCGCCTTCGGCGACCGCCGTGTAGGATCCAGGCGGCAGGCTGATCACAATTGCCGGCTCGGAATCGTTTCCAGGAGCCAGTCCAGTCGGAGCAATCTCGCTCGCGCCCGGAATCCGCCAGCTATCGTTTTGCGCGACCACCGCGCCCGACGAATCGTGCAACCGCAACAACGGGTCCGCCAAAACCGCGGAGGAAGGCAATCCGCTCGAGGCCAGCGACGGGCCCAGCACCCGGATCGCGACGTTCTTGGGCGCCTGCCCGGTAATGATGAGCCCGGCAATTTCAACCGCGGCGCCGCGCCCGACCAAGGCGCGGGTTGAAATATTGCCGAGCTTTCTGGGAGTATTGCCGTTGACTCGCGCGATTGAGGCACGCCTGACTCCGTTTACCTCGGTAAAGCTGCCGGTGACGATCAATTGCCCGTCAGCTTGGAGCAGAAGCCCGGTGATGGTAGTGCCGGCATTGAATGTTACTGAAAAATTCGGGTCGCGGCTCCCGTCGAGGAGCAGTCGGACGATTCCAATTTGGTCCGGCGAACCGGCTTCCGAAATGTTGGCCACGACATAGATGCTGGTCTGATCGGTGGCCGCGAACGACGCCGTGTAAATGTGTGAATCGAAAGATTGATCGACGCTCCCGTCCGGGTTCAGGCGCATCAACACCTGCGGCTGGAGGGACGAAGCGAAACGGCTGACCAGTATTTTGCCGTCCCCCTGGAGAGCGAGAACCTTCGGCGCCAGAAATCCGGAAACCGCGCCGGCGTTGAAACCTGAATCGAGTGCGCCCTCAGGATTAAGCCGAACCAGCTGGTTGCCGGATGCGATGAGGATTTTCGCGTCCGGTTGCACACTCTCCAGGGTCCCGTTCTGCGCGGCCTGAAAGGTCCCATCAACCGCTCCGTTCTCGAGCAGGCGAAACAACTCGTCGCCCCGCGTTATCACAATTTTGCCCCCGGGCTGGAGTCCGATGGCGGTCACGGCAGAGCCCGTCGACGCATACTGAAACGATGAGTCGACCGTGCCGTTTTCGTTTAGCCGGACCAGGTTCTCCTCAGAAGCGACCAGAATCTTTCCGTTGGCATCGACGGCGAGGGCATTCACTGGGGTGCCATTGGCGTGCGGTGGAATGAGGGAGGCAGAATCGAAGCCGCTGTCCACTGTGCCGTCGAGATCCAGGACGGCGACGCTGTTGCGCGGCGTCTTCCCGACATACTCGAAGTTGCCGGCGATAACGATTTTTCCGTTAGGCAGCAGCGCGGTCCGGTCGACCGGGACCCCGCGGATCTTCGTTAATCCCAGGCCGGCCGCGAAACTTTCGTCACGACGCCCGTCCAGGAACAACCGGTGAATGCCATAGGGCGGATCGTACAGCGCACCGGCCGTCACGAGTTTCCCGTCAGGCTGCTGAGCAACGGCATTCCCGATCTCGTCCGGTTGGAAACTCGGGTCCGGCGTGCCATCTGCGTTCAAGCGGGATGGGCCAGGCATGAAGACCACCAGGATGACCAGTTTGCCGTCACTTTGCAGGCAGACTGGAAATCCACCGAGGCTCGTGAACGGCTCAAACGAACCGTCGTCCGTTCCGTCCGCGTTCAGCCGCACGATCGTGGTGGTGTATTCGGGGATGAAACCGGACTCGACCTTCGTCCAGATCAGCCTGTCATCATGCTGAACCATGAGCGGCCCGCTTTGGATGATACTCGGAGACGTCGCGGTCGGGACAAAGCTCGCATCCAGGGAACCGTCCGAATTCATCCGCGCGAGCGTCACCCCGGCATTGGTCCGGATAGCGCCAACAATCTTCCCGGTGGATTGCACGACAAACGTAATCGGCGCGAGGACCGGCTGAAAAGTTTCGTCGAGACTCCCGTCCGGTTTGAGACGCGCGATCTGCGAGCGCGCAACTCCGTTTACCTTCGTGAAACTTCCACCAATCAGGATTCGGCCGTCCCCGAGCACGATAGCCTGGGAGATTCCGCGAGGGAGATTTGGGTCAAATTCGAAACTTGGATTAAATCCACTATCCAGGCTGCCGTCCGCGTTCAACCGAAGCAGGTAACGGGAAGTTCCGTCGCCATTGGGAAAGATTCCGGCGAGCAAAATTTGCCCGTTCGCCTGCAAAGCCAAAAGCCGGGATACGGTCTCCAGATTGTTTTCAAGATGAGCCGGCGTAGACCCGGCGTCGAAACTCGGATCGAGCGAGCCGTTGGAATTGAACCGGACGACCGCGGGCGTGGGTTTCAAATTCACGCCGTTGAAATCCCCGGCAACGACGATCTTCCCGTCAGGCTGAATCAGGACGGAGCTGCCAAGGCCCGGGGAAACCGCCAGCGGCCCACGGCCGGGATCAAAGGTAGGATCGACGGCGCCGGGCACAGGTGCGCCCTGCAGGGGCACGACCCAAACATGCAGAGCGCAGCCGAGGAAAATGAGGTGACGAATGAAAGGGAGGTGCACAGGGGCGGAGGTGGGATCACCGTTTTTACCGATTTCTTCGGAAATAGGCAATCGTTTTTAACCGTCTGCCGGGGCCGCGCCCGAACCGCGTTTCTCGCGGAAGAAACTTTGGAGCAACTGCCCGCACTCTTCGGCGAGGACTCCGCTCACGATTTCGCAGCGATGATTCAGTCCGGTTTGTTGGAGGAGGTTAATCATTCCGCCGGCAGCGCCGCTCCCTGGATCGGCACAGCCGAAGACAACCCGACGCATCCGGACATGAACCAACGCACCGGCGCACATCGCGCACGGCTCTTTCGTCACGTAAAGATCACAGTCATTCAAGCGCCAGTCGCCCACCGCCGCTTCCGCCTGCGTTATGGCGAGCATCTCGGCGTGGGCCGTCGCGTCCTTCAGCATCTCGACCTGATTATAGGCGCGAGCGATGATTCGGCCGCCCCGCACGACCACGGCGCCGACCGGGACTTCCTCTTTTTCGATAGCTTTTCGTGCGAGACGCAGCGCGTCGGCCATGAACGCTTCGTCGCTCGGTTGATCGATCAGGTTGTCCATGGTGCGTCGGCCTAACGAGTCGACAGCCATACAGCCATTCGACTTCCAACAGGCGAACTAAAGGTAATCATGAAAATGCTTCCTGCGCTGCTCGCCATTTGTTTCCTGCCTTTCGCCGCCGCACAGGCCGCCACCGAGCAGGAAGTCGTGAATCAATCGGCTTCCATCCTGCGGCAATTCAAACGGATGCCGGAACGTGGCATTCCGCGGGCGGTCCTGCGCAACGCCAAGGGACTGGCCATTGTTACAGTCGTAAAGGTGGGTTTTGGTCTCAGCGGGAAAGGCGGCCAGGGCGTGGTGGTAGCGCGCACCGGCAACGGGTGGTCCGGCCCCTCTTTTGTTGGGACTGGCGGTGCCGGGTGGGGTCCGCAGATCGGCGCGCAAATCACGGAATTCGTTTTTGTCCTGAACACGAACCGGGCCGTCCGCGCCTTTGCCCGTGACGGCAACGTTACGCTTGGAGCCGATGCCAGCGCCGCCGCCGGGCCGGTGGGACGCGAAGCCGCCGCCGCCATTACACCAACCGCCGCGATATACACGTATAGCCGGACGAAAGGGTTGTTCGCCGGCGCTTCACTCGAAGGGACCGTTATCGCAACTCAAAAAACGGCGAATGCCCGCTACTACGGACAGCCGGTGAGCGCGCGTGAAATTCTCGCCGGTAACGTTTCGGCGCCCCCTCGTGCCGCCGTCCTCGAACGGGCGCTCGGGTACTAGCTGCCGCCAAGTCGGACTATTTTCTTTACAGCCGCGCCTGCACTTCGGCACCTTGATCGGGTGCGGGTCTTTGTTGCCATTGCGATAATCTTCGTCGCAGTCTCACCCGCTCTCGCCCAAAAGCAGGAACAAAAGCTGATCGACCGGTTGCTCCGGCCCAACATGGCGATGAAGAACTCGGCCCAGGACAAGAAGTTTACAAACGGCGTGGTCGCTTCCTTCAATAAGCCGGCCCGGACCAAAAGCTTTTACGCTCCGGCCACGAAGATCTCCGCGACCTACCCTGACGAGCGGGTATTCACGCCGCGCCAGTTTGCTGCCCGCCATTTCCGCGGTGGCGATTCGGCGGCAAACGTCGCTGCACGTTCCCAGCTGACCAGGCACGATACCGTGATCGAAACTCCTGCGGCTCCGGGCGTCCGGGGCGCACCGGAGACCGTCCAGAGCACGGCCGCCACCAAGGATTTTTCCGGCAATCGCCCCTTCCTCGTGGAAGGGAAAAGCCAGAAAGCTCTGCGGGCCCACGATCGCCCACTTACGATCGAGCAGGTGCGCGAGCTCTTGAATAAGAGTAAGTAGCACGCGGCTACTCGACTCGCGCGCTCGCATGCAACCAGACCAGGCTCTTTCCATTCTCAGACAGGGCGCTGCCCAAATCATCAGCGAAACTGAGTTGAGAGAAAAACTCGCGCTCGGCCGGCCGTTGCGGGTCAAGCTCGGCGTCGATCCGACCAGCCCCGATCTTCATCTCGGCCACGCAATCATTCTGCGGAAACTGCGCCAGTTTCAGGACCTTGGGCATACCGCGGTCCTGATCATTGGTGATTTCACATCGATGATCGGCGACCCGAGCGGGCGATCGGCAACTCGTCCGCAGCTGTCGCGCGAGCAGGTCATTTCCAACGCGGAGACCTATCGGGCCCAGGCATTCAAAGTCCTCGACCCGTCTCGAACCGAGCTCGCCGCCAATGGTGATTGGTTAGGCAAAATGGGATTCGAAGACGTCATCCGGCTCAACAGCATTGTGACCTTGCAGCAGATGCTGCAACGCGAGGATTTCCGGAACCGGCTCGACGCCGGGCATCCTATCCACGCCCACGAGATTCAGTACCCCATCATGCAGGGCTGGGACTCGGTCATGGTCAGGGCGGACGTAGAGCTTGGCGGGACCGATCAACTCTTCAATTGCCTGGTCGGTCGCGATCTCCAAAAACACGAGAACCAGCCCCAGCAGGTCGTCCTGGTTCTTCCCATCCTCGAAGGTCTCGACGGCTCCATGAAAATGAGCAAGAGCCTCGGGAATTACATCGGGCTCACCGAAGCGCCCTCGGAGATGTTCGGAAAGCTAATGAGCATCTCCGATGAATTGATGGCCCGGTATTACCCGGCATTGCTCGGGGAGGTGCTAGACCCTTCGGCGCACCCACTTGAAGCAAAGAAGCGGCTGGCGGCAACGATTGTGGAAACGTATCACTCGCGCAGCGCGGCCGACAAAACGCTCGAGGATTGGAACGCGCGTTTTAGTGAGAAACGACTCGAAGACGCCGATCTGCCGGAATTTTCCGCGCAAGAAGCAGACGCTGTCTCGATTGTGGTCTCCGCCTACGCAACCGCATTCTCGACTACGAAATCACGAGCCGACGCGCGACGGCTTATCGAGCAGGGAAGCGTTCAGATTAACGGCGAGAAATTACGCGACCCGAAAGCGGTTGTTTCGTTCGAGACTGGCCAGGTCTTGCGCCTCGACAAGACCCACGCGGTCCGGATCGCGTAAGGGCGCTCGCCTTCCGAAAATAGCCCAGCGCTTCAGTGCTGGGTTCTATCCGTCTTAACGATCGAGTCCCGCCCGGGACGAAAGAACGACCTCCGCCGTCCTTCCGGACTCAAACCGCACCCCAACGCGGTTCCCAGCGCTAAAGCGCTGGGCTATTTTCGGTCCGGGGCGCTCAGGGACGCCGAGACATCTGTACAAACAAAAGAGCGCGAAGTCCCCCGAATTCGCGCTCTTTGCTTGAAACAGCAGTCCCTCTATGCCGTTGCTGTCTCGAACATCGAAAGCATTGGCGTTCGCTCCACGACTGGCGCGGCAATGCCTTCGAAATGGGCTCGGATGCTCCGCAACTCGGAGGTCACGAATGCATCCACAAAATGAAATCTGCGATCCAGCCACGCAAAGACCTTGTTCTTGATCTCGTAGTGCAGGGCCAGCGTCACTTCCGTGCAGCTCGGCCGAATCTCGGTGAACTCGACCAGTCCCATGACGTCGACGTTCCCGCCGGTGGACTCAAACGCGAACTGGTCGGGCGAATCGCTTTCCACCGACAACAGAACAGTGCGCGCTTCGAAGCCGAGCGGTCCGCGGAAACTAAAATCAACCGTCTTCGACGAAGTGACGGTGGCTTTGGTGACCATGACGAACTGGCGGCGATACGATTGAATGCTCGCGAGACGGCTTTTGCACTCGTCGAGCGATTGATTCATATGCAGGGTTTTTTGTAGCAACATAGGTGTGCCACGTTTCGAGCAATCGAGATGCCCGACAAATCTCTCCTAGGGAAGGGCTTCCGGACCGCCAAAAACGTGTACAAACCCGTTACACTTGTGTAAATTTCGACGCGATTTTTAGACATCCAGCTGACACGCGGAAAACGAACCTTCCCCGCGTCCCTGGCCCTGTCATCCCGAGCGGATGCGAAGGGTCGCTGACCATTTCTTCGCTGGCCGAGCTGGGCCGGTGCGGTCTCGTCGGACCCCTCGTTTCGGGGAAAATTACCAGAGATCCTTCCCTGTGCTCACAGGCATTGGGCTGATTGACTCATCGGCGACTACGCGGCCTGCTGGCGCTGCTCTGCAATAGTCCGCATCATCGATTCGAAAATCTTCCGGCCGTCCGCGCTCCCCAGCCGCGCCTCGCAGGCCCGGTCCGGATGCGGCATTAATCCAAAGACGTTCCCCTGACGATTACAGATTCCCGCGATGTTCTCGATCGACCCATTGGGGTTGGCGGACGGAGTGATCTGCGCGTCCGGGGTCGCATAACGCAAAATGATTTGGCGATTCTCATTCAGCTCCCGCAATGTCGCGTCGTCGGCGAAATAACACCCCTCCCCGTGCGCGATCGGGAGCCGGAGCAGCGACCCCTGGGCACAACCGTGGGTGAACGCAGAGTCCCCTACTTCCACCCGTGTCGTGATCAGGTCGCACACGAAATGCAGGCCACGGTTTCGGACCAGCGCACCCGGCAAGAGCCCGATTTCGCACAGTACCTGAAACCCGTTGCACGTCCCGATCACCAACGTGCCCTTGCGTGCTTCCTCCACCACGCTGGCCATGATCGGCGAGAACCTCGCGATGGCGCCGCAACGCAGATAATCCCCGTAGGAAAACCCGCCCGGCAACACGATCGCGTCGAACCCGTCGAGCGACGTCTTCTTGTGCCAGACGTATTCGGCGTTCAGCCCGGGGATCCCATTGACCGCCGCGACACAATCCTGATCGCAATTCGATCCTGGAAATTGAATGACCGCGAATTTCATCGTCTCAATGCTTCACTTCACCACTTCGTAATCTTCGATCACCGGATTCGACAACAAATCGCGGCAGAGATCGCTCAAGCGCGAATCAAAATTCGGTGCCTTATCGTCCACTTCAATCTCGAGATACTTCCCGATCCGGACGGATTGGACTTCCGGCATTCCCAGATGCTGCATGGCATCGCGCACCGCTGCCCCTTGGGGATCAAGCACAGCCGCTTTCGGCGTCACGACCACTTTGACCTTCATCTCCCAATCAGAACCCGAAACTCGCCTCGTGTCCAATTAGGTAGGGACGCTATTCAGTGTCGGCGATCCCACCGCGGACGGCGCAGCGCGCCGTCCCTACCAACTACTTTTCGCGGATGACTTCCATGGGTGCCTTGTCTTCGCGCAACCCCAGAAAGACCGGCTGGCGCAATTTCGCGTCCCGGGTCCATTCGGCGAACTTCACCTGGCAGACGAAAGCCGGATTTACCCATTCGATTTTGCGCATCATCGAAGGGGTGATCCCCTGCACCCACTGGCCGCCCTGCTTCGACGGCAGATCGGCGAACGGGCAGTCCTCGCGCTGTTCGCTCTTCAATTTCTTGTAGAGCGAAGCGAGCGACTTCGTGTTAAAGCCCGTGCCCACTTTCCCAGCGAATAAGAACTTCTTCTTGTCGTAATAACCAACGAGAAGCGCGCCAAAATGCTGCCGCGCGCCCTGCGGGGGGGTAAATCCGCCAATGACGAATTCCTGCTCATTAACGCATTTAAGTTTGATCCATGAGCCGCTCCGCCCGCCCGCTTCGTATTTCGAGTCGCGCAGCTTCCCGATCAACCCTTCGAGGCCTCGGCGCTGCACCTCTTTGAGCAACACCGAAGCGTCGCCATCGATCTCTCCCGAATAACGGATCGGATCCGCCGCGCCCTCACAAATCTTCGCGAGCAACTGCTTCCGCGGGACCAGGGGCAAGCCGGTCAAGCCGCGGCCATTGAGCTGCATGAGATCGAAAACGTAGAAGACGACGGGCGACTTCCGTCCCTCCATCTCGACGCCCTGGAGCAGTTGAAAAGACGAGCGGCCTTCGTCGTCGAGCGCAACGACCTCGCCATCGATCACGCATTCGTCCGCGGGAAATTCCTTCAAGGCCTCAACCACCTCCGGAAAGCGGCTTCGCAACTCGTTCCCATTGCGAGAAAACAAATGAATCTCGGAGCGCTTCTTCACCGCGCAGACCCGGAAACCGTCGAACTTCAGCTCGTAACTCCAATCCCCGCCGGTCGGGGGAGATTCCATCAGCCGCGCTTTCATCGGCTCGATAAACTCCGCCTTCGCTTTCGGCAGTTTCGCTAACGCTTTGTCGAACTCCGGCGACGACGCTCCTGGTAGGGACGCCGCGCTGCGGCGTCCGGCCTTTTTTGGCGCTACGCTTTCACTTTCCGCTGCTTCCTCTTTTTTTTTAAGCGCCGCTTTCACGCGAGATTTTAACGTCGGCTTCTTCTCTTCCTCACGATTCGATTGCCATTCCGCATCTTTCTGGGCGGCAATCTGCGCCATCGTCCGGCCTGTCTTGACCGATTCATCGTCTCGCTTTTTGGAAAGCGGCTTGGTGCTCGACCCGCTCTTCAGCAGCAACCACTGCGGCTTGCCTGCCTCCATTCGAGTCCGAATGAGCGACCACTCCCCTTTGAGTTTCTCGCCGTCCATCACCATGTGCATGCGGCCATCGCGCAGCGCCTTTAATGGGTCTTCGCCATAAACATGATACTGCCCGCGGTCCCACACCATCACGGTGCCGCCGCCATATTGTCCCTGCGGTATGATCCCTTCGAAGGTCGCGTACTCGACCGGATGATCTTCCACCTCGACAGCAAGATGCTTCTCCCCTTTCTCCCACGGCATCCCCTTCGGGACCGCCCACGACTTCAACACCCCTTCCATCTCGAGTCGAAAATCGTAATGCAACCGGCTCGCGTCGTGTTTCTGAATCACGAACCGGCACGCCCCCTTCACCAGTTTCGGTAAGGGTTTTCCAGACGGTTCCGCCGTGATTTTGAAATCCCGCTTCTTTTTGTATTCGGTCAGTCCCATTCGCACGGATTCTAACCGCGGATTACGCGGATTTCACGGATGAATGAAGTGAAACGTTTCATGTCCATTGCCGGTACAAAAGAATCGCCGCGACGGTTACACGAACCGTAGCGGCGATTTCAGATTTCAGGCGCCTTAGCGTTTCTTTTTGCCGCCCTTTTTCGCGCCGCTGCGCTTCTTGGAAGAAGATGAAGATTCCTCTTCTTCAGCCTCGCTGGCGTCAGGATTAACCATCGATTCGGCCAGCGCTGTCAGCTTTTTATCCGTCGCGGCTTCTTCGTCGAGCGTTTCCTGGAGCAGCTCCATTGCGTCTTCTTCGCCGAGGATTGAAGCAAATGTCCGGACCGTGCCGTACCCAGCGATCTCGTAATGCTCCACCCTTTGGGCCGCGCCGATCAGGGCCGCGTCCAGCACGGATTCGTTCCCATCTTCCTCGATGATCTCCTTGCCTTCTTCGACCAGGCCCTTCATCGCCTTGCACGTTTTGCCGGTAGGCTTTTCGCCCAGTTCTTTGAAAATTCTCTCCAACCGATCGATCTGGCCCTCGGTCTCGCCGCGATGCGCTTCAAACGCAGCTTTGAGGTCCGGCGAAGACGCCTTTTTCGCCATCCGCGGCAGCGCCTTCAGCAGCTGATTCTCCGCGCTATAAAGATCCTTCAGCTCCTCGATGTACAAGTCTTTCAATGAATCCATGCTCATAAATATATTTCCTTAGGTTGATGTTTGAAGGCCCTGGGGGGCTTCCCTCAGCACCCGCGCGAGTCCGCAATGGAGCTGGCGCTAACAAGGAAACGCAGAAGACACGCTGAGCGGGCGTGTCTTTATCGTGGAGGGACGTGCTTCCGCACGTCCGCGCCACGGGCTGATTGAAATCGAAAAGAGTGGACGTGCAGAAGCACGTCCCACCGCTTAAGCCGCCTGCTCGGCGTCGTCCTGCGAAACAGGCGCCGCTGCTTCCCCGACCGGCTCGCCCACCAGATAACGGGTGAACCGTCGAATGACGATGTTCTCTCCCAGCTCCGCGATCTTGGTCGACACGAGCTCTTTCACCGTCTGATCGGGATTCTTGATGAACCCCTGCTCCATCAAACAGACTGTGCTGTAAAATTTGTCGAGCTTTCCGCCGACGATTTTCTCAACCACGTTCTCCGGCTTGCCCTTCACCTGCCCGACGTAAATCGCCTTCTCGGAATCGACCAGCTTGGCCGGGACTTCCTCACGGTTCACGTAGAGCGGGTGCGCCGCCGCGATGTGTAACGTGATGTCCTTTACGAACTCGCGGAACTTCTCGTTCTTTGCGACGAAATCCGTCTCGCAATTCACCTCCACAAGGACACCGACCTTCCCCTGCAAATGAATGTAGGAAGCCACAATCCCTTCCTTCGTCGCACGTGAGGACTTTTTGCTCGCGCTCGCGATTCCTTTGGTGCGCAGCGCCGCTTCCGCCTTCTCCAAGTCGCCGCCGCACTCCGCGAGGGCGCGCTTGCAATCCATGATGCCCGCGTTGGTCTTGTCGCGGAGCTGTCTTACCAGCTGCGGATCGATGTCAGTCTTGGGTTCCATAAAAGTTGAGAGTTTGTAGTTGAGGGTTGAGAGAAAAGCCGAGTCGCCGTTGGAGTCTCTCAACTCTCAACCGACGACTCTCAACTCCGCCCCTACGCCGAAACGCCGGCCATCTCCACCTGCTCCCGCGCCCCGCGGTCTGCGCTCGCGGAAACGATCGCATCGACCAGTTTCTGGAGCATGACGCGAATCGCGCGGATGGCGTCGTCGTTCCCCGCAATCGGGTAATCGATGATCTCAGGATCGGCGTTCGTATCCACGATCGCGACCGTCGGAATGCCGAGCCGCCGCGCTTCCAGGACGGCGTTCGATTCGCGGGTCGTATCGATCACGACCATTGCGTCGGGCAAATTGTTCATCTCGAGGATGCCGTCCAGGTTTCGGCGGAGCTTTGCCGCTTCGCGGTTCAGCGCTGCGAGCTCCTGTTTGCCCATCTTCTTGTAGTCGGGCGATTCCTCGATCTGCTCGATATATTTCAGCCGGCCGATGCTCTTCCGGATCGTCGCCAGATTGGTCAGCGTTCCGCCCAGCCAGCGCTGGTTCACGTAAAAATGTCCGCAGGCGGTAGCCGCTTCCTTGACCGCTTCCTGAGCCTGCTTTTTGCAACCGACGAACAGGATTTTCCCGCCGCGTCGCGTTACCTCTTGGAGGAAATCGGTCGCAAGCTGAAGTTGGCGCGCCGTTTCATCGAGGTTGATGATGTAAATCTGGTTCCGTTTCTCGAAAATGTACGGCTTCATCTTTGGGTTCCAACGCTTGGTCTGGTGACCAAAGTGGACCCCTGCCTCGAGAAGCTCCGGAATTAATTCTGCTGCTGTTGCCATAGGTAAACGATCCTGCGCGCGGCTTACGGGACACCGGCCTTCAGCCTGTGCGGCCAACAGACTTCCAGCCTGTTGCCGCCCGCGCGGGAGAACGGGGAAGATGCGTTACGCCGCGGCTAAAGGCAAACGGAATATTGCCGATTTTCCCGTGCTGACGAAGCGGTCAATGACGGCGCAAAAGCTTCACCCGCGCCGCCGCCGAACGCCTATTTCTTGACCTTTATCGATTTCAGAATCCGCTCGAGAACCTTCATCGCGCTATCGGGGGCGTCCGCGTCGTAATCGGCATACACTACTCCGGCATCGTTCTCCCCCGCGGCGAAGAACCGAGCAAGCCTGAATCACCGCGGGTCCAGGCTCGGCAGCTCCGCAAGGCGCGCGAGCAGCCAGCAAAGGTCGGAAAGGCGGTTGAGATAGCGCAGCATTTCGCGGTTAAATCCCGGCTCGGCGTCCATCAGCGACGCGACGCGACGTTCGGTGCGACGGCAAACCGTGCGGGCGAGGTCGAGCGCAGCCGCGTTCAGGTTTTCGCCGGGCGTCGACCAATGTTTGAACTTGGGCAGGCGGTTTTGCTCCAAGTCGTGGATAACCGCAGTCAGGCGATCGGTCATGGCCGCAGTGGTCAGGGCGAACCCGTCCTTTTTGTAACGCTCCATGTCCTCCGCTCCGGTTGCGAGCTCACCCATAACCGTGACGAGTTCCTTTTGGATCGCGAAAATTTGCTCGGACAGGAAGGAATCGTCCGCGGTGGCTCGCGCAAGGCCGAGAGCGGCATTTAGCTCGTCGACACAGCCGTAGGCGTCGACACGAGGGTCTGTCTTCGGCACTCGCCGCCCATACATGAGGGAAGTCTCGCCTTCGTCGCCGGTCTTGGTCGCGATCGACAAGGGCTAGGATCCGTTCGGATTCTGTTTTGGCGCCGCCTCGTTAATCGAGAGGATATGAAGCGCGTCCAGGGTGTGAGTCCCATCCTCCTGGTCGACGACAGAAACGACGCCGCGGCCAAGCGCGATAAAATCAGGATGAGGAACATCAAAACTGCGGCCGTCAGTCATTCGAATCGTAAAGGGTTGAAAGGGGGGACCGAGCCGGTCCCGAATAGGTTTCAGGTTCAGCATGGACAATCAATCCGGCTTTCCCGGCAATAGGTCAACTAAACACGAATGGCGAACCAGCTCTCGCCGGTTCGCCATTCGGAAATACTGGTCTGCGGGTGAGGACACCCGCCGCTACAGCTCGCGTTAACCCAGCGCCGGCTGCGGCTCGACGTCTTCCACGAGCGATTCGCCGATCGGTTCGCCCTTCTCGACGAGCTTGATCTCACGCACAGCCGGGAAACCAGTTCCCGCCGGAATGAGATGGCCCATGATGACGTTTTCCTTGAACCCGCGCAGGCGATCCACTTTGCCGAGCGTCGCGGCTTCGGTGAGGACGCGTGTGGTGTCCTGGAACGACGCCGCCGAGATGAAGCTGTCGGTCTCGAGCGATGCCTTGGTGATGCCGAGCAACACCGGGGTCGCTTCAGCAGGCTTGCCGCCCTGCTCGACGACTTTGGAATTCTCCTTCTCGAAATCGAGCCGGTCGATCTGATCGCCCCAGAGGAGCGACGTGTCGCCGGGATCGGTGATCTTCACCTTGCGCAACATCTGGCGCACGATGATCTCGATGTGCTTGTCGTTAATTTCCACGCCCTGGAGCCGGTAAACTTCCTGCACTTCGTTGACCAGGTGCTCCTGCAAATCCTGCGGTCCGCAGACCTCGAGGATCTCATGCGGAACAACCGGACCTTCCGTTAGCTGCTGGCCCTTCTTCACAAAGTCGCCCTTGAAGACGATGATGTGCTTGGTCAGCGAGATGAGGTGCTCTTCCTCGGCGCCGGTCTCCGGATCTTTCAGGATCAGTTTCCGTTTGCCTCGGACCGTGCCGCCCATCTCCACGACGCCATCGATCTTCGCGATCTCAGCGGCGTCTTTCGGACGGCGCGCTTCAAACAACTCCGCCACTCGCGGCAGACCGCCGGTGATATCCTTGGTCTTCGCAATCTTTCGCGGAGTCTTGGCGAGCAGAGCGCCACCGCGGACTTTCTGGCCTTCCTCGACGACGACGTGCGCGCCCGCGGGAATCGAGTAGCTCGCGAGCACTTCCTTTTTCTCGCC
>DATLNB010000009.1:0-73853 GCA_035536995.1 Chthoniobacterales bacterium | reverse complement strand
TCGGCCTGCCCAAGTTCGTGGAGTGGTTTCGTTCCAAGCCCCTGTAGCTGTCGCCGCGCCTGTCGAGGGGTGAGCGTTCGCGGCGACTGAGCGCCGCGGCTACAGCGGCCCTTGCATTCGCATCTCGAACGGCCATAATTCCCGCAGATGTCGGGAATGTTCTTCGTCAACCCGGGCGTCCGCTTTTCACAACGAACCAGAGTTTGTCAGCGCCGAGCTCGATCGGTCCTGTTTCGTTCCCTGAGGCCTGCGGACCGCCGTTGCTTGCGAATGGGTTCCCGATTCTACGAGGCGGAGTTTCCTCTGGCCCGGCTGATTGTTTACCGCTTCCTGCTCCTTTTCCGGGGCAGGGAGATTTTAGGTTCGCCGACCAGGGACTGTGCATCCTCCGATGCGCTTCGCCCATTTAACAATTGGGTAAAACCTGAGGATCAATATGGCATCTCATTCATCAGGCGGGAGAAACGGCCGGCGTTCGCGTGGCGGTCCCCGCAGAAGGGGCGGCGGGAATCGCCCCTCCTACCAGAGTGCGCCCTCGCGCGCTCCGGAAAAAAAATCGTTCTTACAGTGGTTCAAGGACCTCTTTTCCGGCGGCGGAAAACCGGCGCCGCGGCCTATCCGGCAGGAGCCGGCACGGAGCAATGGCGCGCAGTTCCAGCAGGAGCGGGAGTCGCGGCCTTCGCGTAAACCGGAATCCGTCGAAGTCACTACGCCCCGGCTTTATGTCGGGAACCTGTCCTTTGACGCGACGGAGAGCGACCTGTTCGAGCTCTTCAACGGCGTCGGTGCGGTCCAGAACGCCGAAGTGGTCACCTATCGTCATAACCAGCGCTCGAAAGGCTTTGCATTCGTTCAGATGCTGACGGTGGACGAAGCGAAGCGGGCCGTGGAGGAATTGCACGACAAGGAATTCCTGGGCCGCAAGCTGGTGGTGAGCGGCGCGAAATCGAGCGACCATCAACCCGCGAACTAACGAGCCGTTAACTTGCGAAACCGGGAGACGCGGTGAAAACCGGTCTCCCGGTTTTTGTTTTCGGCGCGACAACCTTTTTATTTGGAGGCCAGGGCACCAATTGTTGTTGTAGGGCGTCTGGGTCAGAGGCCGTTCGGGTCGAGTCACGGGACCGGCGTTTCACAGCAACGCCCTACAATTAAAGATGAAACGCGTTTTCTTCATCGTCGGGCCCACGGCCGTCGGTAAATCGGAGATCGCCGCTGAAGTTGCGCGGCAGCGGGACGCGGAAGTGGTCAGTGCCGACGCTTATCAGATATACCGCGGCCTCGATTTACTGACGGCGAAGCCGGACCAGGCAACGCGGGCGAAGGCGACCCATCACCTCATCGGGACGGTGCCGTTGAGCGAGGAAATGAATGCCGAAAAATTCCGCGCCGCTGCGGAAAAGATCATCGGCACCGCCCGTTCGTTTATCGTCGTCGGCGGCACCGGCCTCTACATCAAGGCGCTCACTCATGGCCTGGACAGGTTGCCCGGAGCAAATCAAACATTGCGGGCCAAACTCGAGGGAACAACAAACGAAGAGCTGTTTCGAGGCTTGTCCTCGCTGGACTCGCAGGCTGCCGCCAAAATCGATCGGCAAAATCGGCGGCGCCTGATCCGTGCGGTTGAGGTTTGCCTGCTGACCGGACAGCCTTTCTCAAACCAGCGGGCGGACTGGGACCACGTGTCGGCCGCGGAGGGAATCCTTCTTTGCCGCGACCGCGACGATCTCTACCGGCGTATCAATGAGCGGGTGGACCAAATGTTCGAGGCTGGGGTGGTTCAGGAAGTTCGAGGCACGACGAACGTCGGCCCGACCGCGGAAAAAACGCTTGGTCTGCGCGAAATCCGCGCCCTCATCGCCGGCGAAATTTCCCAGGCCGAATGCATCGCGCGCATCCAGCAGGCTACCCGTCGCTACGCCAAAAGGCAGTTGACCTGGTTCCGGCGCCAAACTAATTTTCCATCGCTGAACCTTTCCGCGCATCGCCCCTCTGAAGCCATCGAGCTCATCTCGCAAAATGCGGCGCGCGTTCTCGTCCGTGGATGATCGACGTTAGTCCGAAGAAAAAACAGGAGCGCGCCCTGCTTATCGGCCTCGAGCAGGAAGGTGTCTCAAAGTGGGATCTTCGCGATTCGATGGAAGAACTGGCCGAACTGGCCAGCTCGGCCGGCGCCCAAGTGGTCAATACGGTTACCCAGAAACTGCAGAAGCCGACGGCCCCTTATTACATTGGCAAAGGCAAGGCGGAGCTGATCAAGGAATCGTTCAAGGACCAGCATGTCACCTCCGTTATCTTCGACGACGAACTTTCGCCAGCCCAGGGACGGAACCTTGAGAACCTGCTCTCGCGCAAGGTCCTCGACCGGACCCAGCTGATTCTCGACATCTTCGCCCAACGCGCGCGGAGCCGGGAAGGCCGGCTTCAAATCGAGCTCGCGCAATTGCAATATCTGCTCCCACGGCTCACCCGGATGTGGACTCACCTATCGCGCCAGACTGGCGGGATCGGGACACGGGGGCCGGGCGAAACCCAGCTCGAAGTCGATCGACGCCGGGTCCAGGAACGGATCGCGCGTTTGGAACGCGAGCTCGAAGGAGTGCGTCGGGTGCGCTCAGTCCAGCGTCAGGGCCGGAAACGTCATCAATGGCCGGTCGCTGCAGTGGTCGGTTACACCAACGCCGGCAAATCGACTCTTCTCAATCTGCTGACGGGTGCGGATGTTGTCGCCGAAGACAAACTGTTTGCGACGCTCGATCCGACAACGCGCAGCCTGACGCTGCCCAATCGCCAGCGCGTTTTGCTCACCGACACGGTCGGCTTCCTGCGCAAGCTGCCCCATACGTTGATCGAGTCGTTCAAGGCAACGCTAGAAGAAGTAAGCGAAGCTGACCTTCTGATCCATGTCGTCGATCTGAGCCACCCGAAGGTGGACGATCACATTGAAGCCGTCGATACCGTGATCAAGGAACTCGGTGCGTTCGGCAAACAAACGCTGATGGTTTTCAATAAGATCGACGCGCTTGTGAACGACGAGTTGATCGATGTTTACAAGAAGAGGTTTCCCGGAAGCGTTGCCATTTCGGCGCGAAAAGGGACGAATGTCTCCGGCCTGGTCGAGGCGCTCCAAAGCGAGCTGGGCGCGTGGCGTCTGCGCTCGCAGTTCCGGGTGCCAATCAGCGAGGCCGGATTAATTGCGGAGATTCATCGCGTTGGCCACGTCCTGGAGCTTCGTTATGAAGGCGAATTTGCCGTGATCGTGGCGCACGCGCCGCCGCATCTGCAACAGAAGCTGGCCGAGTACGCGGTTGTCTGAGTGCTCTCCCTTTGCGGAGTGTGCGCCGGCAAAGGCGGACGTGCGGAAGCACGTCCCTCCGACAGGCAGTTGTAGCGACGGAGGACTGACGCGCCCGCTGTTCGAGGCATTGACGCATTATCGAAGCGCGGCGACGTAATCGACGTGAGCTGGCGGACTCCCTTTCGTAGAGCAATGGCCGGGTTTCGCCAGATCCCCGGGCCGCTCCGCAAGGCCATCGTAGCCGTGATTGGAGGCACCATCCTCCTGATTGGCGTTGCCATGGTCGTTCTTCCGGGTCCCGCGTTTATCGTCATCCCGATTGGCCTCGGAGTTCTCGCGAGCGAATTCGCCTGGGCGCGAATAGCCGTTCAACGCGCCCGCCGGATAATCGCCCGGGCCCGGGGGCGCAAGGAGGAGAGCCCGGCCCGATGACTGTCCGGGACCGCGTTCAAGCTCTGGTCAAAGCGTTCCCGAAAGTTTACCCGGACGCCCACTGCGAGCTCAATTTTCGCAATCCACTCGAGCTTCTCGTCGCGACCATTCTCTCGGCCCAATGCACCGATAAGCGCGTCAATGCGGTCACGCCGGCGCTTTTTGCCAAATTCCGGAGCGCGGCTGATTACGCGAAAGCTTCACCCGCCACGCTCGAACGAATGATTCGCTCGACCGGATTTTTCAGGAGCAAAACGAAAAGTATTCGCGGGGCGACCGCGGCCATCGTCGCTCAGCACGGCGGCCGTGTTCCGGACACGATGGAAAAGTTGCACGGCCTTCCGGGGGTCGGGCGAAAAACGGCCAACGTCGTTCTTGGGAATGCTTTTCATAAGGATGAAGGCGTCGTGGTCGACACTCATGTCATGCGACTGTCGCATCGGTTCCGGATCACGCGCCAGACAGACGCGGAAAAGATCGAGCAGGATTTGATAAAATTGGTGCCGCATCCGCATTGGACCATGTGGAGCCACTGGTTGATCTGGCACGGACGCCGCCGTTGTTTCGCACGGAAACCGGACTGTCATCGGTGCGAGGTCTTTCACCTGTGCCCGAGCGGGAAATTATTTATTCGATCCGGCGAAGCGATGCCGCTCGAGCCGAAGGCGAACGAGAAACAAAAACCACGGGCCGCAGGTTAATCCGTGCGGGAGCTTGGGAACGAGATGCGCACAACGCCTAACGCGCTCCTTTTTCCGCCGTTTCCTGCAGCTCTTCGACCTTCTCTTTCGCGCCTTCGGCTTTTTCGCGCAGTTTTTCGAATTCGTTCTCGAGCGTCTTCAGCTCGTCATCGGACAGCTTCTCGAGATCGACCAGTTTGTTCCGCGCCCCGCTCAGGGCGCGAATCAGCTCGTCCAATTTCAAATGGACCGCTTTTGCGTCGCGGTTCTGGGTGTTTTGGATCAGGAACACCATCAGGAAGGTGACGATGGTTGTGCCGGTATTAATGATGAGCTGCCAGGTATCTGAGTAATCGAACGCGTGTCCTGTCGCCGCCCAGACCACGATGATCCCGATAGCGGCCACGAACGACCAGGCCGTTCCCAAAGTCGCTGATGCGTTCCGCGCGAAAACGCCGAACGCATCGCGGATCTTGCAAAACATATCGCGGTCGTCGTTGCCGTTTCGACCGCCATTCCGCTGCCCTTTGCTCGTCCGGTTAGCCATGCACCATTGGTTCGCGGTTCACCGCAACCTTGCGCGCCTCACCCGTGGAACTGTGATAGAATTTCTGGCTTGGTCACCGCGATTCATCTCAATCTCGATGATGCCTGGGAGCCCGGCTCGGTTGCTCTCGAAACCATCGAGGCAAAATCCTGGGGACCTCAGCTTCGCTTTTCCGCCCCGGGAGAGCTGATTGAAAACTTATACCGGGAATATGAAACCCGGCTCGCGCCCTTCATCCTCTATGGCTCGGGAGATTTCCATCATTTAAGCGCCCTCTGGCTGCGCCGTATCCGGGAACCGTTTGTCCTGGTGTCATTCGACAATCATCCGGACTGGGACGTCCGCCCGCCGCGCTGGGGTTGCGGGGCCTGGATCAATCGCGCGCTCGAGTTGCCGGAATTGATCCGGGCGAGCGTTTGGGGTTGTGGGAATTTCGAGTGCTGGTGGCCGGGCCAGCTTTTCGGAAACCGGCGCGCGGAGAGGGAAGGGCGCCTGGAGGTTCACCCCTGGGCCGACCACCGCTCACCCGGCGACCAAACTCGGCGCGGAGCAATTCTGCGCTCGAATTGGCGCGAAAAGTTTTCCGGCTTCGCCGCGCAGCTTGCAGGCACGGGTGTTTATGTAACGATCGACCTTGATTGTCTCCGGCGCGAGGAAGCGATCACGAACTGGGAGAACGGCCGATTCACAGTCGAAGATTTGATTTGGGCATTGGGAGAGATCCGGGCCACTGCGCCGATCATCGGCGGCGATATCTGCGGGGCGTTTTCCAAACCATCGTATGCACGGGCCGGGCAACGGTTCATCGCCGGAATGGATCATCCGAAACTACGAACCATCGACGTGGCCGAAGCTCATGAAACCAATGGCAGCACCCTCCACTCGCTGTGGCCGGCGCTGGCCGGGTAGAGACGCCGCGCTGCCGCGTCGCGACCTACGTAAACGAAACCAGAGCGACGCCGACGCTGATCAGCACCGAACCCGCGATGACCTGAAAAGTAAGCTTCTCGCGGAGCGTAATCGCCGCGGCGAAGGTGATGATGATCACGCTCAAGCCCTGAAAGGGATAAATAAAGCTGAGATCGTAACGCTGGAGCAATCCCAGGTTCAGGAAGAACTGCAGCGTCATGAGGGCGATTCCGATCGCGAATGGGACGATGACCGCGCGCGACCGAAAGCCGGCCGCGCTGTGCGACGATTCCATCGCCTTTTTCAGGAGCACCTGGCCGGCGACCGCCGCAAAGAGCGCGACCAGAACAATGACGAGCGCAACCGCGGTCATAGCTCCTCCTCAAAACGTGCGACTGGCTTTGCCACCACCAAAAGGCCTAACGACACCAGCGCGATGCCAGCCCAGCGCAGCCCGATGATGTTTTCACCCAGGACAAGCCAGCTCCCTAACGGAACCAGAACGTGGACAGCTTGCGAGATCGGGAATGCGATCGAAAGCGGAATGTAACGCAGGACGTAAAGCCATGTGATCAAACTCAGGATCACGAAAATAATTGCGATCCAGACATGGACGGAAGCCAGCCCGGGGATTCCGGTCCAACCCCACCGCTCACTCAGGTGAGCGGTGTCCGCCGCGCCGCGTTTGAGGAGGAGTTCGTAGATCGTCACGCAGGCAATGCTGAGCCCAAGATGAACCCACGGATTCTTCAGGCCTGTGGGATTAGTTGGTGTCGCCATGAAGTTCGCGGGCATTTCCGAACCTCTGCAGAACGGCGTCGTGCCGGGTCGGTTCGAGCAGCTTGAGCAGAGGTGGGAAAATCAGGTTTAGAAGCGGGTTCGTGGCGCGAACGTAAAGGTCGAGCGGATACAGATCGCAACCGAGATGCAGTTTTGGGCGGTAATTCAATGGACTGCTTCGATACCGCCGCAATCCCATTCCAAGCGACCAGGTAAGAACGTCGCGCAAAGTGAGGAAATACAAGTGCAGATCGAGCGCGACCGCGTAGTCGAGCCCCAGGTAATCGTCATAGATGGTTCCGTCATGCACCACCGCCACGCTGAACGCAATTGCCTTCCCAGCCTGCCGCCAGATGAAGAAGCGTGCGCGATCTGGCATCCGGCGGCCCAGCTCAGACAAATATTCTTTCGTAAGCCGCTCGAATTTCAGGGCCGAGCGCTCATGCACCTGGAGGTAGAGGGGGTACGTTTCATCAACAAAGGGACTGAGGTCGGTGACGATTTGGAGCTCGAGCGGGCCCGCAGCGGCGATCCGGCGGAATTTGCGGCGCAAATCCTTTCGGGTCGAAGCGCCGAGGGTCGTGACGTAATGATCAAAGTCCCGGTAATCCAGGGCCAGCTCGGTAATGGGCATGCTCGGCACGCGGCTGTAGTCGTTGGCCGGAAATTTCCAGAGAATATCGCGATATTCCGCGGGGAAGTCCTTGAACACGATCAGTGACGCCCGGGCCCGCCGCGCGTAAATCTCGAGGACCTGGTAAAGAGCATTTGCGATCCATTCTTCGTCGCCGGGGGAACAAACAGAAAGGTTGCCGTGACCGGCGGCGTTTCCAACCATCAGGACGCGCATGGTCAGGAAACGCGGAAAACGTTTCCGAACAGCATCTACGGCCCGGCGCATTGCAGGGATGCCTTCGACCAGGTTTTGCTGGACAAAGAAGATCGGCTGGATGCCGCGCACTTTTCCTGCCCGATCTTCTAATGCGAGATAACGGTAATCGAATTGGGAGCCGAGAGTGTCCGCGACCAGTTCATAAAACCGGTGATCCTTTGTCTTGCCGGCGAACGCATTTTGCCAGGCCGGCTCGTTCTCCAGATCCGGGCGCACCAAAACGCGGGCAGTGCCGCCGGCGAATGAAATGGTTTCCCAACTCCGCATCGCGGAGCGGAACGTCTAACGAACCGAGCCCAACGTCCAACGCTCTTCGACGCTATTCCTGCGGCTTCCGCTCCTCTTCTCCCACCTTCTCGACCTTCAACACCCCGCTGCGAACGTGCAGGTCGCGTTGCGGGAACGGAATTTCGATCCCCGCTTCGCGCAATTTCTCTTCAATCGCGAAATTGAGGTCGCTCTTGAAACGACTGGGCCGATAACTCATTTCGGTGCTCCAGACCACCAGCTCGAAATCGATGCTGCTTTCACCGAACTGTTTCAAAAAGACGCTGGGCGCAGGATCATCCAGGACGTGGGGATCGCTCCGCCCGGCCGCGATCAGCGTGTCGCGCACTTTGTTGACGTCGCTTCCATAAGCGACACCGATAGGAATCCGGAAGCGCACCCGTGGATCGCCGTAGGTCCAGTTTGTGACCGGCGAATCGATGAACTTCGAATTGGGTACGATCATCGCAATGTTGTCGTTCGTCACAACGACGGTGCTCCGGGACCGGATCTGGTGGACCTGTCCGGTCACGCCCGCGACTTCCACCCGGTCTCCGATGGCGATGGGGCGCTCTGCCAGAATCACCAGGCCGCTGATGAAATTGCTCGCGATGTTCTGCAATCCGAAGCCCACCCCGACGCCAACCGCGCCCGCAAAAACGGTGAGCGCACCGAGATGGATCCCCGTGTTTTCGAGGACGATGAAGATGCCAATGATCAGGACCAGATTGCTGACGATCTGGGCGATGGCGTATTGAAGCGCGCGGTCGAGGCCGCTTTTGACCAGAAAGCGGTTGAAGAGAAATCGCTTGGTCCGGGAAGAGAACCAGAAAACCGCAACGAGAAGCGCGATCAGCAGGAATATTTGGACGAGGCTGAGGGTGATCCCGGGAACCGGCGCCGTCCATAAGAGGGGAATGCCGGCGGCGTTGATCGCGCTGACCGTGAAGAAAACAAGCGCGGTCACGCTCAGGATCGTGGTTACGATCGCGATGAAGTTCGTGTCCAGTTTGAACCGGGCCAGGAACCGCCGGACGATCTCGCTTTGAAGGCCTCGAGCGATGAGCAGGCCGAGCCCAAAAAGGCCGGCGAACGCCATCAGCCCGAGAAAGGAAACGTAGTGTTGCCCGATGTAAAAGAGGGGCCGCTCGAAGAGCACGAAATTCACGCTTCAGTCTGTCCGCCTCGGAACGATGCGCAAGTTGCAGCGGCGCCGGCCCGTTGTAGCCGGGATCGGCAATCCGCGATCCCGGCTACAGCCACGAGCGGCGCAGCGCCAAAAAACAAGAAAGGCACGGCTTTCGCCGTGCCTCTTGAAAATCTGCCAAACGAGCGGGCAGCTTACTGCTTCGACGCCTTGTCCTCGATGTATTTCACCACGTCGCCGACGGTCTGGAGTTTCTCGGCGTCCTCATCCGGGACCTCGACGGAAAACTCTTCCTCAAACGCCATGACCAGCTCCACGATATCGAGCGAATCCGCCCCCAAATCCTCGATGAAAGAAGCCGTGGGAGTGACCTGTTCCGGGTTCACGCCGAGCTGTTCGACGATGATGTCTTTTACCTTCTCTTCGATTGGTTTGTCCGACATAAACTTTTCTCCTTTAACGTTATTTGAGGGGACAGGTCTTTAACATTCCCGGCAAGCTTCGCAACTAAATGAATTAGCGGCCTTGTCAATTATTTTCCGGCCAACAAATGGCGCCCGGCAGTTTACTTCGCCCCCGCTTGGCGTAAGGAGAATGGATGCCGTCGCCGACTCCCACCGAAGATCTGCTCGACTTGAGAATGCTGCCCGCCTGGGCGAGCGAACCGGCCCGTCCGCACGCTTATTCCGATTTCGAAGGTGAAGATGCCGAGGCCGGTTCGCGGCGTCCCGACAGACGCCAAAATCGGGACCGGGACCAGCGCAGTCCGCGTCCCCGTGATCGCTCCGAGCGGCGGCCCCAGCGCGACAATCGTTCACGCGGACCCCGACCCGACGGCAACCGGCGCGACATGGAGCGCTCTTCCGAACCGCGCCGCGATGAGCCTCGCGAAATTGCCCCGCCGCTCGCGGTCACCGTGCGGTTTTTGCCTCATCAACGCGCATTCGAGAATGTCATCGCCCAGATCAAATCCGGGTCGGTCGCGTATTCAGTATTCGCCCTTGCCCGTTTGTTCCTGGAAAAACCGGAGCGTTACGACGTCCGGGTCACCATGCCGGAAGGCGTTCAGGTTTTTCAGCTTGGCGAAAATGGCCCGGTTGCGACCGATCGCCGCATCCTGGAAGGCTCCGCGTTTGCCAGTTCCCACGACGATTATTACGCGGTCGAAGTGACGCAAAGCGAGCCATTGAAAGGCAATTTTACGAACGTAGCGCGTTGCCGGCTCAGCGGGACGCTTCTCGGTCCGACGAATCACCACGCCTACCAGTCGCAGCTCCGCGGTCTTTACGAGAGCCGGTTCAGCCGGCGGATGAGCTTTCCCGATTATCAACGCCAGATCGAGATCGTGAGCGACCCGGCGGTAGTCGAGGAATGGAAAGAGCAGGCCCGGAGTGTCACGACTTATCGGACCAAAAATGAGGAGCCGTCCGTCACCTTTTCGAGCGCGGCCGAGGCGGAACGCCATTTCCGGCAGACTTATTTGCCCCAGCTCATCCGCGAATCCAATGAGCTGACGATTGGCGGGGTGGCGAGCCGGCGTCTTCCCGATCGGCGGCTCGGCCGCGCGATTGAGGATGCGTGGGCGCAGGAAACGCGTTCGCCCGCGAAGATGATGCAGGAGCTTTCGGCGGGTCTGCGCGGCGCCGGCTTAAACATCTTCCGGCACCGCCGCGGGATGCTTTTCGTTTCGCCGATCCGGTCACGAGTTTTTGGACATGAACGGGCCGGTGTTTCCGCTTCAATCAATGCGATCCTGGAAAAGGTCGCGGCTACCCCTGGGATCAATCGCAAGACTCTCGCCGAACAGCTCGCGGTGGCGGAGGCCGATGCGGCGGTGGCCGACCGCGCGAAGATGACTTTGGCCAACGACCTCCATTGGCTCATTCGCGAAGGCTACGTCATCGAGTTCAACGACGGATCCCTCGATCTGCCGCGAGCCAAAGCGCCACAGCCGGAAAAGCCCGGGCCGGTTGCCGATAAGGCTCCGGAAACCGTTCACGCTGCTGCTCCGGAAGAGGCGCCTGTTCCTGAACCAGACGCGATGCCTGTAGCTAAGGTCGAAGAGACCCCGGTGCCGGTCGAACCGGCCGCTGTAGCCGGGAACGCTGATCCCGGCCCGGAAAGCGCCGTCGATTCTTCTGCGGAAGCCGTCGGCCGCCCGGAAAACGGGTGATTTGCAAACCGGGATCGCCGATCCCGGCTCCAACTAGCATGCGCCAACGGCGCATTTCATTTTGGGCTGGGGCAACGCCAGGATTTCTAATCTGTGGAACGCTCGAGCGCTGTAGGCGCGAGTCGCCGGGCGCATCGAATCGCGCCTTCAGCGCTCGAAGATGGGTCTGCGCAATTTTCGTGGGGCGTTGCCCCAGGCTTAATTGATGGCGCGCCGTTGGCGCTCAGATCTCAGAATTAATCCCGCTCTGCGCAGGTTGGCGGTCGAACCCACCGAGCGGGTGAGCGCTCGATCCACCTAAGCGAGTCTAAGAGCGGCCGGACCTCGGAACTTGGAGTTTCCCTGGAGCTTGGAGCTTGGGATTTGGAGCTTTAGGCGCGCGTCCGCGCGCCGAATCACGCTGCGATCAGCCCGGCTTTTTTCAGCGTCTTGTAGGCGCCGTTCTTATTCAGCGTCTTCAATCCGCGAGCGGTCACCCGGATCCGAACAAACTTCTTCAGCTCGGGCACCCAGACACGGCGCTCATGCAGGTTCGGGCTGAAAGTGCGCGGCACGTTTTTCGTCACGTGGCGCCCCACGCCGCCCTTCTTTTTTGCCATACCGCGGCGGTGAATCACACTTCCGCGCGTGACTTTTGATCCGGTAATGCTGCAAACTTTGGACATAACTGACCTCGAAGGTGCGTAAGCTGGCGTCGGTGTCCCGGCCGGTCAAGCGTTTCTTCAGCGGGTGTAGCGGCGGGTGTCTCACCCGCACATTATTGTAAGATCGATCCGCGGGTGTGACGCCCGCCGCTACAACCGCCGAACCTCGTTCTTGAACGTTCGTGACACAGGAGGGTCAAACCTGTTCCACTAGTCTCTTTCGCACATGAGCCGCACCAACCAACAGAAACTTCGCATCGGGATCGTAGGCGCCGGCGCGATTGTCCGGGATCGCCACCTGCCCGGTTTGAAAAAGCATTCGGAAGTCGAGATCGTCGCCGTCTCCAATTCCACCTACGAAAGCGCGGAAACCTTTTGCCGGGAAAACGCGCCGCACGCGACCCCGATGGCCAATTGGGCCGATCTGCTCTCGGTCCCCGATCTTGATGCGATTTGGATCGGCACGCCGCCTTACATGCATTCCGCGGTGACGGTCTCCGCCCTGGAGGCCGGCAAACACGTCTTTTGCCAGGCCCGGATGGCGAACGACCTCGCGGAAGCGAAGGAGATGCTGGCCACTTCCAAACGTTTTCCGCAGCTCGTCACGATGCTTTGCCCGCCGCCCTTTGGGTTGCGCGGTGATTTACTCGTCAAGAAATTGCTCGCCGAAAATTATCTCGGGCATCCGCACCACATCCGATTGCAATGCTTCACGGGCGCCTATCTCAATCCGGATGCGCCCGCTCATTGGCGGCAGCGGATCGAGATCAGCGGGTTGAACGTGCTCGCGCTCGGAATTTACGTGGAAGTCCTTCAGCGCTGGTTCGGGGATATCACAGGCGTCTACGCCCGGGGGAAAGTTCTGCACGCGATTCGGCAGGGCTATGAGGTTATTGTTCCCGATCTTCTGACCGTTCTCTGCCGTTTTGAAAGCGGCGCCGAAGGAGTCCTGGAGTTCAGCGGCATCAACGGGCTCGCGGCGGGCGACCGGCTCGAGGTTTACGGCGACGCCGGCACGATGACCTACGATTTCGGGTCCGACACCATCAATGCCGGACGGGTGGGGGATCGCGCGCTGCATGTCGTGGAGATAACGCCGGAGCTGGAGGGCGGCTGGCACGTGGAAGACGATTTCGTCGCGGCTGTGAAATCAAAGGGCCGGGTGAAACCGCAGCCCGACTTCGAAGTTGGCGTCCGTTATATGCGGGTCGTCCAGGCCGCGGCCGAGTCGCGCGCCCGGAACGAGTGGGTCGAGATCAGGACCTGATCCACGCGTCGGTTGGAGGGCGTCTTTGTCAGAGGCGCCGTAATTTGTTACGCACGCGCGCCGTTCCTACCTGCGCGAAAGCCGGAGCCGGAGCAGGTGGACGATCCCGAGATAGATCTCGCGCCGGTGCAGCTTCGAAACGCCCATCGTCCGATCGATAAAAACGATAGGGAATTCCACGATCCGGGCCCCGTTCCTGTAAGCCCGGTAAAGGAGCTCGCCGACAAACGAGTAGCCGGTCGACCTCACCTTCATCGTCCGAATCCACTCCAGGGTGTGCCGCCGGTAAAGGCGGTAGCCGGAAGTGACATCGTGGGCCGGGACCCTGAGAATCGCGGCCGCAAATTTATTCGCCAACCAACTGAGCAGAATCCTCCGAATTGCCCAGTTCACAGTCCCGCCATCGCGGACGTAGCGCGACCCGATAACGACGTCGTGATCGCGAAGCAAAAGAAGCATCGCCGGGAGGTAACCCGGGTCGTGGCTGAGATCCGCGTCCATTGTTCCGATGATCTCGAAATCGTGGTCGAGGGCGTAATGGATCGCGGCCGTGTAAGCGCGGCCCAGCCCGCGTTCGCCGTCGCGCCGAATCAGGTCGAGTTGTGGAAACTTCTCCCTCAACTTCTCAACGATATCGGCCGTCCCGTCGGGCGAGTGGTCATCAACCACCAGGACATGAGCGTGGGGCAGACTCGCGAAGATCTTCCGCACCACTTCGTCGATGTTGGAGCTCTCGTTGTAGGTCGGCACCAGGATCAACGTCCGCGCAGTTGTCGGGTCCTTTCGCATCTGTTGGTCATTCTGAACGTTGCAGCGTGCGCTGTCATTAGCGCACACAAGTGGACGGCCCCCCATCTCTGCCGGACATTGAACCGTGCATCAGGTGGCAACCATCTCCGTCGATTGGAATGCAATCCGGAACCAGTTCCCGATCCTGGACCAGGAAGTCCACGGGCATCCTCTGGTTTACTTCGATAACGCTGCCACCACCCAAAAGCCGCAGGCCGTCGTTGAGGCGCTGCGTCGGTATTACGAAACCGACAACGCCAACGTCCATCGCGGGCTGCACGAGCTCAGCACGCGCGCGACGGAGTCATACGAAGGAGCACGGGCCACCGTAGCGCGATACCTTGGGGCGCGGAGTTCGGACGAGATCGTTTTCACCCGCGGAACGACCGAAAGCATCAACCTTGTTGCCCAAGCCTGGGGTGGAAAGTTCATCCGGGAGAATGACGTCATCCTTCTCACCGAGATGGAGCACCACAGCAACCTGGTCCCCTGGCAGCTCCTGGCCGAACGTGTCGGCGCAGGCCTCCGGTTCGTCCCGGTGCGCGATGATGGGACCCTCGCGCTCGAACGCCTTGAAGAATTGCTCACACCCGAGGTGAAACTCTTCGCTTTCACCCATGTCTCCAACTCGTTAGGCACGATCAATCCGGTGGCGGAGCTTTGCGCGAAAGCGTGCGGCGTCGGCGCGGTTACGCTCGTCGATGCGGCCCAAAGCGCCGGGCACATGCCGGTAAACGTCGAGGAGATTGGTTGCGATTTTCTCGCCTTCTCCGGCCACAAAATGTGTGCGCCCACCGGCAGCGGTGCTCTTTATGGCCGCGCCGAGGTTCTCGACGCGATGCCGCCCTGGCATGGCGGGGGCGAAATGATCGTCAGTGTTGCGCTCGAGAAGAGCTTCTACAAAAAGGCGCCCCACCGCTTCGAAGCCGGCACGCCGAACATCGCCGGGGCGATCGGACTCGCGGCCGCGATCGATTATCTCGGCACGGTTGGCCGTTCTGTGATCGCGACCCACGACGCGCAATTGACCAGCTATGCAGTCGAGCGTTTCGCAGAGCTTCCCGGCATTCGGATCCTGGGGCCGGGGGGCGAGCGGGGAGCCATCCTCGGCTTCGTCATGGAAGGCGTCCATCCGCACGATCTTACGACGTTCGCCGACCAGCGCGGCCTGGCCTTGCGCGGCGGCCACCATTGCAATCAACCGCTCATGCGCCGCTTCGGCCTGCCCGGCACCACCCGGGCCAGCTTCTATTTCTACAATACGCCCGCGGAGATCGATCGCATGATCGACATCCTCCGGGAGGCAGCGCGATTCTTCGCATGAGCTCCGAGCTCGAAGAGCTTTATCAGGCGGTCATCCTCGATCATTCCCGTCGTCCACGGAATTTCGGCACGCTGGAAAACGCTGACGTCCTTGTCCACGGCGATAACCCTTCCTGCGGCGACGAAATCCATCTCGGCATCCACTTCGATACCGAGGGCAAACTGGCCGAAATAAAATTCAGCGGCCAGGGCTGCGCCATCAGCCAGGCGTCCGCCTCCATGATGACGCTAAAACTGAAAGGCAAAACCCGCTCCGAAGCCGCCGACCTGAGCCGCGCCTTCCACGAATTGGTCACCACGGATTCCGATGTCACTCCAAGGCAACTCGGCGATCTCCAACTTCTCCAGGGTGTTCGCAAATTTCCGCAGCGCGTGAAATGCGCCATGCTCGCCTGGCGCGCGATCGAGCAGGCACTCGCTCAAACGGGCGGCGAAGCGACGGTCTCCACTGAACTGTAGCCGCGGGGCGGCGGGCCGACGTGGTTGCCGTTTACAGCGGCCAGAAGACCTGAAGGAGTGCCAGGACAGCGACGGTCAGCACGACAGTCAGGCCGAGCCCGACTTTTACGAAATCCATGAAACGATATTTGCCGGGGCCGTAAACGAGAATGCAGGAGGGCTCAAAGGGCGTGATGAACGAGACTGATGCGGCCAGCATAATCGCGATGGCGAAGGTGCGCTGATTCGCGCCGAGCTGTTGAGCGGCGCTCATTGCTACTGGAAGGACCACCAGGGCCGCCGCGGCGTTGGACATCGGTTGGGTGAGGATAATCGTCAGGATGAAAAAGCCGGCGACGATCGCGAGTATCCCGAACGGCGCGAACCAATGGACGACGAGCCCGGCCAGATAAGAAGCGGCTCCGGTCTTGTCCATCGCAGTACCAAACGCCGTCATTCCGCCGATCAGGACGAGCAACCGCCAATCGACGAATTCGTAGGCGCGCTCGACACTGATGCAACGCATCAGAATGGTGAGCACCGCGGCCAAAAGAAAGGCGATCGAGAGGGGGACCCACCCGAACCCGCCGATGATCACCGCGGCGCCGAAGAGGAAAATGGTGAGCAATCCTTTGCGTGGGTGATAAAGCGGCTCGCTGACCTGGCCGAGCAAGGAGAGACCCTGGTGGCCGCGTAACGCTTCGATTCGCGCCTGTTCCCCTTGGACAAGCAGGAGATCGCCCACGCGGAGGATGGTGTCGCTCACTTGCTCGCGCAACGAATGTCCGTGCCGGAAAATCGCCAGGACGGTCAGGCCGGAATGCTGCCGAAAATTCGCGTGCTTGAGGTTGCGCCCGTGCAGCTCGCTTTGCGGCGTGAGCAGGACTTCGGCGATGCGCAATTGCTCCGTCTGCAGATCGAGATCGCCGAGCTTCAGTTCCGGCCTGATCTCGATGCCCTCGATCTTCTTCACCTTCATCAAGGTGTCGGCCTTGCCTTTAACCTGAAGGATGTCGCCCTCCGCCAGCTCGACCTGACGGCTTGGCTGCATCTTTGATTCGCCGCGAATGATCTGGAGGATCTCGAATTCCAGCACATTGAGGTCGGAGTCGTAGCTGTTTTGTCCGATCAACGGCGAGTTGGGCAGGATGATGATCTCGCTCACGTATTCCCGCATGGCGTAGTCGGCGGTCAGGCTGGCTGGCGGGTGCTCGGGCAACATGTGTTTGCCGATCAACATCAGGTAGGCGATGCCGATCGCGACGATGACCAGCCCGATCGGTGTGATCTCGAACATGCCCAGCTCGGGTAACCCGGCCTGTTTGATGTAGCCGCTCACGGCCACGTTGGTAGAAGTGCCGATCAAGGTGCAGGTCCCGCCGAGGATCGAGGCGAACGCCATCGGCATGAGCAGGCGCGAGGCGCTCAGCTTTGCCCGCCGCGCCACGCCGATCGTGGGCGGCAGGAACATAGCCGTCACGGTGGTGTTGTTCATAAACGCCGAGACGCCAGCCGTGCTCGAGGTCAGGAGGAGAAGGAGCCGGTTCGGGTTCGTTCCGGCCAGCTTCAATATGCGCGCTCCAAGCAGATCGAGCACGCCGGTTTCCTGGAGTGCCCCGCTGATGACAAAGATAGCCCCGAGAATAATGATGATGTCGTTGCTGAATCCGGCGAACGCTTCCTTCGGGCCCAGCACGCCGCCAACCACCAGCGCGATGAGGAGGAGAAACGTGATTATGTCCACGGAGATTCGCTCCGTGGCGAAGAGCGCGACCGCGACGACGAGCAGGAGCAGGACGAAGGCAATGGGAAGCGTCATCGCAAGTAATCGCAGTTCGTCCGCCCGGTGCGCGGGGTGGAGAGGCCCTACAAATCGGGCGCCGCTATTTCACCACGAGCTTAACCCGACTCTCTTTGCCTGCGTGGTCCGCGATGCCGCAGTGGGCTTCATAAGAACCGGCTTTAAGCATCACCTGCATCGTCTTGGCCGCCTTGGGCGCGATGGCAAACCAGAAGCTCTTGTCCAGATGTTCGCCTTCGATCTGGAAATTGTGTTTTTGCTTGCCGTTATTCGTCACAACAAAAGCCGTTTTTCCCGCGCGCAGGCTTGCAGGCATTTGAACGCCGGAGTCCGTAACCGTGACCTGCACCTTGCGGGCGTCCGCGTCCGGCGTGTCGATCTTATGCTCGATCGCGTCGACCGTCTCTTTGGTCTTTTTTGCGACGGTCTTGCTGATTTCCTTCGTCTTTTTCTTTGTCTTGTCCCAGACCTCCGCCGATTTTTCCGAGACGGTTTTCTCCTCCGCGTGAGCTATTGCGCAACCAAACGCACAGACCAGGACCGCCACTAGAAAACGTTTCGTGTTCATGTCCTGGTATTCGTAACTGCAGGGCCGTTCGCGGGTGGCCATGCGGAAGTCACGAGTGACTCGAGCAAGCCCCGGCGCAGGTTTAACCGCCCCGCGCGTCGCTCCGTCTGCCGAGCCACCATCCGTTGACGGCCCAGGCGGCGGCTACCGCTCCACCGATCAGCGCCACGGCTGTCGCGCCCAGAGCGCCGCCTTCCAGGGCGGTGCTGACCTGGGCGGTGATGGCGTCCGAGGCCCGATAAACCGGGACGTCGATCACGTTCTTGGCTTTGTATTTGGTCTCGTTATCGACCCGGCTGAAAAGAATCTCGCGCCCCGGCCGGACGAAAGCGTATTCGCCGACCCGCCGCACGACGAAGACTACCGCAAGGACCGCGAAGGTTCCGACGGCGGCGAGTGAGAGGAACCCGAAAATCATGACGACGGGGACAATCGCGAGGAGGACACTCAGCCCGAGGCGCGAAGCGATCCGGCCGGTCAGGAAGAGCTGGCAGCCGATGGTGAGAGTTTGCACGATCCAGTCGAGCATGGCGAAAACCTGAGTGCGTTCCTGGGTGCTCGCGAAGGTCGCCTTGACCAGGCGGAGTTGTTCGAAGTAAAGGAACGTGTTTGCGGACGCGAGCAACACTACGAATAGGGCGATGAGCAATAAATAAGGCGATCGCAGGACCAGCCAGAATCCGGCAAAGGGATTGCCGCCGATCGGCCGATCTTCCTGGTCCGCGTCCCGTCGCGATTTCCAAATCCGGAGAAGCGCTTGCTGGCAGAAAATGGCGACGACAAACATCGCTGCGCCGACAAAAAGAACGCCGCCGTTTCCGATCCGCGACACGGTCAGGTAGGTAATGCCGGGTCCGGCCAGGGCGCCGGCAGTTCCGCCTGCGGCGATGACCCCGAACAGGCGTTTGGCCTGGCCGCTATCGAAGAGCTCGAGGAGAAACGCCCAAAACACGGAGGTTAAAAACAGGCTCAGGATGCTGATGAAAACGTAGAAGAACTGACCAATGGCAATGCTCCCTTCGTTGGCCTGCAGGGCGATCCCGATGGCGGCGAGCGAGACGGCGACAAACCCGTAAATCAGAGGGAGAAAGACGCTGCGCTTTAACCGCGCGACGAGCCAGCCAAAGATCGGGATGATCGCAATCGAGCCGGCCCAGGTCCAAAGATAGAGGTCCGCTACGCGATTGCGTCCAAGAATCGTGCCGACCGTTTCGCGGACCGGACGAACGCAGAAGTAGCCACCGAGGACGAAGAAAAAGAGCAGGAACGACGCGATGACGGCCGGCATTTCATGCTTCTCAACCAGCGCGACCCGGCCGAGGAGGCGGCCAAAGACGGTTTGATGCTGGACGCGCTTAGCGGACATCGAATTGGATCGTCGTTCAGATCACTCCACGGTTATCGCCACCTTGCCCCGCGCGCGGCCGGTCTCAACATAGGCGACTGCGGCCGACACTTCCTCGAGCTTGAAAGTGCGGTCGATAACCGGGGTAAGCTTTCCCGCTCGCATCAGGTCAGAGAGGAAGTTCATGTCGGCCTTATTGTTCTCCGCCATCATCATGGTCATGGGCTGCTTAATAAAGGGCTTGAGCAGCAACATGTGAATGACCCGGCCGAATGGGCCGATCCATTTCCCGTCATTAGGACCGCCGCCCCCAATCATGATGTATTTGCCGGTTGGTGTCAGGATCTGGCGGCATTCGGACAAGGGATGGTTCGGCACGTTGTCGAGGATGAGGTCATAACGCTCCGAGCCTTTGGCGAAATCTTCCTTGGTGTAATCGATCACCCGGTCCGCGCCCAGGCCCTTTACCAGCTCGATATTTCGCGTGCTGCAAACTCCGGTGACATGGGCGCCCAGGGCCTTGCCGATTTGAACGGCGAAGGTCCCGACACCCCCCGACGCTCCGTTGACCAGGACTTTCTGGCCGGGCTGAATGTTGCCATGCTTGCGCAGGCCCTGCAGCGCCGTCATCCCGGCGATCTGGATCGACCCCGCCTGTTCGAAGCTTATGTTTTCGGCTTTTTTCGCGAGTGACTTTTCAGCTACGCAAATGTATTGGGCGAACGCTCCGGGTTTTCCGCTGAACACTTCGTCGCCCGGCTTAAACTCGGTTACGTTCTTCCCGATTGCCTCCACTGTGCCGGCGAAATCCACCCCGAACTTTGTCACTGCCGGTTTGCGCAGGCCGTTCCCGAGCCGCATCAGGTAAGGCGTTCCGCGCAACATATGCCAGTCGTAGGGATTGACTGAGGCGGCCCGCACCCGGACGAGGACCTGGTTGTCGGTCGGTTGCGGCTTGGGGACGTCCATGACTTTCAACACTTCCGACGTCCCGTAGTCGCAATAGACGACGGCTTTCATGGTTTCACCCTGGGCCTTGCCGAGAGTTTCACAGTCGTTCGTGGAACTCCAGTAAGAGATTTGGAACCAGATAAAAAGAAGGACCGGGACAACGATCAGGGTCCATTTGATGATGCGTTTTATTGCTTTCATAGGGCTGTGTTTCCGATTGGAGCGCTAATCGATGGTAATAGCTACCTTCCCCCGGGCGTGGCCAGTCTCGAGGTATTTGTAGGCCGCTACCGTCTCAGTTAGGGGATAGGTCTTCGTAACTGCAGGCACGACTTTGCCGGTCTCCATCAACTCACGAAGAACACCGAGGTCCTGCTTGTTCAGGTTCGCCAGATAACTGACGAACTTCTCTTTCGTAAATCGGGAGCGCAGGTAAGCATTCAGCTCGCCCGCCAATCGAGAAAAGGTTTCCTCGTGCCACCCGGAGCCACCAATGCCGGCCATAACGCAGATGCCGCCAGGGTTCAGGACACGGCGACGGTCGGAGTAGGAATGGTTATTGACCAGATCAAAGATGACATCGTAACGCTGATCGCCCTCGGTGAAGTTTTCCTTGGTATAATCGATGACGCGGTCGGCCCCGAGCGATCGGACCAGCTCGACGTTTTTCGTGCTACAGACGGCGGTCACTTCCGCGCCGAGCGCCTTTGCAATCTGGACGGCAAAGGTTCCCACGCCCCCGGAAGCGCCGTTGATCAGGACCTTTTGCCCGGCTTTCAGGTGACCGGTGTCTCGGAGGCCTTGCAATGCGGTAAGGCCGGCGATCGCGACCGATCCTGCCTGCTCAAAGCTAATGTTGGCCGGTTTCACCACGACAGCGCGGTCTGCCCGCGCGCAAACGTACTCCGCGAGAGCGCCGTTCCGCCCGCCGAACACGTCATCGCCAGGCTTGAAGTCCTTTACGTTGCGGCCGACGACCTCGACCACGCCGGCGTAGTCCGTGCCGGCCCGAGTGTTCTTTGGCTTGCGCATTCCAGTGAAAGGCCGGCTGATGAAACCTCCGCGGAGCTTGTGGCCGTCAGCGGCATTCACAGACGCGGCCCGGACACGAATAAGAAGCTCGTCATCGTTCGGGACCGGCTTTTCGATGACGTCGACCTTCAGAACGTCCGGTGGCCCATACTCACAATAGCGCACGGCTTTCATGGGGTGGGTTAGTGCGCTTCTTACATTGCAGTCATTGGTCGACGTCCAGTAGGCAACGAAGAGCCAAAGAACCAGCCCAAAGAAGACAACTCCGAAGGTCCACTTGATGACACGTCTTATCTTCATAAATACCTTTGAGTGCCGGTGCCTTAGTCGATGGTGATGGCGATTTTTCCCTGGACGTGGCCCGTCGCGAGATATTTGTAGGCAGCGGCCGTTTCAGTAAGCGGATAGATCTTGGTAAGAGCGGGCGTGATCGTCCCGCGCTCTGTCAGGTCCCGCAGGACTCCCAGGTCTTTCTTGTTAATATCGACGCCGAAGCTGATGAATTTCTCGTCGGAAAATTTCGAACGGAGCGCAGAGGTGAGCGAGGTAACCAGATTGCCAAGAGTCTCCTTGCGCATGCCGGACCCGCCTACCCCGGCCAACACGCAAATACCGCCAGGCTTCAGGATGCGACGGCGCTCGGCGAAAGAGCGGTTATTGATCAGGTCGTAGATTATGTCGTAGCGCGGATCGCCTTTGGTGAAGTCCTCTTTCGTGTAGTCGATTACGTGATCGGCGCCTATAGATCGCACCAGTTCCAGGTTTTTCGTGCTACAAACCCCGGTCACTTCCGCGCCATGAGACTTGGCGATCTGCACAGCGAAAGTTCCAACGCCTCCGGACGCGCCGTTGATCAGGACCTTTTGTCCTGCCTGGACCCGTCCAATGTCGCGCAGGCCCTGTAGCGCAACCAGGGCAGTAGGAATCGTCGCCGCTTGCTCAAAGGTCACATTGTTCGGCTTTAACGCTACCGCTCCGCGGTCAGCCCTGACACAGATGTATTCGGACAGAGCGCCTGCCCTGACACCGAAGACTTCAACGCCGGGCTTGAACTCGGTCACGTTCCTGCCGGCTGCTTCAACGGTTCCCGCGTAGTCGGATCCCGGGCAGGTATTTTTCGGCTTGCGAAGTCCGAAGAGGAGCCGGCCGGAGAGGCTGCCTCCCAGCATGCCGCCGTCAAAGAACCTGATGGAGACAGCGCGGACCCGGACGAGAATCTGGTTATCGTTTGGAACGGGCTTCTCGACTTGTTCGAGTTTCAGAACGTCATCGGGGGCTCCGTACTCGCAGTAACGGATCGCTTTCATCCGCTCGGCGCTGGCCGGCACGGTGCGTCCGCAGTCGTTAGTCGAAGTCCAGTAAGCAAACTGGAACCAACCGAAGAGCACGACGAAAAGAACCAAGGCGCTCCACTTCAGAACACGTTTGATCTTCATGCGTCAGGCCGCGGCGGGCGCGCGGATGGCTGTCGGCTGTGGTTTCGCCCCCCAGATAACCATCCAGAGAATCGCGAATTCGCCGATACCCAGAATCATCGCGAGCTGGCCAACGGGCTGCGCCGACGGAGGAAGAAAGAGAGAGACCAGGGAACTGAAGACGTAGCCCGAGCCGGCAACCATCGCAGCGATGCCGACGAAGCGCGGGATAAAACCGGACCGGATCACCGCGAGCCCGAAAGGAAACAGCCAAAGGCCCCAGAAGATTTGAGCCAGGATAACTCCCTGGTTATGGAGCCGGAAGAAGAACAGAACGAGAGCGTCCAGCTGGGCCCTATCGAAGACAGCAGAGAGAAATGCAGGACCGCGCGCCAGGGTCAGGGCAGCGAGATCATTCAAAACGTTGAGATAGGAAATAGGGATTGAGATAAGAAACAGGACCATCAGGGCCACGGCGTGTTTGTGGCTCGCTCGCCTGAGCAGGCGGTAAAACGCGAGGATAGCGAAGATGGCGATGGTGGCGGAGAGGAGTTCGACGGCCATGCCGAACTGAAGGAGACCCTCGGAATTGCGGACGTTGTTGGCGGTGGCGGCGGCGTCCCCTCTCACGATAAGTGTGTTAGGAACATAGAGGAGGGCAAACGGGGCGGGGAGGCAGTTAAGAAAATACAGGAGCGCCGCCATCCGCGATTGTTTTTTCAGTGAGTCCATCGGGACATCCTCGAGGCGGGTGTGGTTCATTCCGCGCGCAAGGCCTCGATCGGGTTTATACGTGCGGCCCGGCGGGCAGGGAGCCAGGACGCTATCAAAGCCACGGCCACCAGAAGCAGGGCCGGAACAGCAAACGCAACAGGATTATCGAAGTGCATGCTACGGTTAATGGTTGAGAGCAGACGAGCCAGGCCGAGGGCACCGAGCAATCCAATGGTCAAACCGATGGCCGCGAGCTTCACGCCAGAGGTGAGGACAATGGCAGTAATATCCCTGATGGATGCGCCAAGGGCGAAGCGGATGGCAAACTCACCGGTCCTTTGAGCCATGGTGCGCGCAATAACACCATAGATGCCGAGCGAGGCGAGGCCGACACCAAGGACTGCGAATGCGGTCAGCATATCGCGGAGGATGGCAGTCTGAGTGTTAGCGCGCTCAATGGCAGCGTCCGCGGCCTGGAGCTGCCGAATCGGCAGATCAGGGTCCAGTTGGGTCATGACATTGCGGATTGGAACGATTAGGCTCGAGGGAGCCGCCCCGGTCGTGCGAACGGCAATTTCATTGTAGGGCCTCGGGTCTTGAGACATGGGTTGGTAAACCTGGAGGGACACCGGACCCGGATCGGGCAGGATCGACTTCACATTGGCTGCGATGCCTACGATTTCTCCCCACTGAGGGTTACCCGTGCCGGTTTGAGCGAGGCGGCGGCCAATTGGGTTTTCATTTCCAAAGAGCGCCGTCGCCGTTGTCTGGCTGATGATGAAGACCCTGGTCGAAGCCAGAGTGTCGCGATCGTTGAACGAACGGCCGCTAAGAATACGGGTTTGATAAGTATCGAAGTAAGCGGCAGTAATACTGTTAACCACTGCGGCCGGTTCCTGGCCGGGCTGAGGGAGATCGCGACCTTCGACGATATACTTTCGAACGTCGCTCCAGTTGAAGAAGGGGCTAAAGGACGAAATGCTTACGGAAGCTACACCAGGCAACGCCTGGAGCCGCTCGAGAGTTAGCCGGTGAAAAGTGTTAGTCCTTTCCGGATCGCCGTAGGTCGCGCCGGGTAGGACGACTGTCCCTGTCACGACGCGGCTCGAATCCCAGCCGCCGCGGGTGTTGTTTAGCTCGTTAAAGGCGCGGGTATACATCGTCGCGCCAGCCAGCAAAGTCATGGCAAGCGCGAACTGCCCCACGATAAGCGCGTGACGAAAACGCCGGTGCCCGCGGCCGCCGGTCATCCCCCGTGCGCCGCTCTTCAGGGTTTCATTCACCTTGAGCCGCAAGGCAAAGAGAGCGGGGGCCAGGCCGAAGGCGACCGCCGTTACTACCGAGGCGACGAAGGCCCAGCCGAAGACACGCCAGTCAAATACGAAACGAAAGCGCTCCCCATCCTCGGCCGCAATCCGCAACGCAAGCCAGTCAGCAGACCAGCGCGCGACCACAACGGAGCAAATGCCACCTGCGACCGCGAGCAGAATCGACTCATTGACCAGCGGCCGGAGCAATTGAAAGCGTGACGCCCCAAGCGCGCCCCGGACGGCGAACTCGCGCGCCCGCGCCATCGTCCGGGCGAGAAGAAGATTAGCCAGATTCGAGCACGCGATAAGAAGAACGAAGGCGGATAATCCGATTAGAATGGCGAGAAGGGCCCGCGCATTTTTCGGCATCGCTGTCCCATTGAGAGCGATGGCGTTCCATGACGTTCCCGCATTTACCTCCGGGAAATCCTTTGCCAGGCGGGCCCCGAAATTTGCGATAAACCCGGTCGCATCCGCTTCCGTCATTCCATCGTGGCGTCGAGCGAGGAGCCGGAGGGTGGCAGTCCGCCGGTCCGACGATTTCTGTTGATCCAGGGCCAGCGGCCGGAAGAAATCATAGGGACCGAAGTGTCGCCAGTCATTGAACCACGCCGGCAGGACGCCTACGACTTCGTGCGGCTGGCCATCAACCCGGACAGAGCGACCGATGATGTCGTGGGCTGAACCGAAACGTTGCTGCCAGCAGCGTTGACTAAGAATAACGACGTGATCGTTCCCAGGCACATCCTCCCGCGGCAGAAAGTTACGGCCGAGCTGAGGCTGGACGCGCAGCACGGGAAGCAAGTTCGCCGTGACGCGCAGAGCACGGACCATCTCGGCCGGCTGGCCCGGCTCGGACAGGCTTGTATCGCCCAGGGCGTAGGCGCCGATTTCCCCATACGCCTGCATCTCGCGCTGGAGATCGAGAAAGTCCGCGGCTGAGACGCGGCCCTGAGGATTCTGCGGGGTAACACGATCAAGCCGCTGCAAGCGTTCGCTCTGGGGATACGGGAGCGGTTTCAGCAGGATGGAGTTAACGATGCTGAACATCGCGGTGTTCGCCCCGATACCGAGTCCGAGGGTAATGACGGCGAGAAAGGTGAACCCGGGGCTGCGGATGAGAGAGCGAAAGGCGAGGCGTAGGCTGGCAAGCATGGATTTATCGGAGCTGGTTAGTTACTGAGCTGTTCGGGACGCGTATTCCCTTGATCAACAGCCAAAGACCGAGGCCAACCTCGTAGAGGCCCATGGGCATCATGTAGCTCATCCCGACGAAGCCGAGCGCGGGAAGCACGATGATCGCCAGGGTGCCAAGCGCGAGGAGCAGTGCACCGAAGATTCCTAAAATCGGAAGGAAGGTTGGGACATAGCGCGACTTCAACAAAAGGTATGCGAAGACCGCGGAGCCCAGCCCGAGAAGGACAAAACCAACGGTCATGCCGAGTCCCTGGGTGTTATAAGCAAGCATGACTAGCGAATGAACCTGATCCTGCCCAAAAGGCTTAAGGTAGGCGGCGCCGCTCAATAACCGGAGAACGAGCAATGAATTGACGGTGGCGATACAGAGAACAGCTAACTCGGAAAGGCGGAAGAAAGCTCCCAGCAATGCGAGGTGCCGGTTGACCGGGCGAAGCAGGACATAGAAAGCCCACGTTAGAACCATGACCAGAATGTAGGTGATCAGGTCTCCAACGATGGACAGACGGAAGAGTGTTTCCGCGCCCATGATGTTTGCGGCAGTTTTCTCCGGGTCGGCCCGAACGATTAGCTGACCCCGGACAAAGATCTCACCAAAGATACCGGTCGCCATTTGGATCGGATAAATGATGCCGATGACGCGGGCAGCGCTTCGCTGGGAAGGCGAGAGCGTCCGATAGACGGGGTTGACTCCGCCCAATCGGTCCGTTGCAACATCCGTGCTCATGGTTTCCTAGCCGGCGGCGAGCGCCTGCGCGTGCCAGCTTTCGGCCCTGACGCCTTTTATAATTAGCCAAAGACTCAGCGAGAGTTCGCCGATCCCGCCGGGCAGCAGGTTGAAGGGCGCAAGACCGTGAGCGACCGGCGGGAAAAGAAAGGTAAGCCAGCCCAGTCCGGCGAATAGCATAAGTGCGCCGATGACTGGCGGCATGAAGGTCGACCTAAGGACGAGGTACCCCACGCCGAGGCAGTGGAGGCCGAAGAAGAACAGGCCGGTATCGTTGGCCTGGACCCGAAGGGCGAGAATAGCGTAGGAGACACCCTGCAATTGTTCGGTTGTGAACGCGGCCAGGTAAGGCGTCCCTTTCAACAGTATGAAAGGCGCCAAATCGAAGATGCAGCTCAGCGCTCCTACCGCGCAGCCGACCAGGCTAAAGAATGCTGCCAGGAGCGAGATGCTTCTGTTTGCCGGCTTTAAAACCTCGTAGACGAACAGGGTCGCGCCCACGTAAAAGGCCGTCGAAAGGAGAAGAGCCGCGGTGCCTAAACGAAACAATCCTTCATTGGCCAGGAGATTTGCTGCTGTGGTAGCCGCATCCCGCGGAATGACGAGCCGGCTGCTTACGATCAAAGGAAACAAACTGGTGAGAAAGCATAGCAGCCAGCAGACCCCGCCTATTCTGGCTTTTCGCGCCGGAGATGCTTGTCGTCCCGGCTCGGTAGCTATAGCTGTCATCATGGTAGTGGCGGTTCGAATAGCTGTATTACCGAGCTACAAGACGGTAGTCGCTGTAGGTGATGACTTGATGCAAACGACCTTCCTTGCCCATGCCTGAGCCATTCACGTCCGCGACCTGTTCGATCAGGACCGGTTTGCCATCCGGTCCCATCCGGAACCGGGAAGTCGATTGGTAGTAATCAAGTTTCATGATCAGCTTGATCCTTGTCGGTTGGATCGAAAGTTTCACTTGGTCGACAAAAGGGACACCGTTGTTTTCACTTACCGAAGCTTCAGCAGTGGTGTTGCGCGATAGGTCGCTGCTGAACACCAACACGCTGTCTTTTGGTAAAGAGGCGAAACGAAACACCGTTCGGCCGCGCAAGTCGGTCGTGGTCGTCACCGGAGCCGTAAAATAGGTCGCCAGCCGGTGGTATCCCGGAACGCGACGTTTTGCAGTTTCCTTGCGATAATTACTCAGGGCGTCGGCTGGCGGAGTTGAGCCGTTCACGGAAACGAGCGACCAGCGCGCGTCCCCGTTCTTTGTCGGGTCATATTTGTCGATCAGGATCGTTGTTTCGTTCTTACCATTGACATTCGCCTCGGAGCGGATCGTGCGCGTGAAGGCGTAATCATCTGCACCTGCGCTTTGTGCCTGCGACAGGATGCGTTGTTTGAGGTCGTCGGGCTTATTCTGGCCGTGGGCCACGAAAATGGAGGCGAGCCAGACGGCCACCCCGGCCATTGCCGCGCGGGTAAGGGAATTGGCGAGGAGGTTCTTCATACAGTGGTTGCGGGTGAATTTCCCCCTGTTCATTCGTTAGGCCTTTGTCTGGGGTTCGGCGCCTCCCGGTCTGACAGGTTCGGAGAAACCCTTCCAGATGAGCCAGAGTGTCGTTGCTAGTTGAACCAATCCTGTGGGGGCGACCGTGAGATAGGAGAACGGCACCCCGAGGAGAGCGGCCGTGGTGCCCGACGTGGAAAGCACGGTGGCGAGCACCCCAATCCCGGCGAGCACTCGGGGAATGAAGCGGAAGCGGTAGAGGATCAGGAAAAAGATCAGCGCTTTGACGTGCCCGGAGGCCAGGTTGAAGAAGTGGGCGGCAGACCATTCCGCACGCACCACCGGCGCCAGAGCCTCGTAAACGGCTGCCTTTCCGAGTTGCGGGTAGTTGATGCTCATCGAGAGCATCTCGCGAACGACCACGCTCTCCATCGCCGCGGTCGCCAGTCCTGCAAAGCAGAGTCCAAAGTAGAGCCAGAACATGCGCTCACTCGCCGCGCGGAAGACGGGAAGCACGACCAGCGCGACAGCAAGGGTGACGCCGCCGAGCAGGAAGGTCAGGACAAGCGCCGTCCGGATTTTGGCCGCGTTGCCGGCCGATTGCACCAGGAAATCCGGCGATATGACACTGCTCATCATTCCGATCTGGGTGTAGACAGGAATCGCGATCAACGCCTGGGCGAGGAGCAGGATACCGGCGATTCTACCAATCTGCTTGTAGTTGCTTGTCATATTGCGAGGTCCTTCGACGACGTGGTTTCGCCAGCGATCGCGCGACCCCACTTCTCCCGATCTACACCTCTTGCCAGCATCCAGATCGCGAGGACGACGACGTTCAGAAACATGGGCGCGAGCAGCACGTCCCACGAATAAGGCGGGGCGAGCACCTTCGTAATGTTTTTCACGACGAATCCGGCTCCGGCCAAAACCATGAGCACCCCGAGGAAGCGTGGCAGGTAACCCGATTTGAAACTCAGATAGCCCCGAAGGATCCAGCCCGATCCGTAGAACAACATGAAAAGGCCGCTCAGTTGTCCGTAGAGCGACAGAAACAGGCTCGCGAACGCCTCCAGCTGCTCTGGTGAGAAAGCCGTCAGATACTTCCTACCCGAGAGGAACACCGGCGCGCAGAAGTGGAACATCTGCGTCACCGCGAAGAGCGACATCGACACCACCCCGAAAAAGGCGGAGAGCAGCGCGAGCTCGCGATGGACTGGCCTCAGCAGGACGTAGAAGAGCCATGCCAGGACGACGTCGCTAAAGGCTTCGATGAGATACGCTGCGAATCCCAACCGGAACAGGTCTCCATTCTGTCTGAGCTGGTTAGCTGTGCCCGCGGCGTCCCCCGTCATAATGACGGACGGGACGTACATCTCGCCAAACCAGCCACAAACAATCGACAGGATCAGCAGCACTCCCGCGGCGCGGGAGTAGGTCTTCACAGATATATGGATCATGGTGCTTGTTAGGTCAGTAAATTGATCAGAGTGGTCCGCGAGAGCGGCGCAAGCGGACCGCGGCAACGATGAAGGCTGCGGCGATGAGCAGGCCGATCCAAAGACCGGGATTGGTCAGGAATTTCAGGGGATCGAAATGGGTGAGTCGATCGACTATGGGGACGTGAGCCCCTTTCGGATACTTCACGACGACAAACCCGACCTCGAAGCCGCCCGTCAGACGATGGACGAGCATTCGACTGAAATAGGTGGTATCGAACGCGAGTTTCTCGATGGCGCTGATCGCGAGCCATGGCAGGACCGCCCAAAGAAACGCCGCGCGCTTGGCCCAGCTCGAGACCAGGAGCAGCCAACCGAAGAGGGGCGCTTCCCAAAGGGCGCTTGTCACGAGGCCATAGAGGAGCATCGCCGCCAGCCGGGGCCAGGGGAGAAGGTTCCAGGTAGTCCCGGCGAGACCGCTCGGGAGGAGGACAGCGGTGCTGAGTAACAGCATGATAAGCTGGGTCGCGATGACGACGACAAAGGTGATTACCGGCAGGAGCGCCATGGGAACAAACAGCTTTGACAACACCGCAGTGCGATCGGACACCGGCAGGGATTTCCAAAAGAGAATGCTGCGGTCCCGACGTTCGCCGTGTAGAGAATCGAGGCAGTAGAAGATCCCCACGATGAACACAGTGAACATGATCATCAGAGCCGCGATGTCGTAGGGCACTTCAATCGCGCTTCGCTGCCGTGCGGACTCCAGAGCCAGGGCGTTCATCCTGAGTTGGGGCAACCGGAACGCGGTGATTCCGAATCCGAAGAGCGCGACGCAGGCGGCAATGAGCGGCGCCATGTAGATTGATTTGTTCTCCCACAATTCACGGCGGACTGACCAATAGAAGGGCCGGGTCGCCGCCAAGGGCTGGACTGCGATTGGCTGCGGGTCGACTGAGGCTTCAGGCGTGTTGTTCGATCCCGTATTCATCAATTCTTCCTCTGCCCACCGGCTTCCGACTCCGGTCCCATTACCGCCACGAACAGGTCCGCGATGCTTGGGGTGCGAATCTCGCCAAGGCCGGCGAGGTCTTCGTGAGGAACATTGTCGAAAAGCATGATGCTGCGCCCAAACATCTGCCGGGTGTGGATTGGCTTCAGCGCCTCGGCTTCAGCGAGATGATCGGGATTGACCATCACTTCCACATAGCGCGCCTCGAATTGTTCCATGGTGCATTCCAGGACAATGCGCCCGTGGTTGATGAACATGAGGTCGGTCAGCACGCCCTGGATTTCTTCGACCTGGTGCGTCGTTACGACGATGGTGCGCGTGTGATCGAAGTAATCGTTGAGGAGCGAGTCGTAGAATTGCTTCCGATAAAGGATGTCGAGGCCGAGCGTCGGCTCATCCAGGACCAGCAGCCGCGCGTCGATCGCCATGACCAGGGCAAGGTGGAGCTGCGCCACCATCCCTTTTGATAGTTGCCTCACTTTGCTTGTCTGTTTGATTTCCGTCCGGGCCAGGAACGCCTCGGCTTTCTGCCGGTCGAATCGGGGATGGACGCCGGCGACGTAATCGAGCGCTTGCGAAACGCGCATCCAGCGAGGCAGAACCGCAACGTCCGCAATAAAGCAGACCTCGCGCATCAGCTGGTCGCGGTCGTTCCACGGGTCGCGTCCCAAAACCTTCAGGTGGCCCTCGAAAGGTGTGAGACCCAAGAGGGCGTTCAGGGCCGTGCTTTTTCCGGCACCGTTAGGGCCGATGAGCCCGAGGATCCGGCCTTCATCGACCCGCAGGTTTATTCCGTCGAGGGCCACGGTCGATCCGAACGTTTTGCGAAGTCCGCGTGCTTCGATGCAGGGCATGGCTTAGCGCGCCTCCTTGGTTTTTTTCGAGCGCGCGCGTTGGGCCGCCGTCTCGAGTTCTTTCTCGGTCAACCCGAGCCGCTCGATCGTGGCGGCGATGCGCGGCCACTCTTCAGTGAGAAATTTTTCGCGCTCGCCCTTCATCAACTGCTGGCGCGCGCCGGCCCTGACGAACATTCCGAGCCCACGCCGGGTTTCGACGAGTTCTTCGTCGACCAATTCCTGGTAGGCCTTGAGGACGGTGAGGGGATTGACGCGGTATTCCGCCGCGACGTTGCGGACCGACGGGAGGGGGTCGCCTTCCTTGAGGACGCCATCAAGAATCATATGAACTCCCCGGTCGCGGAGCTGGCGATAGATCGGCTGACTATCGTTCCATTCACGGTTCATCCTGAGGCCGGGCCGGTCCTTTCCGATGAGGCGCGCGCTGGGTGATGTGATGGGTGCCTCTCATGTAGTGATATAGTTATGTATAACACTACCCCAGGACCGGCAAGAACTTTTTTTGAATTTTTTTGGCCCCCCGTTCGGACCGCAAGGCGTTACGCCGTGGCCGGTGACTAAAATTTGTCGCGGCAGCCGCGACTTCGGCGCAGAATCGCGCCATGCGATCCATCTGCGGCCTGATCCTCCTTTCTTTTGTTGCAGGCTTTCTCTCGTTAGACGCGGCGGCTGCGCCGAACGAAAAGCGCGCGTTCGTTCTGCGGTCGGTTGATTACTTCCATCGCTGGTCCCAGAACGATCAGCATGAATTCACGCCCGCGGGCCAGGAAGACCTGGAAAAATGGGCCGACATGGTGACGATCAATGTTTACCCGGATGTCCACGACGGCGACGCGCTTGCCGTCACCGCCAACGCTGTCCTGGCCAATTACAAAAACGCGCAGGCGAAAGTCCTGAAAACCGATTCGCGTCCCCGGACATCAGACCGGCCGGCGGAACATTTCATCGCTGTAGTATTCGGCCGTCCGGACTTCATTGAGGCGGTCTTCGCGCGAATCAGATTGGTGGACGGCACTGGCTGCGCGGTGATTTATTCCCACCGAATTTACGGCGCGAAAATTGGTGATGAAATGAGCGCATGGTTAAAGGACAACGGGCCGGAAATGGAAAAGGCATTAATGGATTGGGCGCCGTCTCCGATCTCGATCGTGCAGGATGTGCGCCGAACTCGCAGTTAGCGCGGGCGGAGCGGGGCGCGGCAGCACAGAATTTTCTTTTCGTCCCGCGTTGCGGTTGCTAGAACTTGTTCGGCGTAGAAAGGCGCGCTTCTTGAGATGAAAACTATCGGCACACTTGGGATCGCAATCACGGCCGGGTTTGCCCTGGTCCAAACGGCTGAGGCGGGCAGGAGCAGCGGACGCTCTTTTAGCGGAGAACCCCGTTTTTCGGCACCAACGGCTCATTTCTCGGCGCCAAGTCGCAGCTTCAGCAGCGCGCCTCGAAGTTTCTCGAGCGGGCCACGAAATTTCTCGAGCGGCCCCCGGCACTTTAGCAGCGGGCCCCGCAATTTTAGCAGTGGACCGCGGCGTTTCTCGAATCCGCCGGCTACTTTCAGGAGCACCGCCCGGTTCAATTCAGCCGCGCAGTTCTCTGCCGCGCCGCGGTTCAACAATCGCAGCAGCGCGGTTGCGGCGGGTCCGCGCTTTTCCGGCGCGACACGTTTCCGAAATCCCGACGCCACGAGAATCCCGGGACGAGTTAACGGCAGCCGCACCACAGATTTCAATTCCGCGACCTACAACCGTTCCCGCTTCAACCCGAATGGAACCGGCGACCGTCGCGGACCGCGCCTGGATCGGGAGCGGGAGGTCGCTCGTTACGGCGCGAACTGGAATCGGCATTGGGACAGGCGGCGCGATCATTGGTGGCGCGGGCGGCGTTGCCATTTCCGGAACAACGTCTGGATCGTTTACGAGCCTTTCTTCTGGTACCCCTACAGCTACGGATACGGTTACCATCCCTATAGCCCGTATTACAGCACCACCTATTACGACGATAGTTACGCGGCGGACGAGTACGCTCAGAGTTCCTATACAACGGAGCCGGCTTACGAGAGCGACGCGCGGGTGAGCGAAATCCAGAGTGCGCTCGCCCGGGAGGGTTATTACGACGGGCCGATCGACGGCGATCTCGGCCCTGCGACTCGCAATGCCCTGCGACGTTATCAGCGCGATCGCGGCCTGCCTGTGACGGGGACGATCGATCGTGCCGTAATGCAGGCCTTGCAGGTGCGATAGGACGTCGAAGTCCGATTGCGGAAGCGCAGGGCGGGAGCGACATTGGCTCGATGTCGTTCGCGCAGGAATTAGACAATTTACCGCTCCGGAAATCGCCTCTGCTTCGGCGTTTCGAGACGCTAATCGCGCCCCAAACGGATGCGCAGCTCGAGTCGCTCGCCCAGGAAGCACACGCGCTGACGTTGAAGAATTTCGGGCGCACAATGCGGCTCTTCGCGCCGCTTTATTTGTCGAACGAGTGCATCAACAACTGCCGTTACTGCGGATTTTCGAGGGATAACCCGATCCTGCGGGTGACGTTGAACGTTCAACAGGTTGTTGCGGAAGGGCGGCACCTGGCGGCCGAAGGATTCCGGCATGTCCTGTTAGTAGCGGGCGAACATCCGAAGTTTGTGAGCGAGAATTATCTGGTTGATTGCGTTCGGGCGCTGGCCCCGGCGTTCTCGTCGATCTCCATCGAGGTGGGGCCGATGGAAACGGAGGATTACCGTCCGATTGTCGAAGGGGGCGCGGACGGCCTGGTGGTTTACCAGGAGACCTATAACCGGGAGAACTACGCCGAGCTTCACACCGCGGGCCCGAAACGCGATTTTAACTGGCGGCTGGATTGTGCCGAACGCGGGTATGCCGCCGGATTCCGGCGCCTCGGGATCGGCGCGCTTTTCGGGCTTTGTCGCTGGCAGGACGAAGCGATCAGCCTGGCCGCGCACGTGGATTATCTGTTGAAGCGTTGCTGGCAGGCGCAACTTAGCGTGAGCTTGCCGCGCCTTCGCCCGGCCGCGGGTGAATTTCAGCCTCCCTTCTCGATGAGCGACCGCGAGCTGGCGCAGTTGATCTGCGCCTATCGTATTTGTTTTCCGGAAGTAGGGATTGTGCTGAGCACGCGGGAACGCGCGGCATTACGTGACGCCCTTGTCCCGCTCGGAGTGACAATGATGAGCGCGGGCAGCCATACGGAGCCGGGTGGGTACACCGGGCAGGGCGCGGAAGAGCTGCATCGAACGGTGCGCGGCAGAATCGTCGCGCCGGAATTTGAGAACGGCGAAGACCAGCTGGCGACCGGACAGTTCGAGATCAGCGACGAGCGCTCTGCGGCTGAAGTAGCGGCGTCCCTGGAGCGGCGCGGGATCGAACCGGTCTGGAAAGACTGGGATACAGCCCTGGCAGCCCAATGAAGATCTGGGTGAACGGAGAGCCGGCCGACATTGACGATGGCCTAACGAGCGTGGCTGAGCTCGCCGCGAGGTATGGTTTGGCGCCGAATAGCGTGCTGATCGAGCATAACCTGACTGCCTTGCATCAACGCGAGTGGACGGATCGCCCGATCAAAGAAGGTGACCGCGTCGAGTTTGTCCGCGTTGTTGCGGGGGGATAGGTGGATCGAGCGCTCCGCCGCGGGATTTGCAAGGCGCCCGCGACTCATCCCCTCTATTGTCATCCTTCGACTTCGCTTTGCTGCGCTCGGGATGACAAGAGGAATGCAGAGCAGCTATCGTCTGGCCGCCACGGCTAATCGCACTCCAAGAAAAATAAAGAGCGAGCCGACCGCGCGGTTGAGGAGCGCGGTCATGGTATGATTCTCCCGCAGACGGGCGCTGAAGGCGCTCGAGAACCACGCAAGCACCAGGCACCAGATCGTGCCGGTGATCACGAACGTCAGGCCAAGGAGGAGAAACGCCGCGGTCTTGCCCGGCGTCGTGGCGTCGATGAATTGAGGGAGGAAGGCGAGGAAGAAGAGGGCGACCTTCGGGTTGAGAATGTTCGTGAGAACGCCCTGGCGAAAAGCGGCGGCCGCTCCGCCCTGGCGAAAGTGGCCCGGGAGGGCTAGCTCGTTCTGCCGTTCGAAAAGAGCGCGAACGCCAAGAAAGATCAGGTAAGCGGCGCCGGCCAATTTCACAAAGGTGAAAGCCCACGCGGAAGTGGCAAGGAAGGCGGAGAGACCGAGCGCGGCCGCGCAGGTATGAAAGATACTGCCGACTGAAATCCCGAGCGCGGAGGCGACTCCGGCGCGGCGGCCATGGGCGACGCTCCGCCCAAGGATGTAGAGCGTGTCCGGACCGGGCGTCAGGTTGAGCAAAATGCCGGTGGTGACGAACAGGGCGAAGTCATGAATTCCAAACATGGCAGGTGCGATGCTTATTCAGTTTGCACTCGGCAGCATTCGGCAGATTTGTAACGCCGAGCCAGCGGCCGCGGCAATATGGAAACGAGCCCATCGCGCAGGACGACCTCGCCCGGTTATCCGTGGAAAACTTTCTGGGTCCTGACCGTCGCCTGTTTCTTCGCCTTCGCCGCAGCTCTCCCTTACGTTTACTCGCTTTATCGCAACCTCGTTGCACGCGAACCGTTGACCATCCCGTTGCCGATGCTGGTCGCCGTGCAGTTGCTGCAAAGCACCTTTGTCTTCGGCGGCATTGTCGCTCTGGCAATCCTGCTTGCGCGCAAGGCCGGGATCGAAACGCCCATTCTGCGCGCCTGGCTTTATTCGCGCCACGATCCCTACCCCAGGGGCTGGCTCGGCATTCCGCTTCTCTGGGGGTTGGCGGTTGGCGTGATTATTTCCCTTTTGTATTTCGTGGTTTTCCTGCCGCTCATTCCGGCGTGGCCGGTGCAGGCGGAAGCTGCGCTCCCGATCTGGAAACGATTCCTGATCTGTTTTTACGGGGCGATCAATATCGAGATCGTCATGCGCCTTTTTCTTTTGTCGCTCGTCATCTGGCTCTTCAAGAAAGTGACGCGCTCCTCCGCGAGTTCCCCGGCTGCCGCTATGTTTTGGACAGCCAACATTATCGTCGCTCTCATTTACGGGGCCGCACATCTCTCCGCCGCGAAAACGCTGATGCCGTTAACGCCGATCGTCCTTACGGCTGTCCTGTTGCCGACCGGCCTGGCCGCGCTTGTTTTTGGTTACCTGACCTGGAAACGCGGGTTTGAAGCCGCGATGCTGGCCCATTTCGCTTCAGACTTTATCGCTCACGTGGTCGGGCCAATGTTTCTGCGCTAGCGAACGACTTCCGCTGGCGATCAACCAGCCTGCTTCACGACGACCCGCATCCCGTCCTTCTGGGTGACGGTTATGGGCGTCTCGGCGGCGATGAATTCGCCATCGGTGACAACGTCAACCACGTGCTCGTCGAAACGGGCCTTGCCGCTCGGGCGCAATGTCGTTTGCGCGATACCGCGCATGCCCGGGGTCAGTTCGAGGGCGGTGGCGAATTCCCGCGGCACCCCGGCGAGCGACGGTCCCGGCGGATTCGTCGTCATCAAAGCGAAGCGGCGGTAAAGACTGGTTTCGGGCAGGTAACGCGCGAGAATCATGATCACGCCGACGGATGCGATCAGGGTGATGAAAAGGTTGCGTAGCGGAGTCGCAAGCATGTCGCCGGTCGGGAAAATCGTCTCTCCGGGATAACGATCGATCATCGCCCACAGGAGAGAGGCCAGCATCATCAACACGCCAACCACGCCGAAGACGATTGTGGAATGCGCGAAGAACAGGATCTCGATGAAAACGAAAACGAGCCCAAGAACAAAAAGCGCCACGACCTCCCAACCGGCGAGGCCCGCCAGGTAATGCCCGGCGAAAAAGAGACCGAAACAGATTGCCGCGATGATCCCGGGCATGCTGACTCCGGGGATCTTGAACTCGATGTAAGCGCAGATAATCGCGAGTAACAAAAGCAGCGGCGCGAGTGCCGTTATCCAGAAAGCGAGCCGCTCGAAACCGCTCGGTTGCATCGCGATCACGCTGCCGGGAAGCCCTGCCTTTTTAGCGAGGTCGCCAACGGACTCCACGATCCCGGCGGCCAGCAACGGTTTGCCGTTGATCAACTCCGTCGCTTCCTGCGCGTTCAGGGTCAGCAGCGTTCCTTTTGGATGAACAACGCGGTCGCCGATCTTTACTTCTTTTTCCTTGTCCATGAACGCTTCGCCGATGTCCGGGTTATGGCCGTTGCGGGTCGCGGAATTGCGAACCAGCGCCGACCAATAGGAGAGCGTCTTTTCTTTTACCGTGACCGGCAGATCCGCACCGCTCGCTTGGACGGGAGCGGCCGCGCCGATCGCGCTGACCGGCGACATGTAAATGTGCCGCGTCGCGAGGGCGATGAGCGAGCCGGCGGAACCGGCGTTTGTGTTAATAAAGGTGTAGGTCGGCACAGTGGTCCGGTTCAACACCCCGGTGATGTCCGCGGCTGAATCGAGCCGGCCGCCGTAGGTGTTCATCTCAATGACGATGGCGGCCGCGCCGCTGCTTTCCGCCACCTTGATAGCGCGGCGCAGAAACAAATGCATGGCCGGCGAAACTTCCCCATCCAGGGGCACGACCACGACGTCGCCTTTTCGGATAACGTCACGCCCTTCAACCCGCTGGGTTGCCATCCCCACGAGCAGGCCGAGCAGCAGAAGGCGGAACAAAATTCTCATCAAAGAAGCGCTTCTCGCTTAATTTGAATCGCCCGGGAAAGCAACACGAGCGAAAAGTAAATCTCATGGGAACGATCCCGTCACAGACCATCGAGCAGATCGCCGCGGCGAACGACATTGTGGAAGTGATTGGCAGCTATTTCCCGCTCAAACGCGCCGGATCGACCTTCAAAGCCCTCTGCCCGTTTCACCAGGAGAAAACGCCGTCGTTCACCGTCAGTCCCTCGCGCCAGACGTTTCACTGCTTCGGCTGCGGCGCGGGCGGGAGCGTCTTCCGGTTCGTGATGGATTACGAGCATTTGGAATTTCCGGCAGCGGTGAAAAAGCTGGCCCAGCGGGTGGGAATTCCGGTGATCGAGGAACGCGGGATCAGCGCGGGGGAAGAGGATCGGCAGCACGAGACGCGCAAGGCGTTGTTGCAGCTCCACGCGGAAGCCGCGGAATGGTTTCACGAGGGCCTGGTCAAAGGGAACAACGGCGCCGGGGCGCGCGAATATCTAAAAGGCCGCGGCATCGATCGACGGATTGCCAAGGATTGGGGCATCGGTTTCGCGCCCGAAAGCTGGGACGCATTTTTGAAATGGGCGCTTGGCCGCGGTTATCAGCAACGGTTATTGCTCGAAAGCGGCCTTGTTGCGCGGCGCGACGAAACCGCCGGCGAGGAGAGAGTTTATGACCGGTTCCGGAACCGGATCATGTTCCCGATTCACAATGACGTAGGCGAAGTGATCGCCTTCAGCGGGCGGATTCTGGACAAGGACGCCGAAACGGCGAAGTACGTGAACTCGCCCGAGACGCCGCTGTTTCGCAAAGGCCGGGTTCTTTTCGGGCTGCACAAAACGAAACGCGGTTTGATCGAAGCCGATTGCGCCATTGTCTGCGAAGGGCAGCTCGACCTGATCACCTTGTTCGAGGCTGGAATCGGCAACGTGGTTGCGCCGCAGGGCACCGCGTTCACCGAGCAACAGGCGCGGATTCTCAAGCGCTTCGTCAGCGAAGTCGTTCTTTGTTTCGATGCTGACGCCGCCGGCCAAAAGGCTGCCGAGCGTTCGCTCGAAGCGCTCCTTCAGAATAACCTGGTCGTCCGAGTTGCGGAAATGCCGGCCGGGGAAGATCCCGATTCGCTGGTCCGAACACGCGGGCGAGAGAGTTTCGAAACCCAGGTGGCGGGGGCCCGCGATTTTTTTGATTGGTGGATTGAGCGAGAAGCGTCCGCGACTGACCTCGATTCGCTTGGCGCGAAAATGCAGCTTGCCCAGCGGTTGGCCGAAACGATCGGGCGGGTCCAGGACCCATTGATGCGCGGGGAGGTATCGAACCGGGCAAGTGCGCGAATCGGCGTGCCGCGCGCCGATTTCGATCGGCTCCTGGCCAAGCCCAGCCGGGAGCGATTTTCGTTCGACGGCGACGAGGCCCGCGCGCCCGAACGCTTGCCGCCCCCGCGTCACGACGTCGCCATGCTCTGCCTTCTGGCTTTGCGCCACGACGATGCGCGCGCATTCCTCCTTTCCCAGGAATGGCGGGAAATGCTTTCGCACACTCCGGATTCCGCGATTCTCGCCCGCATTCTTGAAGCCGACCTGCGCCCAGAGGACCCGGCATCGTTGAACGCCTTTATGGCCACGCTTTCCCCGGGCGAAGAGGCGCTGGTTTCGTCGTGGCTCCTGCGGAAAGCCCCGCCGAACGGCCTGGAAGTCGCGCAAGGGTTCTGGAATGGGCTCCGCCAGGCCGCTTTACGACGTCAGCTCCAGATTGCCGAGGGCCGGATGAAACTTCCGCGGCTGACTACCGGAGAGGCGGTGACTTTGCAGAAACAAATTCTTGACCTCACGGAGCAACTCCGCGACCTTTCCGCGTTTTCGTCTGCCCGCGTGCTCGACACCTGAAAACTGTCGCTGAGGGGGCAGCAGGTCGAGCGTAAGCTGGCCTCGGAAACAGCAAGACCTCAAGAGCACAATTCCTTGGCAACTCACTCGAGAAAACACGCGCAAAGCGGGGCCCGCTCCTCGGCCAGGAACCCGGCCAAGGCGAAACGAGCCCAGCGGTCTGATTCCAAGCCCAGGCCGGCGAAGAAGCCCGCAAAGGAAGCCGGCGCTTCGAAGCAGTCACGCAGTCCTAAGAATGCCGAGGGTCCGGTGGCGCCGTCGCGCGAGGCCAACGGGGCCGCTGATGTGGAAGCTGACGAGATGATGCCGGCAACGAGCGGCGGCGACGTTCAATCTCGCATCCGCGAGCTGATCAAGCTGGCCAAGGAACAGGGCTACCTCACTTTTGACGATCTCAACGAAGCGTTGCCCCCCGACATCAGCGACGCCGACGAACTGGACGCGATCCTGACCCGGCTCCGCCGAATGGAGATCGACATCATCGAAGCCTCGGAAGTCGATCGCTACAAGGATGGCAAGAAAGAGAGCGAAGACGACGAGGAAGAAAAACCGGAGCCAAAGCTCGATATCCTCGACGACCCCGTCCGGATGTATCTCAAACAGATGGGGCAGGTCCCGCTCCTGACCCGCGAGCAGGAAGTCGAGATTTCCAAACGGATCGAGGAAGCGGAGATCATGGTCCAGCGCCTGATCAACCGTTTCGGTTTTATTGCCCAGGCGCATCTCGACCTCGCCGAGAAATTGACCGAGGGGGGCGAACGCTTTGACCGCGTCATTCTCGACAAGAAAATCGAGAGCCGGGAGCGCTACATGAAAATGCTGCCGCGCCTTTGCAAGCAGGTGGAGAAGATGAGCGGTTCCATCCGCCAGCAGTACGCCCAGATCCTCCACGGTCCCGCCCGGCGCGATCCGCGCAAGGCAAAGGCATTCCAGAAATCCGTCGCCGCGTTGCAGAAGCTTTACCCGAAATTCTATTTCAAACAGAAGGTGACCGAGGAGTTCGTGCACCTGGCGGATGAGCAATTCCAGGTGCTGACGCTTTTACAGACGGAGCTCAGCAAGCACCCGAAGGACAATGGTGCGCGGTCACCGCTTGGGATTAAAACGCGCGACCTCGAAAGCTCCCTCTGGCTTTCGCTCGAGGAGTACACGGAGCAATACCGCTCTCTGAAAAGCTGGCTCCATAAAGCGCTCCGGGCCAAGACCGAAATGGTGGAGGCGAACCTGCGCCTCGTCATTTCCATCGCGAAGAAATACACGAACCGCGGACTGTCCTTCCTCGACCTGATCCAGGAAGGGAACATGGGGTTGATGAAAGCGGTCGAGAAGTTCGAGTACCGCCGCGGCTACAAATTTTCGACCTACGCGACCTGGTGGATCCGCCAGGCCATTACCCGCTCGATTGCCGACCAGGCGCGGACGATCCGCATCCCGGTCCATATGATCGAGACGATCAACAAGCTGATGCGGGTGCAAAAGCAGCTCGTCCAGGAATACGGGCGCGAGCCAACTCCGGAAGAAGTTGCCGAGGAAATTTTGCTCCCGGTCGATCGCGTGCGCGCGGTTTTGAAGATGGCCCAGCAGCCGATTTCGCTGCAGTCACCGGTCGGAGAGAGCGAGGAGACGAACTTCGGCGACTTCATCGAGGACAAAGGCGCCGAGAACCCGAGCGACATGACCGCGATCGTGCTCCTGAAAGAGAAGATCAAGGACGTGCTCGAGACATTGACCGACCGCGAACGGCAGGTCCTCGAACAGCGTTTCGGTCTGGTCGATGGCTATAGCCGGACGCTCGAGGAAGTGGGACGGCAATTCCGCGTCACCCGCGAACGGATCCGGCAGATCGAGGCCAAGGCCTTGCGTAAGATGCGGCATCCGACCCGGATTCGGCAGTTGGAAGGTTTCCTGGAGGCGGCCGAGACTTAGCCGCCGTTTTCCCGCAACATTCTGCCCCCGGTGGAGTTCAATCACCGCTTATGAACCGCGACGAAGACGAGAAGCTTTGGGATTTGCTCGGCCGCAGCCGCGAGCCCCAAGTCTCCCCGTTTTTTGCGCGGAACGTTATCCGAAAAATCCGGGAAGCTCAGGGCGAAACGCCTGCGCGTTCATGGTTTAACCTGCGCTGGCTGATGCCCGCGACGGGCCTGGCGGTCACGGTCCTTGCGGCGCTCTTACTCCGCGTCCAGGTCCCGAGTCAGGTCACGACTGATCGCGCGGACCAGATCGTCATGTCTGAGGCTGACGACCTGGATTTGCTGGCGGATGTCGATGACCTGATGGCGGACGACGACAGCCTGGTCGACGACGCAGTCCTTCTTTAATCGGCAAAAAAAATGAGCCGGCCGGAATCGCCGGCCAGCTCACCGGAAGTCAGGCTTCCAGCCTGACTCGGCCGACAGCCTTCCAGGCTGTCGCAGTGTTTAGAAGATGCGACAAGCTGGAAGCTTATCGGCCGAGCCAGGCTGGAAGCCTAACTTCCGAATTTCGTTGATCCGCTCTTAGTATCGCGAGGAGCGATAATACCGATACGGATGCGGCCTGTGGTGGCGATGGTGAATGCGCCGGACGCGGTGCCGGTGATACCGCGGCCCCACGTAAATCACCGGTCGCGGATAGCCGTAGGAGTACGGATAGCCGTACCCGTAACCATAAGGATAACCGTATCCGTAACTGTACCCGATCGGGAACCCGATCCCGAAGTTGACGTGGACACGCGCTTCACTGCGTGGCACGGCCGCGAAGGCAAAAGCGCCGACGACCGCAACGATGAGCAGAATTTTTTTCCAATTCATGATGATAATGATCCTCCCTTGAACCTCCCGATGTAACACCACTTCAGACGCAAAGTTTCGAAGAAATATTCGGCGCAGATTATGCCGCGTAGGTCAAAGCAGCGGTGACGCAGAGATTGGAGCCGATGGCCTCGTAGCGGGTTGCGGTCAATCGGGCCGCGGCCGCGGTCGTCGCTACGCCCATGGCCCCGAAGGCTACCGTGGGTCCGCCGCATAAAATCGGCGCGATGTAGATCTGGACCTGGTCGATGATCCTCGCATCCAGGGCCTGCCCAAGGATTTCGCCGCCGCCTTCGATCAACACGCTGGTGATCTCCTGTTTTCCCAGCTCGCGAAGCAAAACCGGGAGTTTTATTTCCCCAAAAACTTTCGTCCGCGCCGCGAAACGATCCGTGAAAACCCGCGAGTCCCTGCGCAGTTTGCCCGAGCGCGAAAGCACGATTCGCCATGGCTGCTTTCCCGCGGCCCGGCCCCGTGTGGTCAGACGCGGGTTATCCGCGCGAACGGTTTGTGCACCGACCAAAATAGCGTCGACACTGCTGCGCAATTTTCGGGCGTGACGCCGCGCGGCAGGCGAGGTGAGCCACTGGCTTTCAGAGGGCGGCGCAGTCAGTCTGCCGTCGAGGCTCATACCGCACTTTGCGATCACAAACGGCAGCCCCGTTTGGATCCATTTGTTGAACCCCCGATTTAAGGCCGCGCATTCCTGCGCGAGCACGCCCGTCCGGACAGTGAGCCCGGCGTCGCGGAGTAGCTCGATTCCGCGCCCGGCGTGAACGGGGTTCGGGTCGAGCGTTCCGATGACCAGGTTGCGCACGCCGCTGGTGCGAAGGGTGTCGGTGCAGGCCGGGGTGCGTCCCGCGGTGGAACAAGGCTCCAGGGTGACGTAGAGAACCGCGCTCTTCGGCACGCGGCCGCCGAATTGGGCAAGGCATTCCGCTTCTGCATGAGGCTCGCCAGCCCGGCGGTGATAGCCGCGTGCAACGATCGTTTTGCCAACAACAAGAACAGCGCCCACTGCTGGATTCGGGCTTGTCTGTCCGGAGCCGCGGCGCGCCTCTTCCAGTGCAGCTCGCATGAAGAGTTCGTCGTACACCCGGGTCGGCATGTATCGCAAGATATCGGGTGCCGAGGACCTAACGCAAACTTGGAAAAGAGGGAAAATATGACACACTAAACGTTGTTGCTCGGCCAACGGAAGTGTGCCAGATCGGCATATATTGCTTGAATGATCGATATCAGCGTATACGCATAAACATTTGCAGGTAAGATATATATGTGCACAGCTGCGCGTCTCCCGCGCTCTGGCATCTCTCGCGCTCTGGTTTCTTCCGGCTTTTGAACAACCAATCAAGAAAGGAATCCATATGAGTTTAATTCGTTACCAAACCCCAAATTCCGTCATGTGGCCTTCGCTGAATCGCTGGGCCAGCCTGCGGGATGACCTCGACACCTTGCTCGACCTTCCGTTTCTGACTGGCGCACGGCAGGCGCAGCTCTTCAACGGTTGGACGCCGGCCCTCGACCTCTATCAGAACAGCGACAACGTCGTCGCGGTCGTCGAGCTCCCGGGCATGCGCAAGGAGGACATCGAAATCTCGTTGCACGACGGGACCCTCAGCATCGGCGGCGAGCGTAAAGGCGAGGCCGGCGACGGCGACAACGCCAGCCGCACGGAACGCTTCACCGGGAAATTCCGCCGGAGCATTACGCTTCCGACGCGGGTCGATGCCAGCAAGGTGAGCGCCGTCTACAAGGACGGCATCCTCACCGTGACGCTGCCGAAGGCCGAAGAAGCGAAGCCGAAGCAGATCCAGGTCAACGTTAGTTAACCATCTTTCAAGGAAAGGAAATTATCACCATGAATACTTTGGTTCGTGAAAATCGGAGCAGCTCAACCAACGGCGAGCGCGCGCCCGAACAGTTTATCGCCCCGCCGGCAACTGTCCTCGAAAACGCGGATGGCTACGTGTTGGAAGTCGAGATGCCCGGCGTGAGCAAGGAGAACCTCGAGATGTGGGTGGAGAACAACGAGCTCACCATCATCGGGCGTCGGTCCATGCCGGCGGTAGAGGGGACTCTCATCCATCGCGAGTCCCGCGCTGAAAACTTCCGGCGCACCTTCGAGCTCGATCCGTCGATCGACGCTGAGAAAATCAGCGCGAAGATCGAGCAGGGCGTGGTCAGCCTGACTCTGCCGAAGGCCGAGCAGGTCAAGCCGCGCAAGATCACGGTTTCTTAAGCAACGGCGAGTTGTTGGGTTAGTTACGCAGGCTGCGAGCCGTGAGGGTCGCGGCCTGTTGTATTCCTGGAGGGACACGTCCGTCCCCGCTTCCGCTTTTCTGCTTGGCGAAGTTCGTCACCACACGTACTTAAGAGGCCCCTCCCTATGGCTACAAAAACTGAAGAAAAAACTGCCGAAGATAAAATTATCGCTGCCCGCAACAAGAACCTCGACCTCGCCATCCAGCAGATCGCGAAAGATTATGGCGACGGCGCGATCATGCGCCTCGGTGACGATACAATTGCCGACATCGACGTTATCCCGACCGGAAACATCCTGATCGACCGCGCCCTCGGCGTGGGTGGTTTCCCGCGCGGCCGCGTCGTGGAAGTTTACGGCCCGGAATCATCCGGCAAAACGACCCTCACGCTCACGGTGATCGCGCAGGCGCAAAAGCGCGGGGGCCTCGCGGCCTTTATTGACGTCGAGCACGCCCTCGATCCGCAATATGCGCGCCGGCTCGGGGTGAACCTGGACGACCTGCTGGTTTCGCAGCCGAGCTCGGGCGAAGAGGCTTTGCGGATCGTCGAGACCCTGGTGCGGTCGAACGCGCTGGACGTTATCGTCCTGGATTCCGTGGCGGCGCTTGTCACGAAGCAGGAGCTCGACGGCGAGATCGGCGATTCGACGGTCGGGACGCAGGCGCGCTTAATGAGCGCAGCGTTGCGCAAGCTCACCTCACTGATTTCGAAGGCGCGGACCTGCTGCATTTTCACGAACCAGATTCGGGAAAAGATCGGCGTGATGTTTGGCAATCCGGAAACGACTCCGGGCGGCAAGGCGCTAAAGTTTTACGCGAGCGTTCGAGTGGATATCCGGCGGATCGGCGCGATCAAACAAACCGATGGCGTGGTCACCGGTAACCGGACCCGGGTCAAGGTGGTGAAGAATAAGGTGGCCCCGCCGTTTACCGAAGCTGAGTTCGATATCATGTACAATGAGGGCATTTCCTCAACCGGCGCGCTCCTTGATCTCGCTCTGGAAAAACAAATCATCGAGAAGCGCGGCTCATGGCTGAGTTACAAGGGGACCCAGCTGGCCCAGGGCAGGGATGCTGGGAAAGACGCGTTGAAGAACGATCCCGCGCTCTACGAAGAGATTGAGACCGCGGTGAAAGCCAAGCTCGACGAAGAAAAGAAGTAGTTGTAGCGGCGGTCTGTGACCGCCGAACGCTCAGAGATGGAAGATTCCCGGCGGTCATAGACCGCCGCTACAGGTCGCGCTAACGTCTCGCGACCAATCATGACCGCCGCCGAAATACGCCAATCGTTCTTCGATTTCTTTCGCGAGAAAGAGCACACGATCGTGCCCTCGGCGTCACTCATGCCGGATTCGCCGAACCTGCTTTTCACGAACGCCGGGATGAACCAGTTCGTCCCGATTTTCCTCGGGCAACAAAAGCCGGCCTGGAATCCGGCCCGCGCCGCCGACACCCAGAAGTGCATTCGGGCTGGCGGCAAGCACAACGACCTCGATGACGTCGGGCTCGATACGTATCACCACACCTTTTTCGAGATGCTCGGGAACTGGAGCTTCGGCGATTATTTCAAAAGGGAAGCAATTGAGTGGGCGTGGGAACTGGTGGTTGAGCAGTGGAAACTGCCGCCCTCGCGGCTTTACGCGACGGTTTACAAGCCTGGGCCCGGCGAGCCCAGCGAGTTCGACCAGGAAGCGTACGACCATTGGGAACGGATGTTCCGGAAGGCCCGGCTCGATCCGGCGGTCCACATCGTCAACGGAAACAAAAAGGACAATTTTTGGATGATGGGCGACACCGGCCCGTGCGGACCGTGCTCGGAACTGCACGTGGACCTCACGCCCGCGGGCGATACAAAAGGTTCGCTCGTGAATGTAGGCGACGCGCGTTGCATCGAGATCTGGAACCTCGTGTTCATCCAGTTCAACGCGAACCCCGACGGCACGTTCTCGCCCTTGCCGCAGCGTCACGTCGATACCGGAATGGGCCTCGAGCGGATCACGGCGATGATCCAGGGCACAAAAAATTTCACCGATTTCTCCGGGGTCGTCTCGAATTACGAGACCGACGTTTTCCGGCCGATCTTCGACGAGCTGCAAAAGTTGAGCGGGAAGAAGTACACGAGCACGCTGCCAGGAGGATATGCTTCCAGCATGTCTCGGCCGGCGGGCTTCCAGCCTGCCGAAGACAATGACCGGCAAGATGCCGGTCGGCCGAGTCAGGCTGGAAGCCCGACCTCCGAGCGGCAAGAGCAGATCGACATCGCTTTCCGGGTGATCGCCGATCACATTCGAACCCTGAGCTTCGCGATCGCGGACGGCATTCAGCCGGGCAACGAAGGCCGCGGCTACGTTCTTCGTCGCATCCTGCGCCGCGCGGTCCGGTATGGCCGGACCCTCGGATTCCACGAACCATTTTTCTTCAACCTGACCGACGTGCTGGTTCGCGCGATGGCGGACGTTTTCCCCGAATTGCGGAAGCAATACCAGCAGATCAAGGACACGCTGCGCCGCGAAGAGGAAGGGTTCAATAAGACGTTGGATAAAGGGATCGGGTTGTTCGAGAGCGAAGTCGCGCGTTCGGGGTCGGGCACAATCTCGGGGGACTTTGCCTTTCGGCTCTATGATGAGCAGGGGTTTCCATTGGATCTAACGGAGTTGATGGCGCGTGAGCGCGGCCTCGACGTCGATCGCGCCGGATTTGAGCGATTAATGGAAGAGCAGCGATCGCGCGCAAGATCTGCTCAAAAGAAAACTTCGATCACGCTGGCCGAGACTGACGAAACCATTGCCACGAATTTCCTCGGGTATGAGCACGATCATACAGGCGCCGACGTGATCTCCGTGACACCGGCTGACGGCCTACCGGCGGTTGTTCTGAATAATTCCGTTTGTTACGCGGAGATGGGCGGCCAGGTCGGGGACCGCGGAACAATTGCTGCCGACGGTCGCTTGTGGAAGATCGCGAACACTCAAAAGGCGGGCGCTACGTATATCCACTTGCTCGAGGAAGGTGAAGCGCCTGACCCCGGAGCACACGTGACAGTCACCGTCGATGTTCCGCGGCGACGAGCCATCGAACGGCATCACACCGTGACGCACCTGCTGCATTGGGCGTTGCATGAGAAAGTCAGCAGGGAAGCGAGCCAGAAAGGCAGCTATGTTGGGCCGGAGAAACTGACGTTCGATTTCTCGAGCTCGGCGCTGACGGCGGAACAGAAACGCGCGGTCGAGGAGTTGGTGAACGAGAAGGTCACCGAGAATGCGACGGTTTCCTGGACCGAGATCGCGTACACGGACGCTAAGAAGCGCTCAGACATCCAGCAATTCTTCGGTGACAAGTACGGCGACACGGTCCGGGTGGTCCAGATCGGCGGCGAACCAGGGACACTGAATGGTTATTCGATGGAGCTGTGCGGCGGGACCCACGTGCGCCAGACAGCGGACATCGGTTCGTTCCGGATTGTTCGGGAGGAAGCGATCGCGGCGGGCATCCGCCGGATTGAGGCGGTGGCGGGCGAAGCTGCCCAGGAATGGGCCAGAACGGAAGCGCACCGGCAGGAGGAAAAGTTCGCAGGGCTCGCGCGAAAGAAGGCGGGCATCACAGTTTTGCCCTCGTTCTCCATTTCTGCGGACGCAGCAACAATGCTGAAGGAAATCGACGAACGCGCCGCTCACCTCCAGCGAATCGAGGTTGAAGTTCAGGAATGGCAAAAACAACAGGGGAAGGCTTCCGAGGCGGAGATGAAGAATCGTGCGGGGTCCGTCGCCAAAGAGCTCCGGGTCGCGCACGAAGGCGATAAATCAATCGTGGCTTCAGTGGCGGAGGCCGACAGCAAGATGCTCCAGAGCGTGATTGATACATTAAGGTCGCACTTCAACGGCCCCATTTTTCTGGCGAGCGCGTTCGATGGCCGCGTGTCCTTGATCGCCTCGGTCCCGAAAGAAATGACGACACAGTTTCAGGCGAACAAGTTGATCCAGGAGATTGCCCCGATCGTAGGAGGCAAAGGCGGGGGACGACCCGACAACGCGCAGGGCGCCGGTAAAGATCCCTCGAAAATCGACGCAGCTCTCGCGAAAGCGCGCGATCTTCTCCAGTAGCGGCTGCCCATAGACAGCTGGCTCTAAAGAGAGCTCACCGAGTTTGCAACTGCGAGCGCTTCTCCTGGGCGCGCGCGAATTATAGACAGCTCACCGAGTTTGCAATTCCGAGCGCTTCTCCTGGGCGGGCGCGAATCTTGACGGCTTAAAGCCGTCAAGATTGCTGGAGCGGCGGTGGAAAACCCGACAACGCCAAGGCGCGGGCAAAGACGCAACAAAGATCGACCAAGCGCTCGCCCGAGCTCGGGAGCTTCTGCTGTAGCCGGGATCGGTGATCCCGGCCGGATTGGCGCGGAGCTTCTGCTGTAGCCAGGATCGGTGACCGGAGTGGCGCGGAGCTTCTCGCGGCCGGGATCATCGATCCCGGCTACAGCTAACTCGGCAACAACAGGGTCACGAATGCTGTCGCTGTGACTGCAAAGACCAGGATCACGAAATAGATCAGCCCGCCGAAGAGGAATTTCGTCAGGCTCATGAACCATCCCTGTCCGTAGACGCGCCGAATCGAGAGGAAGATCTGAACGATGATCGCGATCGTCATTAATCCGCTGATCCATCCCGCGACGGCTGGCATCGTTCGATTCGCGCCCATCACTGCGACGGATGCAATGATTACCGCCACATAAAGGAACGTGTGAACGTGGAGGGCGTAGACCAGGTGCTCGACGTAGAAGCGGCGCTGCCGGATGTAGAGCATCTTCAGGACAAAGGCAAAAAGAGGAATGCAGCAAAGCATCATCGCCGGGATGTTGCTCCGCAGGGTGTCGAGGAAGAGTTGAGCCTTGCTTCCGTCCTCGCCGATCTTTGCCTTGAGCTGCTTTTCCAGCCACAAGGCGAAGGGCGGCTTCGTTTCACCTTCGGGTCCGACCGAGATATGAAATGGCGCCTTTACCTTTGGCGTCGGCATGATGGGGACAGGTGGGACCGGGGCGTGGTCGGGCGATGGAGGAGCCACGCTCGGATGGGAAGTGGGCGGAACCGCCGGCGGGGTGACCTCCGGAACCGTCTGTTCCTTCATTCTCGGAATGCGCGTCATCATGGTAGCCATCTTCGCGCGCTCTTCCGCGCTGAGCTGTTTCCGAACGTTCGATTTGATATACGTCCGCATCGCGTTCTTAAGCTCGACGCGCTCTTCTTTGGTCAGCGCGCCCTCAGCTGCAGCCAGTTTGACCCGGGCCAGCTCCACCTGGGCGCGCTGTTCCGGTGTGAGCGGGGAGTCCGGTTCGATCATCTTCGTCAGGCTGGTGACAAGCTCGGTCCGGTCCTGCGCCGTCAGTTGAATCGGCCCTTCCGAATCCCAATCGATTGCCCGGGCCAGAAGGAAAAACACGATGCTGGCAATCAGGTAGAGACGCAGGGGATGAACGTATCGCGCGCGACGGCCGGCGTTGAAGTTGTTCGTTAATTGCCAGGGCCGGATCAGGAGCTGGTTCAGGGTGTGGAGAAATTTGGTATCCCAGTTCAGGAACGAATCGGCTGCATCCCAAAGGACCCGCAGGATGGAGCGGCGGTAATCGATCGCATGTTGCCCGCATTGCGCGCAGAATTCGCCCGCGAGCTGCGCGCCGCAGTTCTCGCAATGGGTCAGGGGCTTCGCCGGCAGTTTGGAGCGGCGGGGCAGCCCGAAGATCCCGCGACGTTTGGGCGGCTCCTCCGCCGCGGCCGAGGCCGCATCGGCCAGGACGATCTGTTCGATCTCGTCGCTCATCCGGGTCGCTTCATTTTATCGCAGCCCAAACCCGGTGGACGTCATCGTGGTCCTCGAGCGTCTGAAGAAATTCGCCGGTGTGTGTTCGTTCCTCGTCGTTGAGCTCGGGAAAACTCTTGGCGAGATAACCGAGCTCGCTCGTGACGACCGTCCAGCCGTTACCTGCCAGCCATTGCGTGACGGCGTGCAGGTCCGTGCGCTCGGTGATGAACCGGGCCCCCGCCGTGCCTTCCGGGATATCATCGTTTTGGGCAGCGGAAAGCTGCTCTACGTTTTGGGCGCCGGCTTCAATGGCCGCGCCTTCGATGTCGGCGGCAGGGTCGGGGTGATGCGCGTCCACCAACCCGACGTGATCGAAGAGGAACTTGTTGCTTCCCGGCGCACCGAGCTGGCCGCCTTTCTTGAAAAGAACCCGAATCTCCGGCGCCGTCCGGTTGTTATTGTCGGTCAAAACCTCGACGATAATCGGGACTTTGTTCGGGGCGTAGCCTTCGAAGACGACGTGTTCCATGACGAGCTTGTCCTCGCCAATGCCGGCTCCTTTTTTGATCGCACGTTCGATTACGTCGCGCGAGACGCTCGCTTTCCGTGCCTTCTCCACCACGGCGGCGAGCCGGGGATTTCCTCCGAGTTCGGCGCCACCAAGCTTCGCCGCCACCATCATTTCCTTTACGAGCTTGCCGACAACCTGGCCTTTCTTCAATCCAGCGACTTCCCGCTTCGCGTACAACCATTGGCGACCCATATGGGGGGTTTAACAGTTCGAACGCTCCTCAGCAAGCGAGGCCATGTCCTGTAGCGGCGGTCTATGACCGCCGACCCTGTCGGCTGGGACGCTTCCGGCGGTCATAGACCAGACCGTGCCAGCGGTGAACGCTTTCGGCGGTCATAGACCGCCGCTACAGAAACTTGAAGATTGACCCTGCTCGCGTGCCGGTGCCACCATCCGCTCCCGCAACCTCAACCGAAGGAGACAACGTGGCGTCGCAACTTTTCAAAACGAAGAGTCCAGAGCTTTTGATGCGGGAATCCGAGGCGCCGGAGCGCCAGATGAAACGCTCGCTGACTGCTCTCGATCTTACCGCCCTCGGTATCGGCGCGATCATCGGGACCGGCATTTTTGCCCTGACCGGAACTGCAGCGGCCGGCGAACAGGTCACCGCCGCGACGAGCCATCTCTCCACGCCCGTCCTCAATTTTATCCAATCGTGGATCACGCATGCCGACGTGGTCATGGGCCGCCCGGGAGCGGGCCCGGCTGTTGTCTTCTCGTTTGTCGTGGCGGCAGTGGCCTGCGGGTTTGCCGCTCTCTGTTACGCCGAACTAGCCTCAATGATTCCGGTTTCCGGCTCGGCCTACACCTACTCTTACGCGACCCTCGGAGAGATGGTCGCGTGGATCATCGGCTGGGATTTGATCCTCGAATATGCCGTAGGCAACATGGCCGTCGCAGTCGGCTGGTCGGATTATTTCGTGAAGCTCTTGTACAGCGTGAGTGGCGGCTCGATAAAATTCCCGATCTGGCTTGTGCTCGATTCCACCACCGCGGCGACCAAGATTTCGCAGAGCGGGGAAGCCGTGCAGTATTATTCCGATCTCGCGTTACCCCAGCTCTTCGGACACGGCTTCGCGGTCAACCTCCCGGCATTTCTCATCGTCGCGGCAGTGACGATCCTGTTGATCTACGGCATTCGCGAGAGCGCGCGGGCGAACACCATGATTGTCATCGTCAAAGTGGCGGTGGTCGTTTTCTTTATCTCCTTTGGCGCTTTCATGGTCCATCCGACGAACTGGACGCCTTTCGTCCCGAATGGATTCGGCGGTGTGATGAGTGGCGCCGCCATCGTTTTCTTCGCTTTCATCGGCTTCGATGCCGTTTCTACAACCGCGGAGGAAACGCGCAATCCGCAGCGGGACATGCCCATCGGGATGATCGCCAGTCTCGCGATTTGCACGCTCCTTTATGTCCTCATGTCAGGCGTCTTGACGGGCATTCTGAAGTACACGACCTACCTCGGCGATTCGGCGGCGGTTGCCACGGCCTTCGCCAGCAAACCGTGGGCGCAGGCCCTCGTCAGCGCCGGCGCACTCGCTGGCATGACGTCGGTCCTGCTCGTTTTCCAACTCGGCCAGCCGCGAATTTTCATGGCGATGGCCCGCGATGGATTGTTGCCGGGATATTTTGCCCGGTTGCACACGAAATACCGGACGCCCTACGTCACGACAATCTGGACCGGGGTGATCGTTGGCGGCGTGGCGGCGTTTACGGACATCGGTTCCCTGGCGGATCTGACGAATATTGGGACGCTCTTCGCCTTCAGCCTGGTTTGCATCGGGGTCATTATCTTGCGGCGGACGGATCCAACTCGGCCCCGCCCGTTTCGAGTGCCGATGGTCCCGATCGTCCCGCTGCTTGGCGTGTTTATGTGTCTGGCTTTGATGCTCAGCCTGCCGATCCTGACCTGGCTCCGCTTTTTCGGATGGCTCGCGATCGGGATGCTGATCTATTTCCTCTACAGCATTCGTCACAGCCGTCTCCAGCACGGTGTCGACGTTGGCCCTACCGAGGATATCCTGCCACCGCCGGTTGATCCCGATTAGTTTAGTTCGCGCAGCAAATCGTCGAGGTCCAGGGGCCGGGTAAACATCGCCTGCTCGCCGTCTGGTCCGCGCGGCCACTGCTCTTTCGGCCGGTCCCAATAAAGCTCGACGCCGTTCTCGTCCGGGTCGCGCAGATAAAGCGCTTCGCTTACGCCGTGATCGCTCGCGCCGTCGAGCGGGATCTTTGCGTTGATCAGCCGGCGCAGGGCGTCGGCGAGTTGAGCGCGGCTCGGATACAGGATCGCGAGATGGAATAGCCCGGTGCAATTTGGCGGCGGCGGCGGTCCGCCGAGACTTTCCCACGTGTTCAACCCGATGTGGTGATGGTAGCCGCCGGCGGAGATGAAGGCCGCTTGGGCCCCATATCGCTGCATGAGCTCGAAGCCGAGGACGCCGCAATAGAAGCCCAGGGCGCGCTCGATATCGCCAACCTTCAGATGGACGTGGCCAATGCGTGTACCGGGATCAATAGGATTGCCCATGCGAAGCAAATTCTAGCGGCGGCTCTGTCGCCGCGTAACACGAATATAAGCCGAGAGAGCGGCGTCGCTACAAGGCGACTCAAGTATCGTCGCTCTTGTCGTAAAACAGGATATTTATCAGCAACACGACACCGGCGCCGGCCGCAGCCATGAAAAGCAAAATGGCCAGGCCCGGATACCCCCAGATTCGGAACGACGTTTCCACCCGCATCATCATCGCGGCGCCCACGATCAATGCAGCGATGATCAAGCCGACCGTGATCCGGTTCGCAACTTTCTGAAAGCCGACCACAAGTGTCTTCTCGTCAATCGCGTCGACTGAAACCTTGAGTTCGTTATTCGCAATGGCGTCGATAATTTTGTTCAGACGTGCGGGCAACCGTTGCACCAGGTCTTTCAATTCGAGGACGCCGCTGAAGAGATTTCCCGGCGACAAACTTTTCATCAGTCGCTGCTGCATGATCTGGGCGGCGTTCCGCCGGATCGAGGCATTCGGATCGAAGTTCGGCTCGATGGCGCGCCCGACCTGATCGAGATTCAACAGCGTTTTGCCCAGCATCGTCAGCTCGGACGGCACTCGCACCCCGTTTTCGCCGGCCACCTGTGTGACTTCGAGCACAAGGCGTCCGACCTGAAGCTGCTCGACTGTCGCGCCTTGTTGTTTCGCTACAATCTCGGCGATCCGTGTCTTGAATTCTTTCTCGGCGAAATCATCCTTCCGCTCGCCAATCTTGATCGCGATGTCCGCGGCGTCGTCTCCGCGTCCCTCGGCGATCGCAAGCAGGAGTTGGAGCAATTGCTCCTGCAATCCCGGCATGATCTTTCCGACCATGCCCAGGTCGATCAGCGCGACGCGGTAATCGTCCGTCAGAAAGACGTTGCCCGGATGCGGATCGGCGTGGAAAAAACCGTCCACCAGGATTTGCTGGAGATAGGCTCGGAAAAGTTCTTCGCCGAGCGCCTGGCCGTCAAACTCCATCCGGGCGAGCGGGCTTAAATCGGTGATTTTTTTGCCGTGCACATATTCCATCGTGAGCACGCGAGACGTGCTGTAGTCGGGAATGGCGGCGGGGACGATGATGTGTTCGAATTCGCTGAGATTTTGCCCGATCGTGGTGAGATTCGAGGCTTCCTGCCGGTAATCGAGCTCGCGGAGGAGGCTTTTGCGGAACTGCTCAAGCATTTGGGAAAACTCGTAACGTTTTCCGGCAGCGGTGTGGCTATCGAGGAATTCCGCGATCTCATCGAGTGCTTCCAGGTCTTCCAGCATGGCGTCGCGGATCCCTGGGCGTTGCACCTTGACGGCGACCTGGCGGCCATCGCGAAGGCGGGCCTTGTGCACCTGGCCGAGGGAGGCCGCTGCCATCGGCGTCGACTCGAAATCCGAAAACGCCTTCGACATCCGAACGCCGAGCTCGGACGCCACGATCTTCTCCACTTCGTCGAAGGAGAATGGTTCTACTTTGTCCTGCAACCGCGCGAGCGCCTCGAGATACGCCTGGGGCATCAGCTCGACCCTGGTCGAGAGCAATTGACCGAGCTTGATGAACGTCGGTCCGAGCTTTTCCAGGTCGTCGGCTAGCTCGCTCGCTTTTGCTGCTTCCTTGGGGGTGGCCTTTTGTTCTGCTTCGAGCGTTCCTTCCAGTCCACTATCCTTTACGAGATCGGACCGGCCGTACTTTACCAGGAGCCACGCGATCTGACGATAGCGGTTCAGATGCTGTGGTTTGAGAGAAATGCCCATGCAATCACTAAACGGTTCTCGCGGGTCGAATGGACTTGGTAGGGACGCCGCGCTGCGGCGTCCGCGGCGGCCGCGTTGCAGAAATAACAGGTCGCAGACGGCGCAGCGCGCCGTCCCTACCATAGTTCGAAGAAGCAACAGGGAGCGCCGATTTCCAAATCGCCGTTGTGTCGGCGATCTGGAGACTCGCCGCTCCTTGGTCTAACGAAACGCCGGGCTTACGCCGCTTTCTGGTAGCTCGCCTTATCGTCAACCTCGAGCCAGTCGAAGAGCGTCGTCTTCTCCGGGTCCAGATTATAGACCTTGAGCTGCTCCACGAACCACTCCCGTTTCTCGGGATTATGGTAAGGGTTCGCGGCCTCCACTCCTTCGCTCCAGGTTTTCACTTCTTCCGGCGACTTCTTATCGCCGTTGTTGTCCAGCCAGCGCGCCATCTCTTCGTCTGTGGCGCCCTTCTCCACCTCGGCCTTGAAATCATCGGCTTTCACGCCCTTGAAACCGAAAAGCATGTTATCCAGCGGGCAATCGAAATGATAATCGCCGATGTTCCCGGCGATCAGCGCGCAGCATTTGTCGTAAGTCCGCGCCAAAATTGCGTATCCGCCAACCCGGGCCCGCGGGCTCCGCGGCGCTTCTTTTGTGAGATCCTTCCCCTTCACTTTGTCATTCATGGAACAACTTAAGCCCGGGACGCCATGCCGCAAATTCCCGCCAAATATATACCCGGTCGTTCGGGCCGCGATATGCGTATTGTTCTTACTATGAGTCAACAAAAAGAAATCATTTCTACCATCAACGGCTTGATCGAAACCCTGAAAGACGGCCAGCAGGGTTTCAAAGAGGCGTCGGAAGCGGTGAAAGATTCGCAGCTGAAATCGCTTTTCAGTGAGTATTCGCTGCAGCGCGCCAAGTTTGCCGGTGAGCTCCAAAGCGAAGCGATCAGCCTGGGCGAATCGAACCCGGAAAATAGCAGCAGCACCGCCGGTGCATTGCACCGCGCCTGGATCGATCTGAAATCAGCCATCACCAGCCAGGACGACCACGCCATTCTTGCCGAATGTGAGCGGGGCGAGGATTCAGCAGTGGCTGAGTACAAAAAGGCGATGGAAGAGGAACAGCTTTCCAGCCCGATCCGCGAAACGATTTCGCGGCAGTACACGGATGTGAAGAGTGCGCACGACCGGATCAAGGCGTTGCGCGACGCGGCCAAGAATAACTAGGTCGGCGGTTTTAGGTTTTAGGATTAGCAGGGACGCCGCGTTGCGGCGTCCCTGCTTTTTTTCTTGGCTGGAGCGACGGCGCTCAGTCGCCGTGCAGAGGCGAACGCGGCCACAGAACGCCGCGGCTACAGCGGTTGTGCTAGGTTCGACCATGCGTCCGGGTTACGCCGTCGCGATAGCTCTCTTTGTCGCATCATGGGCCTGCGCAGGCCAGGTCGTCCCGCCGCCGCTATCCGGAAAATTTTACCAGGGCCTATACTTCGACGAAGCGCCCGCCGGCCGCGATCCAACGGAGCACGATGTTACTCCGCACGACGTGGCCCGATTCGAAGAAACGACCGGAGCCAAAACGGCTTGGGTCCTGTTTTCGCACAACTGGTTTGAATCGCGAAAATTCCCCAGTCCAACCTGCGACTGGATTCGCGGCCTCGGGAAAATTCCATACGTGCGCCTGATGCTGCGCTCGGACGCGGAGCAAAACCGGCCGGAAAAAATCTTTACCCTCGCGAACATCATCGCCGGGAGATTTGACGACGATCTGAAAGCCTGGGCGGGGGAGGCGCGGAAGTTCCGAACGCCGATCCTGATAGAATGGGGGACCGAACCGAACGGCGAATGGTTTTCCTGGAACGGGAAATGGAACGGTGGTGCGAGTGAAGGACCGGCCCGGTACGTTGCCGCCTATCGGCATATCGTCGACCTGATGCGCGGGGAGGGCGCGACGAATCTGCACTGGGTCTGGCACGTGAACTGGCTCGACCAGCCGGAAGAAGAGTGGAACCGGTTCGAGAATTATTATCCGGGAAATCAATATTGCGATTGGATCGGGATCAGCGTCTACGGCCCGCTCACGCCGCGGACCGAGGACGGGATTGAGAGTTTCCGGTTCAAGCTGCGCGATGCCTATCCCCGCCTAACGAAGCTCGCGCCGGGCAAACCGATCGTGATCGCGGAGTTCGGCTGCGCCCTGCGCCATCCCAAAGTGCAGGCAAGCGTGTGGGCGCGAGAGGCGCTGGAAGATCTGTTCTCGGGCCGTTGGCCAGCGATTATCGGGTTCTGCTGGTGGAACGAATCGTGGGAGAACGATGACGTGCGAAAGCATAACACCGACATGAATATCTTGCACGACGGCGGGCTCACCAGGGTGTTTCGCGAGACGCTCGCGAAGCACGCCAACCAGATTCAGCGGGCACCAATCATTTCAGCCACTGATTAACACGGATGAAACACGGATTTGCTTTTCTGAATCGGTGATGATCCGTGTTAATCTGTGGCCAGGATTTTATGGTCAACATTTCCATTACTTACACCGGCGATCTTCATTGCGATGCGACCCACGGGCCCTCTGGAACGAGGATCGCCACCGACGCGCCGACGGATAACAAGGGAAAGGGCGAATCCTTTTCACCTACCGATCTTGTCGCGACTGCGCTCGGCACCTGCATGAGCACGATCCTGGCGATGGCGGCGCAGGACCACGGGCTCGATCTGAAAGGGATGACTGTGAAGGTAGGCAAGGAAATGTCGAAGGACGCGCCGCGCCGGATTGTGGGGCTGCCGTCTGAAGTGCACATCCCGCTCCCGCCCAGCACCCCGCAGCGCGCATTACTCGAAACGGCCGCACTCAATTGTCCCGTGCACAAGAGCCTCCCACCCGAGATCGAGCGCCCGACCGAGTTCTTCTGGGAAGGGTAGGCGCGGGCGTTCCCCTCTTCTGTAGCCGCTTCGCTGTGCGAAGCGTTGGCGGTGATCGCCGCTTCTCTCACGTCGCCCACAGGGCGACGGCTACAGTCCTCTTATTGCCCGAGCACCCACGCGAAAATCAGAGGGGCGCAGATCGTCGCGTCGCTTTCGATCACGAACTTCGGCGTCGAAGCGGCGAGCTTGCCCCAGGTGATTTTCTCGTTCGGCACCGCGCCGGAGTAACTGCCGTAGCTGGTGGTGGAATCGCTGATCTGGCAGAAATAACCCCATAGCGGCACGCTGGTCCGTTCGAGGTCCTGATGGAGCATCGGGACGACGCAAATTGGGAAATCACCGGCGATGCCGCCACCGATCTGGAAAAACCCGATTGAGCCTTCGCGATTACGCAGGCCCTTTGCGTTGTTTGTGTAGTACTCCGCCAGCCAGGTCATGTATTCGATGCCGGTCCGCACGGTATGCACGTTCTTCACGTCGCCGCGCATCACGGCCGCGGCGTACATGTTGCCAAGCGTCGCATCCTCCCACCCTGGCACGACGATCGGCAGATTCTTTTCGCAGGCCGCGAGCATCCATGAATTCTTCGGGTCGATCTGATAACTCTTCTTTAGCTTCCCGCTCCGAAGGATCTTATACATGAACTCATGGGGGAAATAACGTTCGCCCGCGCGATCCGCGGCGACCCATTCTTCGAGCACCGCCTTCTCGATCCGTCGCATCGCTTCCATTTCCGGGATGCAGGTGTCGGTCACGCGATTCATATGCCGGCCGAGGAGCCGCTCCTCGTCGTCCGGGGTGAGCTGCCGGTAATGCGGCACCCGCTCGTAATGGTCGTGCGCGACTAGGTTGAAGATATCCTCCTCGAGGTTCGCGCCGGTGCAGACGATCAGGTGGACCTTGTCCCGGCGAATCATTTCGGCGAGCGAGATGCCGAGCTCCGCGGTGGACATCGCCCCGGCGATGGTCATCAACATTTTGCCGCCGGCCGCGAGATGCGTTTCGTAACCCTTCGCGGCGTCGAGCAGGGCCGCCGCATTGAAATGGCGGTAGTTTTTCGCGATGAATTGCGAGACCGGACCTTTTTTTGAGGCCAGGTCCGCGTTGATCTGCTCAGGGCTTATAGATGGCCGTTTCGATTTCATCGTTTCGGTGAAGTTGAGAGTTTGTAGTTGAGAGTTGAGAGCCGTCGTTTGGCCGTTGCGCGGCCCTCAACTATTAGCTCTCAACTCTCAACTTTCTTCGGGATTGAGCCATTTCATGTAATCGGCCACGCCGGTCTCGAGCGTATACCCTGGCTCGTAACCGAGCCGGTTGCGCGCATTGGTCAGGTCGGCCTGGGTGAAATTCTGATAATGGGCGTGCGGATTCTCGATGTATTCCGGCTCGAAGTGAGTGCCTAACGAACGGTTCAATATATCGACAAGTTCGTTGAACGACCGGGCTTCGCCGGCGCCAAGGTTGTAAATGCCGCTCTCTTTTGCCTCGAGAGCGCGGATGCTTCCTTCAACTATGTCCTTCACGTAGACGAAGTCCCGCTTTTGTTCGCCGTGCTTGAAGATGCGCGGACGCTGTCCGGCTTTCATCTGGCGCGAAAGATGGAGGACCATGCTGGCCGGAACGCCTTTGTGCGCCTCGCGAGGCCCGTAAACGTTGAAGTAACGCAAGCCCACGATGATCCAGTCGCTGGCGTCGGTCGCGACCCGGGTCGCGAGGTTGTCCATCATCGCCTTAGAGAATGCGTACACATTCGATGGCGCCGCCCCGTTGCTCTCGACGCTGGCTTCGCTGGCCGCGCCATAGGTCGCGGCGGAGGAGGCGTAAATAACCCGGGTCTTGTTCGGCCGGGCGAAACGGAGCAGCCGGCGAAAGCTTTCCACGTTGTCGTGGGTTTGGACGAACTGGTCGTGCAGGGTGGTGTCGGTGATCGAAGCCAGGTGAAAAATGGCGTCGAATTTTTCGTCTCCGAATTGTTCCTCCCAATCGAGCGTAGCGAGGTTTTTGGCGACAAAGTCACCGTTGTAACCGGCCAGGTTCTTGAAATCGCCGGACCGAAAATCGTCGATCACCGTGAGGCGCGCATTCGGCATTCGTTCCTGGAGGGTGAGCACCAGGTTTGAGCCGATAAAGCCGGCGCCACCTGTGACGAGAATGGAAGATGCAGTGCTGGACATCGGAGATGGCGAGAATTGTCTCAGATAAATAGGTCGTAGGCCCTCAAGCGCAAGCCTCGCGCTTTCAAGGAGCGGCGGTTTCCAAACCGCCGTCTTGCTTACCCGGGCGATTTGGAGATCCAGACTCGGTGGGGAGAAAGCCGGCGATTTGGAAATCGCCGCTCCTTGGGACACGCGAAGGCAAGCGGCGAAATAAACCTTGAGCGTGTTAACGCGACCAGCTACTGCTGGCGGCAGTTCTTTGTCAGTTGCAATTGTGGAGCGGCGCGAGGAATCCCGTGAGATTCGGGAGCAGTTGCGCTGCTGTGACTGGATACAATTTCCCAGGGCCAATCGTCCCGCGACTGCGGGGCGGTGAAGGCGGAAAAAAGGACGATCTGGTTGAGAGATGGTTGAGAGTTTAGAGCCGCCGATCTTGTTTAACGACGGCTCTCAACTCTCAACTAACGACTCTCAACCTCCTCAAGAAGCCAGGAGCCAGAATATTTGCGCGTCTCCACCTCATTCGAGCCGGACCTGTAGCCGCGGTCCTTGATCGCGGAACCTTCTGCGGGGTGACGGCTCGGAAAAACTTCTTCGCGAAAAAGAAGAATGAGAGCTGTGGATGCGACATCCCGCACTGCGGGAGCAAGTCCGCCTCTCGAAGGTTTGAGGTAACTTGTTATGCGAAATTATCCATGGCTTCTGGCGGCCACGATCGTGGCCCTGCCTTTCATCTGCCGCGCCCAGGACGCGGTCACATTTGGCGCGCTTGCCACTTCGGAAGCGGAAACCCAAGGCATCGTGGTCAGCGCGACGCGCATTGAAACGCCGGAAGAAGAGTCTCCGGCCAGCATCAGCGTCGTGCGTGAGAAGGAGTTCGAGATCAAACAGACGCGCCGGGTTGCCGATGCATTGCGGGAAGTTCCCGGGATCGCCGTTACCCAATCGGGCGCGCCCGGCCAACTCACCTCGGTTTTCACCCGAGGGCTGCGGAGCGAGCATACCCAGGTGCTGCTCGACGGGATCCCGGTGAACCAGGGGCTGCAAGGCGCCTTCAACTTTGCCGACCTGACCGTGGACAACATCGATCGAATCGAGGTTGTGCGCGGACCGCAAAGCACCTTGTATGGCCCGCGAGCTCTGGCCGGAGTGATCCAAATCTTCACGAAACGCGGTGCCGGCCAGCCGACCGGCAGTTTCACCGCGGAAGCGGGCTCTTTCGGCACGTTCCGGGAATCGCTGGCCAGTCAGGGAAGCTGGAAGCAATTCGATTACTCAGTGGCGCTCAGCCGCCTCGATACCGAAAACGAGCGGGCCAACAACGAGTACCGGTTGACCAACGCTATTGCCAATGTCGGCTGGTCGCCTAACGAACAGGTGCGCATCGGCAGCCTCCTTACCTATTCGCTTGCCGACATCGGACTGCCGAACACGATTTTTGATCCCAGACCGCGGGATAATTTCGTGACCGAGCGCTGGCTTATCGCGCCGCGCGCCGATTTCAAGTCGACGGAATGGTGGGACCACCAACTGATTCTGGACTACGACCAGGAGCGCCAGGTCCACAGCCCGAATGAGGACGGTTTCGTGGGCCCGACCCGTGCGCTCTTCAAGCGTTTCACGCTCGATTATCAAAACAACCTGAAACCAGCCCGATGGCTGACAATCACTACGGGGGCGTTCTACAGCGAGGTTGAGGCAGGGCAGGAGCGTCCGTTCGTTTCGCAGCTCTTCGGGCCGCAACCCACGTTCATCAGCGACGAAACGGAACAGGCCTCCGTCTTTGCGCAGGCCAGCGTGACTCCAGCGGAACATCTGAATCTTGTCGCGGGCGGACGCTACGATCACTTCAACCAGTTCGGCGACGTCTGGACCTACCGGTTTGCTGGCAGTTATCTGATCGCGAAAACTGACACGCATCTGCACGCGAGCGTGGCCAAGGGATTCAGCCCGCCGACCAGCCAGGACAAGATTTTCGGAAACAACTTTGCGCTCGAGCCGGAGGACGCGGACGGGTGGGACGCGGGGATCGAGCAGCGGTTTTGTCAGGGGCGGCTCGTGTTTGGTCTGACCTATTTCCACAACGACTTGTCGAACGTGATCGGGTTCAACGGGCTATTTGAGACGTTGAACCTCGGCGCGGCCGAAACCCAGGGAGTGGAAGCGGAGCTGCGGATCACGCCCCTGGAGGATCTGACCATCCTCGCCACCTACACTTATCTTGAAGCGGAAAAGACTTCCGAGGCCGATATCTCGCAATTGCCCGGCGCTCGTTTGCCGCGGCGCCCGCGGAACGAAGTCTACCTGTCGGCGTCGTATCTGTGGTTCAAAAAACTGCGGACCACGATCGAAACGAAATTCGTGAACGCACGCGAAGAGCTAACCTTCGGTGGCCCCAATTTCGACATTGAGGATTACGCGTTGGTGAACGTCGCGGCTGAATATGAGGTCAGCTCCCGCTTCTCGGTTTTCGGCCGAATCAATAATCTCGGCGACGAAAAATACTCGGAGATCTTTGGCTTTCCCGCCCTTGGCCGTGGCGCTTACGCCGGATTCAAGCTGCGATTTTAACTTTGTTTCGCTCAAACCGATGCAGAAAGAGACTTGCGGCGAACGCGAAAGGGCGGCCTGCAGCAATTGGACGTTTTGCTCCACGTCGGCCACAGGCCGCCGGCTACAGAGAATGCGCACCGCACGCCCACAGAGACGGCGTGCTCGCGAGATTCGACTCAGGCACCGGGATCTGCGCTTTGAAGTCGTCGCTGAAAAGGCCATCGACCCGGATACTGATCGCCAGCTCGCCGGTCTCATCGCCGCCGTGAAATTGGTTCACGCTGTCGAACCAGGCGCTATGCGATTCGACGTACTGCTTTTCGCCCGTGTTCTCGTTCAACATGTAGAACGGCTTCCGCAAGTTCGTCCGAAACCAGATGAACTCGTGGCATAAATCGTAGCTGACGTGATCCCGATGCGCCGTAACAGCGCGGCCTTCCGGATCGTACATGATCAACATCCTCGCGGTCGCTTTGAACGGAAGCGTGGCGATGAACTCCATCAGGTCTGAGAACTCCGTAGCGCCGGGAGCAGCCTCCCACGCGTCGGGGTTATCGAGATTGTAATAGTTGTCCTCGCCTTTGGGCTGCGAGAGATAAACCATCTTCGACCCTGGTATCACTGGCGCCTTCTCACTCAGCGTAAACGGGCCGGTATAGAACTGGATGTCCTGCTGCTGTGAGATGCGCTTCTCGATCCGTTCGGTGACGTAGCTGTCGAGCGATTTCAGCCATTCAACGTCGATAAACTCATCGAACGATTTATAGGACGGATACTTGATCCGCTGGTCGACTGGCTCCGTCGCCACGGCGTCCATGCTCAGCGTGGCCTCCGCGAGGTTTTTGCTGAGGATTTCGCGGTTGGTTTTGCGGCAGCGAAATCGCCCTTCGCCTGCGGAATCTTGGACCAGGTATTCGCCGCAAGCTTGTGTTCGCCCCAGCTAAAGGTCTGCGCATCCTTATCAAAAACCCGCACCGCAAGGAGCCCGGCGTAACCGCCAAACTGCTTCGGATTGATCCACCAGGTCGCGGTCGCGTCCCACAGCCGGATCTCGTTTTCCTTCACAGCGACTGCGCAGCCTTCGTGGTAGATGATGCCATTCGAAATCCACGGCGCGCAGCTCCCGGCGGCGCCCCATGTTTCGGTCCAGTGCCGGGTGGACGCTTCGTTGAACTGAAGAATGAATTGCGCCGGAAAACTGCGGACGCCGCGCGCGAGATACAGCTCATGCGAGAGCGCGCCTAGTGCACCGCAGTCGAGCGTCTTTTCCCGGACCGCTTCGCACCAATGCATCGGCCATTTCGATGGACCCCATTTGAAGAGCGTGCGCAGCCAGCGCGGGCCGGTCAGCGGCTGTCCCGCACTCAGCCGCGAGTAGTCCATCGCCGTAATCCATTCGCGCGCGATATCGCAACAGGGCTGGCCGTGGTGCGAGATGTAGGAAGCGGGGAAATTTTCCCAGTTTGCGATCCCGGCGTCCAGGTTGCCCGCCGGCTTTTCTTCAAGAGCTATCACCATAGTTTTAACCTTTCCCAAATACGTATGACATGCTGCGATCGTAGCCTCCGGCATCGCAGAAAATCAGGACGTCGCCGGGTTGCGTCCCCTCCGGGAGCTCGACGTTTGTGGCGACTTCGTCGTGCTCCATGCAGAGGCGGCCCATCAACCGCGTCTTGCCGCGTTTCAGGGGCTCCAGCTCGCCCGTTCGACCGTCACGGCGGAGAATGCGATGCGGATAAAAGAAATACATGGGCAGCTCGGCGATCGATCCGTCGACGACGGCTTCGATCGATTCGTCGCTGATTTCCTGGATCTCGAGCACGCGCATCGCCACAGCCATTGACGGCTGGGCCACTGCCTTGCCGGGCTCGGAAATGATCTCGCGCAGGTGAGGCAGAGTGGCCCGTGCGTATTTCACCGCTTTGGTGAAATCGTCCTCGCGGCCTTCATGCCAATCATCGGGGAACCAGCCGCCGCCAATGTCGAGCACTTCGATGTTGCGTCCGGTGAGTTTCTCAATCGCGCGGCACCAGCGGATCATCGATTGGAAAAGGTGCCACCATTGGCGGACGCCGATGTTGCTGCTGGCCATGTGGAAGTGAACGCCAAACGCGCTCTCGCGCGGCAACAGAGAGACGGAATCGACGAGGGTGCCGAAATCTTCCGGCGTATTCAACGGGATGCCGAAGCGCGAGGTGATGTGAGGCGTGCGCAGGCGAATGCCGAAGACTTTCGACTGGAGTTCGCCGTTCGCGGCCGCGGTGGCGATGCGTTCGAGGTCCGCGACGGAGTCGGCGAAAACGGCGTGTAACGGTTCGTCAGGCATCAGCCCGGCCGGCCACCATTTGCCGGGCCCGTTCAGGATGACCTGCTCCGGCTTGAACCCAACCTGGAGGGCCTTTTGCACCTCGAGCAGGCTGATCGCTTCGGCATAAAAACCGGAATCGAGCGCGAGCTTGATCAACCGCGCGTCCGGATTGGTTTTAATGCTGTAGCCGTTCCTCACCTGCAATTCGGGTGAGCTCGATCTCCGGGCGAGAGCCGATGCGCGGTCGAAGAGACTGGCGGCCGTGCTGTCCAGAAAGAGGAATGACGGCGTTTCCAGCCGATCGAAATCCTGCCGGGCCAGATCGTGCAGGAACGAGGGCGGAATGCTGGAGAGACCGTTCGATTCCGGCGTGCCGTGGCCATTCTTGCCATTCGATCCCATTAAATGGGGATGGAGCTTGTGGAGACGCTCGGCCAGGGCAGGCATCCCGGACGGATGTTTCATCGAGTGGCCTATCCCGCCCGCGTACGGCTCCGGCAAGGGCGGCAACGGATAACGCGGGCGCACCGGCACCTCGAGGACCACGCGCGTGAATTCCTCCGATTCGGCTTTCGTCTTTTCGGCGGGAATTCCTGTCGCGGCCTCCACCAGCATCGCCGGCAAATTGCAGCCGGCGATGGTGGCGCCGTGGACCCACGCCGGAAAACGCGGATTCCATTCCAGCAACCAGCATTTGCCTTCCGGATCGCGGACCATTTCGAGCTCGGCGCCGCCGGTCCAATTGACGTCGAGCACTACCTTGCGCAATGGGGTCGCGAACTCTTCCGGCAGTTCGGTTACGTCGCCCGCCCAGGTCTTGCCGTCTTCGGTCAGCTCGCGTTTACGCATGCTGACGCAACCGAGCAATTCGCCTTTGTAAGCCGCGAGCATGATCGATTCTTCGTAGCCGGAGACGTGTGCCTGGAGAAAAAGCCGCTCTGTCGACCAGACTTTGGCGAGTGCGGAACGAACCGCCTGAAAATGATCCCACGAACGGGTCCGCACCGCCTCATAGTAGGGACCTTTCAGCCAGACGCGCCAATCATGCTGGCGACAGAACGCGTGCAGGTCCCAATCCGATTCGTCCGTGGAAACGAACGGAGAGATCTGGAGCGGCAGGCCCTTGTGCGCTTCCACGCCCGGTTTGGTAATCCGGCGCAATCCGGCGGCGGGCGGGGAGAGCAAATTCGCATGTCCATCCGGGAAGACCGAGGCGAGCCAGAGCGCCTCGAGATCCGTGCCGGAAATCCAAAGCGCGCCACCTTCGAGCAATTCCCCAATCTGCTCGGCGTAGGCCGGCAGATCGAGTTCCTCCCAGGGCCGCTGGAGCCACAGCTCATCAAATCCCAGCCAATGAATTCCTGAACTGCGGTTCGAGTATTCGACGCCGACGAGCGTGGCGTGCGGATACGCGATGCGGAGCGAACGCGAAAGCCCGATGCCGGGTTGAGGGCTGGTGCCAGAGTAGAGTCCGCTGATGTAAATCTTCATGTTCCTCAAGCAGCGGACCAGGAGCTTCCGCTGTCTGGGCGAACATTGCGCTCGCTCGTGCGCTGCACCTTCCAATCGCGGCACGAATTAAACTGGGATTGCAAAAAAATTATTTTTTACACGACGGAGCACAGCAGGCACTGCCCCAGCGTCGCCCACAGGGCGACGGCTACAGAAGAGGCACGGACGGTGCCGCGCTGCGCCATTCACTCCCTGGGACGGAGACGACCGCCCGTCCTTTCGCTCTTGGATCTTGGAATTTGGAGCTTCTTTGGAGCTTGGAGCTTGGGATTTGGTGCTTCGGCGCTTTAGGGCGCGCCGCGTTCCCTACTTTTCCTACCGGAACCCGGCCGCCTGCTCGGGTTTACCCCAGGCCTCGTAAAGTTTTGCCAGACGGGCTTTCGCTTTTTGCGTTCGCGGGTCGCGCGCGGTCATCGCCTTTTCGAGCGCGGTGTGGCTCTCGAGAAGCAGCTTTTCAGCTTCTTCGAATCGCCCCTGCAAGGTCAGGCATTCACCGAGCGTCCCCTGGGTGCCGGCAATTGCGGCATGGCCGGGTTTCAGGGCTTTGGTGCGGAGAGCCAGTGCCTTACGAAGGTGCTCTTCACCTCGCGCGACCTCGCCCATCCGTGTCAGAATTTTGCCGAGCACCGTCCATGATCGCGCGAAATCGATATGCTCGGCTTGCAGGATTTCACCCTGGATGGCGAGGGCGCGATTGATCTCATCGATGGCCCGCGGGTAGTCGCCCTGCTCGCACGTGTTGTCCGCCAGATAGATCGTGGCCATTGCGGTGTAGAGGTGCTTCTCCCCGACGGTCTGCCGGTTCAAGTCCAGCGACTCGCGCAACGTCGCGTCCGCGCCCGCGTAGTCGCCCTTGATCGTCATGAAGCTGCCGAGATTGCTGAGGTTGATCGCGAGATTGGACAATGGCACCTCTGGCAGTCGGCGCATTTCGTCGATACTTTTCTGCAGATAACTCACAGCGCCATCGACGTCGCCTTGATTGCCGCGCTGGATCGCGACGTTCGCGTAAATGACCGCGATCATGCCGCGGTCGGCCCCGGTCAGGTTTGCGCCCACCTGGACGGCTTCAAGGAACAACGCTTCCGCCGCGGCTGCGTCGCCCTTGTAGCCTAACGACACTCCCAGGACGTTGAGCGCGACCGCGAACCAACGCTGGTTAAGACCGGGCTCGCGCAGCTTTCGATAAACGTCCAACGCGTCACGCGATAAGGTTTCGGCCTCGCCGAATTTTCCCTGGAAAACCAACTGTTCTGCCAAAGAAACCATGCTTTGCGCGGTGTCCGCGTGTTCGGGCCCGAGGGCCTTGCGGCGGTTTTCCAGCGAGGACCGCAAATGCTCCACCGCCGCGTCCATTTTCCCCTGCGCGAAATACGAATTGCCCAGGGTGAATTGGACCGAGGCCAGAATCTCCGGTTGGTCGGCCAGCTCGCTCTCCGCGCGGCGGCTGGCTTCGTCGAGTGCCTCCGCGATGGAGGAGACGTTTTTCTTCTGCGGGTTTGGGGAGAGCCAGCTGACCTGAGAAAACCCGAGGACGTGCTGCAAAAAGTCGTTGATCCGCGTGGACTTCGCGGCCTCGACCCGGGCGCGGTCCCGCTCTTGCGCGGCGATACGTGCCTGCTCGGTCGCGCGTTTTGCCTGCCAGGCGGTGGCGATAATGCCGCCGAGGAGGCTCAACGCGATGAGCGTGGCCGCGGCAACACCGATTTTGTTTCGCTTGATGAACTTCGTGGCGCGGTAAGAAAGCGTGTCTTTGTGCGCGATCACCGGCAGCCCTTCGAGGTAGCGCCGGATATCTTCGGAAAATTGGCCGACGGATGCATAGCGGCGCTGGGGCTCCTTCCGCAGGGCCATCAGGCCGATCGTATCCAGGTCGTCGCGCAATAATTTGGGGTTTGGGATTTGGGTTTTGGTATTTCCGTCGCCTTTAGCGACGGCCGTGCTTGGCCGCTCCGGTTCCTGGTCGGTAATGGCCCGGGCGATCTCGTCGGGACTGCGGGTTTTGAGTCGATAGGGCCGTTGGCCCGTGAGGAGCTCGTAGAGGAGGACGCCTAACGAGTAGACATCGGTGGAAGTTGTCATCGGTTCGCCGCGGACCTGCTCCGGGCTGGCGTAATCCGGCGTCATCACGCCGGGCAGGATGGTTTGCATCCTGGTAAAGGCGTCCTGCCCCTCGAGAAGCTTGGCGATTCCGAAATCCAGCAGCTTCGGCTCGCCATTGGCGGTAACCAGAATATTCGACGGCTTCAGATCCCGATGAATGATAAGGCGCTGATGCGCGTAGAGCACCGCGGCGCAAACTTTGCGAAAGAGCTCCAGTCTCGCGGCGGTCGAGAGAGCTTGGGCCTTGCAATATTCGTCGATGCGCAGCCCTTCGACGTATTCCATGACGAGGAACGGGACGTCACCACCTGAAACTCCCGCGCCATAGAGCTGCGCGATGTTCGGGTGATTCAGGCTCGCCAGGATTTGTTCCTCCTGGCGAAATCGCGCCACGATCTCCGAGGTATCCATCCCGGCGCGGACGACTTTTAACGCCACCTTGCGTCGAAGCCGGCTGTCCTCGGCGAGATACACTTCGCCCATGCCGCCCATCCCAAGCCGGGAGAGAACCCGGTAATCCTCGATCATTTGCCCGGTCCGGTCCGCGCCCGCATCGAGCAACGAGGCGGCTGCGATGTCCAGGGCGCCCGGCTCGATGAAGTTATCGACGTGCTTCTGATGTTTCAGGAGCGCGCTGATCTCAGCCCGCATGGCCGGATCGGATTTGCATTCTTCGTCGAGGAACGCGTCCCAGGCTCCCGGGCCGCGTTCCACAGCGGCTTTGACTAACTCTGCCAGCCGCTCTGCTCTCTCCGACCTCGCCATGGGTCCGCGTTAATTTTCGTCGCCCATCAATTCCTGGCGAAGCCAGAGCTTGGCGAAATTCCAATCCCGCAAAACCGTCTTTTCGGAAACGCCGAGCACTTCGGCGATTTCGTTCGCTTCGAGGCCCCCAAAAAATTTCAGCTCCACCACGGTTCCCTCGCGGGGGTAGTCGGTCGCGAAACCTTTCAGGGCGTCATCCAGGGCGACCAGCTCGGGCTGACGATCGGTCCACAACTCCCTGGTTTCATCGAGGTAGATTTTTTCGCGTTTTCCGCCGCGTTTCTCGGCGTTGTGAGTCCGCGCATGTTGAACAAGGATTCGCCGCATGAGCTGGGCGGCGACGCTGGCAAAGTGCGCGCGATCTTTCCAGTTCGCCCGGCTTTGATCGACCATCTTCAAGTAGGCTTCATGGACGAGGGCCGTGGCTTGCAAGGTATGATCCGGCCGTTCCCGCCGTAAGTATTCGGCCGCCCGCCGCCGTAGCTCCTCATAAACCAGCGGCATGAGCCGCGCCGGAGCGTCTTCGTCGCCCTGGCTCCACTCCTGCAGGACGCGGGTGACCTCTTCAGTCGGGATGTCGTTCACGAGGGCGAAATCATCTCAGGTTTTCAGGACGCCGAAAAATCTTTGCGACGCATGTCCGTTTTAGCCATCCGATCGCGCGGTTAGCCGGTGGAGACATCATGCAAAACAAACCTGCCCCGCCGAAAATGAAAACAAAACTATTTTTCCCTGCCCTGCTCAGCGTCCTGCTGGCCTTCGTTTATGTTTACAACGCCGCGGCGCAAAACTGCATCACGCCGCCATCGAACATGCTGGTCTGGCTGCCGGGCGACGCGAATCCGCAGGACATCCTCAACAATGCGATGGACGTGAAGGTGAACGGGACCGTGACGTTTTCGCCTGGGATGGTCGGGAACGCGTTCACTTTCAATAACAGCGGCGACGTCACTTACTCCACCATTAACGCCGGAAACAATTACACGATCGATTTCTGGATCCGGCCCTTTTCCAGCGGCAAAGACCGCGGCCGGCAGGCGATTATCGGGAACGACTTCAGCGACAAGTTCGGGAACATTAGCCTTGGTTTCGATCAGATTGAATATACCCAGGCAGGGGCGTCATCGATCCTCGATCACAAGGTCCGCAGCCCGAAGATTCCATACGACGCCTGGACGCACGTGGCTCTGACCTACGATGGGCAGGTCAACCGGCTGTTCATCAACGGCACGCTGATTCTCAACCAACCGGGTGGCGATAACTCGGTTTTCGGGACGAGCTCGGTTCACAGCGAAACATTCAACAACCCGATCCGGCTCGGCCAATCGATCGGTACCACCGGAATGGCCAATTTCGATGGGCAGCTCGATGAGGTGGAGATCTTCAACCGCGTCCTTTCGCAGGCCGAAATCCAGGCCATCGTCAACGCAAGCAGCGCTGGCAAGTGCAAGGCCCCAGTTGACGCCGACGGTGATGGTGTTGTCGATGGTCGCGACGCCTGCCCCGGAACGCCGCCCGGCACCGCGGTGAATGGCGCGGGCTGTTCGATCAATGCCTGCTTCGCACCGCCCGCTGGACTGAATCATTGGCTTCCGGGGGACGGTAACCCGCAGGACATCCTGAACAACAGTGACGCCGTCAGGGTCGACGGGGCGCTCACCTTCGCGCCCGGTGTGGTCGGCCAGGCCTTCGACTTCAACGGCACGAACGCCATTACCTACTCGAATATGAACGTCGGCAACGCCTACACCGTCGATTTCTGGGTCCGGCAGTCGTCGAGTGGGCCCGTCAACGCGAGACAGAATCTGGTCGGGAACGCTTTCAACGGCGGAAACCTTTTCGGTTTCATCACCGTGGCTCACCGGCGGATCGAGTACTCCCGCAATGCCGCGACCATAATGAGCGGGCCTGAGATTCCGTTCGATGCCTACACCCATGTCGCGCTGACCTACGATGGACAGGTCAACCGGCTCTACATGGATGGTAACCTCGTAGCCACGAGCGCCGTCCACACCGAGACTTTCAATAACCCGCTCATTCTCGCCCAGGCCGACGGCATCGTCGGCAATAACAGCTTTGTCGGACAGCTCGACGAAATTGAAATCTTCAACCGGGCCCTGACGCAGACAGAACTGCGCGGCATCTATAACGCGGCTGCCGCCGGCAAATGCAAAACACTGATCGACGCGGATGGCGATGGTGTGGTCGACCGGCGCGATGCCTGTCCGGGCACCGCTGCCGGAACGGCGGTTAACGCTTCGGGTTGTGCTCTCGAGACTTGTTTCCTCCCACCGGCCGGAATGAGAAATTGGTTCCCCGGCGAAGGCAATGGCAACGACCGGTGGGGCGGCAACCACGGGACCTTAAGCGGCGGCACGACGTTCGCCCCTGGCAAGGTTGGTCAGGCTTTTAGCTTCAACGATACAGGTGGCGTGAGCTACTCGAACATCAATGCCGGCAATGCTTACACCGTGGATTTCTGGGTGCGCCCGACCGGCGATCCCGGGGTGCGGCGAGAGGTGATATCGAACAACACCTCTAGCCAGAATTTCGGGCTCATTGTCGCCGTCTACAACTACATTGCGTATAACAAAAACGGCTCAGACATCGTCAAAAGTCCCGAAGGCAGCGTGCCCAACAACGTCTTCACGCATGTCACACTGACCTACGACGGCCAGGTAAGCCGTCTGTACATCAACGGCAACCACGTCGGAACGAGCGGCGTCCACACCGAGACATTCAACAACCCGCTCCGGATCGGCGATTTCTTTCAATACATTGGGAACAACCGCTTCATCGGGCAGGTTGATGAAGTCGAGATCTTCGACCGCGCCTTAACCCAGACGGAGATTCGTGGAATTTTCGATGCCGATACGGTCGGCAAGTGCACAAACGGCGTAGCAGACAAAACACTCGGCAACATCTCCACGCGGTTGCCGGTGTTATCGGGCGAGAACGTGCTGATCGGGGGATTGATCGTGGTCGGCCAGACGCCCAAACGGGTGATCATCCGCGCTCTCGGGCCGTCGCTTGGCGCGGCAGGTGTAGCCGGCGCCCTGGAAGATCCGACGCTGCAGCTTTTCCAGGGCAACACGCTCCTGTTCGAGAACGATAACTGGAAGGAAAGCCAGGAATCGGAGATCGCAGGGACGGGCGTGGCCCCCTCGGATAATCGAGAGGCTGCGATTGTGCGGACCCTTCAGCCAGGCAGTTACACCGCGGTCCTGCGTGGGAAAGATGGGACAACAGGTGTCGCGTTACTCGAGAGTTACGACCTGGAACAGCGGCAGGACTCGAAGCTGGCCAATATCGCAACCCGCGGATTCGTGGGCAGCGGGGACAGCGTTTTGATCGCGGGCTTCATCGCCGGGCCGCAGACTCGAGTGGTTGTGCGGGCAATCGGTCCCAGTCTCGGCGCCCTGGGTATTCAAGGGCCGTTGCAGGATCCCACCCTGCAAGTAGTTGACGCGCAAGGCGGGATAGTGCGCTCGAATGACGACTGGGAGCAGTCCCAGGGGGCAGAGATCCAAGCACTCGGTCTGCAACCTGCGGATTCCCATGAATCCGCGCTAATCGAGAATATTGCGGCCGGGAGTTACACCGCAGTCGTTCGGGGCAAGAACAACTCGACGGGCGTTGCGGTGGTGGAAGTTTACAACCTTGAGTAATCGAACGGCGCCTCTTCTGTAGCCGCTTCGCTGTGCGAAGCGTGGGGATGATTTCAATGCGGCTATCCCGCGTCGCCCACAGGGCGACGGCTACAGGGCGTGCGCGGGAAGAACAGCTCAACAGGCGTCGCGGTAGTCGAAGTTTATAACGTCGAGTAGGCAACGCCCTTTTGGATGGCCCCGCG
>DATLNB010000008.1:0-4101 GCA_035536995.1 Chthoniobacterales bacterium | reverse complement strand
AGAACTTGGATCAGCTCGCTAACTTTAGTCCGGGCTGGATCGCGTTCCTGGGTCGCGGTTAGCCCGTAATATACATTTTTTCCGGACCGCCGATCCTCGACGACCCCGGCGCGTTTGAGCTGGGCGAGATGACTCGAGATCCGGGACTGGCCCATCCCGAGAATCTTCTGGAGCTCAGCCACGGTGAGCTCGTCTTCCTCGAGCAAAAGGAGGAGGCGGAGCCGGGTAGGATCGGCCAGGAGCCGGAGAAAATTAATGGTTGACGCCATCGGGACCCTCCACGATATATCGACGCATCATGATTGGTCAATATGTTGTCGATCGTGATGCGTTGAAGAATTCAAAGCGTTAACGCGATTTTGTCTTTTCAACGCTGAAACGCTTCAACCCTTTTACCGCTTCAACGTTTCCATAACCATGCTTCGACGTTTCATTTTTGCTTCCGAGTCCGTCGGCGAAGGCCATCCCGACAAAGTTTGCGACACCATTTCCGACGCGGTCCTCGATGCCTGCCTCGCGGCCGATAAGAAAAGCCGGGTCGCGTGCGAGACCTACGCCAAGAGCAACGTCGTAGTGGTCGGTGGCGAAATTACGACCAAAGCCAAACTCGATTACGTCCAGATCGTGCGCAACGCCGTGCGCGACATCGGTTATGTCAATGATGACGACGTTTTTCACGCTGACCGGTTATTCGTTCAGAACATCATTACCTGCCAGTCAGCCGACATCTCTCAGGGCGTGGATGCGAAAAAGGCGAAGGGAAAGAAAACCGCCGAGCAGGGCGCGGGCGACCAGGGCCTGATGTTCGGTTTCGCCTGTGATGACACGCCGGAATTGATGCCGGCGCCGATCATGTTCGCGCATCGGCTGGGTCGCGAGCTGACCCGGATCCGGAAGAGCGGCAAGGCTTCCTGGCTTCGCCCCGACGCCAAGTCCCAGGTCTCGGTGGTCTACGAGAACGGCAAGCCGGTCGGGATTTCCAACGTCGTTATTTCGACCCAGCACAGCGAGGCCGTGGATCACAGCGAGATCGAGAAGTTCTGCGTCGAGAAAGTCATTCGCAAGGTGCTCCCGAAATCGATGGTCAACGGGAAGACCCAATTTTTGATTAACCCGACCGGGCGTTTCGTCATCGGCGGTCCGCAGGGCGACACCGGCCTCACCGGTCGCAAGATCATCGTGGATAGTTACGGTGGCTGGGGACGGCACGGCGGCGGCGCGTTTTCCGGAAAGGACCCGAGCAAGGTCGATCGCAGCGCTGCTTATATGGGGCGCTGGGTAGCCAAGAACGTTGTCGCCGCGGGGCTGGCCACGCGCTGCGAAGTGCAATTCGCCTATGCCATCGGTTATCCCGATCCGGTGAGCATGAATATCAACACCTTCGGCACGAACACCGTTGATGAGGAAGCGATCGAACGCGCGGTGAACCGCACCTTCTCGTTCAAGCCTGCCGACATCATTCAGCAGTTGAATCTACTCCGCCCCATTTACAGCAAGACCACGAACTACGGCCACTTCGGCAAAGACGACCCGGATATCACCTGGGAACGCACCGACAAAGCCGCCGCACTGAAGAAGGCCGCCAGATAGAGGTCCGCAGATTCCGCAGATTGACGCAGATTTAATGGACAAGGATCCTCAGAGCCACGCGATTATCGGGGCAGCGATGGAAGTGCATCGCGAGCTCGGCCGTGGGTTTCTGGAACTCGTTTATCAGACCGCGTTGGCGTTGGAATTTCAGGAGCGCCAGATTCCATTTAACGCCGAAGTCTCGTTGCCGGTCCGTTATAGAGGAAAAGTTTTAACGTGCGGCTATCGGGCCGACTTCGTGTGTTTTGAGAGCTTTCTAGTTGAGATCAAAGCGATCTCAAGACTGACCACGGCCGATGACGCTCAGCTTTTGAACGAGCTGAAAGCGACGGGCTACCAGCGCGGCCTGCTCTTGAATTTCGGTTCGCGCAGTCTCGAGGTTAAGCGCCTCGTCCGAACCCTTCCCCAAAATCTGCGTCCATCTGCGAATCTGCGGACAACCTTCAGGAAATAACACTATGAGCACGACTACTACCCAACAAATCACAAAACAGGACTTCAAAGTCCGCGACATCACATTGGCCGATTGGGGCCGCAAGGAAATCTCGATCGCGGAGAAGGAAATGCCCGGTCTGATGGCGATTCGCGAGAAGTATGCGCCGAGCAAGCCGCTCCAGGGCGTGCGGGTCACCGGATCGCTCCACATGACGATCCAAACGGCGGTCTTGATCGAGACGCTCGTTGCGCTCGGCGCCCAGGTGCGTTGGGCGAGCTGCAATATCTTTTCGACCCAGGATCATGCCGCCGCGGCGATCGCGAAGGCGGGCGTACCGGTGTTCGCCTGGAAAGGCGAGACCCTGGAAGAATACTGGTGGTGCACGAACCAAGCGATCTCGTTCCCGGAGGGAAAAGGTCCACAACTGGTGGTTGATGATGGCGGTGACGTCACCCTCTTCATTCATAAAGGGTACGAGCTCGAAGAAGGCGGCGAGTGGGCAAAATCGAAATCAGCCAGCAAGGAAGAACAGGTCATTAAGGATCTGCTCCTGGAAGTGCAGCGCGAGAACCCCTATCGCTGGCACGAGTTGGTGAAGGATTGGCGCGGCGTCTCGGAAGAGACGACCACCGGCGTTCATCGCCTCTATAAAATGCAGCAGCAAAATCAGCTGCTGATTCCTGCGATTAACGTCAACGATTCCGTTACCAAATCGAAGTTCGACAATCTCTACGGTTGCCGCCATTCCCTCGTGGATGGACTGAATCGCGCCCTCGACGTCATGATCGCGGGCAAGGTCGCGGTTATCTGTGGCTACGGCGACGTCGGCAAGGGCTGCGCGCAGTCATTGCGCGGCCAGGGCGCCCGCGTGGTCATCACTGAGATCGACCCGATCAATGCGCTGCAGGCGGCCATGGAAGGCTACGAAGTTACCACGATCGAGGATACTCTCGGGCGCGGCGACATTTATGTGAGCACGACGGGGAACGTCGACATCATCACGCTCGAGCACATGGAGCGGATGAAAGACCAGGCCATCGTCTGCAACATCGGCCATTTCGATAACGAGATTCAGGTCGAGCCCCTCAACGACCGCAAAGATGTGACCCGGACCAACATCAAGCCGCAGGTGGATAAGTACACCTTCCCGGATGGTCACGAGATTTTCATGCTGGCAGAAGGCCGGTTGGTGAACCTCGGTTGCGCGACCGGTCACCCGAGCTTTGTCATGTCGAACTCCTTCTCGAACCAGGTTCTTGCCCAGCTCGATCTGTGGAAGAACCGCGACACCTACAAGGTCGGTGTTTACGTTCTGTCCAAACAACTCGACGAAGAAGTGGCGCGCCTGCATTTACAGAAAATTGGCGTGAAGCTCACCAAGCTGACCGAAAAACAGGCCGAGTATCTCGGTGTGCCGATCGAAGGACCGTACAAGTCCGAGCATTACCGCTACTAATAATCGCCCGCCTCGAGGGCGACCATCCAATTAAAAAAACCGCCGCCGGAGCAATCTGGCGGCGGTTTTGTTTATCCGCAGATTTACGCAGATTTCACAGATTCGAAGAACAGGAGAATGCCACCATCCAGCCTCCGCGAAATCTGCGTTAATCTGCGAAATCTGTGGATGAACCTGTCTTCTCAGCATCGCCGAATCACGTAAGTGCACTCACTTAGCCCAAGCGTCACGAATGCGGCCCGCTCGCAATGGGAAGGTCGCGTCCGGATCAACGCCAGAAAACCGCCGCTGGAGCAATCTGGCGGCGGTTTTGTTTATCCACAGATTTAGGCAGATTTCACAGATTCGAAGAACAGGTGAGCCACTATCCTTACTCTGAAAAAATCCGCGTTAATCTGCGAAATCTGTGGATGAACCTGTCTTCTCAGCATCGCCGGATCACGTCAGTGCACTCACTTAGCCCAAGCGTCACGAATGCGGCCCGCTCGCAATGCGAAGGTCGCGTCCGGATCAACGCCAGAAAACCGCCGCTGGAGCAATCGGGCGGCGGTTTTGTTTATCCGCAGATTTACGCAGATTTCACAGATTCGAAGAACAGGAGAATGCCACCATCCAGCCT
>DATLNB010000007.1:0-86701 GCA_035536995.1 Chthoniobacterales bacterium | reverse complement strand
GAAAGGAGTCAAGCTCCTATCCCGCCTGCGGATGGCACTTATCGGAGGCCGGAGTGCTCAGTAGGCCCCGCCCTGCCTAATTGGCCTGTTTCTCTTCCGCGAAGGCTGCTTCGTTCGTAGTTATTCCCACGGCGGCGTTCGTCCCTGCACACGAAGTGAGGCAGACCAGCACCGCCACTACAACGCCGCACATTGCTGCCACGTTCAACTCAATGGCAACCAATTGCCCGGTTGTGGCGGCGGCTTGTTATCGGTGAGCGACAAATAAGTGTATTCGTTTAACAGCCGCTCGTAATCGGAAAGCAGTTTCATCGCGTCGTTAGGTTTGAGCCGGTCGCCTTTGATGGCGCCATCCACCTGCGTTTTCAACAAACGCATCAGCTCAACCTTGTCCCACTGGGTCATGGCCAGCACCTCACCGATTGTGCTCCCTTCGATGACCTCCTCGATGTACCAACCGGACTCTTCGTCCGGGTCGAGGAAGACGTGCGCCTCCGTCACTCGGCCAAAGAGATTGTGCAAATCCCCCATGATGTCCTGGTAAGCGCCGACCATGAAGACACCGAGATAATAAATCTCGCCGGGCGTAATCCGATGGAGCGGGAGCGTGTATTTGACGTCCTGCAGATCGATGAACTTGGAGACCTTGCCATCCGAGTCGCAGGTAATATCCACCAGCGTCCCGTTGCGGTCGGGCGGCGTGGTGAGCCGGTGGATCGGCATGATCGGGAACAATTGGCCGAGCGCCCAGTGATCCAGGAGCGATTGGAAGACGGAGAAATTACAGATGTATTGATCGCCCAGCGCGGTCTCGAGCTCCTTTACTTCGTCAGGCACATAACGAAGCCCGCGATGCATGTTCACGATCTGCTGGGCGAGCTGCCAGTAGACAGAATCAATCTTGGCCTTCGATTCGAGCTCAAGCAGGCCGAGCGTAAAAGTTTGTTGCGCCTCTTCCTTGATTTGCTGGATGTCGTGCAGGCTCTCGAGCCGGTTGCCCCGTTTCAGACGCTGCTTCACGTCGAGGATGTCGCGGACCAATTTGTGGTCGTTATCGTTGACATCCATCCTCAGCTTCGGCGCAGTTTTTTCGATTGAGCTGAACGCCTCGACTACGAGCACGGAATGATGGGCCACGATCGCCCGGCCGCCTTCGTTCACGATGGCGGGATGCGCGACGCCTTCCGAATCGCAGACGTCCATGATGTTCCAGACGACGTCGTTGGCGTATTCCTGCAGCGAATAATTCGTCGAGCTGTCGAAATCGCTTCGAGAGCCGTCGTAGTCCACGCCCAGGCCGCCGCCGACATCGAGATAACCCAGCTCATGCCCAAGCTTGCAGAGCTTGGCGTAATAACGGGCCGCCTCCCGGACCGCGCGTTTGATGGTCGAAATGTCGGGTACCTGTGACCCGACGTGAAAGTGAACAAGCTTGAAACAATGGCCGAGCCCGGCCGCTTTCAACATCTCACTGGCCGCGATGAGACTTGTAGTATCGAGTCCGAATTTCGCATTCTCACCTCCGCTCGGCGACCATTTCCCCGAGCCTTTGCTGTGCAATCGCACGCGAATCCCTATTTGGGGTTCGACTCCGACCTCCCTCGACGCGCGAATCGCCTGCTCCAGCTCTTCCAGTTTCTCGACCACGATGACAACGCTCTTCCCGAGCTTCCGCCCAAGCAGCGCAATCCGAATAAAGGCCCGGTCCTTGTATCCGTTACAAATGATCAGGCTCTCCGGGTCCTTGTGCATGGCGAGGGCCGCCACCAACTCCGGCTTGCTCCCCGCTTCGAGCCCGAAATGAAATTCCTGCCCCGCATCCACGATCTCTTCGATGACTTCCCGAAGCTGGTTGACCTTGATCGGGAATACACCGCGATAGTGGTTCTTGTACCCGTATTCCTCGATCGCTTTCTGGAAGGCGCAATTAACCGACTCTACCCGATGCCGAAGCAGATCCTGGAAACGGATGACTAACGGAAATCCCAGGCCGCGATTGCGGGCTTCGTTGACGACTCCGAGGATGTCGATCGCGCCGCCTTTTTCCTGGAGGGGTCGGACCTCGGCGTTCCCGGCCGCGTTAACGGTGAAGTAGCCACTTCCCCAGCCGTCCACGTTGTAGGTTGAAATGGCGGCTTCGACGTCCCACTCGCTCTTCATGTTTTATAGGAGTGCGGCGTCAGCCGCAGAGCGCATAATCAGGCAGCGCGAGGGACATGCAAGCTCTCGTGTGGAAAATCTGCGCAGTTTCCAATCCTGCTCTTGATCCTGATCTTACTCATGATCTTGGGACGATTATCAGCTTCTAGAAAAGAGCATGATCAGGATCAAGATCATGAGCGGGAGAATTTGTGTTTCGCATCGGCCCTGTTACGGTTTGCGCGGATGAACAAAACGGTCATCGAGGTCCAGGTCCGGGCCGTCCTGCCGACGAGCGGGGGTTGCGCCGTTTTCCTCGGGAACAACGACAAGGTTTTCATCATTTATGTCGACCAAACGGTCGGTAGCGCGATCACGATGTTCATGCGTGATGTTTCCAAGGAACGCCCCCTCACCCACGATTTGATGGGTCATCTCATGACCGCGCTCGGCGCTAAAGTCGAGCGGGTCATTATCAACGACCTCAAGAACGCGACTTACTATGCCCGGATGATCATTCGGGCGGAGAACGAGCTTCAGCAAAAGAAGATCATCGAGCTCGATGGGCGGCCAAGCGATTGCATCGCCATGGCGACGCAGCAAAAGGCGCCGATGTACGTTAGCCAGGAAGTCTGGGATGAGGTTGACGACATGAGCGATGTCCTCCGCAAAATGGAGGAAGACGGGTTGAAGCCCGACGTCGAGTCGGAATCGGAGCCGGAATCGACCGAGGAAGATTGATTGGGGCTTATCTTCTTCTGTAGCAGCGGCCCTGCGGGCCGCTCGAGAGGCAGCCCCTTATCTTCTTCTGTAGCAGCGGCCCTGCGGGCCGCTCGATAGGCGGCGGCGAATTCCCTGGAGCGGCCAGGGCCGCTGCTACAGGAAACGAATCGGCCCTAGCCCAATAGCTCGCCGTAACCGGCCTGCGCCACTTCGGTGCAACGCGCCAGGATCTTTGACGGCGTGTCGAGCTCGATCACCTCGGCCACCAGCTGCTGGCATTCTGTGAACGACAGCGTCTGCACCGCTTTCTTCACCCGTGGAACGAGCGAGGCCCCAACGCTCAGCTCGTCCATTCCCAACCCGAGAAGCAACGGGGTCAGCGCCAGATCGCCCGCCATTTCTCCGCAGACGCCCACCCAGATTCCATGCGTGTGCGCAGCATCGGCCACCATCTTCAGTAGGCGCACCACCCCGGGATGGGTCGGCTCATAAAGGTGTGCCACCCGTTCATTGACCCGGTCCACGGCGATCGTGTACTGGATCAGGTCGTTGGTCCCAATGCTGAAGAAATCGATCTCGCGCGCCAGCCGCTCCGCGCACATCGCGGCGCTTGGAATTTCGATCATCGCGCCCACCTCGGTTTTTGGATCGAACGGATGGCCTTCCTTATCCAGTTCCGTTTTGCATTCGTGAAAAACTTCCAGGGCGCGGTTGAGCTCTTCCAATCCTGAGATCATCGGGAACATGATCTTGACGTTGCCTACGACGCTGGCGCGGATGATGGCCCGGAGCTGTGCCTTAAAAATATCAAGCCGTTCGAGCGAGAGACGTATCGCGCGATGCCCGAGAAACGGGTTCATCTCATTGTCCGCGTCGAGCGCGCCGGCCAGCTTGTCCCCGCCGAGGTCGAAGGTGCGGATGATGAGCGGGTGGGGCTGGACCTGCTCGGCGACCTTGCGGTAGGTCGCGAACTGCTCCTCTTCGCTTGGGAGAGTTGTGCGGTTGAGGTAGAGAAATTCCGTCCGGTAAAGGCCGATCCCCTCGGCGCCATTGCGAGGCGCGGCCTCGACTTCATCCGGCAGCTCAATATTGGCCGAGAGAACAATGTGGCGGCCATCACGTGTGGTCGATTTGGTTTCCCGCAGCCCGGTGAGTTGCTCGGCCACGAGCGAGCGCTTGTGCTCGAGCTCGCCGTAGTGCCAGAGCGTTTCCGGCGTTGGATCGAGAATCAGGAGCCCGTTATAACCATCGAGCAGGACTTCGCGGCCGGTCTCCAGCTTGTCGCTCGCGTCATGCAAACCGACCACCGCGGGAATATTCAACGACCGCGCCATGATCGCGGTGTGGGAAGTTCGACTGCCGAGATCGGTGGCCATCCCCAGAACGTACTGGCGGTTCATCGTGGCGGTGTCCGATGGCGTGATGTTATGCGCCAGGAGAATGTGAGGATGGGTCAGGCCGAGAAAATCTTTGGGCGCTTTCCCCTGGAGATTGCGGACCACCCGACGGGTCACGTCCTGGATATCGAGCGCCCGCTCCCGCAGATAGGGATCGTCAATCTCGCTTAGCGTGGTCGCGTAGTTGGTCGCCACTTCCTGGAAGACGAACTCGACGTTACAGAGGTCGTTCTGCAATTTGCGCAGGACTTCGTCGATCAGCGTCCGGTCTTCCACCACCAGGAGGTGGGCGTCGAAAATGCCTGCGTCCTTCGCGCCGATCGACTGCGCTATCTGTTCCTGCATCTCCAGGATTTGCGACCTGGTCTGGATGAGTGCGCTCTCGAACCGCCCGATCTCGCTCGGAATGTCGGTCTCGGAAATCCGATGCTTGGTTACTTCGTCGCGATCGTCGTCAACGACAAAGAGCACGCCGCGCGCAAATCCGGGCGACACCCCCACGCCCTGGATGCGGGTCTCGGGTTTCGCGTTCTCGGCGCTCATCAAGAGAGAGTAACGCGAATGTCAAGGCGGGGGAATGGAGTGTTGGAGTAGTGGAGTAATGGAAAGACAAACTTTTCCCACTACTCCATCACTCCATCGCTCCAATACTCCATTGTCCGCCTAATCCTCGTTGAACTTCTGCTGGATCAGCTGCTCGAGCTCCTCCATCGCCTTGTCGGCGTCGGCGCCTTCGCACCGGATAAGAAGCTTCGAACCCTGACCCGCCGCGAGCATCATTAGGCCCATGATGCTTTTGCCGTTGATCTGCTCGCCTTCCTTTTCCACCCAGACCTCGGAGCGGTAACGGCTGGCGATCCGAACGAACATCGCCGCCGGCCGGGCATGAAGGCCCAGACGATTGATGATCGTAACTTCCTTTTCCAGTTTCTGCGTGGGTCCCCCCGATCTCCGGTTCAAAAGCCCCATTAGGTTTCCTTCGTTTCCATCAGGTTGAGTAGCTTCGTATTGAATTCCACGGCGCTGTTCCGTCCCAGACCTTTCAACTTTTGGTCCATGGCTGCAACCTCGATCAATCGCGCGATGTCGCGTCCGGGCCGGACGGGGATGGTCACGTGGGGCACTTTCAGCTTCAGGATCTCGTAAAATTCCTGGTCGAGCCCGATCCGGTCCACTTCCTCCAGCTCCTGCCAATCCTGCAGGGTCACCACCATGTCGAGTCGCTTCTCGATCCGGATGCTGCCGATGCCAAAGATGGAGGCCACGTTGATGATGCCGATGCCGCGCACCTCCATATGGTAGCGGGTCAGGTCGGGCGCCGTCGCCACCAGCTCCCGGCCTTCGAAGGATTTCACCCGCGTGACATCGTCCGCCACCAGGCTGTAGCCCCGCTCGATCAATCCAAGAACGCACTCGCTCTTGCCGATCCCGCTTTGGCCACGGATCAATACCCCCACGCCAAGGATGTCCACCATGCTGCCGAACTCGGTCACGGTCGGCGAAAAATCCACTTCCATGGCGATCGTCGCGGCGTTGATGAAACGCATCGTCACCAACGGTGTCCGAAAGACCGCCACCTCCAGCTCCTCGGCCACCCTCAGCAGGTCGGAGTCGAGATGCGCTCCGCGCGAAGTCACGACACACGGAATCTTTTGTTCGCAAAGGCGGGTGAATCGCAGAATCCGTTGTCGGCGCGACAGACTCTGGAGGTAGGACTGCTCCGCCGCCCCGAAAACCTGCACACGTTTGTCCGCGAAATAACTGTAGAACCCGGACAGGGCCAGGCCGGGCCGGTTGATCGTAGGTTCCCGGATTTTCCGATGGAACCCTACCCGCTTGCCTTCCAGCTTCAGCTGAAGCTTTTCGCCATGCGCGGCGAAGAAGCTCTCCACGGTGACCACCGGAATATTCTTGCGCAGGTCGCTTCCGGAAGTGATCGCCTGCGTTACCGGTTTGTCCGCCATCGCGCTTCTCTTTTATCGCGGAAAGAACCCAATTTCCACTTTCGAACTCACTGGGGGAAACAAACAACTCAGGCGCCGTGACAGGAGCAATGGTCGCCGCATCCCTGCTGGCCGACGATGACCTCCATCTTGATCTCCTGGAGCCCAAGCTGGTCGTGGATCAGTTGCAACAAGCCGAGCGCTCGTTCGTCCGGCATTTCGTCGCAACGCAATTCGATCCGGGCCGGTTTTCCGGCGAGCTCCGGGTGGGTCGCCGCCATTTCCCCATCGAGCAAAAAGGAAGCGTAGGCGTTGAACTTTTCCTGGAGCTCATGGAGCCGGTCATCCGAACCATCCCACGGGCGCGGCTCGTTCATGGCGAGAACGATTTCGCCAGTGCTCGAATCAAAGGCGAACACATCGATCACGCCGGGATTAGCGACCCCGGTCGCGGTCCCCTTCTCCTGATCCTGATCTTGATCCTGCGGCATTGGGCGGAATAGTGACACACCATGGTGCGTTTGCCACTGCTCTGCCTTTTCGTTTTCGCCAGCCAGGCCTTTGGACAATTTTCACCGCTTCTGCTCCAAAACGACAGCTACTGGGGCGACGGCAAAGCGGAGTTTAATATTTATGACGCTCAGATCACGCGTTACGGCGTTCCGCGCCCCACCGAAGTCCTGCACATCCTGGTGCGTGAGCCCTTCGATCCAAAACAGCTGGTAAAGCCGGAGAACCCGAATGCCCCTGGAGCGATCCAGGTCCTGAAGCTCAATCAAATTCTCCATGTGCCGACAGGCCTTTACCTTTACCAGCAAATGCATTCGAACTTCTGGCGCGTCGATAATGCACAGCTCCTGAAGTTTTCTTTCACGAGCAACGACAGTTGCGGGAACACTTTCAAGGAAGCACGCCGGGAGACGGACAAGATCGCTTATGAATACCGGACTTATTGGGACCAGATGGCCGCGGGCAAAGAGAACATCGCGGGGCCTGCGAACGGTTATTTCTACGACGAATTGCCGTGGCTCGTTCGAACCCTCGACTTCCAGAAGCCAAGTGCGCCAATCGAGATCCAGTTAGCTGGCAGCATCATCAATTCAAAAAAGGATACGTTTGCCTTCAAACCGGCAAAGCTTTCCTTCAAGGGGACTGAGCGCGAGATCGACGTCGCGGTTGAACACGCGAGCGGAGTTGACCACTTCATCCTCGATGGCGATTTCCCGCATCTCCTCCGGCAATGGAACGCAGCCGATGGCAGCCGTTTGAAAATGAAGCGGAGCCTGAAAGTCGCGTATTGGAACTACAATAAGCCGGGCGACCGCGAGAAAGCTCTGGCGGATCCGATGCTGCGCCATCCGGATTGAACCGAAATCGGATTGAACGGACGTCGGGACGCAGGTTTACTGAGGCGTGGCGAAACGAGAGAAGAAGCCAGACCTGACCTTGCTCGGCCGGAGCGAGGCGAAACTGCCGGCATCGCCCGACGAGGCAACCCTGGAGACTTTTCAGAACCCGGCGCGGCGTGCTTATCGCATCCGCTTTGAAACCGCCGATTTCACTTCCCTCTGTCCGGTTACCGGCCAGATGGATTTTGCCCAGCTCACGATCGAGTACGTCCCGGCGAAACTTTGCGTCGAAAGCAAGTCGTTGAAGTTCTATCTCGGATCCTATCGGAACGTGCGCGCCTTCAATGAAGCTGTGACCAACCGTATCCTGGACGACTTCGTCCGCGCCTGCCGGCCGAGTGAAGCGACTGTCACGGCGCAGTTTTCCGCCCGCGGCGGAATCGCACTAACCGTTCGAGCCGAGTATGAAAGGTAGGGACGCCGCGCTGCGGCGTCCGCCGCCGGTCATCGAGATCTCTCGCACGGCGGAGTGCGCCGTCCCCGCCATCGGATGAAACGCGCCGTCGTCCTGCTGAGCGGCGGCCTCGACTCAGCAACGACGCTCGCCGTGGCGAAACGGGGCGGTTTCGACGTCCATGCGCTCTCTTTCGATTATGGCCAGCGTCATCGGCTCGAGCTTGCAGCCGCCGGGCGCGTCGCCGCCGCGCTCGGTGCTCGAGAACATCGAACCGTCGTCATCGACCTGCGTGCTTTCGGCGGGTCAGCTCTGACCGATGAAATAGCCGTGCCGAAAAATCGGCCGGACGATCCGGCCGAGATTCCGGTGACGTACGTCCCGGCCCGCAACACGATCTTTCTCTCCTACGCGCTCGCCTGGAGCGAACTCCTCGGCGCGACCGACATTTTCATCGGGGCGAACGCGATCGATTACAGTGGTTATCCCGATTGCCGTCCCGAATTCATCGCGGCCTTTGAGAACATGGCGAATCTTGCGACCAAGACCGGCATCGAAGGCTCGCGGTTTCGCGTTCACGCGCCTCTGCTTTCGATGTCGAAAGCCGAGATCATTCGCCGGGGTGCCGGGCTCGGCGTCGATTTTTCGCTGACCCACAGCTGCTACGATCCAACAGTTACCGGGCTCGCCTGTGGAGAATGCGATTCGTGCCGTTTACGCCTCGCTGGATTTCTCGAGGCCGGCCTGACCGATCCGATTCGTTACGCGACCAGATGAAACGGTTGCTGAAGCTGTTTGTTCTGACGCAACCGGAACAGCGTGTGGTCATCGTCCTTATCCTCTTCCTCGTCGCCATAGCCTGGATCAAACACCACCGCGATTTGGAAGAAAGCGTTCAACCTCCGCCAGCCACTTCAGGAGCGACGATCTCTACACCGCCGCCTTAGTCTCTTGCAGCGACGGCGCTCTGTCGCCGTATTAACGCATTCGATTCCGATCATCGCTGATTACGCCGACAGAGCGGCGGCGCCACAAGCAGTCGTGACGAACGCGTTACAATCCCGGCACGCGCCCGTATCCGATGAACGACGGGCTTGTCCGCCCTTCATCCGTCTTGCTTCGGGCGCGGGGGAGTTTGAAGTCGAAAACGCTTACTCCGTAGCGCGATTCCCCCTCGTAAGTCCGTCCATCGCTGGCCCCCACCATGACCCGCTGGTTCGTCCCCTTCTTGCGTCCCACGTATATCATGGCGTGCGTAATCGGCGGATCACGCTCAATGCTGTAGGTGCCGGTCCAGAATAAGAGGTCGCCCGGCACCAGCTCCTCCAGCTCGAAGCTATCGTCGCGGCGGCTGTTGACCGCCCGAAACGTCCCAGCCTTTCGCACCCAGACGTATTGCTGGCTTGAGTCGCGCGGCACGTCCCGCTGCCCGTTCTGGGTCAGCACGTAAAAAACAAACCCGGAGCAATCCATTCCGCCATTCGCCGGATCGGCCGACCCGTATTTGTATTCGAGATTGCGAGTGGTGAGCTCGATCGCCAGGTCCAGGATCTTCCGGACCTTCTCAGGATAACCATCATATCCCGCAATCTCGCTCGACGAAATAGTGGCCGGCGCGCCCTTCTTCTTCGGAGATGGCGACGCCGAAGGAGAACCGGAACCCGAGGGGCTCGCGCTTGGGCTTTCCTCGGGAGTCGCGGTAGCGCTGGGCGACGGACTCGGTGATTCAGACGGACTCGGTGTGGGCGGACTCTTCGGCTTTTTCTTTTTGCCCGAGGCAGACGGTGAAGCTTCCGGCGTGGGGCTCGGAGACGTTTTCTTCTTCTTCGGGGAAGGCGACGCACTTGGCTCGGGCGTCTCCGACGGCTTGGGAGTCGCGCTCGGTTTCTTCTTTGGCGTGGGAGATTTTTCCGGCGAGGCTGTTGGCGTCGGCGATTTCTCGGCAGTCGCTTGTTTCTTCGAGCGTTTCCGCGCCGCAGGCGTCGGCGTGGGGTTGAAGATCTTCTTCAGCTTTGCGCCGATCGATTGCTCGGCTGCGGCGCGGATCGGGAGGGCACCAAGAAGTGCCAGGCAAAGCAATACGGCCATCCCCAGCGCAGTGAAGGGACCCCGCGGAAGGCCGGACGACCGTCCGCGGGGTCCCTCGACTGGACTTCGCTTCGCTCGGGATGACACAGTTTATCTCGCGATTATTTCGCGAGCTCCGCCAGCACCGCTTTGTTCAGCCGGATACCGCCTTCCAGATTCTCGAGCGGGAAATTCTCGTTCGGTGAATGCGCCCGGCAATCCGGGAGCGCCAATCCGAGGAGGAGCGTTTCCACACCGAGAATACTCCGGAATTGGGACACAATCGGGATGCTGCCACCCTCCCGGATCACGGCCGGCTCCTTCCCGAAGGCCGAGCGCAACGCGCGCTGCGCCGCTTCCCCGAAACCGGATCGCGGATCGGTCAGATACCACGGCCCGCTGTGGCCGCGCGTGATCTCCATCGTCACGCCCGGCGGCAGGTGCTTCTTCAAATGTTGCTCGGCCAAATCCAGGATTTCGTCGCCGTCCTGATCCGGCACGAGGCGGAAGGTCAGCTTCGCCATGGCATGGCTCGCGATCACGGTTTTCGTTCCCATCCCCTGATAACCGCCGCCGATGCCGTTTATCTCGGCCGTGGGCCGGCCCCAAATCCGTTCGAGAGTGCTGTAACCTTCTTCGCCAAACAGACCCGGTGCCCCGGTCTCAGCCAGGATCGCCTTGTCACCATCCATTGGTAACGCCTTCCAGGCTTTGCGTTCCCAATCTTCCAGCGGCTTCACCTTGCCGTAAAAACCTTCAATAGCGATGTGGCCGTTTGCGTCATGCAACGTCGCCAGCAGCCGGGCGAGCGCGGTGATCGGATTCGCAACCGCCCCGCCAAAAACTCCGGAATGCAGATCCATCTTTGCCGACGTCACTTTGATCTCGAGCGCAGTCACGCCGCGTAATCCGTAGCTCAGGGTCGGGATACCTTTTGCAACCATTCCAGTGTCCGAAACCACCACCACGTCGCATTTCAACGCTTCCCGATTTGCGGAAAGAAACTTTGGCAGGTTCCCGCTCCCGATTTCTTCTTCGCCTTCAATAACGAAATGAAGGTTAACCGGGAGATCGCCGTGTTCCTCGAGCGCTTCCTGAACGCCGAGAATGTGGGAAAGAATCTGGCCCTTGTTGTCGGTCGCGCCGCGAGCGAAGACGTAACCATTTTTCAAGACCGGCTCGAATGGCGGCGATTCCCACAGCTCCAGCGGGTCCGGCGGCTGGACGTCGTAGTGTCCGTAGATCATGACGGTGCGCCGGCCAGGCTGATGTTTGTTCCGCGCCCAGACCACGGGATGGCGATCTGTCCGAACGAGCTCGGTCTCGAGTCCGATGCTCTTTAATTTAGTGACCAGCCACTCTGCGCAGCCCGCCACCTTGTCGCGGTATTGTTCGTCGGTCGAAACGCTCGGGAACCGAAGAAAGGTGAAGTATTCGTCGAGATAACTGTCGCGCATGAGACGGACTCTAACTCACGTCCGCGGGGTTTGCGCAATGAGTATCGGCGCTTGTGTCCGGGCAGCGCCGGGCCCAATCTTCCGCGATGTCGCCGGCCGATCTTGAGAAACGCGAGGCCGGATTGATCCGCGCCCTCGGCGTTCCTGGGCTGACGGCGAACATCATCAACACAACCATCGGCGCCGGGATTTTCGCGTTGCCCGCCGGGGTGGCGTTTCGGCTCGGCGCGGCGGCGCCGGTTGCGTTCGCGATTTGCGCGGTGGCGATGGGGTTGTTCGTGACCTGTTTCGCACTAGCCGGGAGCCGCGTGTCGCTCACCGGGGGTCTTTACGCGTATGTCGAAGTGGCGTTCGGCCGGTATATCGGCTTTCTCACCGCGGCGATGCTTTTCCTGAGCGCGGTACTCAGCGTAGCCGGCGTCGTCACGCTCTTCGCGGCCAGTCTTGCTGCGCTAATCCCAGCGCTGAACGGTCCGGTCGGGCGCACGATTTTGACTGGCTCGATCTATTTCGTCCTGGCGCTGATTAATATCCGCGGCGTTCGCGCCGGAAGCCGCACTGTGGCCGTCGTCACCGCGGTGAAACTAATCCCGCTGCTGGTTTTCATCGTCATCGGCGTTTTTTTCATTCAACCGTCAGCCCTGGCCTGGCCGGGATGGCCAAACGGGGAAACTCTTGGCGGCGCTGTTCTCCTTCTCATGTTCGCGTTTGTCGGAATCGAAGTCGCGCTTGTCCCGAGCGGCGAGGTCAAGAATCCGAGCCGGACTGTACCTCGCGCAATCTATAGCGCGCTCGTCGTTACCACTTTTATTTACGTTGCCATCCAGCTTGTCGCCCAGGGCATTCTGGCGAGCGACCTCGGCAACCAGTCCGCCACTCCACTGGCCGAAGCTGCCAGCCGCTTCCTCGGGGACGGCGGCCGCACGTTGCTCCTCGCCGGAGCCACCATCTCAGCTTTCGGGTTCGTCACGAGCGACATCCTCGGGTCGCCACGTTATCTTTTTGCGCTCGCGCGCGACGGCATTCTCCCGAAAGCATTCTCGCATCTTCATCCGCGTTTTCGCTCTCCCGATCTTGCGATCGTTGCTTACACCGCGGTCGCCTTTGGTCTCTCGCTGAGCTCGAGCTTCGAATCGCTTGCGGTCATGGCGAACGTCGCGGTTCTGTTCGCCTACCTGCTTTGCAGCGCCGCGGCCTGGGAATTAATTCGACGCGATGTCCGCGCGGACGGACCGCCTTTGCGCTTCCGGGGCGACCGGATTGTGCCGTTTTTCGCGATTGCGGCGGCGATTTGGATCCTGACGCACGCGACGCGGGACGAGTTCAGAGTGGCAGGGATCGTGGCGGGGGTAGCTTCGGTCCTATATTTGGTGCGGATCGGGCTGATGAAACGGTAACCCCGCCACCATATGTTGTGGCCGGACTTGCTCTTCGGCCCGATATTTAGTGGAATTTCGCTTGCCAGCTGCCCCTTGCTGGCGCTTACATTGCCTGGCGGCTGCCTTCCTATGCACCTTCATTCTCTTGAGCTGATCGGCTTTAAATCGTTTGCCGACAAAACGGTCTTTGAATTTCACGAAGGTGTGACCGCGATCGTCGGCCCCAATGGGTGCGGTAAATCGAATGTCCTCGATGCGGTTCGCTGGGTCCTGGGTGAGCAATCGGCCAAGGCCCTTCGCGGCGGCGAGATGGCCGACGTCATTTTCAATGGGACCGACAGCCGGAAGCCGGTCGGATTCGCCGAGGTCTCCCTGACGTTCACCAATTGCGGCGCCGAGCTGGGCGTAGACTGGCACGACGTCCGGGTCAGTCGCCGGGTCTATCGCGATGGGAACTCCGAATATTTCCTGAACAAAACGCTCTGCCGATTGCGCGATATCCAGGCGCTCTTTGCGGACACGGGTGTCGGGCGCAGCGCCTACTCCATCATGGAACAGGGCAAGATCGATCTGATCCTGAGCTCGCGGCCGGAAGATCGGCGCGCTGTGTTCGAAGAAGCCGCCGGGATCACCAAATACAAAACGCAGAAAAAGGAAGCGCTGCGAAAGCTCGAGGCAACGGAAGCGAATCTGTTGCGGATCGGCGACATCATCAAGGAAGTGAAGCGCCAGATCGGGTCGTTGCAACGGCAGGCTGGGAAGGCGCGCCGGTACCAGGCCTTGCACGCCGATTTGCAGGTTCTTGACACGCACCATTCGCGCCGGCTTCTGGATAGCCTGGAAGCGGAAGCAGCGGGAGCGCGGGCTGAGATTCAGCGGTTGCAGGAGGCGGAGCATGAAGCCCACGCAAAAATTGAAGCGGGCGAAAACGAGCTGGCCGCGAAACGACGTCGCCTCGATGAAATGGACGCGCAGATCGGCGATGCGCGCGCGGAAGTTCAGCGTCTCCAGGGTGAGTTGGCCGGGCTAAAAAGTCGGATCGAGTTCAACCGCCAGCGCGCCCAGGAAATCGGCGAGTTGATCGAACGCTACTCCGGGGATATCGCGGCGGCTGAAACGAAGCGGAGCGAACAGGCAACCCAACTCGAAGAGGCCGATGCGCTCATCGCCCGAACCAACCAGCTGCTGGCGTCGAAAGAGATCGAGGTCGAACAGCTGATCGCTGTCTTGCAGAGCGCCCGGATCGAGCGCGGCGAGAAGGACGAGGAGTTGCAGACGCTCCAGTCCTCCGTCTCGAAGCTCGAAGGCCACCTCGCGAGCGTGCAAAGCGATTTAGCCGGCATCACGGCGCGCCGGGACGCGACTACCGCGCGGATTTCGGAATTGAGCGCCGTTGTTTCAAGCGGGACAGCCGCGCTTACCGCAGCTCGAGCGAACCTGGAAAGCGCCCGCAGCGCACAGCAAACCGAAAAGCAGACCGCGGAAGCGAAACGCGAAACCCTGCGTGAGGCGGAAGAGCGGCTTCAGCAGAATCAAGCTGCGGTTTCGAACGCCGAGAAAGAAATCGCGCGAATCGATAAAGCGATCGCGGAGCGGGAAGCGCGGCTGGAAGTGCTCAGGCAAATGACTGAGGAAGGGCACGGTCTCGAGAAGGGATCGCAGGCGCTGCTCAAAGGGCTGGACGACCCGGAGCGGATTCGCCCCGCCCTCGCCGGCGCGCTGGTGGCGCGGTTAAACGTCGAGCCGCAATTCGTCGCCGCGATGGAGGCCGCCTTCGGCCTCAACATTCACGCCGTTGTATTGAATGATGCGGGCCTCGCCGCGGACATTTTCAACCGGCTGACCGAAAGCAAGTCCGGGCAGACCGCGCTGGCCATCCCGCAGCTGTTCCCGGCGGCGAGGAACGATTCGCCTACTGCGCTGCCCGATGGCGCAATCGCCTGGGCGATCGACAAGATCGACGCCCCCGACGATCTGAAGCCGCTCGTGCGCGCCCTCCTCGATAACGTAGCCATCGTCTCCGATCTTCGCGGCGCTTTCGAACTGAAGAGCACTGCGCCTGGGCTTTCGTTTGCCACCCTCGCAGGCGAATTCATTTCGAGCTACGGGATCGTCTTTGGCGGCACGTCGAACACAGCGACGGATTCAATGTTGGGCCGCAAAGCGATTATCGCCGGCCTGGAGCAGAACTGCGTCGCTCTCGCCGCCGAAAAAGAGAGCGCCGAATCCGCCTTCGCTGAGGCCAGAAGCGCGGTCGAATCCTCGATGGCGGCGGTTGAAGACGCGCGCCGCAATCACGAGACAGCGCACGAAAAAAGCTCACAGAGCGGACTTGAGATTGTGTCGGCGGAGCGCGCGGTGGGCGACGAAGAACGAAAGCTGGCCCAGCTCGAGACAGAGAAAAACACCCTCGAACAACAGGTGCGCAATGCCGATGACCGCGTGGCCGGGCTGGAACGCGAGCTCGCTGCCGATCGCGAAAAGATTCAAGAGGCGCGAGCGTCACAGTCTGCGGCGGAGGAACTGCGGGAGGCGGCGCGGGTTCGCGAAGAGGAAGCATCCGAAAAGCTGAGCGAGTTGCGGCTTGCCGTAGCGACCGAACGGCAACGGCACGAAAGCCTGGTGCATCATCGCGAACCGATGGCTGCGCGGGAAGCCGAGCTGGCCGACCTGGTCGCGGCGCGGCGGGCCGACATTTCGATGTATCAGGACCGCCTCGCGCGGCAGGGGCACGAATCCAGGGACGCTGAGGCGCAAATCGCTACGCACCAATCTGAACTCGCGGTCGCCGAAAAAAACGCGACGGCCCTCGCGGAAGAGCGAAGCGAACGGCACGCCGTGGTGAGCGAGCAGGAAGGCCACTTGCGGGCCCTGCGCGATTCGCTCAACGACCTGCGGGACGACCGCGGCAAGGAAGAAGTGCGCCAGACCCAGCTCCAGCTACGTCTCGAGAACCTCGTCGAGCACGTCACCCGGCGTTACCAAATCGACCTGCGCGAATTCGCGCCGGACAATTTCGCTTTCCAAAAGACCCTCAGCGTCATTGCGAAAAAGCGCGCCAAGCCGGAAGCCTTGGTCGGCGAAGGTGGATCGAGCGCTCCACCGCTTGATGAGGGCGACGCTGTCGAAGCATTGTCCCCACAATCATCGCCCGCGGAGCGGCCGATCCACCCTGACGAGCTCGAGCCGCTCATCGCGGAGCTCACCCGCCAGCTCGATAACATGGGACCGGTCAACCTCGAGGCCGTTCACGAATACGACGAGCTCGAGGAGCGTTATCGCTTCCTTGAAACCCAGAACAACGATCTCACCGCCGCCCGACGTGAAGTGCTCGATGTTATTGCCCGGATCAACAGCACCACCCAGAAACTTTTCGCTGACACCTTCGCGCAGGTTCGGATCAATTTTGGCGAAATGTTTTCCGAGATGTTTGGCGGCGGCCGCGCCGACCTTTCATTGGTCGATGAAAACGATCCCCTAAATTGCGGCATCGACATCATCGCGAAACCGCCCGGGAAACAGCTGCAAAGCGTCTCCCTTCTTTCCGGCGGTGAACGAACGATGACGGCCGTTGCGCTGCTCTTCGCCATTTACATGGTGCGCCCGAGCCCGTTCTGCATTCTCGACGAAATGGATGCGCCTCTGGACGAGAGCAACATCAATCGCTTCATCAAAGTGCTCGATCGCTTCGTTTCGCAAAGCCAGTTCATCATCATCACCCATAACAAGCGCACCATAGCGAAGGCTGACATCCTTTACGGCGTGACGATGGAAGAACGCGGCGTCAGCAAACTCGTCGGGATGAAACTCACCGCGGATCGCGGCAGCGACGGTCAGCTCATCCGAACTTCCTCAAACGGCAACGGGTCTTCCGCCCAGGAGACCGCGCGCCAAGGCCAATTCGCCATGGCCGGCGAAGCCGAAGAAGAACGCCGCACGGCGCGGGGGTAAGTACCGGATAAGTCCGGACTGAGCTTATATTTCGGCTCGGCTCGAATGGCATCGAGCGTCTGCGGACCGTCAAAAGGCGGCGCCCAATCCGATCATGAAGGTTCTGGCCTTCTCTTTGGTTAATTCGAGGCCGCCGTTTACGTAACTGGCTTTCAACGAGAGTTTTTGAAGCTTTGCCTCGCTCGTGTAAATAGCCCACTCGGCATCAACGGTGAAGAGCGAGTCGTTTGTATTCTCCCCATGGATCGCAGGTAGCCGGTGATATTTCAGGCTGATGCTAAGGTTCTTCGCAATGAGCGGCTTGAGATCGAGTTGCAAGACCGTCCCGATCCGAAAAAAATCGTATTCAGTTCCCTCGAAGGCCGGTCCCTCCCGGTTCAACGAACCCCATTCGCCGTGAAGAATCGCCCGAAACTGGTAAGCGATCCAAGCGGTGTCGTGTTCATCGTCCGGATTTTCTTTTGGGACTAAAATGGTTCGGGTTCCGATTTTCGCCCAAGGCGCGAATACGGAGACTGGTTCAAGTTCGAACTCCCCTGCCCATACGGATTGATCCTTGAAGTGATCCTCGAGATACGTCGCGAAAACTCGACCAGTGAGAGCGAGCAAGCAGTTGTGGCCGGACTGCATCTTCGTAAAGGCGCCGATCCGGTGTGTAAATTGTTCGGTCTGGTCATCTGGATCACCGCTGGTTGTCAACCGATCCAGGGAAATACTCGGCACAAAGCCCCATCGAACGGGGCGTAGTGGTTCTCCTTTGAGCGGAGCATAGCCGGTGTAAAACGAGAACGGCGCCAGAAGCGCGGCTTTCGCGGTCCAGCTTTCAGTGTCCTTGCGCAAATCTCTCGAAAAGGAGAAGAGGGCGCTTTCAAGATCGTCGAATCCATCCACGCCGCCTGCGCTCAGACTGGGATCCTCGGCCGTCAGTACGTCCTGATACGATCGGCGAAGGCGCACCCATGGGAATGATTTGGATCCCTGATATCCGCTCTCTTTTAGCTGGTCTCCCTGCGAAGCGAGTTGCGGTTGCTGGGCTTTCGATTTCAGGTACGCCTCGATCTCGCTAGTGGTGTAGACGGTTTTGCCGGTGTAACCAAAGCGACGATCCAAGTCCGCAATGCTAATAGTTGCGTTTCCCGACATCTTCGCCTGCACCGCGAGATACGTCGTAGCCTCCTGACGCGAAAGCGCTCCCGGCGTGGGAGCAGCCGTCGTGCGAATCGGCGAACCGGCCGATACCCAAACCAATAGCAATAAAGCGATACGGCGGGTCCAGCTCGACCAAGAGTTAGCGGAGTGTCTCATAAACTCAGGCCTCGTGCAGATCCGCAATCGTTCCTACCAGCGTCAGAACCATGACGTCCTCTGCGCATTGTTCGGTCGAAAGGCGCTTATTTGTTCCCGCGAAGAACTCGGTGTTCATCGCGACTTGCACTTCGTAACGACTCAATCCCAGCTCGCCGATCGTCCTGCCCGGTAACACTTCCGCGCGGGCCCCGATTTTAATCAGCACGCGTTTCACGGACCGCGCAGGTTCGGTAGTTGGATTCCATTTCTGAGATGGCGCGCCGCGTACCAGACGTTTGGAACTTTGCGGCGCTCTCGGTTTTTTCGGAGGCGTTGACTTCTTTTTTGCCATAATGGGGGCCTCGCTGACTTAAAGATTTGCAATCACAGCAATAACTACGGAACCGCCGCGCAGAAGTTCCGAAAAATCTCCGACCGTGTTTGAAAGAATCCCTTTGCCGCCCAATGGGGTTGCTGCCAAAATCTCAGATGCTTGAAACGGCGGAACGCGGCACGGACACTTCGAAAAAGGCGCCGCACGACCGTTATCTCGAAGCGTTTCGCTGGATGCTGCTGACGCGCGTCTTCGAGGAAAAACTGGCGAGTCTCTATCGCGGCGGGATGATCACGGGCGGCGTCTATCTTGGCCGCGGACAAGAAGCGGTGAGCGCGGCGTGCGGAATGTTTTTGGACAAGAGCAAAGGCGACGTTTTTGCGCCTCTGATTCGCGACCAGGCGGGGCGGTCGGCCTTCGGCGAACCGCTGATCGACGTGGCCCGCACTTATCTCGGTTCGGTGAAAGGCCCGATGCGCGGCCGCGACGGCAACATTCATCGCGGTCGTCCGCTCGATAACCAACTGGCCATGATCAGCCATCTTGGGGCGATGGTTTCGGTGATCACAGGCAAGCTGCTCGCCAAGCGAATGAAAGGCGAAAAGGGGTTCGTGGGACTGACGACGATTGGAGACGGCGGGATGCAAACCGGCGCCACTCACGAGGGAATGAACATCGCCGCGGTGGAACGCGTGCCGCTGGTCGTTGTCGCGACGAATAATCATTACTCCTACTCCACTCCCAACGATCGCACTTTTGCCTGCGCCGATCTGGTCGATCGCGCGAAAGGTTATGGCTACGAAGGCCACTCGGTTGACGGAACCGACCTTGCCGCGTGCCTCGACGTGATCGAGACCGCCGTGAAACGGGCCCGGGCCGGCCGGCCGCCCCAGCTGGTCGTCGCGGAGACGTTACGACTTGCCGGTCATGGCGAACACGATGACGCCAGTTACGTCAGCCCGGATATCAAAGGCGAGGCCTTCGCGCAGGATGCCTTGCAGCGCGCCGAGAAACGCATTCTCGAAGATGGGTTGCTCGATCGCGACGCCCTGCAGAAAATGCGAAGCGAGATCGCCGCTGAAGTGGATGAAGCTGTTGCGACCGCGCAACAGGAAGACCCGCCTCAGGCGAGCGACGAAGATTGGTGCGCGCTCTCCGTTCGTGAATTAGCAGACCGCTGGGAATGACGAATATCGAAACAATGACGAACCACCAAATGCCAATGCGACAGCGGACGATCAACTTTCGTCATTCGTCATTCGTCGTTCGTCATTCGCGAATCGCCCCGCGATGAGCGTTACCTACCTCGAAGCCATTCGGGAGGCGCAGGCTCATCTTCTCGAGAACGATGAGCGCGTGTTCCTCTATGGCCAGGACATCGCCGGCAAGTTCGGTGGCGCTTTCAAGGCGACGAAAGGGTTGGCGGAAAGATTTCCTGGTCGCGTACTGAACACCCCGATCAGTGAGGACGCCATGGTCGGCACCGCCATCGGCGCTGCCATCGAAGGATTGCGGCCGATCGTGGAAATGCAGTTCGCGGATTTTTCGAGCATCGCGCTCAACCAAATCCTGAATAACGCCGGGACCCACTATTACCGGACCAACGTCCCCGTCCCGATCACGGTGCGATTGCCCTCCGGCGGAACCAAAGGAAGCGGACCGTTCCATAGCCAAAGCATGGAGGGGCTCTACTCCCATTATCCGGGTGTGATCGTGATGACGCCGGCCACGGTCGAGGACGCCTACACGATGTTAATCGACGCGGTCCGCATCGACGACCCGGTTGTCTATTGCGAGCACAAGTATCTTTATTATCACCTCAAGGCAGACGCGTTGCCGAAAGACAGGATGCCCATCGGCCAGGCGCGAATCGTTCGCCCGGGCCGGGACCTCACGATCGTGAGTTACAGCGCGATGCTCCACGAAGCTCTTGCGGTCGCAAAGGAACTGAGCGCTGAAGGTTACGAGATCGAAGTGGTCGATCTCCGAACGGTTAAACCGTTGGATACGAAAACCGTGCTCGCCTCTGTTGCGCGCACCGGCCGGCTGCTCTGCGTCGGCGAAGCATTCCCCTGGGGTGGCGTGACGGCAGAGGTGATCGCGCGCGTGACTACAGAAGGGTTTCATTTGCTCGATGCCGCGCCCGGACGAGTCAACGCGAAGGACACGCCGATTCCCTATCATCCCAACATCTGGAGCGAGCATCGCCCGAACGCGAAATCGATCGCCGCAAAGGCGCGCCAGATTTTAGCCGAATGAACGCCAATTCCATAGTCGCGCTCAATTGCGTTTACGTTGTAGCGACCTCGCTCCAACTCCGCCGCTACGCTTAGTCTGATTTTATGCCGCAAGTTCCTATCACCATGCCGCAGCTCGGCGAATCCATGGCCGAAGCCACGATCGTTTCCATCAAGGTCAAGCCAGGGGAAAAGGTTTCCGCCGACCAGGAGATCATCGAAGTCGAGACTGACAAGGCGGTCATGGGCGTGACGACGCCGTGCGCCGGAGAAATCGGGAAAATCGACGCCGAAGTGAAAGGAACTTACGCGGTCGGCGCTGTCCTCGGTTACGTAGAAGCCAGCGAAGCCGATGCGGCCCGCTTCCAAAAACGCGCGCCACAGCCAACCGGCGACGTGGCGAAGGAAATTCCCGGGCGGCAGGAAGAGTCTGCCGAGGCGGTGAAAACGCAGAATGGCAGCGGGTCGCACTTTCAGGTCGACGAAACGGCGCTGCCGCAGGTGTCTTTCTCGGCGGGCGATGGACCAGGGGGCGGTTTGCCTGTGCCAGCGAGCGCAAAAGGCGCCGGTTATCTATCGCCGCGGGTTCGAGCGCGCATGCTGGAATTGAGCCTGACCAGCGCCGATATCGCCGGCATTGCCGGAACCGGGACCGCTGGCCGCGTCACGATCAAAGACCTGGAGAGTTTTCTTGGTGGCCTTGAAGGCCTTTCCGCGGAAAAGCCAAGCGCGATCCGCACCGGTGTCGCGGACGCGATGCGGCGCAGTTGGACGCGGCCACTGGCGACGGTAGGCCTGTCGGTTTGTCTCGATCCGGTTTTGGGAGATCGAGCCAAACGCGATCCGAAGCCGGGCCCTGCTCTTTATGTTTTGCGTGCACTCGCGCTCGCTCTCGCCGAACAGCCCGAGGCCGCCGCGCGCTTGATCGGCGGCCGCGCGGTCCGCTCCGGATCGATCGATATCGGCGTCGCTGTCGAAGCCGGTGAAGGCATCATGGTCCCGGTCATCCGTAACGCGGACAAGAATTCGCTCGCCGACCTGGCCGGCCGGTACGATGAGATCGTCGAGCTCGCTCGCAAACGGCGTTTAACCCCCGAGCAAACTTCCGGGGGCATCGCCTCAGTCTCGAACTTCGGAACCTTTGGGCTCGATTGGGGGACGCCGATCCCGTTGCCCGATCAGACGCTGCTCCTCGGCCTGGGAGCGGGAAAAAAGGCGCCGACCTGGACCGAGGACAAACAGCAATTCATTCCAACAACCCAGGCTGAGCTGACACTCAGCTTCGATCATCGCAGCCTCGATGGCGGCGGCGCCGGACGCTTGCTCAAGCGGATCGTTGAACTGCTCGCCGACCCAGCGAAGCTGTGACTGGAGGGACGGGCGCTGTCCCGTCCGTGGCCATACCAGGGACGACACAGCGGTCGTCCCTCCAGGTTGAAGTTGGCGGCGCTCACCTTACCTTGAAGCTGTGATTTCCAATCCCGTCATCAACCCGCAGATCACGATGAGGGAATTGCTGGAACAATTCCCGGGAGCGCAACGCGCCCTGTTTCGGAAGTATCACATCGGGGGTTGCAGCAGCTGCGGTTTTAGCCAGGAGGAGACGCTCTCCGGAGTCTGCGCGCGAAACGAGAACCTGGATGTGGGAGAGGTCATTGAGCACATCACAACGAGTCACGAAGCCGATCTGGCCATGCAAATCGAGCCCCGCGAGCTGGCGGCACGGATCGCGGCCGGCGAACCGATCTATCTGCTCGATGTCCGGACCCGGGAGGAATTTGAAGCAGTGAAACTCCCGGACGCCCACCTGTTTACCCAGGAACTGATGCAGGAAATTCTGGGGAACGGGTCGCGGCAGAATCTGTTGGTGATTTACGATCACACTGGAGCGCGAAGCATGGATGCGGCGGCATATTTTCAGGGGCACGACTTCGAGAACGTGAAAAGCCTGCGGGGCGGCATCGATGCCTGGAGCGCGGAAGTGGATCCCAAACTGCCGCGATATCACGTCGAGCAGACATGAGCGACGATCTCCAATCCAGGATCGAGGACGCGGTCAAGAACCCGCGCAACCTCGGTGAAATGAAAGACGCCGACGCGATCGGGACCGTGGGAAGCGCCGATTGCGGCGACATGTTGCGCATGTGGGTAAAATTCAAGGAACAGGATGGCCGCAAGGTGATCGACCGCGCGACATTCCAGACGTTCGGGTGCCAGACTGCGATCGCAGTCGCGAGCGTCGCGACGGAACTGCTTGCGGGGAAAACCATCGCTGAAGCGCAATCGATGTCGGGGGAAGAACTGGCCGCGCCGCTCGGAGCGCTGCCGCCGGTCAAGATTCACTGTGCACAATTAGTCGAGGGCGCCTTGCGTTCTGCGCTGAGCGGCGAAGCCACCCCGGCAAAGAGCGTGAGTAAAGCGGCCGCGCCGACGTTACTCCAGAGTTTCGCAGGCGCCGAGTCCGCCCCAAAGAAGGTGAAAATCGTTCTGGCCACAGATGAACACGGATCAAACCCGGATTGAAGAGGAGTTCTTCGGTCATCCGTGAAAATCCGTGTTAATCTGTGGCTGAAAGCAAGCGCTCCTCATGCACGAAAACACCGAATTCACTCTGTCCCGCGACGTTGAAGCCATCCAAATCCCAAGCGGGACGAAAACAACAATCCCCGCGGGAACACCCGGGGTAATCACGCAGGCGCTCGGCGGAACCTACACGGTCGCGACCTATCAAGGGTTGGCGCGCGTCGCCGAAAGGGATGCCGACGCGCTCGGCCTGGAGAGCACAGTCTCGACGAATGGCGCCGCGAAACAGCCGGGCTCCGGCGATGGCGAAGTGGACGAGAAAATGGTCTGGGACCAATTGAAACAATGTTACGACCCGGAAATTCCGGTGAACATCGTTGATCTCGGTTTGGTTTACGATTGCCAGCTGACGAAGCGGCCAGAAGGTGGCACGAAGGTGGACGTGAAAATGACGCTCACCGCGCCGGGTTGCGGGATGGGTCCAGCTATCGCGCATGACGCTCAAAGCAAGATTCTCACGATTGACGGCGTTGACGAAGCCGAAGTGCAACTGGTCTGGGATCCGCCCTGGAACCAGAGCATGATCAGCGAGGCCGGGCGGATGAAGCTCGGGATGGTTTAATATTTGCCGTGACGCGTTGACAGCAACGGCGCTCACTGCTTTCATACCACTCCCGCTCGGCGACTATCCCGGGCGTTTTGTTTCTTTATGCCTTCGACTCAAATCATTCTCACGGAAAACATCCCAGGCCTTGGGGCTGAGGCGGATGTGGTCAAAGTGCGTCGCGGATACGCGCGTAATTATCTCTTGCCCCACGGCAAGGCTTACGAAGTTACCAAGCAGACTCTCCGTCAGCTCGATAATCTGAAGGCAAAGCGCGCCGCGCGGGAGGCCGCCGAGCTCAACGCTGCTGAAGAGCTGGCTCGCCGGATCGGGAAGCTGCGCGTCACCTTCACCCTCGAGACCGGCGAGAGCGGCAAAGCTTTCGGTTCGATCACTTCCCAGGACCTCGTGAAACGTTTGAAGAACGAGCTCGGCAACGAGATCGAACGCCATCGCATCGTTCTCGAACATCCGATCAAAAACACCGGCGAGCACGAAATTCCGATCAAGTTGCACCAGGACGTCACCGCTCGTTTCATTTTCCAGGTCAAATCTGCCCGCGAAGAAGCGCCCGCGCCCGAGCCGACAGGCGAGGTCACGGAAAAGGCGCGACCAATTCGAAAACGCACCGACTCAAAATAATTGGCTACTGATCCATCCCTGCGAGGAGGACAGCAGTCTCGTAAGAAATCGGGCAACGCGCCCGGCCGAGGCTGGCCGGAAAAAAATGGCGGGCCTCGGAACGGTGAGTCACTCACAGGTTCTCCCCAGGATATTCACAGAACCCTGCCGCATAGCATCGAGGCGGAGCAAGGCGTCCTGGGTTCGATGCTGATTTCGCCGCGCGACATTATTGCCGAATGCGTCGAGAAGATTAACGAGAACTATTTTTATGTTCCCGCGCACCAGACGATCTACCTCGTGCTGGTTGAACTTTGGAATGCTGGCCAGGGCATCGACCTGATCACATTCACGCAAGTTCTGCGCGACCGGAACCTGCTGGAAACTGTCGGCGGCGCGTCGGCGGTGACGAGCCTCTTCACCTTTGTCCCGACCGCGGCGAACGTCACCTACTACCTCGAGATCGTTCGCGACAAATACATCCTGCGCGAGATCATCGCCGCCTGCACGGAAAGCGTCCGTCGCTCTTTCGAGGAACAGGACGAAGTGAACAACCTGCTGGACGAAGTAGAGCAGAAGATTTTTTCCGTGGGCGAGGATCGGTTCAAGGGACAGGTCCTGACGATGAAGGACCAGGTGATGGAAGCGATCGAGGCCATCGAGCAGCTTTACGAACGCCGCGGAGGCATCACCGGTATTTCGACGGGCTTCGCCGAGCTCGACCGAATGACCAACGGATTGCACGAGGCCGAAATGATCGTGATCGCGGCCCGGCCGAGCATGGGCAAAACCGCGCTGGCCATGAACATTGCCGAACATGTGGCGATCAATGAAAAGCTGCCGGTCGCCGTTTTCAGTCTGGAAATGAGCAGCCAGCAGCTGGTCCAACGTCTTCTCTGCTCTCGCGCGCGGGTGAATCTGCAAAAAGTGCGCGACGGTTTCCTGGCCGAGCGCGATTTCCCGAGCCTGACGGCAGCGGCCTCCAAGCTCGCCGAAGCGCAAATCTTCATCGATGACAGCGCGAGCCTCAGCATTCTCGAGCTGCGAGCGAAAGCGCGCCGGCTCAAGGCGCAGAAAGATATCAAGCTGATCGTGGTCGATTATTTGCAGCTCCTGCGCTCCACGACCCGCCGCGCGCAGGACAACCGGCAGCTCGAGATTTCCGAAATTTCGTCGGGACTAAAAGGACTGGCGAAGGAGCTGAAGGTGCCGCTCGTGGTCCTGGCCCAGCTCAACCGGCAACCGGAGGCCCGCACCGGCGGCAAGCCGCGCTTAAGCGATCTCCGCGAGTCCGGCTCGATAGAACAGGACGCGGATCTCGTCGGGCTACTGGTCAGGCCGGAGATTTACGAAGAGGACGAAGATGCCCGGGCCGAAAAAGCGGGCGAAGCCGAGCTGATCATCGCAAAGCAACGTAACGGCCCCGTTGGGGAAATCGCCCTCACGTTCCTGAAGGAATTCACGCGATTCGAAGATCGCGCCCGAAACGTGGCCGAGCCGATGTAAGGCGGCTTAACGTCGCTCTTCTGTAGCCGCGGCCCTGTGGGCCGCCTCGGTTGCGCGCCCGCGCCCGGCCTGCGATCATCGCCGCTCTCACGCGTCGCACAGCGACGCGGCTACAGTACGCGCTAGAGCGACCGAGCCGCTGCCACGACATGCGCGGCGTCGATCCCAAATTCCTTCATCACCTGATCGCCGGGGGCACTGATACCGAACCGATGCAGGCCAATTACTTTTCCGTCCAGGCCTACGTAGCGATACCAGACATCGGGAACGCCCGCTTCGATGGCGACGCGGCGCCGGCAGGAGGCCGGCAAAACTTCTTCGCGATACTCGGGTGATTGCCTTTCGAAACGTTCGAAGCACGGCATCGAAACCACGCGGGTCCCCTCACCCAGTTCCACCGCCGCCTTTAGCGCGTGCTGCAGCTCACTGCCGCACGACAACAGGATCAACTCCAGTTTCCCGCTCTCGCGTTTTGCAATGTAACCGCCGCGCGCCACACCTTCCCGGCGCGTGTTGACGTCAATCTCGTTCAACATCGGGACGGCCTGGCGGGTCAACGCCAGCAAAGTAGGACCGTCAATATGTTCGGCCGCGGCGGCAAACGCACCGGCAGTTTCCTCCGGATCAGCCGGCCTGATCACATCGAGCTGCGGAATGACCCGCAACCCGCTGACTGTCTCCACCGGCTGATGGGTCGGGCCATCTTCGCCGACCCCAATCGAGTCATGCGTGAAAATGTAAATGTTCGGAAGCTTCGAGAGCGCGGCCAGCCGAATCGCGGCCCGGCAATAATCGGCGAAGACCAGGAATGTCGCTCCGGAAGCGCGAAAGATTCCGTGATACCCGATCCCGTTCATGATCGCGCACATCCCATGTTCGCGAATGCCGTAACGGAGGTTGCGACCGTTGTGATTGTCGTGCGTGAAATCACCCGCGCCCTCGATGTAATTCAAGGTCGAGCCGTGCAGATCCGCACTCCCGCTGGTCAGGAACGGCATCTCTTTCGCGATGGGCTGAAGGACTTCGCTCCCGGCTTTGCGGGTCGCGATTTTCACATCGGTCGGAAACGCTGGAATCTTGTCGAGCAAACCAGCGGGCACTTTTTTCTCGATTGCATCGTCGAGCTGCCGGGCCAGGTCTCCGTTCGCCGCCCGCCAATCGTTGTAGGTTTTTTCCCAGCGTTCGTATTCCGCCAGGAGCGCTTTCTTGTGCTCGGCGAAGTAGTCGCCCACTTCCTTCGAGACAAAATAATGCTCCTCCGGGAGCCCGAGCGCTTTTCGGGCAGCGTCTACGTATTTCGCGCCGGCTTCTCCGTGCGCTTTCGCGGTTCCAGCCACTTCTGGGATGCCTTTGCCAATCAACGTGTGGGCGATGATCATCTGGGGCTTCCCGTTATCGCGCTCCTTCGCGACGTTGAGCGCGTCGAGGAAGGCCTGCATATCCTGGCCGTCAATTTCCTGGACGTCGAAGCCGTAAGCTTCAAAGCGTTTCCGGGTGTCCTCGCTTTGGGTCGCCTTCGCCATGGCGTCGAGCGTGACCGCGTTGGAATCGTAAATAAGGATCAGATTATCGATGCCGAAATGTCCGGCAAACGCGCTGGCCTCGGCGGAAACGCCTTCCTGGAGACAGCCATCGCCCGCGAGACAAATGACGTGTTGATCGAAGATCCGGTGCTGCTCGGTATTAAAATGTGCCGCGGCCATCTTCGCGGCCATGGCCACGCCCACCGCATTCGCGACACCCTGACCGAGCGGGCCCGTTGTGCATTCAACTCCCGGGGTTTCGAAGAACTCCGGATGACCCGGTGTCTTGCTGTGCAATTGCCGGAAGTTTTTGATTTCTTCGAGCGAGAGATCGTAGCCGCTCAAGTGGAGCCAGGCATAAAGAAACATGCTGCCGTGCCCCGCGGAGAGAATGAAATAATCGCGCCCGATCCAGCGCGGCTTTTCGGGATTATGTTTGAGCACGTTGCCGTAAAGCACCGCCCCCATCTCCGCGCATCCCAGCGGCAGACCAAGGTGGCCGGACTTCGAAGCTTCCACCGCGTCCATGGCCAGCCCACGCGCCTCGTTCGCCGCGCGCGAAAGAATTTCCAGATTCAAACTCATGGAAAGCATATAAGCGCGCGCCCGCGACATTGGAAACGTTGAAATTGATGCGAGGATGAATGACGAAGCACCAATGGCGAATGACGAACGAATGACCCCGGACGAAGGTCCAATCGATATGGTTCATTCGGTTTTCAGGCTGCCTTCCTCATTGGTCATTCGCGATTCGTAATTTTTCTCATGAACCGCCCTTCGCTTCTCCACATCATCGAGCGTCTTGAAGGATTTTTAACCAGGCTGCCTGATTCCATTCGCCGGCCCGTTCTCGATGAGCTGACTCCGCTCAAGCAGTTGTTCCTGCAACAGCGGGCACCGCGTTTTGTCCTGACCGGTTCCAACCGGCTTCCTCTCCAGGATGTCGCGGCCACCCTCTTCGATTGGCGAAGTGAGACGAGCTCGCGCGAGCTTCTAATGGAATTGTTCCGGTGGCACGCCATCGAGCTCGGTGGCCGCGGCACGGTTTCCTTCCTTGATGCCCGGGGCGCGGACGCGCGCACCATGGGGCAGATCGAAGAAGAACTGAAGGCGCAGCCGCCGGATATGTTTTTCCACCTGGCTGACGATGACGCTCGCCCATTTCCGGCGGGCGAATTGGAAAACCTTCGCCGTTTCGCCACCCCGCCGCGCGAAGATCACCAGCCTAAAGTAATCGGTGTCGTTATAACGGGACCCGGCCGGACCTCTCGCAATCGCAACGGCGAGAGCTCCATAACAGCGGCCACGAAAACCCGGACGCGCCTTCAGGCGGCATTGCAGGAGGACACGGCGGTGGCCCCTCACCTCGTCCAGGTGGTCGACGTCCAGGAGAACAGCCCGTCAACCTTCCTTTCCCTTCTGGCGCGGACGATGCCGAACGAAGCGCGAGTCGAGATGGCGCGGATTGCCCAGGATCGCCAGGTGCAGGTCGAGGTCGGGCAAAGCCTGGTAAAATCCACAACTGCCATTTGCGCCGCGATTGGTGCCCAGCCGATCCCTCTGGCCGATCTGCCGATCTTGACCGCCCTTCAACTGCTCATGGTTTCCGGCATCATGTACATCGGCGGCCGCGAACGCAGCCTCCGCGCCGCTACAGAGTTCGTCGCCGCCCTCGGTGTAAACGTCGGGGCCGGCATGATTCTCCGCGAAGGGACGCGCGCCTTGCTCAAGTTTTTCCCGGGCTGGGGCAACGTCGTGTGCGGCGCCGTCGCGGGCGCGGGAACCTACGCCATGGGCCGCGCCTCAATCGGTTATTTCCTGGAAGGCTTCACCATCACCGAGGCCCGCCGAACTTACCTTTCCAGTCGCAGAAAACGGCGGAGTCCAGCGTCAAGGGCGGTGAAGCAAATCGAGCCAGCCCGCTGAACGCATTGGCGCCCGGAAAGGCGGGCTGAATAACTTGTGAATAAAATCGCCTGCACGGAGCGTTTTGTTCACATTTTTTTGTGAACAAAGGCCGGACTTCCCCGGCCACGGCCAGTTATCGACCACATCTACCAATGAAGCTCTCGGAGATCGATTCCACCCTCCGCGAAATCCGAGTTTCTCCGGTCAGATCGCTCGGGCAGAACTTTCTCCATGATGCCAATCTGGCTCGGTGGATCGTCGAGAAGGCCGATCTCACTCCTGAAGATTACGTCGTCGAAATTGGGCCCGGCCTGGGGGCGTTGACGGAGTGGGTCATAGACTCGGGCGCGTATGTCCTGGCGATCGAAAAAGATCGGAGGCTCGTGGAGTTTCTCCGAAAACGCTTCGCTAACAGACGGGTAGAAGTCATCCACGGAGACGCGCTCGATTTCGATCTGCGCCCACTCTACGGGGAGCGACGGGTGAAGCTTCTGGGAAACCTCCCCTACTATATCGCGAGCCAGCTGCTCATAAAGTTCACTGAACATCCAAGTCCCATATCACTGTGGCTGTTCATGTTACAAAAGGAAATGGCGCGACGAATTTCCGCTCCTCCCAGGACTGGCGATTACGGTGCGCTCAGCCTGACGATGCAACTGCAGCATCGGGTTGAATATTTACGAACGGTTCCGGCCAGCGTTTTTCTGCCGCAGCCCGAGGTGGCTTCCGCATTCGTGCGTATTACACCGCGCGCTCCCGAGGAACTCCCACCGCACGATCCTCAAACGTTTTTCGAGATGGTGCGCCTCGGCTTTTCCCAGCGTCGCAAGCAACTGCGAAATCTACTGCGGGAAGCCGTTCCGGAATGGGAGCAGGCTGCGGCCGAAGTAGGATTCGATGGCCGCGCGCGCGCCGAAGAGCTGAGCCTCGAGCAATGGGTGGCGTTATCGAGTCGAAAGGCCTCCGCGTCGCCCGAGGAACGCGCGGAAAAGGCAGCTGAACGGTTTCCAGTCGTCGATGAGAACGACCAGGTCATACGCATCGTCCCGCGTAGTGAAGTGCATGGGAATAACTTGCGGCACAGGGCTGTTCACCTGTTCGTTTTTAACCGGGCCGGGGAGCTTTTCCTGCAGAAGCGAGCCAGGTGCAAGGACCAGCATCCCCTAGTCTGGGATTCGAGCGCCGCCGGCCACGTGGAAGAAGGGGAAGAATACGACGAAACCGCGAGCCGGGAGCTCCAGGAAGAGCTGGGCGTTGCTGCACCCTTGAAGCGGATCGTGAAGCTGCCTTGCTCATCAAGGACGGGTTGGGAATTCATCTGGCTCTACCGGGCCGAACACGACGGGCCCTTTCAGCTCGCTCGAAACGAGATCGAGCACGGGGAGTTTTTCCCCGTAGAGATCGTCGAGCGATGGATTAAAGCGCGACCCGCTGATTTCGCGCCGGGTTTCATTGAATGCTGGGACGCGTACGGAGGGGCGGGGGTTTCGGAATCGCCAAAGCCAGAGGGCGGTTTGGAAACCGCCCCTCCTTGAACCTCGAATGGGTTGGCTAACGGCGCGCGCGCGTCTTGCCAGTTCTAGCCGCCTTTTTGGGCGCCTGCTTTTTCCCGCGGGACTTCTTTGCTGAACCCGGGCCGCGAAAGATCCGCTCCGGCAATTCGCCAATCGCTTCTTTCCGGAATTTCCGAGCCGCCCGGCGAGCGCCTTCCTTTCCGCCGTGACCGTTGTCGCTGAACAAACGTGTCACCGTGCTGCCGCCGCGAAGGAAATGGACCTGAAAACCGTGGGTCTGTTTCTTGGCGCGCGCCTTCGTGTCGATGCGGCGGATGTTTTGTTCGGATTCGGGATTCGCTCTCTTTTTCACGTGATTCACTTTAGAGAGGCACGGGGCCTACTGCAAACGCGCGTCAGTGTTCCGTCTTCCACGAGGTCGGCGGCGGCAGGTGCCAGCCCTGCCACTTCCGGGCGTATTCCGCTTCTGGCAGGAGGACGTAGCAGGGCCTGCGGCCTGCGCGCAGCCACGTGATCATCTTGACCAGGTCCGATTCCGCCATCGTCGTGCATCCCGCGCTCGGCCGCGCAACCCCGCGCCGAATATGAAAGAAGATGGCGCTCCCGGCGCCGGGCGCTGGCGGATCGGAGTTATGCCGAATCTCGACCAGCCATCTGTAAGCGAAATCGTTATGACGCATCTTCTGCTTCTCGAACCAGGGCGGCGGATTCGCTGGATCGGGAATGACGACGTGGCGGTTGTATTCGGGATGCTTAACGTCATCGACCCAGGCGTCGGCCTTCGTCACCTGATGAAACGGGAAATCGGCGCCGGCCGGCAGTTTGGCGTCGTAGGTATAAACCTTTCCAATCCGGAAAACGCCCGCCGGGGCGCGCCCGTCCCTTTCGGCCTTGCGCAAACCGCTCTCATCCTGCCCAGCCAGCCCGCTGCCCCAGGCCATGCCGTTTTTGCCGAACAAGACGGGAACCTCCGCGCCGACCGCGTTCCAGCTCCCGCCACCAGTGCGCTCGAAAAGCTGGAGCTTCCCGCGCATTGAATTCCAATCCGCGCCCGTCCCGACGATCAGCTGGGTGCAATCGTCGGGCACACCGGCGGCATATCCGCTGCTCACGACCAGCGGCACAACGGCAAAAAGAAGTCGGCGCAAATTCAACATTTCCCAAACTTAGACGCGCATCTTATTGCTTCTGTCCAACCGAATTCGGACTTTGAAAAAATTCCTGCCTGTTCTTCTATTGGCCGCGCTCATCTTTGCCAGCTACGCGCCGGCGCTTCGGAACGGATTTGTCTGGGACGATACGGCTTTGATTTTGCGGGACCCGCTCATTCGCAGCTGGCAACTGATTCCCGAAGCGTTTCAGCATTTCCTCTTTCTCGATGCAACCCCATCGGATTTCTACCGGCCGATCCAGCGGCTGACCTACGTGGCGGATTACGCGGCTTACATTTTCAAACCGGCCGGATATCACTTCACCAGTATCCTCTGTCACATTGCGGCATCGCTCGCGCTGTGGCTTTTCGCGACGGAGCTCCTGCGCGCATTCAATTTCGAGGAACGAAAACGCCGCTGGCTTGTGCTCGGGGCAACCCTCCTTTGGGCCGTCCACCCGTTGCACACCGCGGCCGTCGCTTACATATCGGGGCGCGCGGATCCTCTTGCTGCTCTGTTTGGATTCCTCGGCCTTTATTTCGCCGTGCGGCCCGTGGCAGCAACCCGCGCGTACCGCTGGCTGGGACTGCTGGCAATCGGCGTCTTCTTTTTCCTGAGCGTGCTGAGTAAGGAATCAGGCGCGACTTTTCCGCTCCTTTGGCTGGCCCTTTTGATTTTGCGCAGAGCCTGGAAACAGATACTGCCAGCGGTGGCGGTTATCGCCTTCGTTCTGGTCAGCTATCTGAGTCTGCGCCTTCCGGCCGAACATTATCCCGCGCCGCGTCTGCGTCCGCCGGCGCCGTTACTCGTCAGGCCAATCATTGTTGCCCGGGCCTTCGCGGAATACACCGGCCTGATCGTTTTCCCCGTGCGTTTGCACATGGATCGCGATGTGGAATCGGATCCGTCCGGGCCGAGCGAGGCCAGCGTGACAGGGGCGGCCTGGCGGGAGCTGCAAACTGTGTTGGGTCTCGTCCTGATGGCCGGCGCGATTTACTTGCTCATTCGGAGCCGGCGGCGCGACCCGGCGGTCTTCGCCTGTCTCGTTCTCGCCGCAATCGCTTATGTGCCGATCAGCGGTGCTGTCCCGTTGAACGCAAACATTGCTGAGCATTGGCTGTATCTGCCAACCGCGTTTCTGTTCCTCGGATTTGCGATCGCAGTTTCGCGGCTCCGTTTGCCGGGCGTTGTATGGGTAACAGCAGCCGCGTTCTGTGTCGTCCTGCTCGCAGCCAGGACTTTCCTTTACACGCTCGACTGGAAAAACCAGCGGACCTTCCTCGAGCGAACCATCGCGGCCGGGGGTAATTCGCCGCGGATGTTGATCAATCTGGCCAGCCAGGAATTGCACGACGGTCAGCTCGATTCGGCCAAGAAACATCTGGAGGAAGCCTTGCAAAAGGAACCGAACCAGCCCTTCGCGGTTATCAATCTGGCGGTGGTCGCCATTCGGCAGGAGCAATACGCGACCGCTCGCGAAATCCTGAACCGCGCCAAGGACCTGCCAGTGGTGGACGCGCAGGCCTTTGAGCTGATGGCGATCCTCGAGATAAAAGAGCACGATCGCGTAGACGTCACCCGTTTCCGGCTCGCTTCGCGAACTGGGCCTCCGAACTGGCGGTTGGAGCGCCGTTACATCGAAGTGCTCGATCAGACTGGAAACACGCCTGCAGCCATCAAGGAGCTGGCGGGATGTCTCCACACCCAATGGTATCGCGCGGAATCATGGCAATTGCTGAGCCGGCTCTTCACCAAGACCGGCGCGACACGCGAAGCTTTGGAGGCACTGGAACAGGCACGCGATTACGACGTTCACCTCGACGAGCATCCCGAGGTTCCGCAGCCGCAATAACTAGTCACGTCCGATTTTAACCGGCCAGCCTCCGGACGCGAAAGACATATGGCGTGCATCCGACCCCGGCGAAGCGCACGATGGGCCATTCATCGATGAGTGCACCCAGGGAAAGAGTCGCTCCGGGGAACCAGGAGGTGAGCGCCCGGCACCCCCCGGACCTTTGGCGAATTGGACTATTCCTCGTCGCGTGTCTTCCGATTTTTTTCATTTTGCGATTGCAGCTGAAATACTGGGTGAACATTCCCATCTGGGATGAGTGGGATACCCCGGGGAGAGCGCTCCTCCACTTTGCCCAGGATAAGCTCAGCTGGTCCGATCTCCTGGCCCAGCATAACGAAAGTAGAAAGTTTTTTCCGCGGCTCATTTATCTCGCGATGAATGTGCCGCTGGGCTGGGACGTTCGTTATGGAATGGTCCTCACCTTTTTAGGCGCAGGCGCACTTTCCGGATTTTTGCTGCGACATCTCCGATACTTCGGCGAGGCCGTTCGGGGCCCGGCTCTCTTTGCCTGGCTGTTGATCAACCTGCTCCTCTTTGGGCCGTCGCAATCTGAAAATTACCTGTCCGGGTTTACCTTTGAAATCCTCATTCCCGTCCTGGCCTTGTGCGGATGCCTCACGATCAACCTCTCGGACCGGCCGCTCGCGGCGAAATGCACCTGGAATTCCGTTCTCTGCATCATCGCTACCTATAGTTTTGCGCACGGCATGCTGCTCTGGATCCTGGCGTTCCCGTTGCCAGGCGCTTCGGACACGAGCCACCCGTTCTGGCGTCGCCGCTGGATACGATGGCTGGCGTGCCATGGCCTCATCGGAGCAATCGCGGTCGGTTGCTACTTTATCGGATACAGGCGTCCTGAAATCGCCCCGCCCCCAGCCAGTTTACTCGATCTGCCGTTGATCGGGAATTTTATCCTCATCTGGCTCGGCGCCGTTTTGAAATCAGGGCCGGTGGGGGCGCATTTCACGGGCAGTTTGGCCGCGATCCTCCTGGCCGCCGCGTGTGCTCTCAGCGCGTTTGGCGTTTGGCGGAACCGGCCATCGTGGTCCCGCTATTACCCGTGGCTCCTTCTCGCGTGCTTCGCGATGGGCGTGGCGCTGATCTCTGCAATCGGGCGCGCGAACCTGGGTCTCGAGCCTCTCGTCTATGAGAGTTCGGAGGGGTTTGGGAGTTATCGTTACAGGATCAGCTCGGTCCTCGCTTATCTGGCGATGATTGGATTGTTTTACCATCTTTATCGCGACTGGATTGTACTCCATCCGATCTGGCGTTTTCGCTTTATCATTGCAATCACAGTTCTGACCACCCTGCTGGGAGTCGCGGAAGTATTCCTCTTCCAAGGGCTCTCCCATCGCCTGAACGCATTTCGGGAAAACCGCCGGCGGGCTCGCACGGCCGTTATCTGGAGTGAGGCGCTGCCTCGGAACCCGGAGCTTTTTCACGCATATCCCTACGTCGACCAGTTTCCGACCACCGTTGCCGCCATGAAGCGAGCCGGCCTCATCAAAGCGCCAGAGATCAACGATCAGTTGAAAGCCGCGGTCTCGGTTGCCCCGTCGGAAACGGGTGACACGGCAGGCCGGATTGAAGGCAGCCCGGTTGGCGACGGCAAGATGCTAATAGTCTCCGGGTGGGCGTTGATCCCGGGACGGGACGCGAGGGCTGACTACGTGGTCCTCGGATGGCAAACAAGAGACGGCGCGTTCCACCCTTTCACTGCACTGCCGACCGGCCGCCGGCGTCCGGACATGACAGGGCCGGCTTCATCGGCAATCCGCAATTCGGGTTTCCTCCAGGCGGTCGATATTTCGCAGTTGCCGAAGGAACCACTGACGATCCGGGCCTGGAGCGTCGATCTGAAGGACAAACAGGTATTCCCGATTAACGGAACAGTCCGCGTGGACGCCCCATCCCAGCCCTAGTTCGTGGTGGTGGCGATGGCTTCAATGAAGGCCGGCAGATAGCGGCGCGCTTTCACGTCACCTACCCCGCGAATCTTACGGCCCGCCTCGACCGAGGTTGGTTTCAGGCGCGCGAAAGCGCGTAGCGTTTCATCGGGAAAAATCACGTAAGCCGGGACGTTCCCGTGCTCGCGCGCCAGATCGAGGCGCAACTTCTTGAGCCGGTCGAGAATAGCTGAATCAACCGGGAGCATCTCATCCAGCGACGACTCCTTAACGCGCGCCCTTCTCGGCGCATTTCTTTCCCCCGCGGCTCGGCTGGGCCAGCGCAACTGATACTCGGCGTTCCCTTTCATCGCTTCGTCGCCACGGGGAGTCAAAGTAACCATGGGATATTCGCCGCCGCTGGATACGAGCAGCCCGGCCTCCTGAAGCTCTCGCAGAAGCTGGTTTAGATACGCAACGCCTTCAGTCTTCAACAAGCCGTGGGTCGATAGGCGATCGAGTTGCGCGTTGATGATCTCCTGGGAACGGCTCCCGACCAGAGTTTGCACGATGCGTCCGCGTCCGAAGCGCGGCTGCCATGCGCCATCGATCTTTACGGACATGCGTGCGACGCCGCTCAACGCCTTCCGCACAATGAGCAGCTCTTCTTCGGTCGGCGGCCGGGCTGAACCGGATGTCTCCAAGCAGATGTCGCAATTCCCACACGGCGCCGCCTCAGCCTCGCCAAAATAACGGAGGATCGCGAGCTGCCGGCATTCGCGGGCATACGCGAAATCGACCATCAGCTTCAGTTTCGCCCGATCGCGACGCTCCTTTTCCCGGAGCTTCGCGACGTCCAGTTTGAGCTGATGGCCGCGCACGTCGGGCTGGAGCAGGCGCGTGCCACGAACCCGCCGGCCCGGAATATCGAAGCGGTCGAGATAACCTTCGCGATCGAGGATGTGGAGCGCCGAGCTGATCATCATGTCACTGCGCTCGTCGCCCACTCTGGCCGCCATTTCCTTAATCGAAATCTGGAGCTCGTGATTTTCGCCGGCTTCCCGGCGCAGCATTTCGTAAGTCTGTGCGATGAATTCCGGCGGCGGATTACTTCCCTCGATGAAAAATTCCTGGACCCGTGTGTCGGCGTGATTGAAAAGGAGCTCGCAGGTCGCGGCTTCGCCGTCACGGCCGGCGCGCCCAGCTTCCTGGTAATACGCTTCCACGCTGCCGGGGATATCGAAGTGGGCCACAAATCGGATGTCAGCGCGGTCGATCCCCATGCCGAACGCGTTGGTTGCCACGACTATGTCGCGCTCGCCCTGCATGAACGCGTTCTGCGCCTTTTCGCGCGCCTGGTCGTCCATCCCGCCGTGATAAAGAATGCTCGAGATGTTCGCGAGTCCGAGAGTTTCAGCCACCGCCTCGACGCGTTTCCGGGTCGAGCAATACACGATGCCTGTCTTGTGTTCCGCGATCAGCGCGTTCAGCCGCCGATATTTTTCCGCCTCCGTGGCGACATGAGCGATGAGCAGACGCAGGTTCGGGCGCGCGAAGCCGGCAACAAATTCACGCGGCTCGCGCAGGGCAAGATGCGCGAGAATATCGCGGCGCACCTCGGGTGTGGCTGTGGCTGTGAACGCCGCGACCTGCGGCCGGCCGAGCGTTTCCAGGACCTGGCCCAGCCGGAAATAATCAGGCCGAAAATCGTGACCCCACATGGAAAGACAGTGCGCTTCATCCACGGCGAAAAGCGCAATCGTGCTTTGGCCGAGCGCGTCGAGAAACAATCGACTCCGGAACCGCTCCGGCGCGATGTAAACAAGCTTGTACTCGCCGCGACTGAGGGCCCGGATCCGCTCCTGTTGCTCGGGCAGGCTGAGTGAGCTGTTGATCAGGGTGGCCGAAATGCCGCGCCGCTGGAGCGCGTCCACCTGGTCCTTCATCAGCGCGATGAGGGGCGAAACAACGATGGTTGTTCCTTCGAGCAGCAGCGCCGGCAATTGATAGCAAAGCGATTTTCCGCCGCCTGTCGGCATCACGACAAGCGCATCCGAGCCGGCGATGATCGCGCTGATTACCTCTTCCTGGGCGTCGAGGAATTCGCGGAAACCAAAATATTTTTCGAGAATCTCATGAGGGGTCATTGGGATTTCAATTCTGGCGGAACACGAAGCCCTGCACAAGAGTCCGGGCGTGGTGATTCGGATCACGAAGCAAGTCGGCGGCGGCACGGTTCTTCGCTGTGTCCGGGCGGATGGCTCCGAAACCTGGCAGCGCCAGGATGGTGATCGGGCTGTCTTCTTCGCGCTGCACGACCTGACGCATTTTGCGGTCGAGACCGAGCTCGGATATCGGCGCGGATTCTACGGACTGATCGCCCATGGCTGGGAGATCGAAGAAACCACGGGCAAAACTGCGCGCGGGCCGTTACCCGCCAAGGCGGTCGAGGTGGAGTACCTGGTTTCCGCGTTTTCAGCGGAGCGCTCAAGCGGAAGTACGGCTTCACCGGACGAATTCAACCAGCTCGCGAAAACCTTTGCGCGGAGCAAGGGAATGGCTTCTCCCCGCGAGCTGAGCAGTGAAGAGCTGGAGCGGGTGCGCGGGCGCTTCGCCGAACTGGCGACCAAGTGGCAGATGGTTGCCCCGGGAGACAGCCTCGAACTTCGTTTGAAGGGGACTTAGCAGTTTGATAATGAAATTCGACGCGCTCGAGTTCGAAATCTGTTATGGCCCCGGAATTACCTCTGCAGAACCCAGGACCTGACGGCGGTCGCAAACGAAGACCGCGTCTCCGGCCGCTATTCTGGACAGCGGCGGCCATCGCCGTCGTCGCCCTTGCTGCCTATCTCCGTTTCCGTCCTATTTCAGGCGCACTGCCCTATAGCGACTACATCGACGAAGGTTACGTCCTCAACCAGACGATCGATCATCTCAACCGCAAGTCGTATGACTGCGATTACTACAACTACCCGCCGCTTCCGAGTTATTTGACCGCAGGGGCGCTGATTACCTGGAACCCGATTTACCGGCTGCTCCATGGGCATCGACTCTACAAGGATCTGCCGCGCGATCCTGTGCGGATGACGCCCCTCGGCCACAATTACAACCTGCTCGCGCCCTTGGACGTGATCGTGGCGGGGCGGATCATCGTGGCGATGGCGAGCGTCATCACCGTTATCGTCGCTGGCATGCTGGCCATGCGCCTCGCCGGCAGCCAGGCCGCTCTCATCGCGATGTTGTTATGCGGTGTTTGCCCGGCGCTCGTCTTTCGCGGCTCGACCATGATCGTCGATTCGCTCGCGACGCTGTTCGCTTTGGGCAGCATCTACGCTGCTGAACGGCTCCGCGCGGTCGCCAACCTGCCCGCCGCCTGGCGCAACGTCGTTCTTGGTGCAACTGGGGCAGCTCTGGCAGCCGACTCAAAATACACCGTGGGGCTCGCCGTTATTCCGCTCGTCCTCGTTATCCTGACACGCCCCTTCTCGGTCCGCCAAAAATTGGGCCTGCTTGGCCTCGCCGGTCTGACTCTCGCCACGGTCGCGATCTGTTGTGCGCCGGCGCTCATCCTGCATCCGGACAAGATCCTGAACGAGCTTCGGCTGGTCGCGCAACTCTACCGGAATGTCCAGTTACCGGACACCTACTGGCAGGCCGCACTGAGCGAGCTCGAGCTTGGCCGAGGACTCGTCGCCTGCGGGCTGGCCGGAGTAATTGCGATGCTGTTTTCCCGGCGCGTCCGCCCGGTAGCGCTAGGCTGGCTTCTCTTTGCCGCAATGCTGGTTCTGCCCCTCGTCCGCTACAGGCACCAGCCGTTCCGCAATCTGCTCCCGCTCGTTCCCCTGCTCTGCGTTTCCGCAGCGGTCCTCCTGGCGAGCCGACAGGTCCTTTGGGGCGTCTTCCAACGCAGCCGTGTGCCAGCCATCGTCATGACGATCATCGCCGCGGCTATCTCGATCAAGGCGTACACTATTAGCAGCCGCTACGTGCGGGATCGGCTGGGCCGAGTCGATACCCGGGTCCTCGCGGTCGACTGGCTCGCTGCCCATGCCCGCCCCGGTGAACGCGTCCTCGCGCTGCGCGAACTCGTTTTTGTTCCTGCCGAGCTCGCCCGGATCCCGGCGACCGTACAGGAAGTATCGATTCTTGATGGGGCCGGCGTGCTCGCTGGAGGCCAATTTGATTACATCATTGACGCCGACATCGAACGCGGGACCGATGATCCGAGTTGGAAGCCGCGAGTGGATGAGTTTCAGGCAGCTGTTTCTTCCCTGCCGATCGTGGCCAACATTGGAACGGATAGCACAGCTCCGTTTCCCCATATTTGGCGAGGGTGGAACCAGCGCGTCATCATCCGACGCGCCCGCTGATGGGACTCAGGCTGTCCGGCCGCAGCAGTTTTTGAATTTCTTTCCGCTTCCGCACGGGCAGGGCTCGTTCCGGCCCACCTTTGGAACGTCGCGACGAACGGGTGCGAGATCGAGCTTCAGCTCGGAGCCGTCGCCGTTGGAAGAGACTTCCTCTTCGGTCGACGCCGCCATTCGATTCCCGTGCCGGCCGGGGACTGGACCAGTGGCGGTCGCGGCGGACGGAGCCTGCTCCTTGAGGAGAAATTGAGGAAGCGTGGAAAGGAAATTTTCGAAGGCCTGAAGGTTCGAAGTGCTGCGAAACAGGTTGTGGAGCACTTCGTTTTTAATGTTCGCCATCAACTCGACAAACATTTCGTAGGCCTCGGTCTTGTATTCGATGAGCGGGTCCTTCTGCGCGTAACCGCGGAGATAAACGCCTTCGCGCAAGGCATCCATCGCGTAGAGGTGCTCCTGCCAAAGCCGGTCGATCGCGTTTAAAATTATGTAACGCTCGAGGCTCTTCACTGCCGTCGGTTCTTCGTGGCTCGATTTGCGTTCGTACGATTCCTTGATCCGTTCGATCACGAATCGACCATTCTCGTCGACGCTTCGGGTTTCGAACTGCGCCTTCTCTCGGTTCAGCCCGAGTGGGAAAGTAACGTTCACCCAATTCAAGAGTCCGCTATAATTCGCCTCGTCGGAAGGGCCTCCCGTGCCAAGGAACTCCTTCACTTTCGCCGGCACCGCTTCGTCGATCACTTCGAAGACGAGCTTGCGGGGCTCATCGGAATCGATTGTGTCGTTGCGGTAGGTGTAAACAACCTCGCGCTGGTTGTTCATCACGTCGTCAAAATCCAGGGTCCGCTTGCGCTGCAAATAATTGCGTTGCTCCACGCGCTTTTGCGCTGTCTCGACGGACTTGTTTAGCCACGGATGCTCCAGCTCCTGGCCTTCCTCGAGACCGAACCGTTCCATGATCTTGGTCATCCGATCGGCTGCGCCAAAGTTCCGCATCAAATCGTCCTCGAAGCTGACGTAGAAGCGCGAACCTCCCGGATCGCCCTGGCGCGCGCAGCGGCCGCGGAGCTGCCGATCGATCCGGCGCGACTCGTGGCGTTCGGTTCCGATGACGAAAAGACCGCCCGCGTCCGACACGCCCTGCCCAAGCTTAATGTCGGTGCCGCGGCCAGCCATATTCGTTGAAATCGTGACGGTGCCGGCCTGTCCCGCCCGCTGAACGATCTCGGCTTCCTGCATGTGAAACTTCGCGTTCAACACGTTGTGCGGCACCTTTTCTCGCTTGAGCATCCGGCTGAGGAGCTCGGAGGCCTCCACGCTGACCGTGCCTACGAGAACCGGCTGCGAATTGCCGTGGCGCTCTTTTATCTCGTTGATCACCGCGTTGTATTTTTCGCGGCGCGTTTTGTAGATCCGGTCGTTCGCATCTTTCCTGGCCACCGGCCGGTTGGTCGGGATGACGTTTACGTCGAGCTTGTAGATGTCGTGGAACTCGGCCGCTTCCGTGTCAGCCGTTCCGGTCATGCCCGCAAGCTTGTGATAAAGCCGGAAATAATTCTGGATCGTGATCGTGGCGAGCGTCTGGGTCTCCCGATCGATCTGCACGCCTTCCTTGGCTTCGACCGCCTGGTGCAAGCCGTCGCTCCAGCGGCGGCCCGGCATTTTCCGGCCGGTAAACTCGTCAACAATGACGACTTTATTTTCCTCCACCACGTAAGCGACGTCCTTTTCAAACAGGCAATACGCCCGGAGCAGTTGCGAAATGTTGTGAATCCGCTCGGCCTGCATGTCGCAATGGTTCTGGCGGTCCACTTTCGCCTTGTCCTTTTCTTCCGGCGCCATGTTCTGATCGAGATCGATCTCGGTGAACTCACTGATCAAATCCGGAAGGACGAATGAATCCGGCTCGTCCGGGTTCAGGAAAGCGCGGCCCTGTTCGGACAGGTCGGCTTCGTGGGATTTCTCGTCGATGGTGAAGAAGAGTTCCTCCTTGAGCTGGAACAGTTCTTCTTTGCGGGCGTCCTGGTAGAACTGGAGCTCCGCCTTGTCGATCGCCTTGCGTTTGTCCGGGTCTTCCATCATCCGGAGCAGCTGCTTATTCCGCGGTTGCCCGAGCTTCACCTTAAACATGGCGAGGCCGCCGGCTTCGTTTTCGCCCTTGTCGAAGAGCTCCTTCGCTTCGCTGGCGAGCCGGTTGCAAAGCATGTTCTGTTTCCGAACGAGCTGATCGACCAACGGCTTCCAGCGATCGTATTGATGGGTGGAAACAGTCGAGGGCCCGCTGATGATGAGCGGGGTGCGGGCTTCGTCGATCAGGATCGAATCGACTTCGTCAACAATCGCGAAATTGTAGCCGCGCTGGACCTGCTGCTCGCGGGTCGTCGCCATCCCGTTATCGCGCAGATAATCGAAGCCGAACTCGCTGTTCGTCCCGTAGGTGATATCCATCCCGTATTGCTCGCGACGTTCGTCCGGGGATTGATCGTGCTGGATGCAACCCGTCGTCAGCCCGAGAAAACCGTAGAGTTGCCCCATCCACTCGGCATCGCGGCGGGCCAGGTAATCATTCACCGTGACGAGGTGCGCCCCTTTGCCGGTAAGGGCGTTGAGGTAAAGCGGGAGAGTAGCCACCAGGGTCTTGCCTTCGCCGGTCGCCATTTCCGCGATGCGGCCGCGGTGCAGGACCATCCCGCCGACCAGCTGAACGTCGAAGTGCACCATGTTCCAGGTCATCGGCTGGTCGCAGACGCTGAACTCCTCCTGCCGCGCGGTCAGCCGGCGGGCGGCGTTTTTGACCACGGCGAACGCCTCCGGAAGAATCTCGTCGAGCTTCTTCCACTGCTCGGATAGATCGGTGATAGCGGCCAGCTCCGCTTTCCACGCCGCAGTCTTCGCGCGTAGATCATCGTCGGAGAGCGCCTTAAATTGCTCGTCCAGCTCGTTTATCTGGCGGACGAGCGGACCCATCCGCTTGATCTCGCGTTGGTTCTTCGAGCCCAGAACTTTCTTTAAAATCCAGCCAACCATGGTGAGCCGGTAATATTGACGCAATTCGCCCGGAAACAACCGTAAGCGCCGCCGGGCGTGTCAGGAACCGCTTCCGCAAACCAAGCGGCCGAGCCGTCTTGGCCGGCTTTGGGATTTGGTGGAAGCCTCATTTCCATTGGCGAGGTCCCCCGGCGCGCTTCGCCAGCCTCGGGATGACAGCACCGCTTTTCCCGCTAAGGTCGCCGCATGAAGAGAATCATTTCCACGACGGAGGCGCCGGCAGCAATCGGGCCATACTCCCAGGCAGTCCGGGCCGGCTCGCTCGTCTTTTGTGCCGGCCAGGTTCCGCTCGACCCGCAGAGCGGCCAGATTGTTTCCGAGGATATCGTCGAGCAGACTAAGCGGGTGCTGGATAACGTGACCGCGATCCTCAAAGCGGAAGGGATGACGATGGCGAACGTGGTCAAGACCACGGTTTTCCTGGCCGACTTCGGCGATTTCGGGAAAATGAACGAAGTTTACGCGACTTATTTCCCGGAGAATCCGCCCGCTCGCTCGACGGTCGGCGTTTCGACTCTCCCGAAAAATGCGCGGGTCGAGATCGAGGCGATCGCCTATGACTCCGCTTTCGGAGGAGGTAAATCGGCCAGCGATGTTCTAGGTGAATGAGCGAGGACTTGCTCGCGATCTTCCGCCAGACGGGCGCGCTCCTGGATGGTCACTTTGTCCTGCGATCCGGCCTGCATAGCCGGCAGTTTTTCCAATGCGCACTGCTCCTTCAGCATACCGCAATCGCCGCGGATGTTTGCGAACGTCTCGCCGACAAGCTTCGCGACCTTGAATGCGACACGGTCATCTCACCGGCGCTCGGAGGGATCATCGTGGGACAGGAAGTTGGCCGCGCCCTCGGCAAGCGGCACATCTTTGTCGAGAAGGAGGCGGGCGGCCTTGTTTTGCGGCGCGGGTTCCAAATTCGGCCTAACGAGCGGTTTATCGTCGCCGAAGACGTGGTCACGCGGGGCGGGCGTGTCCAGGAAACCGTGGATATCGTCCGGGCCCTCGGCGGGGAAGTGGCCGGGGTCGGCGTGATCGTGGACCGGAGCGGCGGGCAACGCCCGGACTATGGATGCCGCTTTGTCAGCCTGATCGAAATGAACGTGGAGACTTTCGAGGCGGACAAGCTTCCGCCTGATCTGGCTGGCACACCCGCGGTAAAACCCGGTAGTAAATAACCGGTGAAGATCCTCATCTCGGGAATCTGCGGGTTTGCTGGCAGCACTCTCGCTGAAGCGCTGCGGGACAAAAACTCGACCCATGAGATTTGGGGATTCGATAACCTGAGCCGGGCCGGCAGCCACCTGAACCTCGATCGGTTGAGGAAGCGCGGTATAACCGTCCGTCACGCCGACGTCCGCTCGGACAGCGACCTCGAGGGCTTCCCTCCAATCGATTGGATCATAGACGCGGCCGCGAATCCGAGCGTGCTCGCCGGAGTAGACGGCGCGACCAGCAGCCGCCAGCTGATCGAGCACAACCTCTATGGCACGGTCAACCTGCTGGAGCTGGCAAAACGGCATCACGCGGGATTTATCCTTCTCAGCACCAGTCGGGTCTATTCGGTCAAAGCGCTCTCGGAGATTCCGGTTGCCGCGGCCGCTGACACATTCGCGCCCGATCGCCACACGACCTTGCCGCCGGCTGTCAGCTTAAACGGTATAACCGAAGAGTTTTCGACCGCACCGCCCCTTTCCCTTTATGGCGCATCGAAGCTCGCTTCGGAATGCGTCGCGCTAGAATATGGCGAAGCATTCGATTTTCCCGTTTGGATTAACCGCTGCGGTGTCCTGGCCGGCCCGGGTCAATTCGGCCACGCCGAGCAGGGCATTTTCTCCTACTGGATCAACGCCTACCTCCGGCGCCGTCCGCTTCGCTACATCGGCTTCGACGGGTCAGGCCGGCAGTGCCGCGACTGTTTTCATCCGCGCGACCTGGTCCCTCTTTTGGAACAACAATTCGCGGCCGGCAACTCCACCGTGCCGCGCATCGTCAATCTCGGCGGCGGCGCAAAAAACGCGATGTCGCTCGCGCAGTTGAGTCAGTGGTGCGCAGCTCGCTTCGGGGCGCACGAGGTCGCGAGTGACCCCACCCCGCGCCGATTTGATGTCCCGTGGCTGGTCATGGATTCGGGGCTGGCCAATCAGACATGGAGCTGGCAGCCGGGAACATCTCTGGAAGAAATTCTTGGCGAGATCGCGGAGCACGCGGAGGCGCATCCGGAGTGGCTGGAAATTTCCTCCGCGTCATGACTCCTTCCGCCCCCGACAAGAAGCTCCAGCTGCTCTCCGTCGTCATTCCAGCCCGGGACGAAGAGGGCTGCGTCGCTTCGACGGTTGAGCATCTTCACATCGAGCTCCGTCTGCGCGAAGTGCCGCACGAGATCGTGGTGGTGGATGACGGGAGCACGGACCGGACATGGGAAATTCTTCAGGATTTGCGCGGCAGAATTCCCACTTTGGTTCCTACCCAGAACCCGGCGCCGAACGGTTTCGGGCGGGCGGTAGCCCGCGGCCTCAGTGTGATGAGCGGCGATGCCGTTGTCATCATGATGGCGGATGAATCCGACGATTGCCGCGACGTCGTCCGTTACTGGGCCAAGCTGAACGAAGGCTACGACTGCGTATTCGGCAGCCGCTTTATCAAGGGCGGTGGCGTGATCGATTACCCCCGGATCAAGTTGTTCCTGAACCGGCTCGCCAATTATTTCCTGAAGGTCCTCTTCCGGCTCAAGCTGAACGACACCACGAACGCGTTCAAAGCTTACCGCCGCGAAGTGATCGATGGCTGCCAGCCGCTGATCGCACCACACTTCAACATCACAGTCGAAATTCCGCTCAAAGCCATTGTCCGCGGCTTCAGCTGGACAACGATCCCAATTACCTGGCGGAACCGGCGCCACGGCGACGCGAAATTAAAGATCAAGGAGATGGGCAGCCGTTATCTTTTCATCTGCCTCTACATCTGGCTCGAAAAATATTTCAGCGCGGGCGATTACCGGCGGCCGCCGGTCCAGCTGACCGCTCGCGACGCGCGCAGTCCAGACCACGGCGATGGCTGAACAGACTCGCCGCCGGACCGTGTTCACCTCGAAGAAGGCGGCGCTGGCAATCCTGCCCTTTCTTCCGCTCCTCTATCTGGTCGCGCTCATCGCCCGCTATGGCGTCGATGTTCCGTTCGCGGATGAATTTACCTTTGCCCCGCTCCTCGAGAAGGCGCACGCCGGGACCCTTACCGTGGCTGATCTGTTCGCCCAGCATAACGAACATCGCTACTTTTTTACCCGCCTTCTGTTCATTGGTCTCGCCTTCGCTTTCCAGGGGAACCTGCGTGCAGAAATGTTTTTCTCAGTTTTTCTGGCCTTGCTGGCCGGAGCAAATCTTTGGTGGCTCCTCAGAAAAACAGCGATATCGACCAGCGCACAGACTCTCCTCTTATGTCTATTTAGTCTGCTCCTCTTCTCGCCGGTCCAGGCCGAAAATTGGATTTGGGGATTTCAATTCCCGCTCTTTTTCTGCAATTTTCTTTTCACCTGCGGGTTGGTCGCTGCTTTCTCCGGATTGAATCCGGGAAAGAAATTCGCCCTGTGCGGGGCTATCGCGTTGATCGCCAGCTTTTCATTCGGTGGAGGTGTCTTGCTTTGGGTGCTCACCTTTCCGCTCGGACTGCTGATCCATCGGGAGATCACATGGAAAACTATGACCGCATGGCTCGTCGCCTGGGGAGCTGTCGCCGCTGCCACCATGGCCCTCTACTTCTTCCATTATGTTAAGCCGCCCTATCACCCCCATATCGCCGCCTCCCGAAATCCAGTGGATTACTTCCTCTATGTCACCACTTTCCTGGGTGCTCATCTTTCGCGGGCCGCGCGGTCAGAGCCGATTTTCCAGGCAGCCTTGGTCGGCACGGTTTTGCTGGTCCTTTGGAGCGTGGCAGTCGCTTACGCTTTTCGACATCGCCAGGACTTCGAATTACGTCGGCGCATTCTGCCCTGGGTGGCGCTTGGCAGCTACGCCATTCTTAATGCGGTCCTGGCAGCCGCCGCGCGCATCGGATTCGGCGTCAGCCAGGCGCTCGACTCACGCTATACTTCCTTTTCCCTTTATCTGGGCGGCGCTACTGCCGCCCTGATCGTAATTCTTAAGCATGAAGTTTATTCGCGCACCGCAAGCAGGCGCTTCGAGGGCGCGATTGTGCGCCTCGAGACGATCTTATTGACCGCTTTCGCCGTCCTTACTCTTACCGCCTTCTCCTGGGGGCGCAGCTTTATGATTGAGAGCCAGGGAACCCGTCTCTGGGGTAAAGGAGCGTTGCTCTTTTCCAATGTCATGGAGACTGGCGAAATACACGACCGTTATCTGATGGCGAATGCGCCTGAAGCCCGCGCCTACGCGAACACCCTCGATAAGATCGGCCTTTTACATCCCTCAATGCTTCGAACCGCGGAGATTGCCCAGCTCAAGACGAAGCAACATCCGGATCTCGGGTTCGTTGACTTTATAACCACGGCGGGATCGTCGTGTTCTGTGGTCGGGTGGGCCATTCTTCCAGGCACAAGCACCCGGGCCCACTGTGTAATCCTGAGCTACGAGGATCCGGCACGCGGCGCAGTCGCGTTCCGGGTGGCGGATGAAATCCATAATCGGCCTGATGTCGCCGCCGTGCTGAAGAAGCCGGCAGCAGAGGCGAGCGGCTGGACATGCCATTTCGACCGGTCCATCCTGCCGGCGGGTGACATTGTTGTCAGTGCATGGGCGATGGACGCGAACCACGCTATCCTGTATCAGCTCGGCACGCCGAAACTTCTTCATTAACCCGGAGCCGGGCGCGGGAAGGAGCTGTTACCGATTTTGACGATCACGTCGCTAGTCCATTTTACTCACCATCCGGTCGTTCGACGGGCTACCACTGTGCTGCTCGCTTTGCTGGCGTTCAGTCCCGCCCTTTTCATGGCGCGTTTAATCGCGCGTTACGGCGTCGATATTCCTTACGCGGATGAATGGGCGTGGGTGGATTTTTTATCCAGAGCGCACGAGCATACCCTCAAGTTCGCCGAGTTTTCCACTCAGCATAACGAGCATCGCTACTTTCTGCCTAAGCTCATCCTGCTTGTGCTTACCCCTTTGACGTCGGGGAACACGAAAGGCGCGATGTTTTTTTCCCTCCTCTTGGTCGCGCTCACTTCGGCCTCATTTTGGTCCGTCCTGCGCCGGACCGTTAATACGTCTGTTCATAGAACGCTGTTGTTATTGGGCCTTCTTAACCTGCTCCTGTTCAGCCCGGTTCAGGCGGAGAATTGGACCTGGGGCTACCAGTATGTCTTGTTCCTGACCAACGCGCTACTGGCGGCGGGTGTCGCGGCGGCAGTGTCGCGGCTCGCTCTCCACTGGAAGTTCGTGGTCTGCGTCGCGATAGCCTTCGGAGCTACGTTTTCCTTTGGAGGTGGAGCTATCCTTTGGGCGATTATCTTTCCTGTCGCTCTCCTTTACGAGACAAGGCTACACCCTTTTCGCCGCTGGTTCTGGCTCGCGGGCTGGATCCTGGCAGGCGTGGTAGCCATGGCTTGCTACTTCAACAATTACGTTAAGCCGTCATACCATCCTCCGCTCGCTGCCTCGCGGAATCCGCTAGATTACTTTCTCTACATCACCACCTTCCTCGGCGGACACCTTTCCAAGGCCGACCGTAATGAATCGATCGTCATCGCGGCTAGCTTCGGGACTCTCCTGCTCGCTTTATACTTAGGCGGCTTCCTTTGGATGATGCGTTCTCGCGACCCTGATTCCAGGAGGAACATGCTACCCTGGCTTGGGATTGGCGCGTTTGCCTTTGCCAATGCGGCCCTTGCCGCAACAACCCGAATCGGGTTTGGCCTGAACCAGGGCCAGGATTCCCGGTACGCGACATTTTCGCTCTATCTCTCGATTTCAATCGTGGGGCTCTTCGCAGTCGCAATAACCAATCGGTCGCAACAGAAACCGAAGCATCGTGAAATCAATGGCATCAGGTGGTTTGGCACGGCTTGGCTCTTAACCGCATGCCCCACCCTCCTGTTGATCGGTTACCTTTATGCTTTCTGGTGGGGGATCGGCGCCATCCAGGAATCATGGCGCAACCGCCTCCACGGCAAAGCGGCGCTCCTTTTTACCAACGTCCTCGACGCCGGTCCCACCTTTTCGAAGTACCTGATTGCAGACGCTGGGCAGGTAACGGTTTGGGCCAATGTGGCGGACCGCCTCGGCCTCATGCATCCACGCCTTTTTGAAAGTCCTGATTTATCGAAAATGAGCAGTCGCGCGCAGCTCGCCGGCTTTTTCGAGAAGGTTACAGCGAAAAACGCTGATACGTGGGAAGCCTCGGGCTGGGCGATGATCCCGAAAGGGGTCCGTCCCGCTGATGCGATTGTTCTGGCCTACGAAGATCCGGGCAAAGGGCGAATCGCTTTCGCGGTCACGACGCCTACGATAGCGCGACCGCATGTGAGCGAGGCGTTGCAAGACCGCCGATACGAGGCCTGCGGGTGGTCATGCGAGTTCAAGCGATCGAAAGTCCCCGAGGGGCCCCAGGTGATCACGGCATGGGCCTTCGATGCCGAAAAAACGGTGCTGTATCCGCTGACCACGCGGCAGACGCTCCCCTGAACGAAAGGACGCTGCTGCGGCACGAAGCCTGCGGAAAAAAGGTGGGCGGGGCGGTCGTCCCGCTTATAACCGTTCGCCATACAACATTCCTGTGATTGCACCTGCTCTCCATATTCACCGACACCCTGGGTTAGCCATTGCTGCGTTCTTCATCCTCGGGGCGTCGCTTTGCACGGGGCAACAGATCATCCACGTGCCGTCGGAACAGCCAAACCTTGGCGCGGCGATCAACGCCGTGAGCGACGGCGGCATTATCGAACTGGCTGGAGGCACCTACCAGGCGCCCCGCGGAGGGTATAACATCTTCGATCTCCCCGCCCCGAAAGGTTTTACGGTCCGCGCCGCGCCTGGCGCAGCCGTTGTCCTTTCCGGAGGCGGATCGACGGACATTCTGAAAATCGCGCCATCCAACCCGGCAAAGCTGAAGCAGATCAACTTTGAGTTCCTGACCTTCGCCAATGGCGTTACCCGCGATAATTTCATCGGGGGCGGCATGACCCTGGTCAACTCGAAGGTTGTGTTCCAATCCTGCACCTTCCAGAACAATTCCGCTCTGGGCTCGGGTACTGGAGGTGGCGCCCAATGGATCGCGGGTTCTGTTGTCTCATTCAATAACTGCACGTGGACGGATAACACGTCCCCGAATTTCGGCGGAGGCATGAGCATTACTGGCTCGACTGTTTTCATCAACGGCTCTCGCTTCACCGCTAATCGCGTCGACGTGCCCAACCACAAGAAGAACTCAGCCGGTGGCGCGATCTATGTCGGTGACGGCGTAGTGAGGATCAGTAACTGCGCCTTCGAAAACAACCGGGCCGGCTACGTAGGTGGTGCGATCGACACCAATGGCTCATGGAGAGAACCGCTCGCAACTCCGAGCGTCGATGTCGTAATCAGGGATTCAGCGTTCACCGGAAATCGCGCGCAATACGATCCCTCGGTTGCAGTGGACGCGCCCGCCGTCGGGGGCGCAGCACACTTCGAGGGGCAAACGACCGCGAAGTTTTATAATTGCCGGTTCACCAACAATAGCTCGCGGCAAGGCGGAGCGATTAGCAATTACCTGGCGATCACGGAATTCACCGGCTGCATCTTTTCCGGCAATCAGGCCACTGGCACCGGGAGTGAGGGTGGCCAGGGCGGAGCGATCATCGCACTTTCGTCGGAGAACCCTGGGATAAACCATCGGCCCATCCAGTTAATCATGACCGACTGTTTGATCCGCGGCTCGGGACCGAACGTGAAAAGCGCCCGGCAGGGCGGCTGCATTTATGCCGGTGGGGATATGAATTTCGCCTACGGCCTCGGGGGCGCCGCCCTGAACGGAACCCCGGACGGCAACCGCGGCGTGGTCAAGCTTACCCGCGTGGTCATGGCAGATAGCGCGGCAATCGGCGATACCGGTGCCCCGGGGGGTCTGCCCGGGACCGGCGGCGCGATCCTCGGCACCTTCATCAACCTGACGATGGACAATTCGATTGTTCAGCATTGCACTGCGACGAATTCCGGGGCTGGCATACAGCTGATCGACGGAAGTATCGGCAACGTAACGAAAAGCACGATCGCGCGAGGAACTTCGGGCGAGCCGGGGACAGGGTTGACGCTCTTCGGCGCTTCGCTCAACCTGAGCGACAGCAACATCCTTAATAACTCCGTTAACGGTCGCGCCCGGGGCGTCGCGATCATCAGCGCACCGAACGTGGCCTTCGGGGGCCTGCCGGACTTCGAAGTGAGCGGCATTGTCCAGAATTCCATCTTCGCCGGCAATAACGGCCTGACCGCCATCTACGAAGGCGATCGCGACTTCCCGCCCTTCAATCGAATGCAGCTCAACGGGAACACCTTTCTCCCAACCGGGACCGCCTTTTTTAACGAGCTTACGGGGCCGCCAAAAACTGTGGCCGAGTTAAACGACCTAACGATCCGCCATGCGGACGGGACTGTGATTGACAAGTCGCTCTACGATAATTTCGAGGGCCATTCTAATACCGCCGCGGGCGCCATTCTGATGATTCCGCCCACTGTTCCTACGTCTGCGGCACCAGGCGAGACGCTGCCGCTGCCAGCCTATGTTGCGTACGCCGCGACTTCGCCACCGACTATTGATGGAGTCGTCCAGGCGAACGACGCCGGCATTATCAACACCTCGGCTGATGGGGTCCACACTATGACAGTCGGCGGATCATCCTTTGCCACGCGGCCTTCCCCATCCGCTTTCGCCGCGAATATCTCGACCCGGCTTCCGGTCGGCACCGATCAAAACGTCTTGATTGGCGGGTTCATCATTCAGGGGCCTGGGCCGAAGCGAATTATGGTGCGCGCCATTGGACCGTCGCTGAACAGCCTCCTCGCCGGCACCCTCCAAAATCCGGTGCTCGAGCTGCATGACGGAAGTGGCGCGCTGATCGCGAGCAACGACGATTGGAACACCACCCTGATAAACGCTCTCCTCCCGACGGACCAAGCCATCGCTATCCAGGCCAGCGGTTTGGCCCCAAGCCACCCGAATGAATCTGCGATCCTCGCTACCCTCAATCCTGGCGCCTACACCGGTGTGGTCCGGGGCGCAAACAATACGACCGGTATTGCGGTAGTTGAGGCTTACGATTTGGATCCGATCCAGACCTCAACGTTAGCTAACATCGCGACGCGCGGCTTTGTCCAAGGCGGAGACAACGTTTTGATCGGTGGATTCATTTACGCAGGCGGCGTGGGACAAACGAATGTTGTGATCAGGGCGATCGGGCCATCATTGGGCCAGGCTGGTATCACAAATCCGCTTGCCGATCCGATGCTCGAATTGTTCAACAGCAATGGCTCGAGCGTCGCCTCCAATGACGACTGGAAAAATTCGCCGGACACTGCTACCCTTCAACGTCTCGGTTTCCAGCCTGCGAACGATAGTGAGTCGGCCATTGTTCGCGGCAACCTGCCGCGGGGCGCTTATACGGCGATTGTTCGGGGCAAGAACGGCGGGACCGGCGTCGCGGTTGTCGAAGCGTATATTTTCTGATCGGGCGGCCGGTCATCGGGGGAGCTGGCTCCAGCTTTCGTTTCTCTCGCGAAGGGCCCGGAGCAGCGCGATGCGAAACTTGAATTAGCTCCCGGGGACGCCACAATCCCTGACTCCGTCGTGCCTGACCAAGACGATCATTTGCGGCAGCTAAATGCCGAGTTGGACGAGCTTCGCCGTTCGCTTGTCAAGCTTCGCGCCCAGTTAACGCTTCCGGCCGGCCAGGCGCGCCCGGGACAAACCGTCGAGGCGATTCACCGCCATATTAACGCCCTCAAAACATTTGCGAGGCTGCTTCAATCCGACGCCGCCATCCTTCGGGCCCGATTGGAGCAGGCTGAGCGGGAAGCCTGGGATCAAAAAGTCAGGAGGGCCGACGCGACGGCGAAGTTCAAAGAACGCGAGCGCGCCCTAGAGCAGATCCAGCGTTCAATTTCCTGGAAGATCATTAAGCCGGTTTGGAAGGTCTTTAATCGAAGCCAGAGGCGGCTCCAAGAAACGCCGGTATCGGACATCGCTTTTACGCTCGACCTGCCCAAGCGTTGGAAAACAAACCGCGAACTCCTTCTGATCAAGGGCTGGTGTTTTTCCCGGAGCGGCCGTCAGATCGCGGGTGTTCGGGTCAAGGTCGGAAAAAAAACGAAGCTGGCCCGTTACGGTTTGGAGCGGCCGGATGTCGCGGAGTCATTTCGCGAATATCCCGAGGCCAGTTGTTGTGGATTTGCGGTCGAAATTGAAGTGCCACCAGGGACGTCGGCCATAAAGCTCGAGACGATTGAGCATGGCGGGCAATGGCAGCCGTTCTTCGATCACAATTTGGAACGGGAGACGAATGGCGATTTTCCGGAGGAAGACCTTGATTTCCCCCTGGAAAGGCCGACCGAACGGATCCTCAAGTTATCTCCTCTCTCGGCTAACAAAGCCTTCGAACTCGTCCGCCCGGGTCTCCAGCACCACGCCGCCCGCGTGGCCAGCGAGACTCCTTTTTTCAGTGTCCTCACTCCCGTTTATAACACGAAGCCCGAGTGGCTGGCGGAAGCCGCCTTGAGCCTTATAAACCAAACATTCCCGGACTGGGAATGGTGTGTCGTGGACGATGGCTCCACCGACCGCGAGACGAAGAAGCTTCTCGATTTGTTCGCGACCCTTAGCCCCAGGTTGCGGATCGCTAGTTCCCCGGGCAAAGGAATCAGCGCCGCGACAAACCACGCTCTGGCCAGCGCCCGGGGTGATTACGTTTGTTTTCTGGATCACGACGATCTCCTCCATCCTGTGGCTCTCGCTTCAATGAAGGAGAAGCTTGATGAAGGGTATGACGTCGCTTACTCCGATGAAGACAAGCTGGAGGATAGCTCAGGGCAGCTGGTCGAACCATTCTTCAAGCCCGGATGGTCGCCCGAATATTTTCGCGGGGTCATGTACGTGGGGCACCTGCTTTGTGTAAAACGAGAGCTCGCCCAGAAGGTTTGCTTCGATTCCGCCTACGATGGCATCCAGGATTTCGAGTTTATGCTCCGCCTAAGCGAGGCCGGACCGCGCATAGGGCACGTCCCTGAAATTCTTTACCATTGGCGTAAGACTCCCAATAGCATAGCGGAGAAGCCAGATGCAAAACCCAGGATCGGTTCTCTTCAGGAGAAGGCGGTCAACGCCCACCTGAAGCGGGTCCACCTGCCCGGGCGCGCCCACCAGCTAGAGCTTCCTCATCGGCTCGGCATTCTTCCGGCGAAGCGCGAATCGCACTCTCGTGTTAGCGTCATTATTCCCAGCCGGGACGCGCCCAAAGTCCTGGGACGCTGTCTGCGAAGCATCTTTGATAAGACTTCCCATCCTGATTTTGAAGTTGTCCTGGTGGACAACGATACTACCGACCCCGCTTCCATCAGTCTTATGGAACAGTACCCGGTCCGGCGGGTTCCCTTTCCGGGGAAGTTCAATTTCTCGCGCGCAAATAACTTCGGAGCCCAGGCGGCTACGGGTGAGCTTCTTGTCTTTTTAAATAACGACACTGCTGTCATCTCCGACGATTGGTTGCAAAACCTTGCCTACTACGCTGAGCAGCCGGAGGTGGGCGCGGCGGGGGCCTTGCTCATTTACGAGGACCGAACGGTTCAACACGCGGGCGTCACCCTTGGCATGCGCGGCACGGCAGATCACGTAATGCGCGGATTTCCAATGACTGTCGATGGTTATGCCGGCAACCTGGCTTGCGCCCGCGAAGTTTCGGTGGTGACGGCCGCCTGCCTGATGACTCGCGCTTCGGTCTTTCAGGAGATCGGCGGTTTCAGTCCGCATTATTTTACGGCCTACCAGGATGTCGATCTTTGTCTGCGCCTGCGGACCCGCGGCCTTCGGGTGATATGCACACCTCGGGCATGCTTGCTCCACGACGAGTTTGTCTCGCGGCCGCAAAGCTATTACGACATGGTGGACCGGATGCTTCTGCTCGATCAGTGGGAAGAAGTAATCGAAAAGGGCGATCCCTACTACAACCGTAACCTGGACCTTGAACGCGGCGACTTCAGCCCTCGCTCTCGTGAGTAACATCCTCTTTGTTCTTTACCACGACTTTAGCGCAAACAGCGCGGTCCACGTTCATAACTTCGCCAACCAGCTTGCCGGCATGAGGCATTCCGTCGCCGTTGCCATCCCCCATGACGTCGACCACGGCGCCGGGCTAGGTGAACAAAGCTACTCTGTCCACCGGTTCGATCGGGTGGACGGCGATTGGACCCACGTCTTCGCCAACGGCCAGGCGCCGGACATTGTCCATGCCTGGACACCGCGCGAAAACGTCCGGCTCTTTTGCGAAAAACTGGCCGGCTTTTCGGACTTCGCGCTCTTCATTCACCTCGAGGACAACGAGGAACACATCCTGGAGGTCAACGTCGGGATCTCCTTCGAGGAGCTCGCCCGCTCGCGCTATCTCGAGATCCCAGGGAACCTCTCGCATCCGCGTCATTATCGGGCTTTTCTTTCCTCAGCCAAAGGGGTGACAATGATCATGGATCGGCTCGAGCAGTTCGTTCCGGCCGAAGTACCAACACTTATTCTGTGGCCTGGCGCTACTCATGATCTCTTTTATCCGCGGCCGCGCGACGCGCACTTGCTCGAACAACTTGGGATCGCCGAAGGCACTGTAGTCCTCTGTTACACTGGCAATGTCCATTCCGCGAACGGACGCGACGTCCGCAGCCTGTATCTCGCGGCGGCCATCCTCGACCGCGAGGGCACGCCCGCCAGACTTATCCGAACCGGCCGCGACTTCTGTTCCTACCTCGGACCGGATGAAGAATGGGCTTACCGCGTTTCGATCGAGCTCGGCTATGTCTCCTACCAAGATATTCCTGCGCTCCTGAGTTTGGCGGACGTTCTGGTCCAGCCCGGGGCGGACGATCCTTTCAATGAGTTTCGCCTCCCGGGTAAGCTTCCCGAGTTCTTCGCCATGGGCCGGCCGGTAGTCCTGCCGCGGACAAACGTAGGGCGCTTTGTCCGCCACGGCGAAGAGGCCTGGGTGCTCGATAACGTGGACGCACTTGGCATTGTCGATTCTGTTTTGCAATTGCGGGCCGACACCGCGCAGAGCGAACGCCTGGCCGCCGGTGCCGGAAGGTTTGCTCGCGAACATTTCGACTGGACTAAAAATACCCATGCGCTGGTGGACTTTTACGAGAAAAACTGCCCCAATGGGACGAAACCGAACTGATGTCTATCCATCGCATCAATAGTCCAGCTCATCGGGCGCAAATCCTGTCGCGTTTTTCCGAATCCGGGCCCGGCCCGGGCGCATCTTATGCCACGGTGGCCGACTACTGTGAAAGCCTGGACGAACTTCGGTTGATTACCCCGCTGGACGGCGACCTCAAAAACGTGCAACGGCCCTGGGCCGCAAAAGCAATCCTGGCGAATGTCCCTCCACCGGCGCGCCTTCTCGAGATTGGCGGCGGAGAACCAATCGTGAGCGGGCTCCTCGAGGAATTGGGCTACGACGTCACCCTGGTGGATCCTTACGACGGATTCGGCAACGGTCCGACCGACTTCGAGCGCTACGTCGTCCAATACCCAAAGGTGAAAATCGTGCGCGAATATCTTCGCCCAGGCTTGCCCGGCCTGGCTCCTGGATCATTTGACGCCATCTTCTCGATCTCGGTTCTGGAACACATCCCACCGGATGCACTGGCCGTTTGCTTTAACGGCATTTCGGAATTGTTAGCGCCCGGCGGCGCTTCAATTCACTGTTTCGATTTCATCCTGCAAGGGCACGGAGACGCCTACGACCGGGAACAGGCTCCGAGAATCTTCGATGCCCAAACCCAAATCAGCGGGGTCCCTTCGGACGTATCCTTCGCTGAGCTTCTGGAACGTGTTCGGTCCGACGTAGAAACATTCTTCCTCTCACCGCAGGGTCACCATTATTGGCGCGGTGGTCGCGCCTACTCCGAGTTTCCGTTTCGTAAGGTGGTCTCGCTTCAGACCATCATTAGGAAAGTGGCCGGCTAAACAGTTTTACTTCAAGACGCGTCGACCGCGTCATCATTTCCTGCCAACCTAACGCTCAACGACTCCGAATCGGCAGATATTGAGTCGACCCGGTCCCATTGCTGCCGAATTGGCCCGACTGGTCATCTCCGGCAACGAACACAGCGCGATCGCTGGATCGCACCATCACACTGAAGTTCGAACAGGCCGCAAGATCCACGACGTCGTTCATGCCGTCCGGACCGGCACTCATGGGAATTGGAGGATATTGCGCCACGCTGGCAAAGCCGGCCCCGAGCTGGCCATAGCCGTTGTAACCCCATCCGTACACTTGTCCGTCGCTCGCGCTTCGAGCGAGGCCGTGCGCTCCTCCCGCAGCAATCATGTCTATATTACCGGGGCCTACCGCGATGGGTGTGGCGATCGATAATGCGCCTCCCGGTGCAATGCCCAGCTGCGAAAAGTCGTTGTTGCCCCAGCCGAAGACCTGGCCGTATCTAGCCAGGGCAATACAAAAGCCGGAGGAACCGCAGGCGACCTGAGTGATCCCAACCAACGGAGTGGTCGTGTTGTTATTTCCTCCCTGCAAGACTTGCACGGCGTAGCTGCTATCTTCAGTAGAACCGTTGCCGAGCGCACCGTTCGCTCCGGCGCCCCAGGTCCAGACCGTGCCGTCAGCATCGACCGCCGCCATTATCCCGCCGCCTATCGCGATCGAGACAACTCCAGTGAGATAATCATTAGGGTTGGCGCTCTTCTTTACCCGCGCCGCCAAGTACCGGTCTGCCGTCGTTCCGTCACCGAGGCGGCCATTCCAGTTTGATCCCCAGGTCCAGACCTGGCCGTTCGGGTCAATGACGGCATAACATGCAGTGCCGACTGCGAGAGCATGAATGCCCACCCGCGAAGGGGTCGATGCCTGGATCCCCGGGACCGCGACAGGCTCGGCGATTATCCCGCCCGTGCCCCCATCGCCCCTTATTCCATACTGGTTCGAGCCCCACGCCCAGACACTGCCATCGGGCTTCACTCCCAGAGAAGCGTAGTCGCCTGCCGCCACCTCAGTTAACCGGCCGCCGTGGGCTACAGTAGTCGGCCCGGACGGCGCGGTGTCCCCATTGCCAAGCTGGGCAGAGGAATTCTGCCCCGAAGCAGTGGCGTAGCCGTTTTCCAGCGTTACGAGGTGCTGCATCCCAGCGGCCGGCCGAACCGTCGTTCCCCGGCCTTCGTCGCGGCCCGTGTTAACGTAGTGCGCGATGGCCCCGAGATAATCCGATTGTCCGAGCCCCAGGTCGGGATTCATCTGAAGATATTGCGTTGGTGAGAAGGTGCGCGATCCGCGCAACGGCTGGACGATGCCCTGGCTGAGCCAGTGGTTCTGCGCAGCCTCGGGAGTCACCAGGAAACCCAGCCCATGCATCGAGAGATAGTCGCGCCAGTTAAAAACCTCCGGATCCAGGCTGGTGAACTGTGAATGAACCAGGGCCAGTCCTTGCCTTACTTGCTCCAGATTTCCGATCACCAGGTAAGCGCGATCATGCGTGGTCCCGGGGCCGAAGCTGTCATAACGGTTAACACTGCCAAAATGCACACAGGCAAAGTCCAGGTCTAACTTGCTGGGGTCGTTGGGATCTCGGTAAAAGGGGTTCGGCGGAACTATGAACCACCAGTTCACCACTCCTACATCCGCATATGGTTGATGTAACTCGGGAGCGTACCATCCCATTGCATGGTTCCCGTCGGCCGTCGACACGACCTTGATACGGTCGTCTACTCCGGCCAGGGCACGGACATTCCGGTAATCCTTGGAGACAACATCCCACGAACGGAGCGACGAAAACTCATAATTCACCACGGCCGTGACATTGTTCATTCCCTCACGAACTGCTTCAGGGACGGCCTGCTCAACGAGATACTCAATCACGTTAGGAATGCCTTTGTAGCCAATCGTAACAGTCTTGCGGACTTTATAGTCAGACAAAGGAGTGGTGTAGGGCTTGTTGACCGGCAGCCATTGAGAAGGATCGCCGCAGTAGTCTTCCGGTTTGTCGCTCTCCAAGTACTTGTCGTAGTACCATGCCATCTGGGTCGTCGCGTCCAGACTGGTGCTGGTGTTGGTCATAGATAGCAGCTTGCTCGTCGACGTCGGACCCCTGCCGTCATTAAAACTGCCAGCCTCATATGGGTTGTAGCAGATAAAGCGATTGAAGAACTGTGAGTTCAGCTGCAACTGACGGCCATGATCCCAGTTGTTGATAAACTCTTTATCGCCCCACTTGATGGACGAAACCGCCCCGGCAAACTGGCTTGAGGTACTTACCGACAGCATACTCCCTAGAGCTGGGGCGCTGATGGTTCGGTTACCGTTCACCTGCGCCCGCGCTACTCCATTGCCTCCCAGGACGAGAGCTACCACCGCTCCGATTACTAATGTTTGAGTAAAGGATCGCATGGCCGTCTACCTGATCTGGTAAGCCTCGATCAACCCCACCCCGGTGGTGTTGTTCTTGCCTCGCACGATTGCCGTATAGTTGCCGGGAGAAAGCGAACGAAGAATGGCGGCTTCCCGCGGATCCGAAGGCGGGATCGTGCTCGCTTCGATCTCGGCCTTTTGGCTGTCCTGCCAGTTGTCGTTCGTCGCCACCAGAGCCCCCTGGCCGTTGAAAAGATCGAGGGTCGTGTCTTGCAATGCGTTCGTAGCGCTCGACGAGATCGACGGGCCAATGGCACGGAACAATACATCGGTGGTGCCGCTGCCGAGGATAATGGTTCCGCCGATCAGAACATCGTCGCCTTCGTTTACAAATCCACGCGTCGCGATATTCGCCAGCTTCGAATCGACCGTCTCGTCCAGGTCATACACTTCGACTAGGCCGACGCCGACGGTGGCATTTTTCCCCGACAGGATAACGGTGTAGGCCCCTGGCTGCAGTGTTTGCACCATCCCGGATTCGTAATCGTTTCGGGGCGGAATCGTCGTCTCTTTCAGCTCATCCTGCTGGGTGTCTCTCCAGTTGTCAGTAGCTGCGGTCAGCGCGCCGGTCGAGTCGTGCAGTTCCAGGAGGGGATCCGCGAGATTTGCCACGACAGGGAGAGACGGGCCGAGGCCGCGAATGAGCAGCTTCTTCGGCTGCGAACCGGTAATGATGAACCCGCCGATCAGGACGTTACTGCCTGTGCCCACGGCGAGCCGGGTCGAGATGTTGGCGAGGCGAATGGTGGGCGGGGCCTGGGCCTGCGCCGAGGATCCGGCTAAACTGGAAACTCCGACTAACAGAGCGAGACAGAGAGCTGTTTCGCGAAAGCAAACGGAACGGTTAAGGAAAAGCATACGACGAAACACGCGGTGTTTTACGCGATAGCAGAAATAAGTCCAGCGATTTCAAAAAAAGGAATTCGCTCTGCGCGATCAAAGCGTTGGCAGCGCGCTCGCACTCTTGAGCCGGTGCAGTTTGGCGCCTTTCGCGTCCAAACCCCACGCGGAGATCTGCGCCCCCCGGGGCAAGCCCGCCACCGGAAATTCCGCGCGCCAACCGCTCCACAAAAATTCGCGGTTACCCAGCTTTGCGGTTACGTCCGGCCGCGCCACTAACACACTGGATACGGCAAAGGCGATCCATTCCCCCGCCCCGTCCTGGTAAGCAAGGACGACGCAATCCGCTGGCCGCCGGGGCAAAGCCGCCCAGCCTGAGGCTGACCCGGTTCCGTCGTGAACCTGAAACGCGTCAAGCCACCCGGCCGATTCATCGTTCAGATCGGAACGCCGCATTTCACTGATACGGGTGGTCCGAATCAATGGGGTTCGCAGCATTCGCAGGCGATCAAGCGCGTTTGCGCGTTGCTGGACCTCAAAGGGCCGGGGAAAATTGCCCGCCTGGATTGCCCGCGAGGTGTCGAGCACCTGACTGAAGAGGACGCCGCCGTAACCCATTCGCGCCGTAGCCGAGCGCCACTTGAAAAACGGGATCGATGCGAACGCGCACGTTGCCAGCACGGCGACATACGCCACTCCAAGGATTCCAAGTCCGATCTGGGCACCGACGCGCGCCCCATTGCCTCGGAACGTGGCAACAAAATGCTTCAAAAAAATCGCAGCCAGCGCGACGAGGCCCACGGTACAGTAAAGAGAGAAAGTCACGTAGCGGGATTCGAGGGCTTGCGCTACGCCCCACTCAATCCGGCCCAGGGCGGCGAGACAGGCGCTTCCGACGGAGAAAGAAGCAACCGCTAGCCAGGGCACGGCACGCGCGCAGTAAGCGCGGTCGCGCCACCGAAATAGGGAGTAACCGAGAGCCGCGAGGTAACCCGCTAACGCGATCGCTCCGACAATGGTCGAAGCCGCAAGCGGTTTGCTGTTTCCGGACCGCGCCAGACCTGAGCCGAGAAACACGGCAACGTAGTGGAGATATTCGCTGAGAGGTTTTGGCGGGGCAAAGGCCGGCAGATCCGGGCGATGTTTGAAACCTGCGAAGTAAGCAGCAGCGCAAATTCCGCAGGCCACCCACCAAAGGAAAAACCAGCGCAAATCCCGGCGCCTGGGGTTCATCGCAAAAAAGGCCGGAAAAGTGAGGCCCCAGAGAAGGAGTCCGTTGGCCAGGGTAAAGCTGGCGATGACCGTGAAGGCCAGGCAGAGCCAGAACTTCGCTGGCACCGAACGATCTCCGGTCAAAACGCACATAGCCCAGACCAGGCAGAGCGCGGGAACAAAGGAGGGAGCGCCGGAGGCCAGCAGCCAAAGCTCGTGCTGCGCCGGCGAAAATATCAAAGGCAGAACGAGCAGAAAAACGACTGCGGCACCACGGGAGGAAATGCCTGTTCGACGCAGTAACCGGTACACGCCGAGCGCTGTCACAAAACATAACAGCACCGAAACCATCATGATCACCCGCCCGTCCCAGTGTTTTACGACCGCAAAAACGAGGAAGAGAAACTTTGGAAAAACAGTCCGGGCCTCCTGCTGTTGTTCGAATATTGCCGCGAAGCTCAACCGGCCCTGCCGCGCGTCGGTGACCAACGGCACCATCTCCCAATCGTCGAGCAGCGGAATGGAGACACCGTAACGAGCGATCAGGATCACGATTCCGATTGCTGGAAGTGCAGCTGCCACGGCAACCAGCAGCGGGCCGCGCAGCAAAAAGCTAGGACAGGGCCGAACATCTGATGAATTGTCGCTCACAAATCTCGCCATCGTTTCACCCATCGCCGTGAATCTGGGGCGGAATCGGGCGCGAGTTTATCGTCAACAATCCAACCGTCAATCCTTCGCCGCGAGCCGGCCGCGGATGCTTGACACCCTTTGGACGACTTCTAATTTCAAAACATCCAGCGGCCCAACGCCTGGACTGTCCCAAGCTTGTGACCGCATCCTCTTCCTTCTATCGCTCCTCGGTCGGCAAAAAAATGATAGTCGCGCTGACCGGGGTCGTCTTGATCGCCTTCGTCGTCGGCCATCTCCTCGGCAATCTCCAGATTTTCCTGGGCCCGGAATGGGTCAACGCTTACGCCGAGAAACTGCGGCACCTCGGTCCGGTGCTGTGGGTGATCCGCGGGTTTCTCCTCATAAATGTGCTGGTCCACATCTTCTTCACCATCAGTCTCGCCATCGATAATCGCCGGGCCCGTCCGGCCGGTTACAAGAAAAAGGAGCACGTAAAAGCCACGTTTGCTTCCCGCTCGATGGCGTTGAGCGGGCTCATCGTGCTGGCCTTTATTCTTTATCACATCGCCCACTTCACCGTTCGGGTGACCGATCCCCGCTTTCTCCTTCTGAAAGCGGATCCGCTCAACCGTTACGACGTCTATTCCATGATGGTTTACGGGTTCCAGAATTACGTCGTCTCCGGTTTCTACGTCGTCGCGATGTTTCTGCTCGCTCTCCATCTCAGCCACGGTACTTCGAGCTTTTTCCAATCGCTCGGCCTGAATGACCAGAAGCTGACGCCTCGGCTGGCCACCGCGGGTCGGGTTTTCGCGTGGTTGATCTTTGCTGGGTACACCTCGATCCCGGTCGCCGTTCTTCTCCACCTCGTAAAGCCGGCGCAGCAGTTATGATCGGGTCCCTCGATGCGCGCATTCCCCATGGACCGCTCGCCCAAAAGTGGGCCAGCCATAAAGACCACTCGCGCCTGGTGGCTCCGAACAACCGGCGCAAGTTCGAGATAATTGTCGTCGGTAGCGGACTCGCTGGTGGCTCAGCCGCGGCCACTCTCGGAGAGCTCGGCTACAACGTTAAGTGCTTTTGTTATCAGGACAGTCCGCGGCGAGCTCATTCCATCGCTGCCCAGGGCGGAATTAACGCCGCGAAAAATTACCAGAACGACGGCGACAGCGTTTTCCGTCTCTTTTACGACACGATCAAGGGCGGCGATTTTCGCGCTCGCGAGGCGAATGTCTATCGGCTCGCCGAAGTCAGTAATTTGATCATCGACCAGTGCGTCGAACAGGGCGTTCCGTTCGCGCGCGAATACGGCGGGCTGCTTGCGAATCGATCGTTCGGGGGCGCGCAGGTCTCACGCACCTTCTACGCTCGTGGACAGACGGGCCAGCAGCTTCTGCTCGGCGCCTATCAGGCCCTTTGCCGCCAGATCGCCGCCGGCACGGTGTCGATGTTTCCGCAGACAGAGATGCTCGACCTGGTCCTCGTCGATGGGCACGCCAAAGGCATCATCACTCGGAGCCTCGTCACTGGAAAAATCGAGGCGCACGCGGGCGATGCGGTTGTTCTCGCCACCGGCGGCTACGGAAACGTTTTTTATCTTTCGACCAACGCGCGCGGGTGCAACGTCACCGCCACCTACCGCGCATACAAAAAGGGCGCGCTCTTTGCGAACCCGTGCTTTACCCAGATTCACCCGACCTGCATCCCAGTCAGTGGCGCGAACCAGTCGAAGTTGACCCTGATGTCGGAGTCGTTGCGAAACGATGGGCGGGTCTGGGTCCCGAAAGTTCTGGGAGATACCCGCCCACCGGCTCAGATTCCCGAAGTAGACCGGGATTATTACCTGGAAAGAAAATATCCCAGCTTCGGCAACCTGGCGCCGCGCGACATCTCTTCGCGCGCCGCGAAAGAAGCTTGCGACCAAGGACGCGGCGTGGGCGAAAGCGGTCGCGGCGTTTACCTGGATTTTGCGGATGCGATCGCGCGGCTGGGCGAGAACACCATCCGCGAACGCTACGGCAACCTGTTCCACATCTACGCCAAGATCACGGGCGAAAACGCTTACCAGCGCCCGATGCGAATTTATCCGGCGGTCCACTACACGATGGGTGGATTGTGGGTGGACTATAACCTGATGAGCAATGTCCCCGGCCTTCACGTGATCGGAGAAGCAAACTTTTCCGACCATGGCGCGAATCGCCTCGGCGCAAGTGCCCTCATGCAGGGACTCGCCGACGGTTACTTCGTGCTGCCCTACACCTTGCCCGCCTACCTCGCCCCACAGATTGGGAAGCGCCCCTCCATCGATCGGCCCGAGTTTCGTGATGCCGAAAAGGAGGTGCGAACGCGCACTGAAAAGTTGTTGGCAATAAATGGGACCCGCTCGGTGGACTCCTTTCACCGCGAGCTTGGCCTGTTGCTTTGGGACAAATGCGGAATGGCCCGGAACGAAGCCGGGCTCCGCGAAGCCCTCGGCCGGATCCCGGAACTGCGTGAGGAATTCTGGCGAAACGTTCGCGTGCCCGGCGAAGGCGAAAGTTTCAATCAATCGCTCGAGCGGGCTGGCCGGGTGGCAGACTTCCTCGAGTTTGGCGAGCTGATGTGCGTCGACGCGCTGACCAGAAATGAATCCTGCGGAGGCCATTTCCGTGAAGAACATCAAACGCCAGACGGAGAAGCGCTCCGGGACGACGAAAATTTCGCGGACGTTTTCGCCTGGGAACACCAGGGAAATGGTTCGAGCGCGCCACCAAAGCTGCATCGTGAGCCGTTAGTGTTCGAGACCGTGCAATTGACGCAACGCAGTTACAAATAGTTGAGAGTTTATGGTTGAGAGTTGAGAGCCCCCGGAGAGCAAACATGTTTAATTTTGAGAAACTCGATGTCTGGCATGCAAAGCGGTCTGCGCAAATCGCTGTCCCTCTAGGTTGCAACTAATCTCCTCCATGCGGCTCTCGACTCTCAACTCTCAACTCTCAACTTCGCCCACCCAACCATGAACTTTCGCCTCCGAATCTGGCGCCAATGCGACCCGAAGACGAAAGGGCAGCTGGTCGAGTATCAGGCAACGAACGTTTCTCCGAATACGTCGTTTCTCGAGATGCTCGACGTGGTCAACGAAGGGCTGATCGGCAAAGGCGAAGAACCGATCGCATTCGACTCAGATTGCCGTGAAGGAATCTGCGGGACCTGCGCGTTGACGATCAACGGGGAAGCGCATGGGCCCGATCATCCCGGGGCGGCTTGCGAAGTTTACATGCGGCGGTTCAAGGACGGCGAAACCATCACGGTGGAGCCGTTCCGCGCAAAGCCGTTTCCGTTGATCAAAGACCTCGTCGTGAATCGGAGTGCCCTTGATCGGATCGTGCAGGCAGGCGGTTTCATCGCGGCCCGGGCGGGCTCAGCTCCCGAGGCGAATGCGACGCCCGTCGCTAAACCGGATGCGGACCGGGCGATGGAAGCAGCAGCTTGCATCGGGTGCGGCGCCTGCGCGGCGGCCTGCCCGAATGCGTCGGCGATGCTATTCACGGCGGCGAAAGTTTCGCATCTTGCTTACCTGCCCCAGGGTCAACCCGAGCGGACAACGCGCGTTTTGAACATGGTGGAAGCAATGGATGCGGAAGGGTTCGGCAACTGCACCAACACGTATGAGTGCGAGGCGGTCTGCCCGGCGCAAATCAGCGCGAGCTTCATCGCCAAACTCAACCGCGAATACGCGGTCGCGAAGCTAAAGCGGAGATAGCGTTTCGCAGACGCACGACCATAAAGTCGAATCGACCTCGCTCCGAGCGCGAGCCGCGAGCACCTCAGCGGCGGCAGGGTTGCGGAGAATCGCGAACATGGTGGAGCCGGACCCAGACATAAGCGTCCCCGCCACCTCCGGCTGTTTGCGCAACCAGGTTTTGAGATGCGCGAGAAACACGAACTTCTCGAATACGGGGCGCTCGAGATCGTTAACCAGGCGGACGCCATCGAGCTCTTGTGCGGAATAATCGATCCCGGGGAGCGGTTGTGACTCTTTCCACCTTCCGTAAGCCCACGAGGTCGGCACCCCGAAATCGGGTTTGAGTAAGAGAAGATGGAAGTCCCGCTTCAACGCAACTGGTGTCACGAGTTCACCGCGTCCACCACAAACGGCAGCGGAGCGGACAATGAAAAACGGAACGTCCGAGCCGAGCTCAGCCGCCAATTTCAAGAGCTCTTGCTGCGCTAATCCCGCCTGGAACAATTCGTTGAGGCCCATCAGGGTGCTGGCGGCATCGCTGCTCCCCCCACCCAAGCCCGCGCCATGCGGGATCTTTTTTTTGAGTGTTATCGTTAGGCCGGAATGGTTGCCCGTCCGTTCCCGGAACAGTTTCGCCGCCCGAACCACGAGATTATCGTCGCCATGGGGCAGAGAAGGGTCGTCGCAGGAAAAATGAATTTCACCGGTGTTGCGGGTCGGCGCGATGGTCAGCCGGTCGCTCACGGAAATCGGCACCATCAATGTCTCAATCTCGTGAAATCCGTCCGGACGCCGCGATTTGATCGCAAACGAAAGATTGATCTTCGCCGGAGCCAAAAGCTGCATACCCTGCAAATTGTCCAGTAAACTTCACCGAAGAACAGAATGAAGTCGCCCGCCGCGGAGAAGATTATCGTCGCGCTTGATGTTCCGAACCTGAAAGAAGGCTTGAGCCTGATTGCAGTTCTCGCGGATTCAGTCGGCTTTTTCAAAATCGGCCTGCAAAGCTACACCGCCGACGGACCTGCTTTGGTTCGGCCGGCCTCGTCCCTCGGAAAAGTCTTCCTCGACCTCAAGCTGCACGACATTCCGAACACCGTCGGCAAGGCAGTAGAGGCAGCGGACGGGCTCGGGGTAAAGATGCTGACCCTCCACCTGAGCGGCGGCGCAGAAATGATTCGTGCGGCCGTTAACGCCAGGAAGAGCGACATGTTGCTGCTCGGGGTGACGGTGTTAACGAGCTCGACTGACGAAACTCTGACGGAAATCGGGGTGGCGACATCGGTAACCGACCAGGTCTTGCGGCTTGCCCGGCTCGGAGTTGAGAACGGTATCGACGGGCTGGTGGCGAGCCCGCATGAAGCGCGACGGCTCCGTGATGAGTTCGGCGAGAAGATCAAGATTGTGACTCCGGGAATCAGACCCGCCGGGTCGGCGCCCGGCGATCAAAAGCGGTTTACCACGCCGCGCGAAGCAATTGCGGCGGGCGCCGATTACCTTGTGATCGGGCGGCCGATCACCGGGGCTCCGGATCCGAAAAGCGCCGCGGAAAAAATCGCTGCGGAACTGGCAGCCTAACGAGCAGTCATGCTCACGCAGCTTGACGTCTTTGACGACCCAGAGCCTCGAGCCGCGGCCCTTAACATGGCGATAGACGAAGCTCTGCTCGAAGGCGCGGAGATTCCGATCCTGCGGTTCTACCGGTGGATTCGGCCGGCGATTTCCTTCGGTTATTTCGGGCTCTACGCCGAGGCGATCGAAACGGCGCGCGGCCGGGAGATTGTCCGACGCTGGACCGGCGGCGGGATCGTGCCTCACGGGGAAGATCTGACCTATTCAATGATTATCCCCGCAACGGATCCGTTTTTCCGGAACTCTTCGCCGGAAATTTATCGCCGCATTCACCAGGCCATTTCCAAGGCCCTGCGCGCGAACGGGATCACAGCATCCCTCGCTGATAACGCTGCGCCGAGGACGTCCGACCATTGCTTTTCGAACCCGGTCCGCGCGGATCTGATCAGCGACGGCCAAAAAATCGCGGGGGCGGCACACCGCCGGACGCGGCGGGCGTTGCTTCACCAGGGCAGCATCCAAAGGTCCGGTCTTCCGGACAAATTTCGAGCCGAGCTGGCCGACGGTTTTTGCGATCAGTTCCGGGGACGAGCCATTGAGGCGCGGTTGCTGGGGCGGGCCCACGAAATCGCCGACGCGAAATACGCCACCCGCGAATGGTTCCTGCGGCGGTGAGCGCGACGGGCGCGAAACGGTTGTTTCTTCGCGAGTCTTGATGTATGCGAAAAGCGAGATCGCACCATGAATGTATTGTTGGAACAACAAGTGCGCGCCCGGGGCCTGAGCCTTCCGCAGGACGGCCTCCTTTCCGGCGTCAGCCGGGAATTTATCGCGGAGCTTCAGCTTAATGGGACTTTCGTCGAGTATAACCAGCAGAAGATCGTAAGCGCAGGGCGACCCGCTGATTACATTTTCTGCGTTATCTCGGGCCGGGTGGACGTCTCCCGGCGTAACGAAGAGTTCGGCAAAACCCACGTGGCCACCCTCGGGCGCGGCCAATGGTTCGGAGAGCGTGACATTTTCCTCCGGGCCCCGGCTGATGAAGACGCGTTTGCCGAGGGCGAGGTCATCCTCTGGACCGTCCCGCCCGACACGCTCCGCGATCTTTTTTTCGGTTCGCCCGGCGCCGTCAGACTGCTCTTCAACTTCGGGGTGCTGCTCGCGCAGAAGCTCTCCACGAAACCCACGGCCGCCCCCCAGACGACGGGGACGTAGGAGCACGCGTTCGCCTGCGATTGTGCTCTCCGACTCGGGAGAAGCTTGCGCTGGATTGGCGCGCCTTCTATCGTGCTCCCGTGGAAGTTTTCGCTGATTCGCGCACCCCAACGGTTTCGCGTGACGGGGCGTTGGCGCGGGTCGCGGCAACTGTCCGGCCGGAGTTAGAGGAGGTGGAATTGCGTATTGCCCGGCAGGCCGCGGCTTTCGATCCCGCCGTCGAAGGATACGTTACCTACGCAATCGGCAGCCGTGGGAAACGGCTCCGCCCGTTGGTTGCCTTGCTGAGCGGCGGCGCCAGCGGCGGCATTACATCCGGGCACCTGGATCTGGCCGTCATCGTGGAGCTGATCCATATCGCGACGCTCGTTCATGACGATATTATGGATGAGGCGGAACGGCGGCGCGCCCAACCGACGGTTAATGCGCGCTGGGGAAATTCGCTCAGCGTTTTGCTCGGAGACTGTCTCTTTGCCCAGGCCCTGAACCTTTCGACAAATTTCGAGAAAGCTGAAATCAGCCGCGTGATCGCGCGCTCCGCCCGGGAAGTTTGCTCTGGCGAAATTATTCAGACCCAGCGGCGATTCGATCTGCACCTCGCGATCGACGATTACCTGCGCATCGTCGAGATGAAGACTGGTTCGCTCTTCGCCGCAGCAGCGGAGCTCGGCGCCGTTCTGAACGGAGCTGAACCCAAGACGACTAACGCGCTGAAAAACTTCGGCCGAAAAATCGGCGCAGCTTATCAGATTTACGACGATTGCCTCGACATCGCGGGCAACGAAGCGGACATCGGCAAGACCCTCGGGACCGACCTGCGCAAAGGCAAAATGACGCTGCCAATCCTGATGCTGCTCCGCTCGGCGCCGGCAGAAGAGCGCGAACGTTATTGCGAGCTCATCCTTTCCGATAACGGCCGCGGCGTTACCGAGCTTCTCAAGTTCGACGCGACCAACGGCGCCTTGCGCGCTTCGCTCGACGCCGGCGAGGAGACGGTGCGCGACGCCCAATCCGAATTGCACTCCCTTCCCTCCAACCCCCACACCGATTCGCTCTTTCAGCTCGGTGACGCCCTCCGTGAACTGCTCGACCAATTTCGCGTCTAGCCTGGCGGGCGGGAATGACCAACGCCTGCCCTGAGCTGGACGAGTGGGCCCCCTCAGTTTCACCCCTCATGAACGACGATTTCCGTCCCCCCTCCGCCGCGCCTTTAAAAATCAGCGAGATGCCGGAGGGCGAACGTCCCCGTGAAAAACTTCTGGCCCGCGGGGCGAACGCCCTGATCGATCCGGAATTGATCGCTCTTCTCCTCGGAACCGGGGTACCCGGAGCAAATGCAATCGCCGTCGCACGCCAGCTCCTCGACAAATACAAATCGCTCTCCGGATTGAGCCGATGCACGGTGAAAGAACTGCGCGCCATCCGTGGTATCGGAGAGGCGAAGGCGATTCACCTCGTGGCTGCTTTCCAGCTCGGCCAGCGCCTGGCTAATGAACGGCTCTCGCGCCGGAAGGTTGATTCGCCGGAATTGGTTTATGAGCTGGTCGGCGCGGAGATGCGCGCACTGCACAAGGAATCGCTACGGGTGATCCTGCTCGATACGCGCTACCACCTCATCTCCACGAGCGAAGTCTCGATTGGCAGCGTCAACGAAAGCATTGCACATCCGCGCGATATTTTTCGCCCCGCGGTGATCGCGTCCGCTTATGCGGTGATCGTGGTCCACAATCATCCGTCGGGCGATCCTTCCCCCAGCCAATCCGATCACAGCCTGACCCGCCGCCTGGTGGAAGCGGCCGAGCTTCTCCAGATCAAGCTTCTCGACCACGTGATTATTGGCGCCCCGGCTGAGGGCTGTCAGCCTTACTTCAGTTTCAAGGAGGCCGGCGTTCTGTGAAAATTCATCCGGCTGCGATCGTCGATCCGGGCGCGCGGATCGGCCCAGATGTCGAGATCGGCCCCTACGCGATCGTCGGGAGCGGTGCGGTCATCGGCGAGCGATGCACGATCCAGGCACACGCTATTATCGAAGGCGCTGTCAAAATGGGCGCTGATAACTTCGTCGGATACGGCGCTGTCATCGGTGCGATGCCGCAGGATTTGAGTTTCGATCCGAAGACAGCGAGCAGCGTCGTCATCGGTGACGCCAACGTGATTCGCGAATACTGCACGATCCACCGCGGCAGCACGGAGGGCAGCGCAACGGTCATTGGCGACCGGAATTTTCTGATGGTCGGAACGCACCTTGGCCACAATTGCATGATTGGAAATCGCGTCGTCATCGCGAATGACTGCCTCCTCGCCGGGCACGTCCGGATCGACGACCAGGCATTCATCGGCGGCGGCTCGCGTTTTCATCAGGGCATCCGGATGGGACGGCTGGTGATGGCCGAAGGCCGATTCACCCAAAATCTTCCGCCGTTCCTTGGCGCGGCGAAGAACGAGGTCTACGGGATGAATATTGTTGGAATGCGCCGCGCGAATTTCACCGCGGATGAGCGAGACGAAATCAAACGCGCGTTCAAGCTCCTTTATCGCAGCGGGCTAAACACGAAACAGGCGCTCGAAAAGGCTGCGGCTGCTGAATTCGGCCCGGTCGGACGCGAGTTCTTCGAGTTTGTGGCAGACGCCGGAAAGCGCGGGATCGTTCGGTACGGACGGGGCGCGCTGGAAGATTGACGGCCTCTTCTGTAGCCGTCGCCCTGTGGGCGACGTATCGGTTGGCTGTGCTTCTATCACGCGTCGCCCGCAGGGCGACGGCTACAGAAGAGCCGCGAACGCCAGCATCCGGCCAGTCCGGCCTTTTTCGGCGCGGTACGAATAGTAGCGCGACAAGTCGCAGGCGGTGCAAACGCCGCAATCATGAACTGATGCTACGCCCAGGTCGCGGCATTGCCTGACTATCTCCGCGGCGAAATCGATCTCGTAATGCGGGGGGCGGATGCATGGGCTGAGCTGCGCGACGAGGTCGCTCGCGCGAGACCCAAAGCTCGTGGCCATAGCTTCAATCGCCTTCGGAACGATGCGGAGTTCCGTCCCTTTTTTGCCGGAATGCACCACACCGATTGCGCGCTTAGCCCGATCAACCAGGTAAACGGCGCAGCAATCAGCCACGTAAATCCCGAGACAAACACCGGGGCGATTCGTGATCAGCCCGTCGCAGCCATCGAAGCATTTATTATTATCGGTCGTTGCTTCGACCAGGCCAATCCGATCGCCGTGAACCTGCTGCGCCGTGATGAACGGGACTGCGCCTAATCCGTGCGCGGAGCGGATCGTGCGATGGATGCCGTCGAGTCGGGCAAGCGCTTCGGCTTTGTCATGCGACATTTCGAGACCGGGAACGCGCAAAGTGAATCCGTGCGCAAATCCCTCGATCGCAGTCAAGGCCGCGAAGTGTTCAGCAGTCCGCTGAGCCTCGCTCACTTCCCGTAAGTGGTCGTGCGCGTTGTCGTAGTCGTGCTGCGAATGTGGGCAGGCGGGCGATTGCCAGCGTGATTGAGCTCGAGCGGGCTCGGTTTCGGCGCCGGCGTCGGTTTCGCATCGGTCTTTGCCTTGTCCCGTGTGATGGGTTCATCCAGCTCATTCGAATAGGTCACCTCAGTCGCCGTGACGCGGTCGAACTCGGCAAGGGCAACATTATAGTTATACAGCGCCTGAAGACGGTTCGATTGCGATTGCGTCACCTCCACCCGTGAATTCAGCACTTCCAACTGCGTTCCGGCCCCCGCGCTCAAACGCGCACTAGCCAGCCGCAACGCTTCCTGCGCCTGTCCCACGCTTTGCTCGGTCGCCCTCACCAGCTCTGCGCTCTGTTTCAAATTCGAATCCTGTTGCTGCACTTCGAGCTCCACCTGCCGGTTCGCATCGTCGAGCGTGATCTTGGATTGTTCCAGGACAGCCCGTGCCTGTTTCACCGCGCCATACGTCGCGCCCCAGTCCCAGATCGCCCAGGTCCCGGTTAGCCCATAAATATAACCGCTGCTGACATCATGAATGTCTTCGCTCACCGCTGAGCTCCGCACCTGCGTTCCGCCCGAAGCACTGATTTGCGGGAAATATCCGGAGCGCGCTACCCTGACCTGCTCGGCGTTACTCAACACAACCGACTTCTGTTGTTTCAGGAACGGCCGGCGTTCCTTCGCCATCTCGATCGCCGCGGTGAGCGGAATTCGGCGCGGACGATATTGCAACTGGCCCAGTGCTTCCAGCGGAGGGCCGTCGCCGCGACCAGGATCGAAATCAAGGCCAAGGGTCTTCGCCAACTGGAGCTGCGAAATCCGGTAATTATTCTGCGCGCCAATCAGCAGCGGATATTGGTTCGACAACGCGACCTGCGCCTGGAGAACGTTGAAACGCGGGACGGTCCCGGCTTCGAACCGGTTCTGCTGGTCCTGCAACTGGCTCTTCAACAGGTTCACCGATTCTTCCTGGACATGGATGAGCTCGCGATTGAGCAGGACCTGGTAGAACTGTTGTTTCACCGTGGCTACTACCGTGTCGATCGCATTTCGGAACGCAAAGTAAGCGCCGTCTCTGGTGAAAGCCGCCGACCTGATGTTCGCGACCACCCGGCCGCCAGCAAAAACAACCTGGGTCGCTTCCAGCCGCACATTGTAGGACCGCTCGACCCCACCGAAGTCGAATCCGGAACTTCCCACAGGTGTGGGCGAGGCGCCCGGGCTCGGTGTTGGGGTGGCGACGGCAGTCGAATCGCCGCCATGGTTGACTTGGAGATGCGGATCGGTGCCCTGGAAACTTCCGGTCATCCCGATTTGAGGAAGGATCTCCGCGCGCATCGCGATATACAGCCCTTTGGTTCGTTCGATTTCCTGCCGCGCTCTTTGAATGTCGGCGTTGCGTTGCAGCGCTGTCAGCACCGCCTGATCGAGAGTGAATCGCGGGATAGCCGACCGCGTCCGGTATCGGGTCTCAACAATCGTATCCGTGCCGCCGAAAACTATTGGCGCGAGGGGCAGCATGGCCACGGTCGCGGCAACGAGCAGAAACGGAATCGAAAACTTTCGCATGGATAGAAAACGCAGGTTAGGGCAAGTCAGGACAGAGACGCAACGAGAGATCGGGAGCTTTTGCGCTGGCTGGTATGCAGGGGGCGTGCCGCGACCGCAGGACGTGACTTAAACTGCTCGAAAATGGATGGTTACAAATATTAGGTAGGTTAAGAGCTGCGCGAAACGTTCCCGGGTTCGGGATCAGCGCGTTCCATTTTCGAAACGCCGCGCCGTGAGCAGTCCGCGGCGCGACTTACTGCGAGGCAACGGAAGCTCGGGTTCTTCCTTGGTCTGGCAATAATTGTAGATCTTCGTGTAAATCTGGAGCCAGGCCTTCTGCTCTCCCGGACTTAGCAGCGTCATCATCTTCATCAGGTTGCCCACCATCTCTTCGCGGATTCGGCGCACCAACGCGCTTCCTTTTTGGGTGATGCAAACCATCACTTTGCGCCGGTCTTCGCGAGCGCTGGAACGCACGACGTAGCCAAGATTTTCCAGCCGATCGACGAGTCCGCTCGCTGCCGCCGTCGTGTGCCCCATCTTTTGGGCGATGGCGGACATCGTGAGCACTTCCTTTTGATCGAGCGCGGCGAGAAGAAAGAATTGCGGGAAGGAAACGTTACCAGGGGCCAGCTCTTTGCAGAGGTGGAGCACGAAGCACCGCTGCATTTCCAAAATAATGTGGGAAAGCCGCTCAGCGTCGGCGCGGAATTGGTCGGTTCCGTTGGGCCGGAGTTGGGTCGGGGTATTCAAACCGCATAAGCTAAAATGCTCGCGCGGAGTGTCAAACGCTCACCGCCCTTTTCCCGCTGATGATCTCATGTTCCGCAAAAACGAAGCGTGCTCAGTCCAGCGAAATCACGGAGACCACTGCTTCTTCCGCAAAGTCTTTACCGCCTGGGATACGCAGAAGCGCGTTCGCCCGACTCAACCCAAACAGAGCGTGCGATTCCTGCCGCCCGATCGGTGTGAAGCGACCGGCGCGAAGCAGACCGCGGACATAATGCGGCCGGTCACCTTCATTCTGTATGCTCGTCGCAAGGCGGGCGTCCACTGTCGGCAGACTCAGTTGATCGGCGCGCGCACCCATCAAGCGAAGAAGCGCCGGCCGGACAAATAGAAGAAAGGTCACGAACGCCGACACCGGATTTCCGGGCAGCCCGAAGATCGCGCACGGTCCGGCGCGCCCAAAGAGGAACGGCTTCCCCGGCTTGACCGCGACCCGCCATAACTCGGTCTCGGCGCCGGCCGCCTGCAAAGCCGGCTTGACCAGATCCCGCGCGCCGACGGAAACGCCGCCTAACAAAATGACGACATCGCTCTGCAGCCCGGCTCGTATCGCTGCTTCGATCGCTTCCGCGGCATCCGGACAATGCGCGACGTCGGTCACTGACGCGCCGCATTTGCCTGCCAAGGCACGAATTAAGAAGGAGTTGCTCTCGTAAATTTGACCGGCCGCGAGCTCGCCACCTGGCCGGATCAGCTCGTCCCCTGTTGAAATGATCGCCAACCGCGCCACGGCGCCGGCTTCGATCTCCGCCAATCCTTGTGAAGCAAGCAGCCCAGCTGTCTGCGGACGAATGGGGGTACCGGCTTCCACGATCTTCTGGCCTTCCGCCAAGTCGCGCCCGCGGCGCCGGATGAACTCCCCCTTCTCCACCGCAACGTTCAGAGAAATATCGTTCCGTTCGCAACGAACGTCTTCCTGCATCACCACTGCGTCCGCTCCCGCAGGAATGGGCGCGCCGGTAAACAACCGGACCGCTTCACCCGGCTGAATTCGCAATCCACGATCGATCCCGGCCGGCTGCTCGCCGATAACGCGCTGGCTTTTGCCATTCCCACACGCCGCAGCGACCACCGCGTATCCATCCATGGCCGAGTTGTCGAATCGCGGCAGCGCGACCCGCGCGAACACATCACTCGCGGCGAAGCGGCCGCATGCCTCGGTCAGCGGCACCGTCTCCGCGGGCAACGCCCGGACGTTTTCCAGAATGCGCGCGAGCGCTTGTTCCTCGGTGATCATGCTGCCGCCGTCCGGTTGACGACTATCCCCCAAGCCCATATTCTCGCAATCTGTTGGTGAGGTGGCTGAGTGGTCGAAAGCAGCGCTTTGCTAAAGCGCCGTACCCCAAAAGGGTACCGAGGGTTCGAATCCCTCCCTCACCGCCACCAATTTAACGGAACCGTTCCGCCGGCGTAGGCGATGCCTCTTCTTCGGGTGTCGGTGTCGGGCTGGGGCTCGCCTCAGCTTCGGGAGCCGGCGTGGCTTTCGGTTTCGCAGGGGTCGATTCGTTTTTCGGCGCCGGGCTCTTCTCTTTCCTCGGTGCCCGCTCGACGAACACCCGGCGCTGGAGGCGGCTCCCTGTCTGTCCCGGCATCAAAACCTCTTCGTATTGTTTCCTCGGCTTTTTCTTCTTCTGGCTCCGCGGTTTTGAGCTCTGGAAGAACGTCTCGCACCCGCCTAATCCGACGGCAAAACAGACGACAGTCAGGATGGCGATGAAACGGTGACGCATGCTCTGGAATTCCTTTGCGGCACAGGCAATCAGGAACTGTCGTTTTCGGCAAGAACAACCGCATCCGCGCGCAGCGCTTTTCTCCGTGTCACCGTCGCGCGGGGACCCGGCAGCCGGCGCGCCGGCTCACCCTCAAATCTTTGGAGTTGAACGCGGAAGGGGACGCATTACTCTCCGCATCCTGATGAGGGGTATTAGGGGAATTCAAATCGCTCTTTGCGCCGCCGCGCTCGGTCTTCTCGCCAGTTGTGCCGAGATGCCGACCACGCCTACTACGAGCTCCGCCCCCGTGGCTCCGACGCCGCCCCCGGGCTACTGGAATGGGGACGGCGTTCCCGGCTCCCCGAAAATCGTCGTGAGTATCTCCGAACAGCGGGCCTACTTTTATAAGGGTAAAAATCTGGTCGGCGAATCGACTGTTTCCACCGGCAAGCCCGGGTTCTCCACGCCGCCCGGCCGCTACACGGTGCTCTGGAAGAATCCCGATCACGTCTCGACGGTCTTTGGCGATTACGTGGATGAATTCGGCAACGTCGTGAAATCAAATATCGACGTCCGCAAGGATCGAAAGCCGCCGGGCTCCCGATACGATGGCGCGCGGATGCCGTTTGCAATGTTTTTCCGGGGCGGATACGCAATGCACCAGGGTTACGTCCCGCCCTATGCGGCGTCGCACGGTTGCATTCGGCTGCCCGAGGGAATGGCTGAGACTTTCTTCAACGCTGCGCCTCCCGGCACGCCTGTCGTTGTGAAGGCAGAAGCAGTGGCGCGCTCTCCGATAATTTCTCCCGTCGACCCTGCAACTGTCGCCCCTCCTGCGCCTGAGCTGGTTCGATACACCGCGCCTGCTTCCGTTCCGCCTCCCAACGTCAGATCGTCCACTGCACCTGCTCCTGTCCGCCCAGCAACCGTCAGATCGTCCACTGCCCCCGCGACTGTCCGTCCGCCTCCTGTCCGATCGTCCACAGCACCTCCCACTGTTCCTACCGCCACCGTCAGATCCTCGACGGCGCCCGCCACTATTCGTCCCGCGGCAGTCACATCGACGGCTCCGGCTCCCGCCTCTGTTACGACACGCTCTCAGACGCGTGTCATTTCACCTGCTCCCGCTCCAGTCCGGTCGCCCGCCCCTGCGTCGCTTCGTCCTGCACCGACTCCCGTTGTTTCTCGGACACAACGTCCCGTTCGCTCCCGCACTTCCGGCCGTTTGCCGACGCCTACTCCAACCCCAACTCCGCGTCGATAACTCGGCCGAGCTTACCCGGGCGGCCAAGCCAGCGTTCGTTTCCCGAGCACATGCACGTGCAAATGCGGCACGCTCTCACCGGCATCCGGTCCGCTGTTGATCACCACCCGGTAACCCGAGTCTAACAGGTCCATCTTCTCCGCCACCTTCCGCGACGCGATCAGGAGTTTCCCCAGCAACGCCGCGTCTTCCTCCTTCGCCTCAGCCAGTCTCGCAATCACCCGCTTCGGCACGATCAACACGTGCACCGGCGCCTGCGGATTGACGTCCCTGAAAGCAATCGCGTCGTCGTCTTCCCAAACAATCTCCGCTGGGATCTCGCGCTGGATGATTTTTTCGAAAATGGTCATTGTCCCCTGACCCGGCTCTCAACTCCCAACCATCAACTCTCAACCCACGCTCACCTACCGCATGAAGCAGCGCAGGTGTTGCAACTCCGGAGTCGAAATCAGCTTGTCCCGCACGAAACAAATCACTTCCTCCCGCAGCGTATCGCAGGTCCGCGTCCAGGCCTTCGCTCCGCGCAAATGTTTCACGCATTGGACGAGGTCGCAGAGGTGCAGGGTATCGGCGCCTGCGTTCACCACCGCCGTGATTCGTTTTTCCAGGCTATCGAAAAAGGCCAGCTCGTACCCTGCCCCGGCGTCCTGCGCGATCGCTAGCAGCGAAAATGAGATCGGCGGCGGAGCGGGCACAAAATAAGGCACGATTTCCTTGTACCCGATCACTTTCAAAACGTAGCGCACCGTCTGCGATAATTGATCGAACGGCACCACCGACTCGTCGTTCCGCAACCGAAGATAAAACGCGATGCTCTCCGTGACGTGATCCGTCAGCCACCATTTCGGATAACCGGCGTCATCCGCCGCGCGGGTGATGGCGGCGCGCAACCAACCCTGGTCGAACTCGAAAAGCTGACCCGATTGCCCGCGCAGGTAGGGAAATTCTTCTTTAAACGCGACCATGCGCTTTCGTTTTCGTATCGTTACTCGCCGTTCCGGCGGTCGCCGGCTGCATTTCCGCCGGCGCCGTTTCGGGCGGGAAAAGCTCACGCTGGAGCGCATTCGGTTTGATCCTCCGCCCAAGGGCCTGGATCGCGTCCACAAATTCGTCCACCTCATTGAAACGCTGATGGACCGACGCGTACCGGAGATAAGCCACTTCATCGATTGCGCGCAGTTTTTCGAGCACCTTGGTCCCGATCGAGGCGGACGTAACTTCGCGACCGCTCGTTTCCAATTCGTGCACGATCTCGTCCACTGCGCTCTCCAGGGTGACGAGGCTGATCGAGCGTTTCTCGCAAGCTTTCGCCAGGCTGTTCACCAGTTTTCGGCGGTCGAAAGGTTCATGGGTTCGGTCCCGCTTGATGACCCGGAGATCGGACCGCTCGATTTGCTCGTAGGTCGTAAACCGATAGGAACACTGCAAACAGACGCGGCGTCGGCGGATGGAAGAAGAATCACGAGACTGGCGCGAGTCGATGACCTTATCGTCACGAAACCCGCACTTGGGACAACGCATAGTGGTCGGCGGCGTAACTAACACACCATTAGTTGTGGCGTCAACGCTTTCCGCGGATAAATTTTATTTCTCTCTTTCTTTGGACAGGCCGTCCGTGCCGCAAGGTCGAAGCTGGGCGAAGGCGGGTCGGCCTGCCGTTCTCCGTGGCGGCGGCCTCTGACCGCGGATTGCTTTTGGCGATTCCGATTAACCTCGCAATCGCGCACCTAAAATGTGAAACCAGATCACCATGGCCCACGATGTTTTTGTAAGTCATTCGGCGAAGGACAAGACGATATCCAACGCTCTTGTGGCCAGGCTCGAGGCAGAAGGCATTCGGTGCTGGGTGGCGCCTCGTGACGTCGTGCCGGGCGCGGACTGGGGCGAATCGATCATTGATGCGATCGAATCCAGCAGGATCATGGTTTTGATTTTTTCCGCCAGCGCCAATGGGTCGCCCCAGATAAAGCGAGAGATTGAACGCGCGGTCGACAAAGGGGTTTACACCATTCCCTTCCGGATCGAAGACGTTCAACCGACAAAAGCGCTCGAGTATTTCATCTCCAGCGCGCATTGGCTGGATGCGTTTTCGCAGCCTCTCGGCGAGCATCTCGATAGCCTCGCGAAAACGCTCAACGCCATTCTGGCAACGCCTCGGCCCGGCTCGACTGCCGAAACGGCGCCACCGGTCCCGAGGCAACATGACAGGGTCTCCGCTGCGCCGCCGCCTCCGCCCGTGCTAGCCCCACACGAGAACCAAAGCCGTTTCTCACCGGAACCCGCCACCCCGCCACCTCCACGGAAGACAATGTGGACTCCGGTTATCGTCGGGACTCTCGCCTTCCTTCTTATCGTTGGAGTGGTGGTCGCGGGAGCGTTGGTGTATCTCTTCCGTGCTCCTTCCACGCCGCCCCAGGTTTCCTCCTCGCCCACCCCCACCACGGCATCTCCGCCCCAAACCTCGCCGACGGTAACCCGGAAAAAGGATTCCCAGTCGTCACTAATCCCGACATCGCCGATCCCGTCCGATACGGAACCGGAATCGCCCGCGGCGGAAGATTCCGACAGTGTCCCATCTGACGAAGAGGTCAAAAAGCTCGTGCTCGATACTCTCCTGCTTTTCAACGACGCCGTCCAAACCCGGAGCTTCAAAGCCTTCCACGCCAAACTTGCGACCTCGTGGAAAAAGAACACCACCCCGGAGGCGCTGATGAATTCGTTTCGCGAGTTCCTCGAAAACAACGTCGACATCGCCGAGATCGCAGACGTCGATCCGAGCTTTGACGAGGTTCCGGCCATAAAGGAGTTCGGCTGGCTCGAGGCTAAAGGTGAGTACGGCCTGGAGGACAGGGACGTGCACTTCGAATGCAAGTACGAGAAGGAACAGTCGAACTGGAAGCTGGCCAGCATAGGCGTCGAAGCGACCGCGGCGCGCCGATGAACCGGCCTTTTTGGCTCATGTAGCGCCGCGCGCGTCCCCCCCGCGCGTGTCACGGCGACAGAGCGCCGGCGCTACATGCGGTGCGTGATTCACCGCGGCGCGAACTCGAATTCGGCTTTGTCTTTTTTGGCGGAGAGGACGAGGTGGGCGGCGAATTTGTTCCCGCGTTTGGAGACAAAATTCTCGATCAGGTGGGAGCGCCCTTCGGCGAGAAGTTCTTTTACTTCGTCGGGGGTGATCTCGTGTTCGCAGAGTTTCTTCGTCAGCTTGAAGACGGGCCGGTTGTCCTGGTCGGGTTTGCGGACGTAGTAGGCGTCCTCCATCTCGACGAGCTCACCGCCCTTGTGCGCTTTGCTCTCGCCGATCACCTGGGCTTTCGAAAGGTCAACTTTCGTGCGCGTTTTTCGCTCGATTGGTTTGCCGTCCTTGTCTTTTTTCGGAGCACGCGGCGGGAATTCCCAGCGAACACGTGCTTCGTTCCGAACGAGGAAAGCGTCAAACGGGCGGCCCTTTTTGGAGATAAATCCCTGGATCAAATCGGTTTTTCCCTGCTCGAGCATTCGGATGACCTGTTCGCGAGCGACCTCTTTTTTGCACATCAAACGCGGCACTCGGAACGTCTGCTTCCATTCGCCGTTCTCTTTTTCGCGCAGCACATAGCTCGAGCCGACCTCGCACAGCTCTGCGCCCGTCGCGGGATCGGTCCAGAATGATTCGACCGCGCCGAGATCGACGTTGTCTCCGAAATCGTATTCGGCTTTCCATTTCCCGGTCTTTTCGTCGCGGCCGAGTTTCAGTTTGGCGGCGAAACTGGCCCGCGTTTTCGCGGAGATGAATCCGTCGAGCGGCCCGACCTCGCCTTTCTCGACCAGCTCGCGAATCTCGGATTCCTCCATTCGTCGGCCGCCGATAACCTTGTAGATCATGAATTCGCCATCCTGCGATTTGTAGCCTCGCAAGGTTTCCCGGAGCGGCTTCCTGTCGGTCGGCGACAGAATATCGGTCTCGCGCGCGACCGAATCGTCTTCCTCAAATCCTTTGACTCGTTCGACGATGCCTTTGGTCTCCTCGACGATGCCGGCCATGAACTTCTCGCGGGAAAATTTGCCGCGAGTCATCTCGCGGAGCTGATGTTCCCATTCACCCGTCATGGCCGGGCTGGTCAGGTCAGACGCTTTCACGGCCTCGAGAAATTGGATGAGCTGCTCGGCTTTTGCGCTCGGGACCAGCTCGCGCTGGTTGCGGTCCATGTACTTTTGGTAAATCAGGCCATCGATAATGTCGGCGCGGGTGGCAGGAGTGCCAAGGCCGCGTTCTTTCATTGCCTCCGCGAGCTCTTCGTCGTCCACGAGCTTTCCCGCCGTCTCCATCGCGGAAAGCAAAGTCGCTTCGGTGTAGCGCGGCGGCGGTTTCGTCGCTTCGCTGTGCAAATTTGCCTCAAGCGTTTTCGCCTTGGCCTTGTCATCCGGCGTCAAAGGAGGCAGGGCCTTTCCGTCCTTCGAATCTTCCTCGACGACGTTGCGTCCGTAGACTTCGAGCCAGCCGGGCGCGGTGAGAACTTTGCCGTCGGTCTTGAAGCGGTGCTCCGCCACCTGGCTGAAGCGAGTCGTAATATCGAACTCGGCCGATGGGAAAAAGACCGCGACGAAGCGGCGCGCCACCATGTCGTAAATCTTCGCTTCAGCGTCATCGAGATTTTTGGATTCCGAAGTCGTGGGGATGATGGCGAAGTGATCGCTGATCTGGGCGTTGTTGAAGATCCGTTTGTTAGGCCGAACCCAATCCTTGGCCAGGACCTTCTCCGCGTGCGAGGCCAGCGGAACGCCCAGATTGCCGAGCGTCTGGCGCGCCGTCGGCAAATAATCTTCCGGGAGCGCGCGGGAATCGGTCCGCGGATAGGTCAACATTTTGTGCTTCTCGTAAAGCGCCTGGGCAATTTGCAAGGTCCGTTTTGCCGAAAAACCAAAACGCCCGTTCGCTTCCCGCTGCAGGGTCGTCAGGTCGTAAAGGCGCGGCGCGATTTGCGTGCTCGCTTTCTTTTCCTCGGTGACCGCCGCTACCGGATTGCCCTGGCAGGCCGCCACAACGGCCTCCGCCGCGGCCTTCTCCCAGACCCGATCGGCGCGATCATGCTCGTCGCCGCTCTTTTTGAAATCGGGGCGCTGATAGGTTCCTTCGTATTGGCCCTGCGCAATTTCGAATTTCGCGGTTACCCGCCAATAATCACGCGGCTTGAAATTACGGATCTCGAGCTCGCGCGCGTAGACCATGGCGAGCGTCGGGGTTTGCACCCGGCCGACGGAGGCGACGTTACCAGCGCGAGATCCGAACATGCGCTTCGTGATTGCACGGGTCCCGTTGATCCCGATAAGCCAGTCGCTCTCGCTTCGTGACTGCGCGGCATCGGCCAGGCCACGCATGTCGCTCTCGTCCCGCAGATGGGTGAAGGCGTCGCGAATCGATTGCGCCGTCATGGACTGGAGCCAGAGGCGTTTTACCGGGTGCTGGTTCTTGGCGAGGCGGCAAAGGTTGTTGAAAATCAGCTCGCCCTCACGGCCTGCGTCGCAGGCGTTGATGACCTGGTCGATATCCTTGCGAGCGATCAGCTTTTTCAGGCGCCCGAAAACATCCTTGGATTGGTCGATCGGCTTGAGCTCGAACTTTTCGGGGATGATCGGCAGGGTCTCGAGGCGCCAGAATCCGTATTTTTTCTTATCGATGTCCTCGGGCATGAGGAGCTCGGCGACGTGCCCAACAGCCGATGAAATGACGTATTCATCGTTCTCGAAGTGGTCGCCCTTTTTAGGCACCTTACCCAGGGCGCGGGCCAGGTCGGCAGCCACGCTGGGCTTCTCGGCAATGATGAGCGATTTCGACATGTCGGTTCGGGGTAAACGTCTCGGCTAAAGATCGATGGGAGTCAGGCCCTCCTGTTCCAATTAAGGCCGGGATGGTAAAAGAGGCCGCGCGGGTTCGCAAATCGGAATTGGTGTCGCTGCGGTTTGCCTTTCTAGCCGCGCCCCTGTGGGACGCGCGCGGGCGACTGGGGCGCCGGCCTGACGCGTCGCACAGCGAAGCGGCTACAAAAGAATCACAGTGCGCACGTCGTCGCCGAAACTTTCGAGGTGATCCAGGGCAGCATTGATCTCCGCAGGCTCCAAAGGCACTGTCCGGACGATGTTGGACAGGTCGAGCTGCCCCGTTTGCGCCATCTCGACGAGAACCGGGATCTCGCTCGCGAGATGATCGGAGACCCCAATGATCTCCGCTTCCTTGTTCAATAGCTCGGAATACGGCGCGACGGGGAAGGTCTCCCGCGTGAGCCCAACCAAAGCCGCCCGGCCGAGGATCGCGAGCGATTGCACGGCCTGCTGCATGGTGACCGGCAGTCCGACGAGCTCGAGCGCGACATCCACGCCCCGGCCTTTGGTAAGCTCTTTAAGCTGCACGACCGGATCGTGCGCTGCCGCGTCGATCGGCAACGCTCCAAGACGCTCGGCAATCCGAAGCTTGTTTTGGTTGATATCCACCGCGAAAACCTGCGCGGCGCCCAAATGCCTGGCGACCTGGATCGCGGAAACCCCGAGGCCGCCGATGCCGAAAACCGCGACCGTTTCACCTGCTCGAAGTCGAGCCTTCCTCAAGGCATGAAGGGACGTTGCCGAGGAGCACATCATGATGGCGCCTTGTTCGAATCCGATTTCGTCGGGGAGATGGAAGACGCTTCGAGCTGGCATTGCGATGAACTCGGCGTAGCCCCCGTCCCGATGTTTGCCGATCATCCCCACCTGGGCGCAGAATTGTTCGTTGCCACTCACGCAGAAGGGGCATTCGCCGCAGGTGGCCAGGTAATGAACGCAAACACGATCACCTGTTTTGAAATTTACGACGGCGCTCCCGGCCATCTCAACCACACCGGCGACTTCGTGACCGAGCGTGATCGGCAATCGCGCCACCGGCGAAACTCCAGCGCGATAATGCGCATCGGAATGGCAGATGGCGGCCGCGCGAATGCGGATCAGCACGTCGCGCGGTCCGATGGACGGCACTTCGATTTCGTGTTCTTCGAGCGGGGAACCGATCGTGGCGAGACGAATAGCTTTCATACTGTAGCCGTCGCCCTGTGGGCGACGTTAAAGATCACGCAGCGCATCATACCATGCGTTGCGCGTCGCACAGCGACGCGGCTACAGAAGATCATCCGAGCTTGACGAAATATTTCCCGGGAAGCTGTTTCACCAGACGCTTCAACTCCAGCCGAAGCAACGTCGAGGACACCGTGCCGCTGGGCAGCTCCGCTTTGGTCGCGATATCGTCGATCGACGTTTCCGTCTCCCTGATCGCGTCGTAAACTCGGCGCTCATCATCCGTCAAAACCGGCAAGGCGCGCACGGTTGCCGCCGGCGCCGGCTTCGTCTCCGGCAAAAGAATTTGCAGATCGTCGAGAATGTCGTTCGCATCCATGACCAGCTTCGCGCCCTGCTGGATCAGGCGGTTCGAGCCGATCGCAGTCGGCGCATTGATGTGGCCCGGCACAGCATAAACATTGCGGCCTTGCTCCAGCGCCTGGGTGACGCTGATCAAGGCGCCGCTATTTGCACCTGCTTCGACCACCAATAAACCCTGCCCCCAGCCGCTGATGATGCGGTTGCGCATCGGAAACGTCTGGCGATCCGGCTCGATCGCCATCGAGAACTCCGACACGACAGCTCCGTTGCCGCTCCGAATTTTCTCCGCCAGGGCGGCGTTCTCGGGCGGATAAAGGTTCAACAAACCGGAGCCGATCACCGCGACCGTCCGTCCCTTGGCCGCGAGCGCGCCGTGGTGCGCCGCCGTATCAATGCCTCGCGCCAGGCCGCTGATCACGGTCAACCCGGCGTAAGCGAGCTGGTAGGAAAGCTTCTTGGCCGACTCCAATCCATAATGAGTCGTTCTCCGCGAACCGATCACGGCGATCGCATGTTGATCGCGTTCCGTTAGCGCGCCCCACACATACAGGACGATGGGCGGAGCGTGGATCTCGCGGAGCTGCTTTGGGTAAAGTGGCGAAGTGCTCGCGATCACCTCCGCGCCGAATTCGCGAATTCGCTTCAATTCCGCCGGTAAATCGACGAGCGATTCCCAGCTCAGAATCTGGTCCACGACCTCGCGGCCGATCCCTTCGACCGCGCGTAAAGCGTCGCGCTTCGCAACCAGGATCTGGTCGGGAGTTGGGAAAACTTCGAGCAGCTTCCGGAGCCGGACAGGCCCCATCGTGGGAAGCATGTTCAGCGCGATGCAGGCTTCCGTGGGGGTCATGAGCTGCGAACAGTTACGGCTCGAGCGACTCTCGCCCTGCCCAGCGTCTCGCTTTACAAACTAGAACGGAATCTCGTCGTCGTCCGGTTCGGAGGGAGCGGAGCGCTGAGGAGGCGGCGCGGGTCTGCTGGAACGTGAACCGCCGCCCGTTTCTTCGTCGCCGCCTCCGCCGCCAGAACCTCCGCGCGGAGAACCGAGCATCTGCATATTTTCCCCGATGACTTTGAGCTTGGTCCGCTTTTGTCCGGACTGCTTGTCATCCCAGGAATCGAGTTGAAGCCGGCCCTCGACGAAAACGGGCCGCCCTTTTTTTAAGTATTCACCAGCGACTTCCGCGGTGCGTCCCCAGAAGGTCACGTCGACAAACGTAACTTCCTCGCGCTTTTCACCGTTTTCGGCGGTGTAGGAGCGATTGACCGCCAGCCCTAGATCGGTGACGGCTGTTCCCTTGGGGGTATATCGGACCTCTGGATCGCGGGTGAGGTTTCCGAGAAGGATAACTTTGTTGAAACTGGCCATGCCGCTCTTCTAGCGGGTTTACTTGGCCTCGGCCAACTTTTTCGAGGAACGCTCCTTCTTCTCCGTTTTCGGGCGAAGCTTCTGGTAATGCTGCCGGTAAACTTCCGGATCGAGCTTGAACTTCGAGCGCAGTTTGGTGATCAGCTG
>DATLNB010000006.1:0-13889 GCA_035536995.1 Chthoniobacterales bacterium | reverse complement strand
CCGTCCGGCCGCGAAGCTTATCCCGGCGACGTCTTCTATTTGCATTCACGTCTGCTCGAGCGAAGCGCGCGCGTGGTCGAAGAAGCGGGCGGTGGTTCATTGACCGCGCTGCCGATTATCGAAACGCAAGCAGGCGACGTTTCCGCGTACATCCCGACGAACGTCATCTCGATCACGGACGGCCAGATTTACCTCGAAACCGACCTTTTCTATCAGGGCGTTCGGCCTGCCATTTCGGTCGGTCTCTCGGTCAGCCGGGTCGGCTCGGCCGCGCAGATCAAGGCGATGAAACAGGTCGCGGGCAAGATCAAGCTCGACCTCGCTCAGTTCCGCGAGCTCGCGGCCTTCGCTCAATTCGGCTCCGATCTCGACGCCGCGACCAAGGGTCGGCTCGAGCGCGGTCAGCGCATCGTTGAGCTCTTCAAGCAGACCCAATACAACCCGATCCCGGTCGAGGAACAGGTCGCTGTTCTCTGGGCAATGCAGAACGGTTACCTCGACTCGGTCCCGGTCGATAAGGTGAAGCAATTCCAGATCAAGCTTCAGGATTATCTCCGGACCCGAAAAGAAAGCCTGATGGGCACCATCATTTCCAAGGGCGCCGTCGACAAGGAGCTCGAAGGCGAGCTTCGCGCTGCGCTGGATGAGTTCAAGTCTACGAACCCGGTTTAGTCGTTAGGTGAATTATGCAGCCACAGATGAACACGGATTTTCACGGATCGAAAGAGGGGCGCTCGACGAACCCATCCTTCTTGTCCGTATCCGTGTTTCATCCGTTTGAATCCGTGGCCTAAGAAAACAAGATGGCGAATACCCAAGACATTCGGCGCCGGATTAAATCGATCCGGAACACTTCGCAGATCACCAAGGCGCTGCAGATGGTCGCGGCGTCGAAGATGCGCAAGGCCCAGATGGCGGCGCTGGCCGGCCGGCCTTACGCGAGCCTGATGAACCGCGTCCTTGTTTCGCTGCAGGACCGGACCGATTCAAAGCTCTATCCGCTCCTCCAAAAACGGGAGGTGAAGAAAGAGCTGGTCATTATTCTCAGCACCGACAAAGGACTCGCCGGAGCGTTGAACACGAACCTGTTTCGCGAGGCGATCAAGTTCGAAAACGAGAAGACGATCTATCTCACTTCAGGCGCAAAAGCGCGCCAGTTCCTGGTTCGCAGCCGTCGCGAATTAGCGGCCGATTTCCCGTTGAAAGACGCCCCGGCATTCACCGAGACCAAGGAGATCTCGAAGTTCGCCATCGAGAAATTCCTCAGCGGCGACGTCGACCGGGTCTCGGTCCTCTACACCCATTTCATCAACACGATCAACCAGAAGCCGGTCGTGCAAACGCTCCTGCCAATCTCTCGTTTCGATCTTCCGCAGGCCCCGGCCACCGGCGATACGGCGGAAGCGACCAAAGACCCGATGCTCGGTTATCTGTTCGAGCCTGCCCCTGAGGCGGTCCTCGACGTCATGCTGCCGTATTACCTCCACTACCAGGTTTACCAGATGATCCTCGACGCGCGCGCCTCCGAGCATAGCTCGCGAATGGTCGCGATGAAGAACGCGACGGATAACGCCAAGCAATTCATCAAGGATCTCACTCTCGAATACAACAAGATGCGCCAGGCCAGCATCACCACAGAGCTGCTCGAAATCTCAACCGCACAGATGGCGGTGGGCGGCTAATCACTCTTATGAATAAAGGAAATATCGTTCAGGTCATCGGTCCCGTGGTGGACGTGGATTTCGGCGGCGGCGCGCTGCCCCGGATCTACAACGCCCTCGAGCTCGAATACGAGGTCAACGGCAACCCCACCAAGCTCACTCTCGAAGTCCAACAGCACCTTGGCGAGAGCTGGGTCCGCTCGATCGCGATGTCTTCCACCGAAGGACTCAAGCGCGGCATGGCAGTGAACGACACGGGCGGCCCGATCAGTGTCCCGGTAGGCGAGGGGACTCTGGGTCGTGTCTTCAACGTGACCGGCGATCCAGTGGACAACCGCGGTCCGGTTACTTTCACCAAGCGTTATCCGATTCATCGCAAAGCGCCCGAGCTGACCGACCAGGACACGGGCGCCTCGATCCTCGAGACCGGGATCAAGGTCATCGACCTGATTTGCCCCTTCACCAAGGGCGGCAAAGTCGGCGCGTTCGGCGGCGCCGGCGTCGGCAAGACGGTCGTGATTCTTGAGCTGATCAATAACATCGCCAAAGGTCACGGCGGCTTCTCCGTGTTCGCCGGGGTAGGGGAACGGACCCGCGAAGGGAACGATCTTTACACCGAGATGAGCGAAGCGGGGGTCATCGATCAGAAAGACCTGAGCAAATCGAAGGTCGCGCTGGTTTACGGCCAGATGAACGAGCCTCCGGGCGCCCGTTTGCGGGTCGCGCTCTCGGCCCTGGCGATGACAGAATATTTCCGCGATGAACGCAACCAGGACGTTTTGTTGTTCATCGACAACATCTTCCGATTTTCACAGGCGGGCTCGGAAGTGTCCGCGCTCCTCGGCCGCACGCCGTCCGCCGTCGGTTATCAGCCCACCCTCGCGGCGGAGATGGGTGATCTTCAGGAACGCATCACCTCAACGAAAAAAGGGTCGATCACTTCGGTGCAGGCCGTGTATGTGCCGGCCGACGATCTGACGGATCCGGCTCCGGCGAATACGTTCGCCCACCTCGATTCGACCATCGTCTTGGAGCGCTCCATCGCCGAGCTCGGCATCTACCCGGCCGTCGATCCGCTGGCCTCGACCTCGAAGTCGCTCGCCCCGGATGTGGTAGGCGAAGAGCACTACACCGTGGCGCGAGGGGTGCAGAAAGTGTTGCAACGCTATCGCGACCTTCAGGACATCATCGCCATTCTCGGCATGGACGAATTGAGTCCGGAGGACAAGCTGTCGGTTTTGCGCGCCCGCAAAATCCAGCGTTTCCTCAGCCAGCCGTTCCACGTCGCCGAAGTGTTCACCGGCACGAAGGGCGAATACGTTTCGATTGCTGAGACCGTCCGCGGATTCAAGGAGATCCTGGACGGCAAACATGATGAAGTTCCCGAGCAGAACTTCTACATGAAGGGCGGGATCGACATGATCCAGCAGGAAAGTTGAGAGTTTTTTGTTGAGAGTTGAGAGTGAAAACTTAGACCCGGCCACTGCGATTTCTTTTCCTGTCTCTCAACTAACGACTCTCAACCCTCAACCTCTTCTACCATGGCAACCCTGAGACTCGAGATCGTGACCCCGGAGAAGACGGCCTACTCCGAGGACGTGGACATGGTGACCCTTCCGGGCTCGGAAGGTGAGCTCGGCGTTTATCCGAACCACGTCCCGCTCCTGACGACGATTAATCCGGGCGAGCTCAGGGTCGTAAAAGGCGGCAAAGAGACTTTTCTCGCGATCGGCGAAGGGTTCGTCGAAGTGACCGGCACCGCGGTCTCCGTGCTCACGGACATGGCGCTCGAAGCGACCGTGATCGATGAGTCGGCGGCCGAAGCCGCTGTGGAACGGGCCAAGGCCGCGATGAAGGACGATCTCGGATCCGAAGAAGTCGCCGCTGTGCAGGCGTCGCTCCAAAAAGCGCTCGCGCAACTGCACGTGAAACGCCGGCGCCGAAGCTGATTCGTGTAGAGGTGCTTGTGCCAGGCACCTAACCCGTTGAGCAGCGGCTTGGCACAGGCGCCTCTCCCTCTCTATCCTCATCCCGTGCAAACTCCTGACACGCTCGGGATCATCGCCGGCAACGGGGTTTATCCACGCCTGCTGGCTGATGCCGCTCGACGGGCCGGTGTCCAGCGGATCGTGGCAGCCGCGTTCACTGACGAAACCGACGAGCGCCTCGCCGCCAAAGTCGACGAGGTCCATTGGATGCGAGTCGGACAGTTAGGAAAGCTGATTTCCTCCTTTCGGAATAGCGGCGTCGCCCATGCCATCATGGCGGGCCAGATCGCCCCGAAGAATCTCTTCGACCTGCGGCCCGATTGGAAAACGCTCCTGTTACTCGCTCGACTGAAGCGGCGCAACGCGGAATCGATCTTTGCCGCGATCGGAGAGGAGCTTTCGGGCGCCGGAATCACTCTCCTTCCGGCAACATCGTTCCTCGAAGATTGCCTCGCGCCCGCCGGACTGATTGCGGGTCCCAAATTAAGTCGTCGTGAAGAAGAAGACGTGGCTTTCGGATTTGAGATCGCCCGCGAAGTAAGCCGCCTGGATATCGGTCAAACGGTTGTCGTAAAGAACGGCACCGTCCTGGCAGTCGAAGGGTTTGAAGGGACGAACGACGCGATCAGGCGCGGTGGAGCGCTCGGGCGAAAAGACGCCATCATGGTAAAAGTCGCAAAGCCCACGCAGGACATGCGGTTCGATGTCCCGGTTATCGGAGTGGCCACGATCGAAGTGGCGGCCGAAGCGCGTTTGCGGGTCATCGCGATTGAAGCGAGCCGAACGCTTCTCCTCGAGAAGGAGGAGATCACGAACACCGCCGGGCACTCAAACATTTCGATCGTCGCGCGGTGAGCGTAGGCTGCGTCGCGCGGCGATGTGAAGCCAGCCTAACGCACGCGATTCACCGCCCAGCTTACGGGAATCGTCACCCGGGAAAACGACGCGGGCTTGAACCGCCACTGCAAGAACGCGCTCCGTGCCGCCTGATCAAGCACCGAGTTTCCCGCGCTCCGCACGACTCTCACTTGCGTAGTCTTCCCGCTCTTGTCGATCTGCAGCTCGTAGAGCCCGCTCCCGGTTAGATTTCGTTTCTGTGCTTCCGCGGGATAACTGGCAGCTGGGGAAACAATCGCATGACGCAAGAGTTCTTCATCGCTCACGGTCGATCGGTGGCCATCGATCCAGACTGCGGTCGTCTTATCCGCCGCCGGGGCAACCGGCGTGGTGAGCGCCAACAGACCAATGATTAAGACCAGGCGTTTTGCGATACCGCGACAGTATGAACGGGAAATCATCCTGAGAACTTCTCCGTTGCAAATCGGCAATCGCCAATCGAAAATCATCGTTCTTCGCGGGGTCTTAGCTCAGTTGGTAGAGCGCCTCAATGGCATTGAGGAGGTCAGGGGTTCGAATCCCCTAGGCTCCACTTCCTTCGCCCGACCGTTCAGACACCAGGAAATGTGGCGCGCAAAAAAAAGGCCAGGCCGATAAGCCAGCCTGGCGTTTTTGGTTAAGGTTATCCGCAACCGCCGATAAGGCAGTTACTTCGAATAAGTCGAAGTCTGGGTCGTCGCCGCTTCTTTGTGCTGCGCGCATGCCCCCAAACCCAACGCACTGGCCGCGAGCGCCACGATCATGATTGCTTTGAGAATTTTCAATTAGTATTTCGCCTCCTTCCTTTGCTGGTTGCTGCCCGTCATTTAGGCAGTTACGACCAGTCGCGCAACGCTTTTCTCGACTTTTTCCCGGATCGCTAACCCGGAGCTGGGGGCACGGATTGGAGCACGTGAACCTGGCTACGACTTTGATTCTCCTTGTCGGAAACAACCAGCGTGTCTAAGCATACCACCATCGTGGTCGCACCCCGTTTTTTTACCCTGTTCGCTTTGGTGGCGTTGTCGGCATTCGCGGCTTTCGCCCCCTTCGCCCACGCCCGGCCCCGGGGCGAATTGGTCCTGGCCCGTTCGGCCGAAGACGAAGCCTTAAGAGCGCGGCTCGTCGCCCTGTCTCCGAACGTCGATCCGGAGGAAGCACGGCGGGTTGCCCACATCGCTTACACGACCGGGCGAGAACTTGCCGCCAAATGGAAGATGTTTTCTTCCCCCACCATCCACAGTTTTCTGATCAATATGGGCATTAAAAAAGGAGGCTTTTGCTATCAATTCGCGACAGAATTGCTCCTCCGGTTGGACGCAGAAAAGCTCAAGACCCTCGAGCTCCATTGGGCCGAATCCGATGCCGGCACCGACACCGAGCATAATGTGATTGCCATCACCGCCCGCGGCCAGCCCTTTGCCGAAGGTATAATGCTGGATAATTGGCGCCACGCCGGACGTTTGCTCTGGGGACCGCTCAACGGCGATCCTTCTCACAAGTGGCAGGAAAACAAAGCCGCGCTGGCTCGTCGGATACAGCGAAAAGAAGCCGTCTCCCCGCGGCCTGAGGCGCTGAACAAATCGCCCAGGAAGCCCGAGTCCAAGCGCGAATAAGATCAGCGCTCAGACGGTCCGGCTGCCGTCTGCCCCACGCGCGGAAGTATCAGAATCTGATCTTCACGCCGCCGTAATAATTCCGGCGGTAGGCTGGCAGAATTCCTTCGTCCCGGACTTCGGCCCAGAAATCTTCGTCGAATAGATTATTGATCCCGCCGAAGACGCCGACCCGTCCATTCCAGAAGTTCAGCTCGGCCGTCAGGTCCCAGACATTGTAAGCCGGCACGAAGAACTGGTAGGTGTTGTTCGAGTTGGCGAAGTGATCGTCCACCATTGTTCCGATCAGCCCGACCTTGAGCTGTTCCTTGAAGCGGTAAATTCCGCCTGCCTTGAACTGGTAGTCCGGAGCATAAGGCGGAGTGAACCCTGTGTTGGGCCCCGAGGTAAACTCGGTATCGAGAAGCGTGACGTTGCCGTAAAGATTCAGCCGGCCATAGGGGCTCTCGTTTCCTCCGTTGATCAGTGCGAGGATATCCAGTTCCATTGCCGCCTCCAACCCCTGGTAACGTGCGTCTCCGACATTTTGGGCGACCGTAATCGTGCCTCCGGGATTAGCTGGGTCGGGCAAATTCAATTCGCCGATCTGGTCGTCGAAGGTGAAATAAAAGGCCCCAACATCGAAGGTCAGCCAGGGGAAAGGCTTGCCGCGAAGGCCCAGCTCGTACTGGAGCGATCTGCCTTCTTTTAGATCGCCGTTCACTACCCCGGTCGCACTGGTCGGGACCAGCTCCCCGTAGGTCGCAGGTCGATAGGCCTGCGCCACGGTGCCATAGAACTCGAGTCGTGGCGGACCGCCGGCAACCATGGTGGTGGTCGTCGCGGTGTTTTTCGCGTCCTTAGAATCTTTCGCCGTGCTTTCGACTGCGTTCTGACCCTCCAGCAGGACGTAGCCGACTCCCAGGCTAAACAAGGGCACGAAGAAATCGTCCTCCTTCGAGAGCAATCGTGTCGGCCGGTTCACGTTCAGGTCTTCGTCGAGGCTTTGCTTCAGGAACTCGAGCCGCATGCCCGGCGTGATCGAGAGCCGGCCGAAGTGGAATCGGTTCTCGGCGAAGATCGCGAAATCGGTGGTCTCGCCGGTATTCAGATTACGGAGCGCGCCAGTCTCCGCGTCCGGGGTCGCCCCTCGTTGATCGGTCCGGTCCTGAATGGCGTGGTAGAGAAAGAGTCCTCCCGCGAAGGTCGAGATGTGGTCGGCCAGAAAATAATCGTGGCGCAGCCGCATTTCCGCTCCCTCCGACCAGGCTTCCCGGAGCTGAATCGAATTGGTGGAAGAGGTCGTGCCCGGGGCGGGGTTCGGGACCGGAAGCGCACCGACGTCACCGCCGCGTTGGCGCTTGCTGAAGCGTGACAGATACCCGCCAAACGCCTTCAAATCCAGCTGGGTCGATTCCGAAAACAGGTGCTGATAAGCCAGGTCCGCGAAATATCGTTCGAGCCGGAACCGGTCGAAGAAACGGGTCGAGGCATTGCGATCGTCATCATAGAACACCGAGCGAGCCGGATTACCAGCCGGGTCTCCCCTGCGCCGCAATCCGCCCGGCTCACCGTGCTCTTCCTCGTAAGCATCGAGGGTCAGGACAAACCGGTCGTTAGGCGAAGCTTCCCAGACCAGTCTCACACTGCCGTTGTTAAGATCGTAGTCGCTGTTCGTCCGGAAACCTTCGCGCTGCCGGTGATCGTAGTAGGCGTAGTAACCGAACTGGCCAATCGTCCCATCGATCGAAGTGAAGTTCTGGAACAATTCATCGCTGCCGTAGAGGTTCTTTGTCAGGAAATGGAACGGCGCGTCCTTCCTGGGCATCTTCATGACGAAATTGAGCGCGCCGCCCGGTTGGGGCCCGAATTGAAGCGCCGCTCCGGCCCGGACGAACTCGATCCGCTCGACCGCGTCGAGGATCGGCGTGTAATGGGTTTCCGGAAAACCGAACTGCTCGTTCTTGATCGAGATTCCGTCCTTCAGCACCTGCATCGTTTCCGCCCGTTGCGAGTCGAGGCCGCGGTAGCCGAAATTAATGATCACCGAGCTGGGTTCTTCGCTGACCAGGAGCCCCGGTGTGGTCGCGAGGACTTCACGGTAATTGTTGTTTGCTACGCTCGGAAATTCCTCCGGCTTCACGAACGACGTTTTCTTTCCGGAATTGATCCGGGTCCCTTCCACTTCGGGCAGGGCCGGATATTCGACCGGCTCGACATCGAACCCGTGGACCACGACGGGCTCCGCTTCGACGGTGGAGCTGCTTTCCGAGACCGCGGCGAGCGAGACCGGCAATTGCGCCCCATCAGCCGTTATGTTCGTCAGCGGCGGCCGGGCGGTATGCGCTTTGAAGCGCGTTTGCACTCGCATTTGCGCGGACCTGGAGCGCGCGGTGGCTTTATCGGAGTCCTCGCCGGAAGTGGTCTGGACGGTATCCTCAGTCCAGCCGATTTCCGGGAGGAGAAGCAGCGCCACGCTGAGAAGGAGGGGTGGAAAAAGGGAATTGGGTCTGACGCGCATGGGCGGAGAAGATTACATGCGTGCAAGGAAGGCAAGTCTTTTCTTACCGCTTTGTAATGTAGCCGGGGGAGCTAACCCGGGCGGCGACTCCAACATCTCCGTTCTTTTGGAAGCTCTATTCCCGAGCTTCTAGAGATTTTCCGCGAGCGACTGATCGGGTTCGGCGGGCATTAGAAGGGCAGCTTCATCCCCAGGCTTTTTGCCAGGAATGCCCATTGATCCGTGGTTTCCTCGATGATCTTGCTCGTGGGTTTGCCCGCGCCGTGACCCGCCCGAGTTTCGATCCGGATCAAAACGGGGGCATCGCCCGCCTGGGCAGCCTGGAGCGCGGCGGCGAACTTGAAGCTGTGGCCCGGGTAAACGCGGTCGTCGTGATCGGCCGTAACAATGAAGGTAGGCGGATATTTCGTCCCGGTCTTGATGTTGTGGAGCGGTGAATATTTATAGATCGCCTCGAACTCATCCTTGTTATCCGAGGAGCCGTAGTCCGAGGTCCAGGCCCAGCCGATGGTGAACTTCTGGAACCGGAGCATATCCATGACGCCTACGCCCGGCAGAGTCGCCCCCCAAAGCTCCGGACGCTGATTCAGGACAGCGCCGACCAGAAGACCGCCGTTGCTCCGGCCGCTGATCGCCAGTTTTGGAGTTGATGTGTACTTGTTCGCGATCAGCCATTCGCCCGCCGCGATAAAATCGTCGAAGACGTTCTGCTTCTTCAGCTTGGTTCCGGCGAGATGCCAGTCTTCGCCGTACTCGCCGCCTCCCCGTAGGTTGGCGACGGCGTAAACGCCGCCCATCTCCAGCCAGGTCGCCACGCTCGGCGAAAAGGACGGCGTCATTGAAGCGTTGAACCCGCCGTAGCCGTAAAGCAGGGTGGGGTTGTTCCCGTTTTTCTCGAGGCCTTTGCGATAAGTCAGGAACATCGGGATCTTCGTGCCGTCCTTGCTGGGATAAAAGACCTGCTCGGTCGTGTAATCGTCCGACTTGAACGCGACCTTCGGGCGAAAAAGCGGAGTGCTCTGGCCGGTCTTAAAGTCGTAGCGGTAAATCGTCGCGGGCTCGGTAAAGCTGACGAACGAGTAGAACGTCTCTGTGTCCGTCCGCTTGCCTTTGAAGCCCGACGCCGAACCGATCCCGGGCAGAGCGACCTCGCCGGCGGCTTTGCCGTTCAGCTCATAGAGCCGCACCACCGAGCGCGCGTCCTTGAGATAGCTGACGATGAAACGGTTTCCTACCAGCTCGGCGTTCTCGAGCTTGTCGGCTCCTTCGGGCACGATAGTCGTGATCTTGCTCGGGTCTTTGGCCGAGATGGCAACAATCCGCCCACGCGGCGCGCCCAGGTCTGTCCTGAGCCAGACGGTGTCGCCCTCGTATCCGAGGAAATCCCAGGCGGCATCCCGCTTATTCAGCATCTCCACGACCGGGGCTTTCGGGACATGGAGAGTTTTATAAAAGATCATGTTCTTGGGGTCTGATCCCTGGGAGACGTAGATGACGAGGAACTTGCCGTCCTCGGTCACTTCGCCGGAGAAATTCCAATCCTTGTGATCTTTCCGCTCGTAGACCAACTCGTCCTGGGACTGCGGCGTGCCAAGCTTATGGAAGTAGAGCTTGTGAAAATAATTTGCCTGCTTGAGCTGGTCCGCTGACGCCGGCGCATCGTAGCGGCTGTAAAAGAATCCGCTCCCGTCTTTCGTCCACGACGCGCCGGAGAATTTCACCCATTGGACGTCGTCCGAGAGATCTTTACCACTCTCGATATCGCGTACTTTCCACTGTTGCCAATCCGAGCCGGCAACGGCGATTCCGTAAGCGAGGCGCTTACCGTCGTCAGTGATGTCGATGCCGCTGAGCGCCACGGTGCCGTCTTTCGAGAGCGTGTTCGGATCGAGAAGGACCTTGGCCTCGCCCGGCAGCGCGGAAGCGGTGAACAAAACGTTTTGATTCTGGAGTCCGGTGTTCTTGGAGAAAAAGTAGCGGCCGCCTTCGCGGAACGGAATGGTGTATTTCTCGTAGTCCCAGAGGGCCGTCATCTTCTCGTTGATCTTCTTTCGATCGGGGATGGCGGCGAGGTAATCGAAGGTCAGCTTGTTCTCCGCCTCGATCCATTTTCTGGTGGGTTCCGCGTCCAGGTTCTCGAGGTCGCGATACGGGTCGGCGACCTTGGTGCCGTGATAATCGTCGCTCTGATCGCCTTTCGGCGCCGGCGGATACGGGAAAAGCTTGTCCTCGGCGATCACGAACGTGGTCAGGAGTGAGGTCGCGGCGAGAAGCAAGAACGAGCGTTTCATAGAAAGAGACCGATAAGAGGCTTCGGCTCCCTGCGCAAGGTTGTGTAGAGGCGCTTGTGCCAAGCGCCTTATCGCGGCAGCACTTGCCAGGGCCGTCGGCACAAGCGCCTGATTCCGGCTGCGACTCGCAAGGCGCTTGGCACAAGCGCCTCTACAGTTACGGAACGCGGAGCGCGTTCGGGATGCCGAGCTGCTGGTAGTCCTCGGTCGTGAACGACGACCCGAGAGTTAGCCCGGTCCATTTGCCGTCGTTTTTCTTGAGGAATATCCATGCTGGATCGCCTTTGCCGGACTCTTCCGGGGCCATCCTCACGCGCGCGAAATCGCCATCCACCGCTTCGACCGTCAGCGCGATCTTTACAGTGATCGTCGCATTTTCAGTCGCGAATTTCTGCGCCGCGGCAATAATCGCGGGCTTGTCGTTGCCTTCTTTAGAAAGGACGGGAGTGACGGTTAGGGCCAGCAGGAGCAGAATGGAACTGAGCGTGCGCATGCGAGATTCTACCGCAAGGAACCGCGCTTTCCAAACCGTGGTTCTGTTCTGTTGTAGCGACGGCGAGTCACTCTGTCTTACCCGCAGGCAGCCGCGCCGCTTTCCAATCCATTGCCATCCGAATCCGGGCCCGTCCGCTGGGATGATCGAAAAAGATAAACTCTTCGAGCGGGCTGGGGTCGAGCTTGCGATACTCGCCGAGCTTTAGCGCAACCATCGCAAACGCATCCGGCTCGCGGGCTGTGTTCACGCTAAAGGCGTCGGCTTCACGCTCGTGCACCCGGACCGTCGTGTTGATGATCGGCGTCAGGAGAAAGAAGACGGTCGAGAAGATCAACGAGAGCAGAGGCAGCCCGGCGGGATCGGCAATTCCGCGGACGCCCCAGCCCTGGCCCCACCGGTTGACCGCGGCTTGGAAAAAGACCCGAAGCGCAATAAAACCAAGGAGAAAGAAGAAGCTAAAATAAGTGGTGAGCTTGAAGCTGTGGTTCAGGATGTAGTGCCCCATCTCGTGGGCCATCACTTCCCGGATCTCGGGCAGGGTGCACCGTTTCAGGAGGTTGTCGTTCAGCGCTATCCGGGTCGTGCCCATGAAACCGGAGACGTTCGCGCTCACCCGTTTGGTCTGGCGGGATGCGTCCACTTCGAAGACCTGGCTGACCGGAATCTGGTTTGCGCGGGCCATCGCCAGGATCGGCTCGCTAATCGCGGGGTCCGACAACGGCGTGTACTTGTTGAACAGAGGCTGAATATAGACTGGCGCCAGCATGATCCCGAGGGTGGTGAATATGATCGAGACGATGGTTCCCCAGACCCACCAGGTCCGCGGGGCGCGGCGAAAGACTGCATAGAGCCCGATCAGAAGCAGGCTGGTCACGACCAGGTTTACAAAGAACAGCTTTAGTTGCTCCCCGAACCATTGGCCGAAGCTTTGATTGGCCATGCCATAGGCGTGTTCGCGGAAGAAGTTCTCATAGGCGTTCAGAGGGAAACCGAGAACGTATATCAGGAAGAGGACCGGAACGGCGTAGAGAACCACCTGGAGAAATCTGAGTCCGGTAACGCGCTCAGCAAAATCGCGCAATCGCGCGGAGATGCCTGAAGCGAGAAGAAAGATGGAGATCGCAGCGGCCATGAGAAAATTCCAGAGGATCAGCCAGTAGCCGCCTTCGAAGTACGCATCCGACCGGGCGCGCTTATCGGCCGGGACCGTGTCGAGCCAGGCGCGGGTGGCAGTGGCGGGATCGGTGCCGGGCGCGATGGAAGGAGTGGGGAGGGGAGTCGGTTCTGCCACAGTGGGCGATGGTAGCTGGGCAAAGGCGGAGAGACCCAAGACAAACAGGAGAACGACAACCGCGACCGACGATTTCATGGCCGAGAGCGTGAAAGAAATAGCTCTGAGCGTCAACGCCTTGCTACAGTCGCCGCCGCGGCGTGATCCAATGAGAATTGAATACCTGGCAGACCATTTGGAAGCGCTTCCAGTTCTCGCGCGATGGCAACATGAAGAATGGGGCGGTCTTCGCCCGGGCGACACTCTCGAAGCGCGGACAGCCCGGCTCGGGGCGCAGGTTAATCGCGACCGGATTCCGTTAACGGTTGTGGCACTCGACGAAGCAACCGTGTTGGGCTCGGCCAGTCTTATCTCCGAGGACATGGATACGCGTCCCGAATTAACGCCGTGGCTGGCCAGCGTGTTCGTCGATCCCGCGAAACGGAGGCGCGGAATCGCGGGACAGCTCGTGCGGCGGATTGTCGCGGAAGCAGCCCGGCTGGGAGTGCCGTTGCTTTATCTTTATACCGTCCATAGCGAGAAGCTTTATGCGCGGCTTGGTTGGACATTTCAGGAGCGCACAACGTATCGCGAGAGCGAGGTCGTTATCATGACCTGCGAACCAGCGAAGATGCCGCCATGACCGCGAACGATTTTCGGCGGCTGGCCCTTGCGCTTTCGGGTGCTTCGGAAAACGCGCACATGAATCATCCGGACTTCCGGGTCAGCGGGAAGATCTTCGCGAGTCTCGGTTATCCAGATGAGAAGCACGGGATGGTTGTCTTGCCGCCGCAAGAACAGGCGAGGCTGACCAATTCTCACCCGAAAGTGTTTGCCCCTGCCAAAGGGGCCTGGGGAAAACAAGGGAGCACGACGGTCCGGCTGGACGCAGTTGATAAGGCCACGCTGCAATCCGCGCTGGAGATCGCCTGGCGCAACAAGGCGAAACTGTAGCCGGGATCGTTGATCCCGGCTCTCTCCGAGTGACGTTCTTCGTCGTTTTTCCTCGTTCGCAAACTCTGTTTGCCGCGTTGATGCAACAAAGTTGCGGGGACAAGTGCGTTCCCAAACAGAGTTTGGGAACGAGGGTGTTAAATAAGGTGCCGAAGGATCCTTAGGTGGATCGAGCGCTCCGCCCCGCTCGATGAGTGAGACCCTCGCACGCCCAAGCCATCGAGCGGCGGAGCGCTC
>DATLNB010000005.1:0-7216 GCA_035536995.1 Chthoniobacterales bacterium | reverse complement strand
GTCTGGACCGTGTCTCAGTTCCAGTGTGACTGGTCGTCCTCTCAGACCAGCTACCCGTCATAGCCTTGGTGGGCCGTTACCTCACCAACTAGCTGATAGGCCGCGGGCTCCTCAAAAAGCGCCAGGTTGCCCCGGCTTTGGATTCGGAAGGATGTCCCCCCTCACCACATGCGGTATTAATTCGCCTTTCGGCGAGCTATCCCCCACTTCTCGGCAGATTGCCCACGTGTTACGCACCCGTTCGCCACTAAAACTTCCTCTGTATTGCTACAGAGAAAGTTCTCGTTCGACTTGCATGTCTTATCCACGCCGCCAGCGTTCGTTCTGAGCCAGAATCAAACTCTCCGTAAAAATTTGGAGCCGGTGGTCATTGCTGACTCCGGACAAAGTTTGCTGCCAATGCCGCTAAGCATCGGCGTCTGACCATTCTAATCCGCCTCCCGCCGTAGCGGGAAACAGGTTCGTTCGATCAAATGAATTTTTGATCAAAGAAACTTAACGAATAACGCACAATTCAATCTTCGCTGACTTATTTCACCTTTCGAATTTCGTTGTCGAAATTCGTCACGCCGTAGCCCCATGGGCGAAGGCGGATCGACTTCAACTGTCGTGCCGAAACTCGAAATTACACTGTCAAAGATCACCGTTCTCCCGCCTCCGGTACACGACGCAATCCGATCCGATCAGCTGACTGATGAAACCGGCTCGATCATGAGCCCGAAGAGAAGAACATCCGGCTGTCTGCCAGATCCGCGTTTCAGCGGGACAGCAACATATTGCGTCGATCCAATGCGTCAAACGCAAAAACACACATTTTTTCAAAAATCTTTTCGCCCTAACCCGCGAACGTCTCCCGAGGGCCGTCCGCGCCCCAGCGTGACGGTCTGAAACCCTTCACGGCCGCTGCGGCTGGGCGGTCCGAGCCTCGGTCGCATCGCTCGTTCGACTGCGGCATGCGAAACGCTGCCAGAAATCGCATGATCAAAACAGTCTTCGCTCTCCTCGCCACCATTTTCCTCACGGCCACCGCGCCCGCTCAACAGACCAGCGGCAGTCCCGATCCCACAGCGGGTGCCGAAATGACCGGCACGGTCAAGGAATATACGCCCGGGACAGCGCTCGTCCTCGAGACCCTCGCCCCGAGTGAACCCGTTCACTTCAAGCTCAGCAAAACCGTCACCTACACCGACACCGACGGAAAGCCCCTTGAAGCCGCGGGCCTGACCACGAACCAAAAAGTTCGCGTTCATTACACCAAAATGGGTGGCGACAACGTAGCCGACAAAATCAGTTTGATCGGAAACTAGCGATTCGGAAACGCTGAAAAGCTGCGCTCAGCGCCGCATCGCGACGGGACCCCCCTTTTGCGCGGCGCTAATAGACGCCCGGCACGAGCCGTTTCGTCCTGCGCATATAAGCCGCGTATTTTTCTCCCAGGGCGTTGCGCAACGCCTCCTCCTCCACATTCATCCGCCTGACGAACACGGCGAAGATCGGCAGCAGCACAACCAGGATCGCGGCCCAGTTCCCAAGCGTGAGGGTCCACCCCACGAATGCCAGGAGCACCCCGGTGTACGACGGATGCCGGACCAGCCGGAAAGGCCCACGCTCTACCAATTGGTGATCCTGCTCGATCGTGACATCGACCGTGAAAAATCTCCCCAGGGTTACGATCGCCCACCACCGAACCGCGAGCCCAACCGCGAATATCGCGATGGCCACAGCGGGAATCCAATTACCCTCCGGCAATTCAAACGGCCATAAGACCGGCCTCACCGAGCGCGATCGCGCGATGAAAACGCCTGCCATGATGCTGACCGCGATCACCACCCAGATCGTCCCGAGGGTGCTCTTGTCCTGCTTTGTGCCCGACTTGCTGCGCGACCGACGCGTAATGGTTAACAGGACCTCCGAGACCAGGAACACGATTCCAAGCTTCAGAGAGAGCGGCATCACCCCTCCGTTATCGCGCGGGGCGCACGCTGTCGCAAGGGACGCTCCAAAAGCCTCGCCAATTTAACGCCCGTCTCGGCCCCGCAGGCTCGCAGACGGCCTTTCATCCGAATCAAAAATAGTGCCTGCCGAACTTGATCGACTCCGCCGCGTCTTTGTTTTTTTCTGGCGCGGATTGGGATCGGCGCGGCGTTACGTTGCCGCAGCCGCCGGGATCGTTGTGGTCCTGGCCGGAGTCGGCATTTGGCACCTCGCCTCTTCCCCGAACCGGAAATCGCCGACGGTAACTTCGACCGCAAGGATATCGCCGGGCGCCGAACGATCGTTGGCTCCCACGCCCACGTCGTCCCCTAAGCTGCCGGCGGAGCGCGCCCGACAGGTCGAGATCACCAGAATCGACCAGACCGATAAGAGAGGGCGGCAAGGCGAGACCTTCGTGGTCGCGACCATCGGCCTGGCTTCGCAAGGCAACGCCGAAAAAGGCGACGTCGAGATCCACGTTTATTTCTATGATCTAACGCGGGACAACGAAATGCGTCCTACCGATGCGCAAGTCACCTATGAATGGCTGACTCCCGTCCGCGACTGGAGCGATCCCGCCCCCAAATATCTTGCCGCCACTTATTTCAGAAGCCCAGTCCGGCAGCGTTCGGCCGAGACCCTTCGTTACGGCGGCTGCGTTGTCCGAGTTTTCTCGGGAGGCAAACTGCAGGACGAGCAATCCCAGCCGGAAAGCCTGTTAGCTCTCTTCCATAACGCCGCCGAACAGGTTTCCCGCACGTCCACCGCCGCCAATTCGTCGGCCACGCCTGTGCCGGTTACTTCGGCAAGAACCCCGGCGATCCCTTCGCCCTCGCCCGCCTCCACTGATCCGGTTGAGGACACGGCGCTCCCGTACGGAAAACCGATCCCAGGGAAACCTGGATTCCTCAACAGCCCTTACGACGAGAAGTTTATCATCGACGTGCGCGGCTTCCCGCCGGGCACCCTGGTTAACGATCCCAACACGAACAAGCCTTTCCGCGTTCCTTGATGATCGCAGAAACCGCGTGAAAAAGGGGGCGCTGCACGACAGGAGTTTGCGCGACGCGGCACGATCGGTGTCATGGGAAGATTGCCCCAGCAGCGCGCGGTTGAATAGGATCGAGGGGATGGAGGACGACATGGTCGGGAAAAGCGGATGGCGCCGGTGGCTGGTTCGGGCCGTGTTTGAGGCCGCGCTGATTGTCGTCAGTATCGTAGTGGCGCTGGGGGTGAACGAATGGCGGGACCGGCGGGAGTTGGAGACGCAGGTGCGGCACGCGCGGGTCTCGTTCACGAGGGAGATCGAGGCGAACCGGGCACTGTTGTTGTCGGAAGAAACCGGGCTGCCGAATCACGAGCGGCTGCTGGAGCGTTATCGCGAGGTCAGCGCAAAGCCCATGCTGAGCGCCGCGGATCTGCAGCCGATCTACGATGAATTTCCTCACGGGGTCGCCATCCTGCGGTTGCGCGACGCGGTCTGGCGGTCGCTTTCGGGCAGTGACCTGATTCGCCGGCTCGATCAAAGCGAGTTGTTTTTGTTGGCGGAGATTTATCGCCAGCAGGAAGAGATCGATGATTTCAACCGGGCGATGTATGCGGCCTGGCGACAGGTGGACAGCGCGGCGGAGAGTCCCGGGTATATCAAAGACAATGTTCGCAGCACGCGCGCTTATCTCGCGGACATGATCGGAGCCGAGCAACGATTGCGGAAGCTGTATGAAAGGGCGGCGGAAACGTTTGGTGAAAGTAGGAAGTAGGATTTAGGAAGTAGGAAAGGGGAGGATAAGGTTGGGGGTCGGAAGTCGCTCGCGGAGGGCGCAGCGCGCCGTCCCTACCTCGGCAAGATCCCTAGCGCCTTTTCAATCGCGGCCGGGTCGTAAACTTTTCCGCCTTTAATGACAGTCGAGACTTTCCGGATGTCGCGCATGTCTTTGATCGGGTCGCCGTCGATCAGGATCATGTCGGCGAGTTTCCCGGCGGCGATAACGCCCCGGTCCTTGTCTACGCCCATGACTTCGGCGGAGGTGAGGGTGGCCATCCGCAGCACTTCGGCGCCGGGGATTCCCGCGCGAACGTAAAGCTCGAGCTCATGCTGGAGCATGTAACCGGCAAGACCATCTGTGCCCGGAATGATGCTTACGCCGGCTTCGTGCAGGGCCTTGAGTAATCGGAGCATCGCCGGGAAAGCTTCGCGGTAGGCAGCTTCCTTGTCTTTCGGCGCTTCGAGCGCGCCGCTCAGCATGCCGCGCCGGATCTGGGGCGGAAAGCGGGGGATAATCTCTTCGAGGCCCGGCGTGACTGCGGTGGGATCGCCGCAAAAAAGGCCTTCAAAGATACCCATCGTCGGATCCAAGACGGTATGGCGTTCCTTCAGGAAATTGATGAAATCGCGAACGGCCGGTTTGTCCGGCGTGAACTCACGCGCGCGCTCCGCGACCTTGATGAAGCGATCGCGGTTCCGTGTCTCTTTCACTTCGGGAAAGAGAAAATTCAGCTCGATGAAATTGATGTGCTGGATCTCATCGCCGCCGTTCTCGATGAACTGTCTGGCCGACATGAACGCCGGGACGTGTCCGCTCACCCGCATTCCGCGGGCGTGCGCGCGGTCGGCCATGAGCGGCACCCACTCCGGTTTTATCGAAGAATAAATCTTGATCTGGACGTAACCGTGGTCGGCGTACCAATCGACATGCTTGGTTGCCTCCTCAGCGGTGGCGGCGCGCATCTTGGTGGGCCCCGCCAGCTCGCCGGTCCCGTCGATTATGCCGGCCTTCAAAACCCGCGGCCCGAGCTCGGATCCTTCGTCGAATCGCGCGACGCGCTGCGGAAAACTCTCGAGGTCGTTCGCGAGGTCCCGCGCGCTGGTAACACCGCACGCCAGATCGAGCGCACCGGTGACGTCGCCGATATGCTGATGGTTGTCCCATAGTCCCGGCATGAGGAAGCGCCCTTTCGCATCGATAACCTCGGCGTCCGCCGCCGGCTTAAGCTCGGTCTCGGGCCCGACGCGAACCACGCGGTCGCCTTTAATCAGGACTGAGCTTCCGGCCGACACCTTCAAATCACGCGGATCGAACAGGCGCGCGTTCCGAATCACGAGGTCGCCGGCTGGCTGGCGAGCAAGCGTAGTCGCCATCTGCTTCGACCAGGCCGCATCCGTCTTTTCCTGCGCGGCGAGCAATTGCGGGATCGTTGCTTCCGTCCCATCGGGCACGACCGAGAACCAACTGGAGATCGACGAGACTGCACCCTTCTCATCGAGCCAGATCGATTGCGGGGAAAATCCGAGGCCGGTAATGCGGTACTCAGTCAGCTCGCCTTTGCCGGTGTTGATTTTTCCCGCGGCCTCGATGCTGGCCTCGCCCGCGGGCAGGAGAGCTAACTTCCGATTCGGCGCTTTGAGCAACGCCCGGGCAAGCACGCCAGAAAACTCCGGCGGCGAAGTCATTGGCAGATAGAAGGCTGCGCCGGAAATGTTCTTCTCGCCCTGTTCGCTCCGATTCTTCCAGGTCGCCTTGCCGTTCTTGATCTCGAAGCGCTCTTCGACCGGCGCCTTCATGTAATCGTTGCCGCTGCCGTGATACTCGACGGGCACACCCGCAGCATCCAGTTTCCAGGTGCCAACGATATGATCGCCGCGACCGCGATCGTTGTAGGAATATTCTACGCGAACGGCACCGTCCGCTTCTTCTTTGACGGTCTGCGTTCCGGCCGGGTTACCCTGGATCAGGATCTTGTCGGTGCGCTCGGCTGCCCACGCGTGGGTAAGAATGGTCGAGGTCAGAGTGACAACCAGGACTGCGCATAGGTTAAGTTTCATTGCCCTCATGCTTCCGATGATTTCCGAAATGGAGACCTAACGTCGAGCGCAAAGCCTTCCCACATCCGTCTGGCCCAGACGACAACAGGGGAGGACGAGAGCGAAAAAAGGAAGGCAAGAGGCGCTTCGGAAAGCGCCGCTCCTTGAGAGGGAGCGGATTCCTGAGACTGCGGGAGGAGGCCGCGCACAAAGATCTCCCCCGGGACTAACTGATAATTCCTGAGGTACGGTTCGTAGGTTTCGGGTCGAGCGGCTTGAAAGGGGGCTGTTGCCCGTAAGTGGTCGTCAAGGAAAGGGCACGCCCAGGAGAACAGGGGAGGTGGAATTTGTTTATGGGCCGCGGTCCGACCTCGGTCCTGGTTATTTCGCCGCCGCCGCTAACACTTTGTCGCGTTCGTAGTCGGAACGGATTCCGCGCGCGGCTTCGACAAGCATCTTTCGGGTGTCGTCGTTCTCGGCCATCTTCGCAGCCGCGCTCAGCACCTGGGCTTTCTCGTAATCGGAAGAAATACCGGCAGCTGAAGTGACGATGAGCTTCATGGCTTCATTGTTCGGCTTGGCCGCAAGCACTGCGCTGAGCACCCGCGCCCGATCGTAGGCCGACTGGATCCCGTTGACCGCTTCGAAGAATGCCGGCTGGGCAACGGCTTCCATCCCGCCTGACGTGAGGAGCGCGAGGAGCGCGTTCGCCTTGTCGTGGTCGGAGGACATTTTCGCCACGGCGGGCACGACGATCTTCAGTTGCTCGCTGGTGAGCTTGCGATCTTTAACAAGCGCGGCGAGCGCCTGCCCTCGATCGTGATCGGAATTAATGGTCGCGATGGCCCCCGCGAACTCAGCCAGCGTATCCTTGTCGTCGAGATACTTCCCGGCCACGACCGCAAGGACCTGCTGCTTCTCGTAGGCTGATGAGATGTCGCGCGCCGCCATCTGCACCACGCGGCGCGCCACCGCAGCCTCGACCTGGCGGTCCTTCAGCAGCTGACGGAGATAGACCGACTTCCCGTAGTCGCCTTTGATTAGCGCTACCTCCTCGAGCACGGCCGCCGCGCCGCCGCGCTCGAACAATCGCGCCACCCGCCGTTCCGCGTCGTAAGCCGACTGCCGGACCGCATCGAGAATGATGGCACCCACCCATTGTGTGCCCTCGGCGTCGAGCTCACGCGATGCCCCGTTCACCCAGTAGGAGCGCTGAAGCTTCCCATCGGCACCGGGTTTGATCTCCAGCTTCCGCGCACCGGCCGGCGTCTTCTCCTCTATCGTGAGCGACCCACCCGGCGAAAGCGATTTCAGGTCGGTGTAATCATCGGTGAACTCCGGTTTGCCTTTGATTCGCAGCTTGAACTCGCGGCCGTTGTCCGAATGGTTGATCGTCCATTCGTTGTCATTGCTGTCGACCGTGTGCCTGCTCGTCTCCGC
>DATLNB010000004.1:0-35403 GCA_035536995.1 Chthoniobacterales bacterium | reverse complement strand
TATCTCGAGCTCCACATCGAACAAGGCCCTGTTCTCCTCGATCTCGATCTCCCGCTCGGCACCGTCCTCGGCACCTTCGGCGTCGAACGTCACGCCATCACCTTCCATGGCCAGGCCGCCCATTCCGGCAGCACCCCGATGAACCGCCGGAAGGATGCTTTCCTAGCCGCCGCCAAAATGTCTTCAGAGATTTACCGGATCACAGACCGCAACGGGGGTGTCTGCACCATCGGTTCCTGCACGACCAAGCCCGGCATCGTCACCAGCGTCGTAGAAGAATGCCGGATCACCCTCGACCAACGCCACCTCGATGCCGCCGCGCTTGCCCGCATGCTGTCCGAAGCCCAATCCGCCAGCGAACGCTTCGCCGCCGAAGGCAACGTCACCGTGAGTTGGGAACGCCTCTGGCAAATCGAGCCGATTCTCTTTAACGAGGACCTGATTGCACTCTGCGACGAGTCAATCTCCGAGACCGGCACCAAACCCCATCGGCTTCCCTCAGGCCCCCTCCACGACGCCGCCGAAGTCGCCCGGACCGGCATCCCAACCATCATGATGTTCGTCCAATCGCTCCACGGCATCAGTCACAACAAAATCGAGGACACAAAAGAAGAACACCTCGCGATGGCCGTGACGGCGTTCGACCGGCTGGCAGACAAAGCTATTCGTTGGATCGAGTGAACGCAGCCCCAGTTGCGCAAGACCACGCATCCCGTCATCATGGACGAATGCAAAAAATCACGCCGTTCCTCTGGTTCGATGGCAATGCGGAAGAAGCCGTGCAGTTCTATCTGTCGGTCTTCAAGGACGGGAAAATACATACGACGGCGCGTTATCCTCTGGGCTCGCCGGGCGACAACGAGCCCGGCACGGTGATGACGATCGCGTTTGAGCTGAAAGGCCAGCAGTTCGTGGCCCTGAATGGCGGTCCGGGCTTTCCGTTTACGAACGCGGTCTCGCTCGTGGTCAACTGCGATTCGCAGGAGGAAATCGATTATTTCTGGGAGAAGCTGGCGGCCGACGGCGGCGAGCCCAACGTGTGTGGCTGGCTCAGAGATAAGTTCGGAATGCCGTGGCAGATCGTGCCGAGCCAGGTCTGGGATTGGTTGAACGGGGATGATCCCGCGAGGGTGAAACGCGTGACAAGCGCTGTTTGGAAGATGGAAAAACTCGACGTCGCCGAGCTGGAACGCGCGGCGAAGGCTGACGGATAAGGAATCCGAAAACGGGAAGAGCGAATCAGGAAAAGAGGAAAGCAGGAACCGGATTCGAACCAGCAACCCAGCGGAATAAGCGGCATCCCTTTCCTGCGTTCCTACTTTCCTGATTCAATAATGTGCGTCTGACGGCGCTTCGCGGACGCGCCTTTTGCAACCATACTGGCCGCAGCCTGCCCTCGTTGTAGGGACGCCCACAGAGCGGCGTCGCTACACATCCGCATTCTGCATTAATCCTCCGGGCGCTCGCCGCTCGGGCACATTTTCACCAGCTTGGGATCGAAGCGGGCGAGGACATCAATCAGGTCGGTTTGAGCCGCCATGACAGCTTCGATGTCTTTGTAAACTCCCGGCACTTCGTCCAGTCCCGCGCTCAGCAGGGTGACATCACGCTCCGCGAGCAACTTCTTCACAGCGCTCCAGGTGAATGATTGCAACGCTTTCGTTCGGCTCATCACGCGACCCGCGCCGTGCGAGGCACTGGCGAGCGATTCCGTCTGACCTTTCCCTCGAACGACAAAACCCGGAGAAGCCATCGAGCCGGGAATGACCCCGAGAACGCCAGGACCGGCCGGGGTCGCCCCTTTGCGGTGGACAACAACCTCGCGTTCCGCGCCGTCGATAACGTGCTTTTCTTTCCAGGCAAAGTTGTGGTGGTTCTCGATGTCGACCACGACCTCCGCGCCGAGCGAGCGAGCGATGTATTTGTGGATAAGGGCGTGGTTCGCCGCGGCGTAATGTCCCATCAGGTTCATCGCCGCCCAGTATTCCTGACCCGCTTCTTCTTCAAGCGACAGCCAGGCGAGATGTTTCAGTTCCTTTGGCAGTTCCGGATGGCGGCTCATCGCAATCCGGCTGTACTGCTGACAGACCTGCGCGCCGGTGCCGCGAGAACCGCTGTGGGTGAGAAGGGCCAGATATTCGCCGGCCGGCAAACCCAGGACGCCCTCGGCGACGGTGAACGCGCCGAATTCGACGAAATGATTGCCGCTGCCGCTGGTCCCGAGCTGCGCCCAGGCTTTGTCTCGCATTCGCTGAGTCACCGGAGAAACAGTCCAGTCTTCATCCATCACGTCGTGATCGCGGCGCGGCTTGAAGGAACAGCCCACGCCGAACCGGGTCTCGCGCTCGATAATGTTCGCCAGCCGGTCTTTCGCGCCCGCGATTGTGTTCGCCTTGCGATCGAAGACCGTGAGCTTCATCCGGCAGGCAATGTCCACTCCCACCGCGTACGGGATGACGGCATTATCAGTCGCGAGGACGCCGCCGATAGGCAGGCCATACCCGACGTGGGCATCCGGCATCAGCGCGCCCGCTACCGAGACCGGCAGGGCACAGGCATTTGCCATTTGCTTGACCGCTTCCGGTTCGAGGCCGGAACCCCACTGGGCCCAGGGCGCGAGGGTTTCGCGCTGCTTGAACACCGGCACGTAGAGGGAGCGCGCAAACTCCTCCCGGAGCGGATCGCCCAGAAACGCAGCCGGATTAGCGACAATCGCGCCGATCTCGCTGGCGAGCTGCTTCATGTCACCACCGCTTTCGCGAAAGGCAACAATGAAGGCATGCGCGCGTTTCATTGCTTCGCCCGGCGGCACTCCGATGTTCCTGAGGTCTTGCGTATTCATGTTCGTTAGTTGGTTAATTTACATTCCAGGTGACGCAGCGGTGTTTGTTCTTTCGTCGTAAGGTTTGGCCCACCCGCCGGCGCTGGTTTGGCCAGACGCCGGCGGGGCCTCTTTGTTTCTTCTAGGTCTGGAAGCCGATGGCTGGCTTCTCCTGCATCGGTTCGGTGATGGCGGGATTGAGCACTTCGGCAAGCGAGTAGCTTTCCGACCAATCGTTAGGCCGGAATTCTACCCCGCGCTGCGCCGCAATCCGTTGGGCGGTTTCGCGGCTGAGCAGTTCGAAGCGGCGATGATTCATCAAACGGCCCGGGCGAAGAACGGCCGGATCAAGGTCCGCCATTTCCGCGTTGACCGAACAGATGATGTGCAACCGCAGCATCCGGCCCATCAGTCCGTCAGCAATGTTGAGCAACGATGAGACCGCCTCGCGGTTGTCACCGTTGCGCCGCCAGAGCAGGCGTTCCGCGTCTTCCATGACGATCACCTTGACGCGATCGGCGTGACGCGTGTTCTGCTTTTGCCAGAACGGGACGAGCTCAGGGGATGAGAGCGCCCTATCCTGCGAGACGGGCAGCGAGTAGAAGACATGCGTCTTCTCCAGCCGCCTGATCATCTGCGAGATGAGGCTCGTTTTCCCAGTGCCAGGCGGTCCGTCGAAGATCGTCAGACCACCGGCGCGGGAGACCGTTCGCTCGGCGAATCCCGCGACCCACTCGAGGATGCCTTCGCCGTAGCAAAGACGCAGAAACTCGTCAGTGACGGCTTCCGGCAGGTTCTCGATCGGGTCGGCCGAAATGTCGCACGAGTCGTAGCGCAGCATGAAAAACGCAGGCGGTTTCGCCTTGTTTTCGCCCTGCACCGCTTTGCGAATCTCGGCATGCAAAGCCCGGACGCGTTCGGCGCCCGGCGCAATGATCTCCGCCCAGTTGCTTCCGTCGCCGTGGGCGACAACGAAAGCGTCTCCTTCGAATCGAAGGAGGAGGGTTGTCCAGGTCAATTTCTCGTCGCGGAACCACTGGCGCGCCCGAAAGACGCGATCGCAATAGCGCTCCGAAAGAAGCTGGATCCCCGCCTCATCGATCTCAAAACCGATGCGGTGAAAAGGCGACAGGGCAAAGTTCACCCCGAGATCGGACATGATCCCGTGGACCGCCCAGTCGCCCGTATAGGTAATGGATGGTTTCATTAAGTTATTCTTTGATTTGAGTTGTGTTGGTTTGGGTGCAGTTCGCTTCCGGAGAAGCCGCGCGCTCACCCCTGCGCGTTGTGTGGCGACATGTCGCCGATCGGGATGACTCATTTGCTCTCACCTCCTTTCGTCAGGTTGGTTTCCGGTTTTTTGGGTCTGTGAAATTCATCCGCCCGGGAGCGCAACGGCTCCCGGGCGGGCAGTAGTTGGCGGCCTCAGGCAGCGACGGCGTAACGCCGGAAGAAGCGGTTCAGCTCCTCCACATTCGTAGCCGCCTCATCTTGTTCGTTGAGCGACTCGAGCCGTGGCAGCTCCGCCTCGACGAAGCTTGATAGCACTTCTACGGGCGGCGCCACCGCCAGCTCCTGGCCTGTTTGTTTACGCGCTACCAGTTCCTGCAGGGCATGGCGCACCTCGGATTCATCGAGCACCTTCTCCATGAGCTGGGTGAACAGCATGGGTACCTGGCCGAGCTGTCGCTCGATCCACCGGCAGGCAAGCAGCGGCCTGAAGACATACAGGTACTTCTTCAGGCTAATTTCCTCGCGGTCGCGCAAGTAATCGCGCCAGTTGCCGTGCGCCATGTGGAGGTAGTGCGCAAAACACTTCCGCGGCGAATAGAATTCCGCCGCGAGCGCGCCAAACTCGGCCACGAACACCGCCTCGCGCTGATACACGATCGGCGACTTGAGCCACTCCAGGAGCGGCGGATTGCTTTTGCGGAGCAACCGGAGCGCCTTGCGCAACTCCCAGCCACTGATGTCAAGGTCTTCGGCCAGCGGAAGCTCAATTACATCCCGCCGGTCTTCGACCGAGAGATACCAGTCGCGCCGGTGGACGTAGAGAAATCGAACGTCGTAGTCGCTGTCGCGCGAGGCGAAACCCCAGGCGCGGCTGCCGCTTTCGCACGCGAAAAGCACCCGCACGTTTTGCTCCACTTCGAGTCGAGCGAGCGCCGCGCGGACGCGCTGAAACACTTCGTTTTGCATGGGGATCTCCTTTCCAGGTTGTTGGTTCGATTTGATTGGTTTTCGGGAACGGCATGGCCGCCCCGTGAAACCCCGGCGGAGCGGATCTCCGCCGGGGTCTGCGTTTGCCGCAGATTGATTACGTCTCCGTGGACTCCGGCCCGGAGCGCGCATTAGCGCGCGCCTTCGCCGCCGGCGCAAAGGCGGACATGTCGTTCATCACGACGGTCTGGTTTGCGTTTGCGTTGCCAAGAGTCTGGAGGAAGCGCAGCGTGGCCAGGGCTGGCTGGCTCTCGACCAGGCGGGCCGCGTTCGCGAGATTCCGCAGGGCTGCGGATTCGCCACGAGCGCGTTCCAGAGCGGCCTGGCCTTCCTGCTTCGCCTTGAGGGTTTCGCCGAAAGCTTTCCGCAGATCGCCTGGCAGCATCACATCGCGCACTTCCGCGGCGTGCAGCTGCACGCCCACAGCTTCAGCCTGGGCCTCGATCAAATCGCGGAGCTGAACACCGATGGCGACTCGCCCGCCCAGGAGCGCCTCCAGAGTAAGTCCGGCGACGACAGCCCGGACGGATGTCTGGGTGGCGCTGTAGATGTGGGCCACGTGATTATCCGCCGCCTGCGCTGTTTTTGCGGCATCCACGACCTGGGTGGTGAGCACAACGCTGAGCTTTACGCCGACGTTGTCCGCGGTGAGCACTTCCTGGCCGGCGACCTGAAGGAGGGCCTTGCGACCATCCACCAGCGTGACGCGGTAGTGATTACCCCAGCGCACATGGCGACCCGCGCCGAGAGTCTCACTGAGCTTGCCTTCGTGGAAGAGCAGGCCCGCGAAGCCATCGTTCACGATGAATTCGTGCCGGTACTTGGCCCGGATAATTTTCGCGCCGATGAGACCTGCGAGCGCGAGGACGAGGATCAGAATGTATTCGTTCGTCATGTTGATGTTTCCTTTCTGGTTGGTGGTGAAAAAAAAATTGCCGGCCCGCGGAGCAGCCACCGCTTGCAGCGGGCAACGCGGATAAGGCCGGTTGCGCTGGGCTGGGTCGCGGTTGCCCGTCGCCTAAGCGCAGGGCGGGCTACCGACGCGAGCCGGCGTTTGGGAGTCGAACCCTTCGGTTTACGGCCGATTGCCTTGTGGAACGTCGCGTGCCGGATGTGCGGGAACGCGTGCGGCGATGCCGCGCGTCCGCGTAGGCAGCTACGACGAAATTATCTGGTGAGCCCGGAGGGAGTCGCACCCTCCTCGACCGCTTAAAAGGCGGTTGCTTCGCTGGCAAAGCTTCGAGCTCGGAAACTGGTAGTCGCGGCTGGAGTCGAACCAACACTGAAAGCGTTCTCAGCGCTGTGCCTCTGCCATTGGGCTACGCGACCGGTTATAAAAAGGGACACCCGTGGCCGGACTCGCACCGGCTAGGACTCGCTTGAAAGACGAGACGCGCGTCTCTTTGCATTCACGGGCAAAGTGCTCCCGGTGGACTCGCACCGACACTCGACGGATTTTAAGTCCGTTGCCTCTGCCTTGGGCTACGGGAGCGCATTCAACGCGGGGTCTCGCGAAATGGTCCCGGCGGCAGGACTTGCACCCGCACTCGACGAGGTCTGAGCTCGTTGCCTCTGCGTTGGGCTACGCCGGGAAAATTTTTACCTGGCACTCCCGGCAGGAATTTCGCCTGCAACCTCCGCGTTCGAAGCGCGGCGCTCTATACGTTGAGCTACGGGAGCAATAACGACCGGGCCGCCTTGGATGGATTCGCACCATCAACCTCCCGATCCAAAGGCGGGCGCTCTGCTGGTTGAGCTACAAGGCTTTAATTGGAGCGAGACCCCGGTCTTGCACCGGGTAAGAGCGGGTTTGCAATCCGCCGCCTCGACGACTTCGGCATGTCTCGCGAGGGAATTGGGGAGACCAGTGGGATTTGCACCCGACACAACGGCTTTCACAGAGCCGGATGCTGCTCTTACATCATGGTCTCCATCGCGAAATGGATCCGGCTACCGGTGCCGCCCCGGTCTGGGCTCGTTTACAAGACGAGTGCATGCGCTGATCTGCCAAGCCGGAATAAATAGAATGCTCCCGCGAGGACTTGCACCTCGAACCTCCGCCTTCGCAGAGCGGCGTGCAGGGCTCTTACACTTCGAGAGCTTATTGAAAAGGCGGCTGCGTTCGGAATCGCGCCGAACTCTCCTCGTCTTCAGCGAGGCGCTAATCTTTCTCAGCTACGCAGCCCTTAGAAAGGCTCAGGGCCTGTGGCAAAAGTTCCTCCGCGCGGTAGCGCGCCGCGGTCGATCGGTTATCGGCCGATTGCTCTGCTTTTGAGCTACAGAGGAAATGGTCGCCCGACGAGGTAATGCTCCACGGTCCGCCGGATGTAATCCAGCTGCTCGGTTGTTGAGCTATCGGGCGTCACAAAGTGGCTCCCCAACGTGGACTCGCACCACGACGTTCCGGTTAACAGCCGGACATGCTCCTTTAACATCATCGGGGAATAATGCTCCCGGCAGGAGTTGCACCTGCGTCGTTCCGTTTAGAAGACGGATGCCTCTGATCTGCTCGGCCACGGGAGCGATGGGAATGGTCGCGCGCCTCGGTGCCGCCCCGAGTATCTCCTCGTCCCAGGCGAGGCGGGTCCGCTGTCTCCCTCGCGCGCGATTGAATTGCTGTTCTTACAGGCGGCTCGCCCTCGTTACGCGGCGAGCAACCCATGATGATCTTGAAAACTGGTGGACCGCCACGGCTTTGCACCGTGCTCTCCCGCTGGCAAGGCGGGCGACCTCCTGAATGATCGAGCAGCCCGAGAAAATGATTAGCGGAGGCGGGAATCGAACCCGCTCGTAGGCGGCTTATGAGGCCGCTGCCTTCCCAATTGGCGACTCCGCAGTCGCTGGATAAATGGCACGGCGTCTCGGTGCTGCCCCGAGCTAGCAAGGTTTTGGAGACCGAGGTGCGCGGCTAGGCGCCCGCCGTTTGAGAAATTGGTGCGGTTAACCGGAATTGCACCGGCATCGCCTGGGTGGCAACCAGACATCCTTCCTTGAACGATAACCGCAAAAAGGGGGGAAGGCGGCGCAGGACACCATACTAATGCGCCTGCGCCGCCAATACGACAAAAGAACAAACACCGCTGCCTCGCGCATTCGTTAGGTCGAATGTCGGGCACCCGCTGGATTTCTCGGCGGATCTTTCGGTGTTTCAGGCACACCTCCCACAAAGCCTTTGTAGTTAAAGCTTGAGCGTGAGAGTTGGTTCATAACTCCAGGATGAGTCCCAGGGTGCCGCATGGTGTTGACACACCGCACCTGTGATCGTAATCGTGTCTTCGGTTACGATCCGACTAGGGCCTAACGTTCCTGTTGTTAAGTGACCAATCCCGCCCCGATGCCGGTTCGCGCCGGCATCGGGGCCTTCTTTTCGCCACTGTTGTTAAATTTGTTTATCCTGGGTGCTATTCTCCTTCGTTGTTTCCGCGCAATAAAAAACCCTGCCGGCCATCAAGGCGAGCAGGGTGAAGTAAGTCCTTAGCTGCCTTCGTTCTTAGCTGCTTGCCTCCTTGGTCGTCGGATTGCCTGCGAGTCGATAACTCCGACGCATCATAAAGGTATCGACACACAACGCACCTATCCCGGCCAACCCTAAGGTTGGCGGGCAGTGTTGCCAGATTGTGAGTGATGTTTTCATGGAAGTTATCAAATGGAGTTCGACCTTATGTGAAATAACCTGGACGTGTCAAAACATTTTTTTCTTCAAACTAAGAATTGTTATAGCTCAGGTAAGCTTCCTACGACCTTGTATCGCTACCGACCTGCCGGAGTAATCTCAGACTGCATGACAGATTAGCTACCTGCTTCCGCCTTACGAGCTCGGACTAACGGAGTAATGAGAGACGGGATGTCGATTAGTAACGGAAGCGACGCGATGGGTAATCGACGCGCGTTCGCAAACGTCAGCAGTGTCGCGCACCTCGGTCAGCGGGGGCCGCCGTTGCGGCGTTTGCGAAGCCTTGCCCGCGTCCCGTCGGAATAGGCGGACTGCTCACGTAATCAACCAGCGCGGATGGCCCGATAAAGATTTTTATCGAGTTTCCCCGGACGAAACGGTAAACAGGTCGGTTCACCAAAGAAAAAGGAGTCGTTATGCCGACATTGGCTACCACCGTCGATGGATTGAAATTGCCGAACCCGTTTGTGATTGGGTCCGGGCCGCCGGGGACGAATTTGAATGTGATCACGCGCGCGTTCCGGGAAGGCTGGGGCGCGGTGATTGCGAAGACGATCAGTCTTGATTCGTCGAAAGTGGTCAACGTTACGCCGCGTTACGCGAAGCTCCTGGGGGAAGACGGGAAGGACGTGGTCGGCTGGGAAAATATTGAGCTGATCAGCGACCGGAAATTCGAGATCTGGCTCGATGAATTCAAGAAGTGCAAGGACCAGTTCCCGGATGGCGTCCTGATTGCCTCGATCATGGAGGAATACAACAAGGACGCCTGGACCGAGATCGTGGAGCGTTGCCAGGATGCCGGGGTTGATTCGTTCGAGCTGAACTTCTCCTGCCCGCATGGATTGCCAGAGCGGAAGATGGGCGCGGCCATGGGTGAGAATCCGGAGATCGTCGAGGAAGTCGTCGGCTGGGTGATGGCGGCGGCGAAAAAGCCGGTCTGGGCGAAGATGACGCCGAACGTGACCCGGATCACCGATCCGAGCCGGGCGGCGTTCCGCGGGGGCGCGCAGGGCGTGGCCGCGATTAACACGATCCGCAGCGTGATGGGTGTAAACCTCGAAACTCTGCGGCCGGAACCGACCGTGGAAGGGTTCACCACCCCGGGCGGTTATTCGTGCAAGGCGGTGCGGCCGATTGCGCTCCGGATGGTGATGGAGATCGCGACCATGATCCGGCGCGAATTTCCCGGAAAAACCCTCTCCGCGATCGGCGGGGTTGAGACCGGCGGCGATGCCGCGCAATTCATTTTGTTAGGCGGCGACACCGTCCAGGTGTGCACGGGCGTGATGAAGCACGGTTACGCGATGGTGAAACGGATGTGCGACGAGCTCCTGGCGTTCATGGAGAAACACAAGTTCGAGACGCTCGACGATTTCAAAGGCAAAAGCCTCGACTATTTCACCACCCACCGGGAGTTGGTTCGGATGCAACAGGAGCGCAAAGCGAAAGACAAAGCCGCAGCGGAAGAAGCCGCCGTGAAGAAGATGGTGAAAGCCGACAGCGAGTGGAGCGGGGATGATTTCGTGAAGCAGTCGGATGCATTAGCCAGAGGCTAATGAAATCCCAAATCCCAAGCTCCAAATCCCAAAGAAGCTCCAAATCCCAAGTTCCACGTTCGTGAAGCACCAAGCTCCAAGGTCCAAGCTCCAGAGAAGCTCCAAATCTCAAGCTCCAGAAGGCCGCTTAAGATATTCGAGCAGTGAACGGCAGGCGGCCCGGATAATGGAGGCGCCGAATGGGAACGGAAACGGGGCGAACAGGCACCCGTTCGATCTCGAAGAACGCACTACGCTGTTCGGGGAAGCGATTGTGCAATTCGTTAAGAAGATTCCGCGGAGCCCGGGAAATGATCGGTTGGTTGGTCAACTTGTCGGGTGCGGAACGAGCATCGGAGCAAATTACTGTGAGGCGAACGAGCGTGTCTCGAAGAAGGACTTCCGAAACACGATTGGCCGCTGCGTAAAGGAAGCGAAGGAAACTAAATATTTCCTTCGACTAATTGCGGCAGCGGAGCCGCGTCTCGCCGACGAAGCCCGGGCGCTGTACCGCGAGGCAAAAGAACTACACCTCATCTTCGCCAGCATTTTTCGGCAATGACGCGCCCATCTTCTTTGGCGTTTGATGCTTGGAGCTTCTCTGGAGCTTGATGCTTGGATTTTGGAGCTTTTCTTATGATTCCTTGTCCCACCTTCATCAACGGCGAATGGCGCTCGCCGCAGGGCAACGGCACGTCACCGGTTTACAATCCGTCGCGTGGAGAGGTCATTGCGGAAGTGCCGATGTGCGGCGCGGATGTTGTTAACGAGGCGGTTGAGTCTGCGGCTGCGGCATTTCCGGCATGGCGCGAGACGCCGCCGGTAGAACGGGCCCGCGTTTTCTTTCGTTACCGGCAGCTGGTCGAAGAAAATTTCGATCGGATTTGCCAAAGCGTAACGCGCGAGCACGGAAAGACGCTCGCGGAGGCGCGGGGCAGTGTTTATCGCGGGATCGAGAATATCGAATACGCCTGCGGCGCCCCTGCCCTGCTTATGGGCGACACGCTGGAAAACCTGGCGCGGAGTGTTGATTGCGAAACGCATCTTCAACCGCTCGGCGTCTGCGTTGGGATAACGCCCTTTAATTTTCCCGCGATGGTCCCGATGTGGATGTTCCCGCTCGCCCTTGTCTGCGGGAACACATTCGTCCTGAAACCGAGCGAGAAAGTTCCGCTGACCGTGGTCATGCTTGTCGAGCTGCTCGAGAAAGCAGGTTTGCCAAAAGGGGTGCTAAACCTCGTTCACGGCGGCCGGGAATGCGTGGACGCACTCCTGACTCATCCACAGGTGAAAGCGATTTCGTTCGTCGGTTCGTCGCCCGTTGCGAAATACATCTTTGAGACCGGGACGCACCATGGGAAACGGGTCCAGGCAAACGGCGGGGCAAAGAACTACATCGTGGTCATGCCCGACGCGGACGTTTCCCATACGGTGGAAGCGCTTTCGACCGCGGCGTTCGGATGCGCGGGGGAACGTTGCATGGCTGGTTCGACAGCGATCGCAGTCGGCGCGGCGGCGGATCGCGTTCTGCCGTCGCTGGTCCAGGCCGCGCGCTCGATCCGCGTGGGCCCAACGGATGTCGAAGCCCAGCCCGACATGGGGCCCGTAATCACGGCGCAACATCGCGACCGGGTTTCGAGTCTGGTTGCCAGCGGAGAAAAAGAAGGCGCCAGAGTCATCTGCGACGGCCGCGGCGCGCGAATTGAGAACGCGCCAAACGGATTCTACATGGGCGCGACAATCGTGGACCAGGTTCGCGACGAAATGACGATCGCTCGCGAAGAAGTCTTCGGCCCCGTCCTCAACGTCATGCGAATGGAGGACCTCGATCAGGCGATAGAGATCGCCAACCGCTCCGCCTATGGGAATGGCGCGGCCATCTTCACCTCGTCAGGCAAAGCGGCGCGCGAATTCAAACACCGTGTGAAAGCCGGCATGGTCGGGATCAACGTCGGCGTTCCCGCAACCATGGCGATGTTCCCTTTCACCGGCTGGGACGAATCGTTCTACGGCGACCTGCACATTCAGGGCAAAGAAGGTGTGCAGTTTTATACCCAGCAGAAGGTGGTGACGACGCGGTGGTTTGGAGACGCAGCCGCCGTCGGTGACGTTTGGCGAAAATAACTGCGTAAGGTTCGGCGGCGTGAAGCACCAAGCACCAAGCTCCAAACTCCAGAGAAGCTCCAAACACCGAAGCTCCAAAAAGGGCGACGCGGGTGGTTTGGAGCTTGGTGCTTGCTGTTTCCCTGGTGCTTGGAGCTTGGAATTTGGAGCTTTCTTATGAGCTTGCTCATAAAGCAGGGCGAAATCGTCACCGGCTCCGAGCACTTCGTCGGTGACATCTATTGCGAGCACGAGCGAATCACGCATATCGATCGCAACATCGACCAGACAGCGGACACGGTGATCGACGCGAGCGGGAAATATGTTTTCCCGGGGTTCATCGATCCGCACGTCCACATTTACCTGCCGTTCATGGGGACGTTCTCGAAGGATAACTATGAGACGGCGAGCAAGGCCGCGCTCGTGGGCGGGACGACGACGATGATCGAGATGGTTTGTCCCTCGCGCGACATGAGCGCGGCGGAAGGCTTCCAACTCTGGCAGGAACAGGCCGCGGGCAAGTCGGCCTGCGACTACACATTTCACATGGGGGTAACCCGATTCGACGAAGAGAACGCGCGGCAGCTCCGCGAAATCGTCTCGGCCGGGATTAGCTCGTTTAAGATTTTTCTGGCTTACAAAGGCGCGTTCGGGATCGACGACGCCGAGCTCTATCAAACGCTGAAGCTCGCGAAGGAGCTGGGCGTGATCGTTACTGCCCATTGCGAAAACGAGACACTTGTTGCGGAGCGGCAAAAGGAACTTCTGACCGCCGGTCTGACCGGCCCTGAACAACATCACGAAAGCCGGCCGCCGGTCGTGGAAGCGGAAGGCGTCCATCACCTGATGACATTCGCCGAGTTGACCGGCGCGCGTGTTTACATCGTCCACTTGAGCTGCGACCAGGCGTTACGTGAAGCGCTCCGGGCGCGACACCGCGGGGTGAACGTATCGATCGAGACCCTGATTCAATATCTGGTGCTCGATAAGAGCGATGCGGCCCGCCCCGATTTTGAGGGCGCGAAGTACGTCATGTCCCCTCCCCTTCGCGATAAGAGCAATCAATCGGTGCTGTGGAATGGATTGAGCAGCGGCGAGGTCCAGACGGTCGCGACCGATCACGCTCCGTTTGATTTCAAGACGCAAAAGCCGATGGGCCGCGACGATTTTACAAAGATCCCGAACGGGATTCCCTCATTGGAAGACCGGGTGAACCTTCTCTACACCCACGGTGTGAAAGCCGGGAAACTCGATCTCCACACGTTCGTGAACGTGGCGAGCACAAATGCCGCGAAGACTTTCGGATTGTTCCCGCGAAAGGGCGCGATCCAGATCGGCGCCGATGCGGACCTTGTTGTTTACGATCCCCAGTATCGCGGAACGATTTCGGCAGAGACGCAGCAAATGAATGTCGATTACAGCGCTTTTGAAGGCTGGGAAATCGAAGGGCGGCCTGAGGTAGTGACGGTCCGCGGTGAAGTGGCGATCCGCGATGGGCAGTTCGTTGGGACGATTGGCCGCGGCAAAATGTTGAAGCGCGAGCCCGCGCATTTCTAATTCCTCATGCTCGTGATCATGATCATGCTCATGATCTTTTGTGAGCGCTGCATCCGAAGATCAGGAGCACGATCAGGATCATGAGCATGAAGCGAATCGCGGACGCGCCCGACGTCGAAGTCTCCATCGAGATCGAGCACTCCACGCTTTACAACAAGGACCTCGCCCCGGTCCCGCAGGCCCAACGAACCTGGCGAGTGGGCAGCTTCGCCGCTCTCTGGATCTCGATGTCGGCCTGCATTCCGACTTACATGCTCGCTTCGTCGCTTATCGGTGGCGGGATGAACTGGTCCCAGGCCATCCTCACCATTTTCCTGGGGAACCTGATCGTCGTTATCCCGATGATCCTCAACGCTCACGCCGGCACCCGGTACGGAATTCCTTTCCCTGTTTTTTGCCGGGCTTCGTTCGGGACGCGCGGGGCCAACGTGCCGGCGCTGATGCGGGCCTTCGTGGCCTGCGGTTGGTTCGGCATCCAGACGTGGATCGGCGGGGCGGCGATCTATAAGATCCTCGGCGTCTTTTTCCCCGACCTAACGACACCCGGCGCGCCCGCGATTCTCGGCATCACGCTGGCAGAGCTCGTTTGCTTCCTGTTTTTTTGGGCGATTAACATGTTCGTGGTTTACAGGGGGATCGAGTCGATCCGCTTTTTGCTCAATATCAAAGCTCCCCTGCTCATCGCTCTGGGCCTGCTTCTTCTCTGGTGGGCCTATCGAAACGCCGGGGGCTTCGGGCCGATCCTCGCGCAGCCTTCGGCGTTCGCTCCTGGCCAGCCGAAGGCCGGTCAATTCTGGGCGTTCTTCGTTCCGGGCCTGACCGGAATGATCGGATTCTGGGCCACGCTCTCGCTTAACATTCCGGATTTCTCGCGTTACGCCCGGAGCCAGCGCGACCAGGTCGTGGGCCAGGCGCTCGGGCTGCCGCTGACCATGGCGCTCTACTCGTTCATCGGCGTGGCGGTGACATCGGCCACCACAATCATTTACGGAACCACCATCTGGGACCCGGTGGATGTCCTGACGAAATTCACCAATCCGGTCGTCCTGGTCGTGGCGATGTCCGCTCTCTGTCTTGCAACGTTAGCCACGAATATCGCGGCGAACGTGGTCAGCCCGGCGAACGACTTTGCCCACCTGGCGCCGCAAAAGATCTCGTTCCGCACCGGCGGGCTCATCACCGGGATCATCGGCGTTTTGATGATGCCGTGGAAACTGGTTAGCGACCCGTCGGGTTACATCTTCACCTGGCTGGTTGGGTACAGCGCCTTGCTCGGGCCGATCGGCGGAATCATGATCGCGGATTATTTTGTGATCCGGCGGCGGCAGTTGAATCTGAATGCCCTGTATCGCCACGATGCCGAGCACGGTTACACTCGTGGTTTCAGCATCGTCGCGTTGGTCGCCCTGGCAGCGGCCATCCTTCCGAACCTTCCCGGCTTCCTCGTCACGGTGAAACTGCTGGATGCGGCAAGCGTCCCCGCCTTTCTCGTGACGCTTTACAGTTATGCCTGGTTCGTCGGATTCGCGATTGCGTTCTGCTTGTACCTCGCGTTGCGAAGGCTGTTTCCTGAATTGTAGGACGTCTGTGTCAGACGCCTCCGTGGCCGTGGAAACGGGTGGCGTTTCACAGAAACGCCCTACAAAATGGGAGACGCATGAGTACTCCTGAGCTTCCGCCGTTCGATCATCAGCCTGCAAAATACACCGGGCCCTCAGCCGACGAGGTCCTGCGGCTCCGCCGCGAATTCCTGAACCCCGGAATTTTCCTCTACTACAAAAAGCCGCTCATGCTCGTGGAAGGGAAGATGCAATATGTCTGGGACGGGGAGGGTCGGCGTTATCTCGACGCGCTCGGCGGAATCGTAACGGTCAGCGTCGGGCATTGCCATCCGGACGTGGTCGCGGCGGCGCATCGGCAGAATGAGTTGCTTCAGCATTCGACCACGATTTATCTCCACCCGAATATCGGGCATTACGCCGAGAAGCTGGCCGCGAAGATGCCTGGCGACCTTAAGGTTTGTTACTTCGTCAACTCAGGCTCGGAAGCGAACGACCTCGCCCTCCTCCTGGCCCGCGCTTACACGGGCAACTACGACATGATCGCGTTGCGGAACGCCTATCACGGCGGGAACGCGTCGGGCATGGGATTGACGGCGCATCACACCTGGAAGTTCAACACGCCTCATAGCTTCGGCGTTCATCATGCGATCACGCCGGATCCCTTTCGCGGCTACTGGGGGCGGGACGACGCCGAGGCGGGGCGCAAATACGCGGACGACGTCAAGAACCTGATCGACTACGCGACGCCGGGGAAAGTCGCCGGGTTCATCGCGGAGTCGATCCAGGGCGTAGGCGGGTGCGTCGTGTTTCCGGACGGATATTTGAAGCACGTTTACGAACATGTCCGCGCCGCGGGCGGCCTCTGCATCGCCGACGAAGTGCAAGCCGGTTTCGGGAGGTGCGGCTCGCATTACTGGGGATTCGAAACCCAGGACGTGCTTCCCGACATTGTCTGCATGGCGAAGGGGATTGGAAACGGCGCGCCGCTCGGGGCGGTAGTAACGACGCCGAAAATCGCGCAGGCCCTTGCGCAAAAAACGCACTTCAACACTTTCGGCGGTAACCCGGTGGTTTGCGCCCAGGGAATGGCGGTGCTCGATGTGATCGACCGGGAAAGGCTCCAGGAAAATTCGCTCAACATCGGCAACCACTTGTTAGGCGGATTGAACCGGCTGAAGGAGAAACACAATCTGATTGGGGATGTCCGTGGCAAAGGTCTGCTCCTCGGGATCGAGCTGGTGAAGGACCGCGGGACAAAAGAACCGGCAAAAGCGGAGTGCGCCGAGGTGTTGGAGCGCTGCAAGGACATGGGATTGCTGCTCGGAAAAGGTGGACTGCACGGCCAGACGATCCGGTTCTCCCCGCCCATGAATATTACAAACGCCGATGCAGATTTTCTGCTGGCGGTTTTGGATAGCGCGTTCAGCGAAATTTAAATCGCAGGGGCGTTTCTGTGAAACGCCCGCGGGGAGAAGGCGTCTGACACAGACGCCCTCCAATTGCAGTTAGAATCGCGAATCACGTTCGCTTCGCGCAGCGAAGCGGCTACAGAAGAAATCGCGGTTCAAAGCTAAAACTGGCGGTCAGCTCGCCACCCGCCGGGATTTTCTGAATGCCTTCCTTGTCTTCAAAGGCGCGCTGCTCGTGAATTATCGGTCAGACCCCAGCAGGGCTCGACGCAGAGGAAGGGTCCGCCATCCGACCAGAGGGTCAGATACGGGACGCCCGTCAGATCCATCGAAACTGAGCGGCCGGTCGGCGGATCGGAGAAGACGAAGACCGGCTCGGGAACGTCGACCAGCTGGAGAATGTAAGATCCGGGCAGCTTCTCGCGCTCGAACGGCATTGCGCCCCCAGCAAACTGAATCTCCTGGGTCTCGCCTGTAAGATAATTTCCCGGCGAAAAGTAGCGGCGATAAAGGCCGGCCGGCATCTCGAACTGGAACGATTCGAAGGACTCCGCCGCAAAGCCCGGATGCAACCCAAACCCAACATGAGCGGTCAGCTCGGCCTCGTCGTTCTTGAATCGAAAGGTCACAACGATCCGTCCCCCTTCGATCCGATAACGAAGGTCGAGGGAGACATTCAGCGGATACTCGGTCGCCGAAAAATCATCCGGCGTGATGCGATAGATCAGCTCGTTCTCCCCGTCGGATGGGACCGCATGCCAGACCTTGGTCCGCACGAAACTGTGCGTCCCGCCCCGCATCTCCTGACCGCGATAAAGGGTCCGTTCATTTTTGATTCGGTGCAGGTAATAGCCCATCACCGTGGCGTGATTCGCCCAGCCTTTTGCGGGCGGTTTGATGTCGTCATCGTCCTTCAGGAAGCCGACCCACTCGTTCGCGGAATTGCGTCGCGCGACGCTGATCCGCTCGGCGCCGAGACGGGAGACGATGATGCGCCGGCCGGATTCTTCGTCGGTCAGGACATCGAATGAGCGGTTGCCGCGTTGTTCTTCGCGGCGTGAGAACTGAGGATGCATGAGGAACGACAGGCGGGACGCCTATCGGGCGCACAGGCCAAAGGCCCGTGCTCCGGTTACGGGAACAAACCGCGGGAATGTTTCGCCTTCATGACCCGCTCGACGCCGATCGCCATCGCCGCGGTCCGATGGGAAATCTTATGCGCTTTCGCGCGTTTGATCACCTGGACGAAAGAATGTTCGAGAATGCGGAACAGTTTGTCGGTTACTTCGGTTTCGGTCCACATGAAGGCCTGCAATCCCTGGACCCATTCAAAGTATGAAACAATGACGCCGCCGGCGTTGCACAGAATGTCGGGGATGACGAAGACATCGTCCCAACGCTCGTTCAGGATGAGGTCTGCCTCGGGGCTGGTTGGGCCGTTCGCCCCTTCGGCCAGGATCCGGCATTTCAACTGCCCCGCGTTGCCGGCATGGATAACGCGATCCACGGCGGACGGGACGAGCACGTCGCACGGCAGGGTGAGGAACTCGTTCGGGTCCACCCGGTCAGCCTCGTCGAAGGCGCGGAGGTTGCCTTTCTTGAGCACATGCTGCTCGGCTTTCGCGACATCAATTCCGTTTGGATTGTAAAGGGCAACTGTCGCATCGCTGATCCCGACGACTTTCACGCCGGTCTTGAGGGCGAGGGATAATGCCGCGACCGCTCCGACATTGCCGAATCCCTGGACAATCGCGGTGGTCTTCTCCGGGTTCAGCTTGAGCATGTCCATGGCGCGCTCGATCAGATAAACGACCCCGCGGCCGGTGGCTTCGCGGCGTCCCTCCGTGCCGCCAATCGAGACTGGTTTGCCGGTCACGATCTCGTTCACGCAATGGCCCTGATAGACCGAGTAGGTGTCCATGAACCACGCCATGACCTGCTCGTTCGTGCCCATGTCCGGGCCCATCACGTCGGTGTGGGGGCCGACAAACGGGATCATCTCCTGCATGTAACGCCGCGAAACCGCTTCTAATTCCGTCCGGGAAAGCTTTTGCGGATCGCAGGCGACGCCACCTTTTGCCCCGCCGTAGGGCAAGTTGGCGAGCGCGCATTTCCAGCTCATCCACATGGCGAGCGCGGCCGTTTCACCCATGGAAAGGTTCGGGGCGAAGCGGGTGCCACCTTTGGTTGGCCCAAGGGTCAGGTGATGCTGGACCCGGTAACCCTGGAAAGTCTGGGTGCTCCCGTCATCCATGTGGACCGGCAGAGTCACGGCCATGGCGCGCTTCGGCAGCATCAGCCGTTCGCGATCGTTCTTATCGATCTGGAGGTAATCGGCGATGACCTCAAACTGGTCGCACGCCATTTTAAATACTTCGTCGTCGTAGATGCTGCTCATGATAAACGCGGGAGCCGGAAGCTAGAATGGCCCGGCCAGAAATTCAGGTGGTATTTGCGCCGGGCGCCGCGAAGCGTCAAATTTAATTCGCGATACGAAATGCGGGATGCAAGCTACCCGATGATGCGCGTTGAAACCCTCGCCGTCCATGCAGGGCACGAGGTCGACGCGACGACCGGAGCGGTGGCAACGCCGATCCATCTCTCGACCACCTTCCAACGCGACGCGGAGGGGGGTTATCCGCATGGCTACATTTATGGCCGGAGCGGAAACCCGACCCGGCACGCATTGGAACAGGCGCTGGCGGCGCTGGAAGGCGGCCAGGAGGCAGCGGCGTTTGCCTCAGGGCTGGCGGCGTCGAGCGGAATTCTGCAGGCGCTGGCGACGGGCGATCACGTTATCGCGCCCCGGGACGTTTATCACGGGATGACGAAGTTATTGCGAGAGGTCTATATCCGGTGGGGCCTCGAGGTGACGTTGGTTGACATGACGAATCTCGAGGCCGTGAAGGAAGCAGTCCGTCCGACGACAAAGCTGATCTGGATTGAGACTCCCTCCAATCCGCTCCTCAAGATCACCGATATCGCTGCTCTCGCTGAGATCGCGCGGCAAGCCGGCGCCGTTTCCGCCTGCGACAATACTTGGGCGCCCATCATCCAGCGGCCGCTCGATCTCGGATGCGATCTGGTCATGCATTCGACCACCAAATACCTTGGGGGGCACTCGGATGTCACCGGGGGCGCGGTCATCGCCAGGACCGGGTCCGAGTTTTTCGGCCGCGTGCGCGAAGTCCAATCAACCTGCGGCGGCGTCCCCTCGCCTTTCGACTGCTGGCTGATCCTTCGCGGATTGCGTTCCCTGCCCTGGCGGATGCGCGGACATTGCGAGAACGGATCAAAGATTGCGAGCTGGCTGGCCGATCACGCGGCGGTCGACAAGGTGCACTACCCGGAGTTGCGAGCGCATGCCGGGCACGAGATCGCGGCGCGGCAAATGAACGCATTTGGCGGGATGCTTTCGTTCGAAGTCCGCGGCGGACGTGAAAGCGCTCTGGCGGCGGCTGCCAAGACAAAATTGTTTATTCAGGCGACAAGCCTCGGCGGAATCGAAAGCCTGATCGAGCATCGGGCTTCGATTAAGGGAGAAGATCCGAGCACCCCTCAGGGTTTGTTGCGGTTATCGGTCGGGCTCGAGCACGCGGACGACCTGATAGAAGATCTGGCCCAGGCGTTGGAATAAGTCCTATACGACCTATAGGACCTATGCTCGGGCGCGGCTAAACCGCCGCTGGACGAGATCAACGACATCTCGCAGCTCCGCTACGTGCAGCAGGTATGCGGCTCCGAAAAATGCGCCGGCGCCGGCCGCGATGGTAAGAAGCAGCCAGATCGCTTTGCGCCACATGCCGGCGCCGAGTTGGGAGGAGAAAACAAGATGCTGGGCCAGGAAACAGATCCCGGCGAGAAGCGCGCCGGCGATCAGCAGTTTGCCGAAGGTCTTCAGCATCGCGCCGGTCTCGAGCCTGCCTGCGTAATGGCGCATCATCGTGTAAAGCATGAGGAAGTTGGTGAAGGCGACCAGGCTGGTGGAAAGGGCGAGGCCGCGATGCCCGAGCTTGAGGTGAAAGGTGAAGAAGTAGTTGAGGCAGAAATTCACCGCGATAGAAATGAAGGCGACGAACATCGGGAGATGACGCTTGTCGAGGGCGTAAAAGGCCGGGGCCAGGACCTTGTCAGCTGAATAAGCGACCAGCCCGACCGCGTAGCACCGCAGGGCGAGCGCAGTCTGTTCGGTGGCGAACGCGTCGAACCGACCGTGCTCGTAAATCAGGCTGATGATCGGATTCGCCAGGATGAACAATCCGATCGCGGAGGGGATCGTCAGGAGCATGACCAGGCGGATCGCGTGGGCGAGCGCGCCGCGGAATTCCTCCTTGTTGCCGAGGGCGGCGCTGCGCGAGATCATTGGCAGCGTAACCGTAGCGACCGCCACCCCAAAGATGCCGAGAGGCAGCTGCATGAGGCGAAAGGCAACGTTGAGCCAGGCCATGGCGCCGTCACCGAGCTTTGACGCGAACCCGCTGTTCACGGCGACGTTGATCTGGACGGCGCTGGCCGCGATGGTGGCCGGCCCCATCAGCGCGAGGATTGTGCGGACCCCCTTGTCTCGCCAGTTGAAGTCGGGGCGGAAACGGAAACCGACCCGGCCTAACGAGGGCAGTTGCACGACGAGCTGGAGCAGGCCCCCGATCAGGGTGGCGATGGCAAGCCCCATCAAGCCGCGCTCCCCGAACTGCGGGTGCCGCCAATCGGCCTGCGGCTCCAGCCAATAACAAAGCGTAACTCCGCCGATGATCGAGCCAAGGTTGAAGAAGCTCGAGGCCATTGCCGGCATCCCGAAAACATTCCGCGCGTTCAACATTCCCATGACGAGCGCGGCCAACGAGACCAGCAGGATAAAGGGGAACATGATCCGGGTGAGCTGAATGGTCAGGGCGGCTTTCTCGGCAGGAAATCCGGGGGCGAGAATTCCGATAAGGACTGGTGCGCCGATGATCCCGACGACCGTGAGCGCGCTCATAAAAATGACGGTGAGGGTCGCGACCTTGCTGGCCAGGCGCCAGGCGGAGTTGTCGCCTTCGGTGGCGATGCGGCGCGAAAAGGTCGTGACGAAAGCGGTGGAGAGGGCGCCTTCGGCAAACAAGTCGCGCAACATGTTGGGCGCGCGGAAGGCGGTCAGGAACGCGTCCATGTTGCGCGAAGCGCCGAAAAGCGCGGCAAAGATGACTTCGCGAAGCAAACCGAGGAGCCGGCTGCAAAGGATGGCGATGCCAACGACTCCCGTGGCGCGTGTGCTGACGCGTTTGTTGGCCGGGATTGCCGCCTCGTTCACGCGCAACAGAACAATGCAGAGGCGCTTGTGCCAAGCGCCTAATCGAGCGCCGCATCCGCCGCCCCGATTGATTCGCGCCTTCAGCGCTGGGACCGGATACGTGGTTTTCAATCCTGGGGCGTTGCCCCAGGCTATCTTGAACCGCGCCCTTGGCGCTGCAGCCAATGAAGCGCCGCTTTTCGGTCATCCCGCGCCGAAGGCGCAATTCAAATCCAGCCTGGGGCAACGCCCAGGGACAAAGGCCGTAAGGATCAGCGCTGAAAGCGCGATTCACCCTGCCGAGGGTTTACGCCGGCGGTGGTGGCGGCGGGGCCCCGGGTGGCGACACGTTTGGCTCCCCCTTCGGGACAAGGAAGCGTTGATAGACGAACGACGCCACGATCAGGACCATGGCGACTCCGATGAAAGCACCGATCCGGTAGAGCTGGCTCAGGTTGCTCAGGTCGTTAAGGAAGAGTTTTGCCAGGGTAACAATCAGGAGCGCGACGCCCGAATACCGGACCCAGCGGGTCTGTTTGAACATGCCGAACAGGAGAAGGCCGAAAGCAAAAAGCGCCCACGCGATTGAGTAGGTCATGTCGCGCGCGAAGTTGCCCGTGAAAGAGAACGTGAGCGTCGGACCGATCGAGAAATAATCCGCGATCTCGATGTTGAGGAGAAGGAAGGTAAGAATCGCGCCTAACGAGTAGAGGAGCGTGGGCGCGGTCCGCTCAAATCCCTGGGCGCGCGGCGGGCGAAAGAGCCAGCCTGCGAAGAAGAGACAAACGATCGTGATCCCATAGGCGTAGAGATACCAGTTCCAGATCGGGATCTCGGTGCGCCGATGGTATTCGAGCACCGCGGGGTTCAGGGCGAGCCGGACAAAGGCGAGGCAGAGCAGGCCGACGCCGACGTATCGCAGCCCGCGATTCGGAACCACTCGAAACAGCCAGACCAGGGCGAGCCCTTCCAGGGCCCAGCCGAGGGTGACCCATTCGCGATCGAACTGGATCGGGAAGATCAGGGTGACGAAAAAGAGGGCGGCGGCTCCCTGCCACGCGAGACGCGAATCACCGGCAGCAGCATTCGCCCGGCGCTGCGTAACCAGGAAGAAAATCGCCGCGGCGTAGGGCAGGAAGAAAGCCGCGGGAGTCAGCCCGTTGCGGAACGCTGGGAACGCCTTGACGACTATCTCGTAGATCAGCACGAAATGGAGCGGCCCGGCCAGCGCACCGATCGCCCACGGTAACGTCTTCTCTTCTTCAGCGGAGAAGAAGGGATAGGCAAAGAAGAGGAGGAAGAAAGCCACCTCCCATCCGAGACCAAGAGTCGCGAAGCCTGTGGTAAAATGCAGAGCCTGCCACTGGCTTTGGATGGCCCACGAAAAAATGAGGGCGACCAGCACGATCCAGCTCGTTCGCGCGAACACTCCGAGGCCGAGGAGAAGCGCGGCAAGGACGAAGGTGGCGATGAAGTACGGCGTCGGGTTTACGGCTGGCAGTTTTGCCATCGCCAGGAAAAGGAGAACAAACGGAAGCGACACCGCGAGGGCCGGGATGTTCCGCCGCGCATGCTCCGACCCGGGGAAGAAACGTTGGGCAGCAAAGATTGACGCCGAGGAAAAAAAGACGCCCGATCCGGCCGCAACAATCAGGAAGCTCCGTAGATCGAGGTCGGTCGGGCCGACGGCGATCCAGAGAAACGCCGCGAAAAAAGTAAGGACAACCGCGATCGCGATCCCGGCAAGGGAGCGCCGCATGATCGCTACTGCGATTGCGACAAAATCGAGGACCAGCAGGACCAGCCAGACGGCAGACGCTGTTTGGTTCTTCCAAACGCACATCCAGATCAGGACGAGAGGCAGGAGCGGGAGGTAATTGAGCCACCGCGACTTTTCAGTTTCGGGTCCATCCGTTCGCGGCCAGACAGCGAATCCAGCGTGAAAAATGGAATAGACCACGTAGCCACCCAGCCCCCACCAAAGCGTAGCGGAAGTCAGGTAGTCCGCCGTCCAGCTCGCGAGAAAAGCGAAAACAATTCCGCCGGCAAGCGGGACGATGAGGTCGCGTTTGGAGTAAAGAAAAGCGAGGCCAAGCAGACCGGCTTCGGCGACGAACATGTAAGTGAAGAGGAAACCGGGACGCGACCCGAACTCAACGTAAGTCAGGAGGCAAAATCCCCAGGCCAGGGCGGACAGGCAGACGGCGATCGCGGCGCGGGCCGTCCAGTGCGCAGGCGCATGGAGACGCCGCGCCCAGGCAAAGATGGCGAGGAAGTGCGCCTCGAAGACGATGAAAATGGCAAAGGCGGTGTTGGCCTTTCCGGGCTCGAAGAACCGCTCGGCCCAGGCGAATTCCATCAGGATCGTGCCAGCAGCCGCGACAAGAACCAGATAATCCCAGCGCTTTCGTAACGCGACCGCCGCGACGCCGGCATTCAGAAGCGCGATGTAACCGAAAAGCGCCAGGGCGTGATCAACGCCAGTTGAGAGGAGCACAGGCGTGAGAAAACCGCCGAGCAAACCGAGGACGACGATCACCTGCGCGTTCATCCTGACCGCGAGGAAGAACGCCACCGCCGTGACCAGCGCCATCGAAGCGAAGGCCGGCGTGAGGGAGATCAGCCGATAATAAACGTGCGCTGCAAAAATGTTGCCGTAGAGAACGAGCACTCCCGTGGCGCAGAGGCTCTGGCCGGAGACGCGGAAGTTGCGAGTGGCGGTAAACCACCCGGTAACGATAAGGCCGATGCCGATGACGGTGCCCAGAAGCACACGCATCGCGGGGGTGATCAGATTGTTCTCGAACGAGTACTTAACGAGAAACACAATTCCGAGGAACAGGACGAACCCGCCGATCCAAGCGAACAACTTGACGCCAAAGAACGCCTCCCAATCGAACGGCTTGGCGGGGATTGGGGGTGGCGCGGGCGGAACCACTGGCGGTGGTTGGCTGGTCGGCCGTGCCGGAGGCGGTGGTGGTGGCGGAGGCGCTTGAGCGGCCCCAGGTTCGGGGATAATCGGCGCCGGCGGCCGGGCCACAGGCTGCGCCGCAGATACCGCGGGCGGGGCCGGACTCGGGCGCGACGCGACCGGCGGTGCTGGCTGGCCAGCGGTGCGCGATTCAAGTTCGCCGACTCTCTGCACAAGATGCCGGACAGCAGATTTGAGCTTCTGAATTTGGATCGCGCCAATAACGATCACGATCACCGGCGCAATGAGCACAAGGGCGCCGAGACAAACGAAGAATCCTTCCATTAGTTTTTCACAAGCCGGTGGGAGCGTCGACGAACTCCCACGGAAGGTTGAAGCGGTCAGCCAAATGAGCGGCGAGTGCTTTCACCCCGAATGTTTCGGTCGCGTAATGGCCACCGAGCAACAAATTAATCCCAAGCTCTTCGGCGGCGATTGCCGCCCAATGCGGCGCCTCGCCGGTGATGAACGTATCGACGCCCTCCCGCGCTACGGCGTAAATCTCCGAGCCGGCGCCGCCCGTGATCAGGCCGATCGAGGTCGCTTGCTCGGGCCCGAAGGGAAACAGCCGGACAGGTGAGCCTAACGACTCTTCCAGCCGGCGGACAAGCAGATCGCGGGGCATCGCGGCTTCGGTTCGCAGTCCGATGCGCTGGCCTTTCGCTTCGAAAAACGGGTGGGTCTCTTCGAAACCGAGCGCGGCGGCAAGCTGGGCGTTGTTACCGAGGACCGAGTGGACATCGAGCGGGAGATGCGCGCTGTAGATGGCCAGATCGTGCTCGAAAATTTGCTGGAGAAGTTGGCGCCGGCCGCCGGTGACCGGCTGAAGACCAGGCCAAAACAGACCGTGGTGGACGATCAGAAGATCTACCTCTCGCTCAATCGCTGCTGCGACTGTGCGCAACGAGACATCGACGGCCGCGCCGAGCCTCTCCACCCTTCCTGAGTTCTCCACTTGGAGGCCATTCAAAGCGTTATCCCAGTCGCCGATCTCACGAACACACAGATGCTCGTCCGCGTAGGAAACGATTTGGGCGAGGCTGGCCATCGGGGGCATTTTGGATAAGGGCGCAACAGATTGCACGCGAAGAAAGACGACGCACTCCGCAGGCCTTGTCGGCAATCTTCTGTAGCCGTCGCCCTGTGGGCGACGTCAGGGGGCTACTTCAGCGCCACGCCAGAACCCGGCGCTTCGCACAGCGAAGCGGCTACAGAAGACGAACGCGAGATCCCCCCGCCTATCGTTCCCAGGCTCCAGCTTGGGAATGCCAATGTCTGCGAAGCTATGCTTCGGTCGCGTGATAACGCCACCAGGCGCTCATCGCATCGGGCGCTGGCGAAGCACAGCTTCGGGGACAAGTGCGTTCCCAAGCTGGAGCTTGGGAACGAGATGCGACGCGGGACCGTCGGCGCCGACTGGAACAGGGCTTGACGAAATCTTGCGCCGTTGTGACGGTTAAGCGCAACTGAACCAGGAGGAGCTGTGGAATATACTGATGCCCCAACGTTAGAACCGCCGGTTACCTCCGACACGATGGAATGCCCGTTGTGTGGCCATGTTCTCCCGAAGGACGCGGAAGCCTGCGATCGCTGCGATTGGGTGCGAACCGACGGCGAGACCGCGGAAGGGAAAGCGAGTGACGCCGTGGCGGTGATGTTGAGCGTGATGCCCGGCCTGGGCCACGTTTACAAGGGTTACAAAGTGATGGGCCTCCTCTTCTTTGTCGGAGCTCTCGGCGCCATGCTCCTCGGTGCCCTCGCCGGGACAGCCACCGCAGGATTCGGCCTCGCCCTAATCCCGCTCTATTGGTTCGGCGTGATGTTCCACGTTTACGGCATCGAAGATCGCGTTGCGTCCACCGAGAAAGACGAAGGGGAAGAATATTGAAGAGTTAAATCGTGATTAGTGAATTGTGAATCGGGCCCTCTGGCGCGCGTGCTCGCCGCAGATCACGATTCACGATTCACGATTCACGATTCACTTTCACCCGCCGCAACCGCGGCGTGAATTTCTTCCATAATCTCGCGGAGGCCGTAACGGAATTTCCATTCCGGATAGTGTGCCTGGAATTTGCGGACATCGCTGACCCACCAAATGTGGTCGCCGATCCGGTTCGCTTCCTCGTATTTCCAGGTTAAACGCCGGCCGCTGATCTCTTCGCAAAGGTTGATCGCTTCCAGCATCGAGCAATTGCTGTGGCGGCTGCCCCCAATGTTGTAAACCTCAGCCACCCGCGGCGCGCGGATGAACGCGGCGAACGCGTCCACCAAATCCGCGCTGTGGATGTTGTCGCGAACCTGTTTGCCGTTGTACCCGAAGACACGGTACGGGCGCCCCGTCACCGTACAGATCATTAGATACGAGAGGAAACCATGCAGCTCCGCCCCGGCGTGGGCGGGCCCGGTCAAGCAACCGCCCCGAAAGCAAACCGTCGGCATGTTAAAGTAGCGGCCGTATTCCTGGACGAGAAGATCCGCCGCGGCTTTGGACGCCCCGAAGAGCGAGTGCTTCGTGTAATCGATACTCATCGTCTCGGAAATGCCGGGCTCGTATTCATGCCCGGGGGCAATCTCCCAGCGCAACGGCAATTCCTCGAGGGGCAGCCGATTCGGCGTGTCGCCATAAACCTTGTTCGTGGACGTAAAGACGAAAGGCGCCTCGGGACAAAAATGGCGAGCGCCTTCGAGCAGGTTCAGGGTGCCGTTGGCGTTGACGGTAAAATCGGTTTGCGGATCGCGCGCCGCCCAGTCGTGGGAGGGCTGCGCGGCTGTGTGCACGACTGCTGCGAGGTCGGCGCTGTGTTGTTTAAAGAGATCGAGCACTTTCGCGGCATCGCGGATATCGAGATCGTGGTGCTCGTAATTTGGGACGGTGCGCATGAGCTCGTCCCGGGTTTTTTGGGTTGAAGCTTCGGCGCCGAAAAAGCGGCTCCGCATGTCGTTATCGAGCCCGACAACCTTGAAGCCATCGCGCGCGAAGTGCCGCACAGTCTCCGAGCCAATGAGACCGGCCGAACCGGTGACGATTATTGTGCGCATGATGGAAAAATGAAGACGCGGGCTGCGGCGCTACTAGGACTCAGCCAGAAGCCAGGTCAACTGTCCATTGACCGGGGCGACCCGCGCGGCCGGATACTTTGTGTCGCCGCCCATGATCGCGTCGAGGAGCGCGAGATTTTTGTCCGCTTTTGCGAGGAAGATGATTTTTCGAGCCTGGTTGATCAGTGGCAATGTGAAGGTAATCCGCCACGCGTCCATCCGCGCTACAAAGTTTGCGACAACGCTACGCGATGTTTCCTCCAGGGCGGACGTCCCGGGAAACAACGATGCGGTGTGCCCATCATCCCCTACTCCAAGCAAGAGGACATCGTGACGATAGGTGAGTTCCTGGTGTTGCGTTGCAAGAACGGCCAGGCTGTCCTCGTATTCTTGTGCTGCGAGCTGTGGATCGATTTCGCCGCGCATTCGGATCACGGATTTATCCGGAACGCCGCCGGGTTGAAACAGTGATTCCCGCGCCATTTTATAATTACTCTCGGGGTCGCCAGGTGGGACGCACCGCTCGTCGCCAAACGTAAAAGTTACCTTGTCCCACTGCAGTTCCTTCGAACGCCGGGCCAGTTCGGAATACACGGACCGAGGGGTGTTCCCCCCTGAGAGCCCAATTCGGCAATGCCCGAAATCACCGAGCGCTTCGTGCGCGCAATCAAGAATGAGCTGTGCTGCCAGAGGGCCGAAATTCCTTGCCCGAATAATCTCCCGAGCCATTTCCAGAGTCAGATCGCACAGTGCGACAGCCCGCGCTTTTCGAGATAACGCTGATGATAATCTTCGGCCCGGTAAAATTCCGGCGCCGGCTGAATGAAAGTAACGATCGGATTCTTGAAACGCCCGCTCTGGTCGAGCTGCGCCTTCGAGGCTTCGGCCGCCGCCTGTTGTTCCGGGCTGTGATAAAAGATCACGGACCGGTATTGATCGCCCACATCCGGACCCTGCCGGTTAAGGGTGGTCGGGTTGTGGTTCGACCAGAAGACGTCGAGCAACTTTTCGTAACTGACGAGCGCCGGGTCGTATTCGACCTCGACCACTTCAGCGTGCCCCGTCGCGTGGCTGCAGACATCCTGGTAAGTCGGATTTTTCGTTGTGCCGCCCGCGTAACCGACAATCGCTTCCTTCACGCCCGGCACCGCGCGAAAGGTAGATTCGACGCCCCAAAAACAACCCGCGCCGAATGTCGCTTTTTCAGTAGCCATGGAGCAGCATCCAATCGGGCAGGCAGGGACGCAAATGATGGAGGCTGCACATTCGTGAATTTCGAATCGTGGATCTCTTCCGATGTAACGAGGTAACCGCGCAACGCGCCCCCCTCACATCACCATCCCGCCATCCACCGTCAGCACCTGGCCGGTGATATATTTCGCTTCGGGCGAGGCGAGATACGCGACGGCACCGGCGATGTCCTCGGGCTCGCCCAGTTTGCCGAGGGGAACCTTTTGGAGGATGGCCTGACGCACTTCCTCTGATAGGCCGGTGGTCATGTCTGTCTCAATCAGGCCGGGCGCGACGACGTTCACGGTGATGCCGCGGCTGGCCAGCTCGCGCGCGAGCGTTTTTGTCAGGCCGATCAATCCGGCTTTGCTCGCCGAGTAATTTGCCTGGCCCGCGTTGCCGGTTAAGCCGCTGATCGAGCTGATGTTGATGATCCGGCCGCTGCGTTGCTTGATCATCGGGCGGAGCACGGCCTGGGTAAACACGAACGCTCCCTTCAGGTTCGTGTTCAACACGGTGTCCCAATCGTCGAGCGACATCCGCATGCTTAGTCCATCGCGGGTAATGCCAGCGTTGTTGACCAGGATGTCCACCCGGCCGAAGTGCTCCAGGATCTCCCCGGCCGCTTTCTGGACGGCGGCAGCGTTCGCGACGTCGACCGCGTAGGCTTTCGCCGTGTCCGGCCGTGACGCATTGATTTCATCCGCGGTTTTTTGCGCATTGGTCTCGGTCCGACTGACCGAAGCGACGCGCGCGCCCTCGCTAGCCAGACGAAGAGCAATCGCGTGGCCGATGCCGCGCCCCGAACCAGTGACGATCGCGACCTGATTTTGGAATCTCATTAGGCGCCGAGCTTAGCACCAAGGAGCGACGGTTTCCAAACCGCCTCTTGTCGTAGCGCCGTCGCTACAACCTGAAGCTTACAACGTAAACACACTGAGGAACGCCACCTCGATGGCGAGGGCTTCCTGGATGTTCCTGCCGAGGTGATCGCGCATTTCTTCGAGGCGCCGAATTCGGCCAAGAATTTCCGGGGTCTTGAGCCGGGCAGCCAGTCTCTCGGTTTCCCGGGAGCCGTCCGGCAGATCGCGCCGCGCCACCCCGGTATTCGCGCGCAGGACATCCGACCACCACAAAAAGAGAATTTCGACGAGGCGCGCCCGCTGGCTGACGTATTGGCTTTCGGTCAGCGCCTTGTAATAATCCTCGCGCTCATCCAGCCAGGCCCCGTCTGTCGTGTTGCGATATCTGGCTTCATCGCGCTTCAACGCCGCGGCGTTCTCGTCCTGAATTCGCTCGCGCAATTGCCCGAGCAAGCGGGTGAATCCCCGCGCCATTCCATAGGCGGGCTGGATCCCCTGCCCTTCAGTGCGCGACATCTCACCGAGCATCTCGATTAATCCCGTTTCTTCGGCCGAGAAACTTTTGTCCGCGGGGGCCGCCAACGGGACGGTCACGCATCGCGAGATGATGGTGTCGGGCAAAACTTCCGGCATGGCGCTCAGGAGGATGAGCAACGAGTCGTTAGGCGGCTCTTCCAAAGTTTTCAGGAAAGCGTTCGCTGCCTGGGGCTGGAGCCGATCGGCATCGGCCACGATCGCAACCTTGCGATGGCCGTCTGCGCTCCGCATTTGCAAGGCGTGCTCGAGGGCACGGACCTGGTCGATCACGATCCGGCGCGATTTCGATTCAGGCTCGGCCACGTAGACGCCGGCGGGCGGCGAGCCGAACACGTCAGGACTCTTCGCGCCGGAAACGAGATTCGAAAGGTCGGACGCGAGCGCGCGTTTCCCGCTCCCCGGCGGCCCGGAAATGAGGTAGGCGTGACCGAGCCGGCCACGCTGGTGAGCGCGGCTCAGGTAATCGAGGGCTGCGGGGCGCGTGAAAGCCATGGATTAGATCGGCGATTGCAGATTGCCGGTTGCAGATTGAGAAGACGCAAGAGCCGGGAAACGTGCGGCAAGCAAGTTCCAGATTTGGTGCTCAATCGCGTCGGCCGATTGGGCGCCGTCGATCACGATGAAGCGGTTGGGTTCGCGTTGGGCCAGGTCGTGGTAGCCGGCGCAGACGCGCTCGTAGAATTCGACGGGTTCCTGTTCCATTCGATCGGGCGCAGCAACCGGGCGAACGCGGCGCAACATTCTGGCCCGCGCTGTTTCTACATCGACATCGAGGATGAAGGTCAGATCGGGCCGGGCATCGCCGACGGCAAAGGCGTTGAGGGTTTCGACAATGCCCGGTGGGAGCTTGCGAGCTACGCCCTGATAGACGGTTGTGGAATCGAAGAAGCGGTCCGAGATAACCGCCATGCCTTGCTCGAGGGCGGGCGAGATCGTTTCCCGGACGAGCTGGCTCCGGCTCGCTTCAAAAAGAAGCAGCTCTGTCTCCGGGGTCATTGCAAAACTTTCCGGAGCGAACTGGAGCAGATCGCGAATTTTTTCGCCGATGGCGGTGCCGCCGGGCTCGCGCGTCACCAGGGTGCGGACTCCGGACTGTTCCAAGCGGGCAGCAAGCCGGCGGACCTGGGTGGATTTCCCACAGCCTTCAGAACCTTCGAACGTGATGAAGACGCCGCGCGACATGAGAGCGAGTCTGAAACAGAGGGACGGGGTTGTCGAATCGAAGCGGCAATTGTTGTCGCGGCCGCCTCGTTCGGCGTAACCTGCGTGATTAGTCGCCCAATGGGTTACGGCGATCCCGCCCCGGCGGCACCGTGCTACAACACAATCAAAACGTGAAACAATTCTGGCTCGTTAAATCGGAACCGTCCGCCTACTCGTGGGCGAATCTCGTCACTGACGGCAAGACCGCGTGGACGGGCGTGCGCAATTTCACAGCGCGCAATAATCTGCGGGCGATGCGGAAGGGAGACGCGGTCTTCTTTTATCACAGCGTGGTGGGAAAGGAGATCGTGGGGATCGCGAAGGTGGTGCGCGAAGCCTATCCCGATTCAACCGCGAAGGACGGCGATTGGAGCGCTGTCGATCTGGCGCCAGAGAAGCCGTTGCCCAGGCCGGTTGCGCTCGATGAGATCAAGCGCAACCCGAAGCTCAACGAGATGGCTTTGCTGCGTCTGTCGCGATTGTCCGTCCAGCCAGTCGCGACCGCGGAATTTGATGAGGTCGTGCGTATGAGCGGTAAGGACGCCGATTAGGCTTGTTTGCGCCGCGCTTGAGATCGAAAATTCCGGTGTGACCGGAGCCAGTGCGACGTCGTTGTCCCCCATCTTCGCGCTCTCGGCGGAAGCGGAACGCGCGGCGCTGGTCGTTTCCATTCATGACGTCGCGCCGGCCACACAGAAACGGGTGGAGGAAATCATTTCCGATCTCGCCCATCACGGCGTCGCGGTTTCTTCATTGCTGGTTGTTCCTGATTATCATCATGGCGGTTGCTTCGCCGCGGATACCGGTTTCGTCAGATGGCTTCAGGAACTTGAGGAAAAGGGCCACGAGATCGTGATTCACGGCTACTTTCATCAACGCCCACGGCGACAGGGAGAAAAAGTGCTTCAGAAAGCGATCACTCGTTTTTACACCAGCGATGAAGCTGAATTCTACGACCTGGATTACGATGAGGCGTTGCGCCGCATCAACCAGGCTCGCGAACAATTCATTGCCTGCGGGCTGACCCCGCGCGGATTCATTGCCCCGGCCTGGCTCCTGAGCGCTCCGGCCGAGAAGGCGGCGGCAGACGCCGAGATGGAATACACGACCCGGCTGACCCATGTCCGAGACCTGCGGGGAGGCGAAAGTTATTCAGCCCGGTCCCTTGTCTATAGCGTTCGGAGCGGCTGGCGCCGAACGGCGAGCCTGGCCTGGAATAACCTGCTGGCCCGCCGGCTGGCTGATGCGCCCCTTGCCCGGGTCAGCCTTCATCCGCCGGATCGCGGCCATCCGGAAATCTGGGACCAGGCGTTGCGCCTGATCGATTGCCTGATCGAAGACCGCACCGTGACCACCTACCGGGATTGGATCGCGGAAAAGCGGATCCAACAACGGACCTAACGAACAGATGAGCCGTTGCGACCTCCATATTCATTCCCGGTTCTCCGCGCGCTCGGAAGAATGGCTGTTCCGGCGGTTCGATTTGCCGGACAGCTACAGTGATCCGCGCGATCTCCATCGGCTCCTGCGCGAGCGCGGGATGGATTTCGTGACCCTGACCGATCACGATACCATCGACGGGAACCTGGAGATCGCGGATCTGCCGGGCACGTTCATCAGCGAAGAGGTAACGACTTATTTTCCGACCGATCCCTGCAAGATCCACCTGCTGGTCTGGGGATTAACGGAGGCGCAGCACCGCGAGATCGCGGCCTTGCGGGAAAATATTTTCGACCTGCAAAAGTACCTGCAACAACACGGGATCGCGCACGCCGTCGCCCATCCCCTTTACAGCATTAACGGCAAACTGGAGGTCGCGCACCTCGAGCGTCTTATCCTGCTCTTCAAACACTTCGAAGGTGTAAACGGCCTGCGCGACGCTCTCCTGAGCAAACTGGCCGGAAAGTTATTGTCCGGCCTGACGCCGGCGAAGATCGACGAGCTGGCCAACCGCCACGATCTGCGACCGACTCATCCCGAGCCGTGGAAGAAAATCTTTACCGGCGGGTCGGACGATCACGGCGGCCAATTTGTAGCCAGCGCTTTTACCGAAACGCCGAAAGCGCGAGCGCCCTTTGATTTCCTGGGACACGTCGTGACGGGATCGTGCCGCCCGCGCGGTGAAGGCGGCACGCCGCTCGCGTTGTCGCACGGCTTCTACAACACCGTCTCGCGCTTCATCCAGGATCGGTTCACGGAAAAGCTGGGGCCCACGGGGCCATTGCTGGAAACGATGTTCTCGCGGTTCATGGAAGGGCGCGACCCGACCGAATTCACCCTCCGGGAAAAGGCAAACTTCATCGCCCAGGGTGTCATGTCGGGGAAAATCTTCGAGCTGGCCAAGCCCCGCAACGTCTCGCTCTGGAAAGGGCTTTCTAAACATTTCGCGCGTCCCAAGGTGAAGGCGCAGCTTGCGAAAGAAATGAAAGGCGTGACCGAGCCGGAGCGCCGCGCCTTCCTGATGGCAAACCTGGCGGGAGAACAGGTCGCGTTCCGCCTTTTCGAAAAATTCGTTCAGCAAATCCGGACGGGGAACCTGATCGAGAGCATGCAGGCGCTGAGCGGGATCGCGCCGATCATCGTTTTGCTTTCGCCTTACATCTACGCGTTTCACAGCCAGGCGCCCTCGCGGCGCTGGCTGCGCGGCATTTTTCGCGAGATGACCGGCGCAATACCCGACGAGCTTCAGAACCGAAAACGCGCCTGGTTCACCGACACCCTCGACGACGTGAACGGCGTCGCGACGACCATTCGCAAAATGACCGCGGCCGGCGTCGCGGCGGGCGAAGAGCTCATCGTGGTGACTTCCCGGCGCCGGCTCAGTGTTACCGACATCCCGATCAAGAACTTCCGGCCGATCGGCGAGTTCGAGCTCCCCGAGTACGAGCTGCAACGGCTCAGCTTTCCGCCGATCATGCAGATTCTCGATTACATCCAGCGGGAACAATTTACGGAGATCATCATCAGCACCCCGGGCCCGGTGGGCCTGACCGGCCTGCTCGCGGCCAAGATGTTGAACCTGCAAACGAGCGGTATTTATCACACGGACATTCCGGAATATGTGCGCATCCTGACGGACGACCGTTTCCTTGAGAGCCTCGCCTGGAGTTACATGCATTGGCTCTACGGCCAGATGGACACAGTCTTCGTTAACTCCGAGCAATACCGGAAATGCTGGGTCGATCGCGGATTCGCTCCGGAAAAACTCAAGATCCTCCCGCGCGGTCTCGATACCGATTTGTTTAACCCCTCCCGGCGCGACCTCGCTTTCTGGCCAGGGTCAGGCACAAACGGCAAAGAAGTCCGGCTGCTTTACGTGGGACGAATCTCGAAGGAAAAGGACCTGGATATCCTGGTGAGCGCCTACAAAAAGATTCGGGAAACCGGCCACCCCGTGAAACTTTTCCTGGT
>DATLNB010000003.1:0-15522 GCA_035536995.1 Chthoniobacterales bacterium | reverse complement strand
GCCAGCAGGCGGGCTTCCGCATTAACCCGCCCTTCCGGCTGAAGACTCATAATTTCCTCGGCGATCTTCTGCGCTTCGTCTGGTTTGTGGGCCGAGATCTTGGCCGCGCCGAGAGCGAGCAGAGTCTTCGCTTTGGCTGCGGGGTCTGTCGCTACCTGGAGATACTTTTCGTAGGCGGCCTCCGCTTGAGGGAAGTTCTTCAGCTTGGTTTGCGCGTCAGCCAGGTAGAACCAGAAGTCGGGCTTCACGTTGCCCAGGTGTTCGCTCTTGCCGAGCAACTCCAGAAACCGGGCGGCCGCCGCATAGTTCTTCTCGTTGTAGTATTCCAGCCCGAGCCATTCCAAAATTTCCGCCGGGATTCGGGCCTCCGGGCTCGCGGCGACATAAGCATCAACTTCCTTTGTCAGAGCGGCGCGGTCCTGTAGATAAAAGTAGGACGACACGATCCGGAGCGTCGCGAGGTTGTAGTACTGTTCCTTGTTCAGCTGCCGTGCGTTGTCGAGCGGACCGAGCGCCGCCTTGTACTCCTTCGCTTCGAAAGCGGCCTTTCCAATGTAGTAATTTGCCTGGGCCGCGACCGAGCTTTTCGGAAACTCTTTCAGCAGCTGGCGGAAGGCGTCCGCCATCCCTTTTGGATCGTCTTTTTGACCAAGAATCAGCGCTTTCTGCTGGAGCGCCGCCTCACGCTCGCGAGCTCCCGGATATTTCGTGAGGAGGATATTTAGATCTTCGAGCGCGGCCTGGTAGTTCTTCGCCGCCTGGTGCGCAAGCGCTCGCTGGGTCAGCGCCGACGGCATTTGGGGACTGTCCGAAAAGCCTTTGATGAAATAATCGAAGGCGTCGATCACGTTGACCCCGTCCTTTAGCTGGACGTAACACCAGCCAAGTTTGTAAGCGGATTCGGCCCGGAGTTTGGGCGAAAGATGAGACGCCCGAAGTTCGCTGTAAATGGGCGCGGCCTCTGCGAACTTCTGTTGTTTGTAAAAGTGCTCGGCCTTTAGGAGTTTCGCCTGGTCGGCGCGTTCGGGCGCCGGATTGGTCTCCAGGTACTGGTCGATCTCGGTCAAAAGCGTCGGCCCATTGGTGCTATAGAAATTGATCAGGCGCTGATACTGGGCGTCCTTCGCTTCCTCCCGGGCCGGAAATTTTTCAATGATCTGACGATATATCTCGTCCGCTTCCTTGGTGTGCTGAAGCTGGCGATGACTATTTCCGGCGATCAGCATCATCTCGGCCCGGACCTCTTCTGGAATCTCTTTCTCGCCGCGTTTGTATTCGGCGATTACTTTTTCGTATTGGGCCGCCTGATACTGCAATCGGAGGAGACCGACGGCCGCGATCGCACGCCATTTTCCAGCCTCCGGAAGTGTACGGCCTTTCTGGAGGAGACTGAGCGCTTTCTCCATCATCGCCTTGTCGGTCTTGCCCTTTTCCATCTGCTGAAGATCGATTGCCACCATGCCCGCCCGGACCGTGGCCTCCGCTTTTAGGGCGGGCTTCTGGGTTTCGTTGGCCAGAGCTTCGTAATTGCGGAAGGCGTCGAGCTTACGGCCCTTGGCAAGGGCAATCGTTCCTGCGGCCATTCGCGCGTCTTCCCGGTACGGGTTTGGGTTCTTCGTCTCCGCGACCTGCTGGTACAGGTTCAAAGCTTCATCTTTTCGATCGACGTTCTCCAGGCAGCGGGCCTCGAAATATCGCGCGGACAGGGCCAGGGCCGGCTCTTTCGATCGGGCAGCGGCTTTGTGGAAGAGGGCGAGCGCTCCGTTAAAATCCTTTTGATTGAAAAGGATTTCCGCGATCCCGTAGGCGGCGGGACCGGCGAATTCACTGTCGCCATAATTATCCAGGACGTTCTGGAAACTTGTTCGCGCCGCCGCGGTCCGGTTTAAGGCGCGATAGCATTCCGCCAGGTAAAAATAGGCGCTCGAGCGGCCCGGAGCGCCCGCAAACTGGCCGAGGAATTTTTCATATTCCGGCGCCGCCAGGTCATAAAGTTTTCGCGAGAAAAGACCGTTGGCGTAATCGAGCTGACGCCGGTCCGCCCCTTCCGCTTCCGACGCCGGTCCCTCAGGACCCGATTCGTCAGCCGGTTTAACCGGTTCGGGCGCCTTCGGGGCAACGCTTGGTTTAGGCGGCGGCGCCGGCGTATCGAACGGCACCGCCTTCGGCGTCGGAGGCTCGTCCACGGGCTGGGCCCTTCGCACTTCAGGCGTTCTCTGCTGAGAGAGCGCAACCGGGACGATCGACAAAATCAGCGCGACTTGCACGAGGCAAAGCGCGCCTCGGCCCAGCCTCATTTCGCGGTGGCGAATGCGACGTTGGTCACGCCGGCTTCGCTGCAAATGTTCAGGACGCCGACCACATTCTTGTATGCGCCGGTTTCATCGCCGCGGATGACGACCGCTTGCTCCGGATAAAGCTGGATAAGATTGCGAAGCATGTCGCCAAGCTCCGCGCCGGTAAGGGTGCGCCGGTTTACGACCACGTTGCCGTCTGCCTTCACATTAACAACAACGTCGCCCATCGTCGCGGTTTTCTCTTTTGCGGAAGACGCTTTCGGCACCTTCACGTCGAGCTCGTTTTCGTTCCGGGCGGCGTTCCATGTCATCAGGAAGAAAATGAGCAGGAGCAACAATACGTCGACCAGCGGGGCTAACTGAATCCCCGGATGCTGCGGAGCCGCGTGTTTACGCAAGTTCATCCCGCATCCCGCTCAAAACTCATCTTCAAGCAGAACGGGTGTCCGTTCGTTCCGCTTGTTATACTGCAGGGAGAGCAAGGCCAGAATGTGGGTCACCGCGGATTCGAGCTCCGAGATGATCCTTTGGACGCGGCCGCGGAAATACGCGTAGAAAATCATCGCCGGAATGCCCACGGCCAGACCGGCCGCCGTGTTGACGAGGGCTTCAGAGACGCCGCTGGAGAGCAAAGCGTAACGGGCGGTGCCGAGATCGGACCCGAGCGCACTGAACGACTTAATGATGCCGAAGACCGTGCCGAGCAAACCGAGCATCGGCGCGATCATTCCAATATCCGCGAGATAAATGACACGGTTGTTCAAGCTCGAGGCGACCCGTGTTCCTTCGGTTTCGGCAATTTCACGGACCTGCGCGAAGTCCGCGGTGGGATTCTTCGTCGTGAAGTCGAGCATCTTCTGGACGACGCGGGCGATAGCTTCGCCGTGGCGGTTTGAAACCGCGAGGAGCCCAAGATAGTCGCGCTTGCGCAGGAGCGCGTCGGCCGTTGCCATAAATCCGCTCGAAACAACCGACCCGCGCCGGATCGTCATCAGATAGGTGATCACGAGCATCACGAAAACCACCGACAACGCCAGCATCACGGCCATAACGGGTCCTGCGCTGATCAGCGTATCCAGGACCGATTTCGTCCGGGGCAGATCGGGGGCGGCGGGGGCCGGTGTTTGGGCCAGGAAAGACGAAGCGCCCGCAAACAGCGCGAGGAGATTATTCATTGCGAGAGTTCGGTTACGATAGGCAGCGCGGGCCGGACATGCAAATTACGCTCAGAGAAGAGACGGCGGCTAATCGCCGCTTGTTCAAACAAACTTCTCCCCGGCCAGCCAGCGGCGGACACGGAAAATGTGGGCGGGCTGCAGGGCGGGATCGAGCTCCACGTAATTCCGCTCGCCCTGCCAAAGGTAGCGCTGATCGGTTAAAAGATCGTGGACCTGGTAAGTCTCGGAATCCATCGGCCCGAACTCGCTCAGCGGGATGTGAACATACGAGTTGTGGGACCGGGCAGGATCGAGGTTCACCACTACGATGATGATGTTGTCCCGGGAGTCGGTCATTTTCGCGTAACAGAGAATGGCCGGGTTATCCGCCTCGTAGAATCGCAGGTTATCGTAAAACTGGAGGGCACGGTTCTCCTTTCGGATCCGGTTAACCTGGGTGATCCAATCCTTGATGTTGCCAGGCGCGTCCCAGTCACGCTCTTTCCACTGATACTTTTCTGAATCGAGATATTCCTCCCGGCCGGGGAGCGGTTCGTTTTCGCAAAGCTCGAAACCGCTGTAGATGCCGTAAACGCTCGAAAGGGTCGCGGCCAGGACGGAACGAACCATGAACATCGGCCGCCCGCCCTCCTGGAGATGCACCGGCAGGATGTCAGGCGTGTTCGGCCAGAGATTGCCGCGGAAATAATTCCGCATGTCGGTCTGGGTAAGCTCGGAGAAATACTCTGTCAGCTCGGGCTTCGCGGTGCGCCAGGTGAAGTAGGTGTAGCTCTGGTTAAACCCCGCTTTGGCGAGCGCCTTCATCATCTTGGGCTTCGTGAAAGCCTCCGACAAAAAGAGCGCGTCTGGAAATTTTGCGCGGACACCGGCAATCAGGAATTCCCAAAACGCGACCGGTTTGGTGTGCGGATTATCGACGCGAAAGATGCGGACTCCGCGCTCCGCCCAGAAAAGAATGATGCTTCGCATCTCTTCCCAGAGTGCGCGCCAGTTCTCGCATCGAAAGTTTAGCGGGTAGATGTCCTCGTACTTCTTGGGGGGGTTCTCGGCATACTTGATGGTACCGTCCGGCCGTTTGTAGAACCACTCGGGATGCTCGCGGACGTAAGGGTGGTCGGGCGAACAATTGATCGCGAAGTCCAGCGCGATCTCCATGCCGCGGCTCCTGATCTCATTTTGAAGCCACTCGAAATCCTCGAAGGTGCCGAGCTCGGGCTCGATTGCCTTGTGTCCGCCAAACTCGCTCCCGATCGCGTAAGGGACTCCTGGCTCCCAGGGTTCGGAGGTCACGGAGTTGTTCCTGCCCTTGCGGTTTGTTTTGCCGATCGGATGGATCGGCGGAAAATAAATGACGTCAAATCCCATCCGCCTCGCGTCTTCGACTCGCGGAAGGCAATCTCGAAAGGTGGAGCCGCGATCGCCGTGGCCTTCTGCCGAGCGTGGAAAAAATTCATACCAAGCGGCGGTTCGCGCCTCTTTTCTGTCAACGATGACTCGCGGTGCGGGCGCGTACTGCGTGGCGCTCGTCCGGTCCGGGTAGGTCGCCATCAACACCTCGAGCTCGCCGGAGTGCGCGATGCCGTTCACCTGCGCGGGATCGCCCTCACGCATGGCATTGGCGAGTTCCCGCAGACGCTCGGCATCAGCAAACGTGTCCGCGCGCTCCGCGGCATCATCGAGCAAACCCGCCCCTTCGAGCGTTTCGCTCACCAGGTTGGGGATTCCGGCTTCGAATTTCTTGCTGAATTCGTGCTGCCAACCGGTGAACGTATCGGTCCAGGCTTCGACCGTGTATTCGTAGGTCGCGTTTTCGTAAAGGGTGCAGACGCCGCGCCATCGGTCGTTATCGACGTGCGCCATCGGGGTCTCGTGCCACTGCGTTTCGCCGAGCCGACGCCATTTGAGGGCCGCGGCCACGACGTCGTGGCCGTCTTTAAATACGTCTGCCTCTACGGCGAGATCGTCGCCGGCGACGCGTTTCACCATGTAGCGGCCGCCATCTACGAGCGGCTGGAGATTTTCAATAACCGCAGTGGGAAAGGCCCGGAGCATGGGCCATCAATCAACTGAAATTCGCCGAAGGCGAAAGGGGGAATTACACCGGCTGGATCAAATCAGGCCGAGAAGTAAAAAGCGCACTCGTAAAGACCGGAGGTGCGGGTCTCTTCCCGCCGGACTTCGGTGCCGAGCACTCCTTCAACGAGGTCCTTCTCAAGCCGGCCGATGATCGGATACTGATCGAGCAAATTCAGGATCGGCGAGTGACATTCGATGATTTGCGGGCCGCCTTCCTTTTCGTCGGACACGAATTGCGACATGTATCCTTCCTTCTCCCGGTGCGACACAAGCCATTTGGCCCGATCGACTACCGTGTCTCCCTTGGCTTTCGCCTTCAGGGAGGCCGTCTTGCGCTCAAAGACGTTGAAGAGCATTTTTTCCGGGCCGTTGGCCCCGTAAACTTCCTTAACGGACTTGAGCAGCTCCAGGGTGAAATCGTTGCTATCGCAGGGGAACAGGTCATGGGTGCGCCGGGTCAGCCGGTAAACCATCTCAGGGCGGCCCATTTTTTGGGGGCGTCGCCAGGTATCGAGGTAACCGTCGCGCTCCAGGGTCAGGCAATGCTGCTTGATGCCCATGTAGCTCATCTTCATCCGAGCGACGAGTTCGTTGACGGACAGGCCTTTTGTCCGTTTAAGCGTATTAAGAATTTCCAGCCGCTGGGTGCGGCCGATTTCGGCAAGTAATTGTTGATTCAAAGCGGGGCTCCTCAGTGGGTTGGGGGCAGAGACTACCCGTCCGGCTCTTGGAAAGGCAACAACAAATTCCGCAAACTTCAGGAGCAAAGCTAATTATGTTTTTGCGGTAATCCGATAGCCGGACGCTGCGTCAAAAAGTTGCACCTTTGCCAGGTCGATGTCGAACTCTCGCCGGCGGCCTCCCTCCTCCATCTCGGGCCAGAAATCGATCCGACAGAGGAGGTTATGGGCTCCAGTCTGGAGGTAAATATCGCTCTGAGTGCCCTTTAGCTCAATCCGGTCCACTAACGCCCTGAAACTCGTATCCTTAGATCTGCCCGGCTGGGCCAGAGTCAGCCCGTCCGCCGTCAGCCCCAGAAACATCGACCTTCCATCGGTCCCGCTAACCTCCGCAGCGAGAGCGGGGGGTAACCGAACCGAAATGGTCCCGTCGCCCTCCTCGGAAAACAGAAGCCCGTCGCGACCGGCTTTTACCGTTCCTTTAATCAGGTTCATTGGCGGATCCTGAAAGAACTTCGCCACCGTCAGATTCGCGGGGCTTTCCAGCAAAGCCCGCGTGTCGGTGTCCTGCTGGACCTCCCCGCCGGCCATGAAAACCACTCGGCCGCCGAAAGCCAGCGCCTCCGCCGGATCGCCCGTGGCATAGAGGATCGTCGCCGCTGAACGATCCCTTAGCTTTGCGATTTCCGCCCGGCCACGGCGCTGAGCTTCCGCGGGCAGCCCGGCAAACGGCTGGTCGAACAAGTAAACGCCGGGCTGTTGGGCATAGGCCCGGGCCAAACCGATTCGCTGCCGCTGTTCGGCGGGGAGATCACGCGCGTTAGTTTTCAAAATCGATTGCAGGTCCAGCATCTCGGCCGCCTCCTGAGTTCGGCGTTCCGCTTCTGCCTTGCCGAATTTCCGCATCTCGAGCCCAAGCGAAATGTTTTCGGAGACGGTCAGGGCTGGATAGGGAACAAAATCCTGCGCAACGAACCCGACGCCGCGTTCGCTCGGTGGGAGCCCGTGGACGGGCCGCGGCCCGAGCAAAATTTCGCCGGCGCTAACGGGATCGAGTCCGGCAATCATACGGACGATTGCCGAGCCCGGGGATTCGTCGGCGCCCGTTAAAACAGCGAACTCGCGATCCTGGATAGTTAGATCGAAACGTCCCGGAAGGCCGGTCGCAGAAAGTGCTTTGAGTGTTATCGCCGCCATGATCAAGCGAAGGGTAAAGGAACTACTGTCACTGGAACCAGGTTGCCGTGGGATTCCAAGCGAGCGCACAATTGCGAGCCCTCCCCGTTGAAACCGCGCCTCACATAACCTAGCGCAATCTCTTTGCCGAGCCGCGCGCTTCGTGTCGCACTCGTGATCCAGCCCGCGTCCTTCCCGGATTGATCGTGATACAGCCCCATTCCAGGCTGAAGGGGGGCGTCAGCGACTGAAACCAGACCGCGAAGGCGCTTGTTCGTTTGTCCCGACATCTTCATCCGGGAAATTACTTCCTGCCCGATGTAGCAGCCCTTTGCGTAATCGATCGCATCGTCTTCGAGGTCGGCTTCTACCGGGATAATTTCGTCTGTCAGCTCAGCACCCCAGCGGGGCACGCCCATCTCGATTCTAAAGAGCTCGGTGCTCGTTTCATCCAAAGCCTCAGCGTGAATAGATAATTGTTGCCGCACCTGCGGAAGGTCGGAGCGCTCGATCCACAGGTCCTGGCCGCGCTCGCCAAAACGTTTCGCGGCAATCGTCCGCACAATCGCAACGCCTTGGGGGATTTCCGCGCCCAGGAAGTGGAGAATCGAAAAACGATCCGTCACGTCCTCGATTTCTACGTCGTCCGCGATGATGTATCGGTCCAGACGGGCCCCGAGCGTCTCGCGTTGTTCCGCGTCGGCGTCGAGCAGAAAGACGCCGTCGGCTTCCACCGTCACAAAAAGATGGGCGTTCAGCTTCCCTTTTGCGCTGAGGATTGACGCCTGCATGGCCAGAGCCGGCGTAGCCTTCCGAAGGTCGTTGGTGATCTGGCCATTCAGATAGCGAAAACAATCACTGCCTTTCACGCGCAGTTTCACTCGCGCCGACAAATCGAAAAAGGCCGGCGTCATCGGCGGAGTGTCCGATGATTTTTAGTCTTCGCGGCGCCGCCAAAAACCACCCCAGAGCCCGCGGGGCTCTTCGCCCTCGTCCTCTTTCGGTGGTGACGGGAAGGACAGGGCCGGTTCTTGTTTAATCTTCGTCTCGTCGTCCACTACCGGCGCGTTGATGCCCGCGCCGACTGGCACCGCCGCGGTGGCCGCAGTTGTGCCAGCAGGGACTTCGGTTTCAGTTGCAGGGGCTGGCTCAGTTGCGGCAGTCGCAGGCTGGGTTATCGCAGGCGTCGGCTCGGTTACTGCAGGCGCAGGTTCGGTTACCGCAGGCGTCGACTCGGGGACCTCAGCCGCGGGCTCGGTTTCAGGCGCAGCCGGAGCCGGGACTACTTCACCCATCGACTTCGCCTCGGAAGGGACTTCCGCTGTTGTTTCGACCGCTACCGGGACCTTTTCCGGCTCGACGGGTTTCGCTTCATCCAACCCGGCGAAGCTCGGCTGATCCTGGTCGCCATTTGAGGCAGCGCCTGCCGCACCTCCAGCCGGGAGATATTGGCGAAATAACGATGAATAATCCGCGTCTCCCCGGCCCTGCCGCATTTCCTCTGTCAGGCCATGGCGGGACGCGTCGGTCGCGCCAAATTCAATTCCGAAGTTGCGCGCCAACCGGGTCGCGATGACGACGTCTTTTAGCATGTGCTTGACGGAAAAGTGCGGCTCGAAATTACCTTCCATCATCATCGGCAACTTCATCTCGAGGGTTGCAGAATTGCTCCCGTTATTCTTCATCGCGGCCGCAAATTTTTCCGGGGCCAGCCCCGATTTCGAAACGAGCGCGAGCGCTTCAGCTGCGGCCTGGACGCTTGCCGCAGTAATCATATTTGTTGCTACTTTGATCGTGGTAGCATCGCCCACCTTCCCGATCTCAATGATTTCCTTGCTGCTCGCTTCGAGGATAGGGCGGGCCAAACGAAGCGCGTTGTCGTCGCCGCCGACATAATAAACCAGCTCACCGTTTTCAGCGGCGTTCTTGCTCCCGGTAAACGGGCAATCGAGCAATTGAGCGCCGCGGCGCTCCGCCATTTCCGCCGCCGCGCGCATCGTGTCCGGCGAAACCGTGCAGTGCGCCATCACGATATGTTGCGCCGTTAGGTTCGGCGTCATCCGCTGCATCATCTGGAGGAGCGCGTCGTCGTCGGAAACAAAAATCTGAACGTAGTCGCAAAGCTCTGCTACTTCGGCGGGCGAACCGACAAAATTCGGCACGGGCCGCGGAGTCCGGTTCCAGACAAAGACATGGAAACCGCGCTCGCGCAGGCTGCTCACCACGCGCTGGCCGATGATTCCGAGGCCCAGCACCCCAACATTTTTTCGTGTCCGACTCGCCATTTTCTAAATCAGTTTCGGGGGATAACCCGGCAATTTACCGGGCGACCGGGCAAAAATCATGGCAAACCATCAGCGGCGCAATACGTAAATTCTCGCGGCGCGATCAATCCCATGAGGAATTGGCTGGCCGGCTCAGGGTGGCCCTGACTTGGGCGAACCGCTCGACGCGCCGCTTATTCGCGATCAGCAACGCTATTTCCCCTCTCACTTGTTCGTAGGTCAGCCGGTGCGCCTCCCTTATCTCGTCCAGCCGCACGATGTGAAATCCCAGCGAAGTTCGAAACGCCCTGGTCGTTTCGCCGGCTCGCAGGCGTTTGATTTCAGCAACGAATTCGGCCGGCACTCGGGATTCGGAGAAAAAGCCGAGATCGCCACTCTTTGTTTTTGTGAGCTCGTCCTCAGAAGCTTCAAGAACGAGAAGTGCGAAATCCTCGCCCTGCCGGAGCCGTGCTTCCAATTCGCCTATCGCCGCCTGCTTTTCTTCCACCACCTCCGAGGGCGTGCCGCGATGCGCGGCCAGGAAAATGTGCGCGGCGCGGTATCGCTCTGGTTGCAGCGTTAATCGCGGATTGGTCTCGTAGAATGCGCGGCAATCGGCGTCGGTCACGGTAGCCGGAACAATCTGCTTCTCCAGCCAGGCGAGAGCTCGCAGCTGCTTCCTGACCCTTTCGCGCAGCCACGCTTCATCCGCGCGGTCGGATTGAAGCGCTTGCCGAAAGGCGCTGTCGCCTCCGAACTGGGCCGAGACCAACCCAAGCTCCCGATCGACTTGCCTCGCGGCAACGGGCTCGCTCTTCGAGGCACGTTCCGCATTCACAGAGAAAATCAGATCGGCTGCCCGGAAACCGGTCTGCTCGCCCAGATCAGCTTCGTAAATCCCCTGGCCATTCGTTATCGCGACGAGACGTCCACGGCCAGAAACGCGCCCCGCCAGATCGCGGAACGAAACAGATCGAAACAGAAATTCACCCGCAACTACACCGGCTACCAGGGCGCCAACAAGAAGCAACGACCAACGCAGAGTCAACATCATCTGAAGGCGAGCTCCGAAAGATAATAAGCGGTCACGGCCCCGGCGATCCTCAGGCTCGCGGCACTCAATTTATCCATCGTGTCGTCGGGCGTGTGCCACGGTGAATAATCGAAATCGATCAGATCGATTACCGGAATCCCGATCTCGTTTAGCGGCGTGTGGTCGTCGGTTATGTCGCGGTCGAAATAGGTAAAGTGCTCACGCACTTTGAGGGCCTCCGCCGACGCGAAAATGTCTCTCGCCAGATTCGGCGGTGAATCCGGTGGGAGCGTTATCGTGAGCGACTTGTCTCCCACCATGTCCAGAAGAACGCCGCCGCGAAAATTCTTTGCCTGATCGCGGCCTACCAGATCGGCGGCGAAATACCGGCTGCCGAAGAGACCATCGTCTTCCGTGAAAGCGACGTAGGCTTCTTCGCCGTCGAAGAAAACGAGCTGGATTTTGCGCGCGAGCTCGGGAGTTGCGGCCAAAACGCGTCCGAGCTCGAGCAACACGCCGGTGCTTGAGCCTGCGTCGTTTGCCCCGACGAAGCGCGCCCCTTCAAAAGTCTTTGTGTCGTAGTGCGAGCAGACGAGAAACGACGGTTTCGCAACGGCGCCGAAAGTCGCGATCAGATTGACGAAGTCCACTTTGCCGCGAGGCGTGTCTTCGGAGAACGCCTGGCGCTCCACCTTCCAGCCAGTCTGCTCAAGTTGTTTCGTCAGGTAACCGCGGGCTTTTTCGATCGCCTCGCTTCCGGCCGGGCGCGGCCCGAAGTCGACCATCGCCTGAACGTGGACCAACGCTCTATCGCCGGAAAAATCTTCCCAGATCTTTTTTCTATCCTCGCGAGACCCGGCCGCTTCGGGGTGATCACAGCCAAGCGAAAGCGCGGCGGCGGCAACCAGAAGAAAACGAAGTGGCTGATTAAGTCTCGCTCGCCGGCAAGCCCAGGGCGCCGAGGAGACGTTGGAGATCGTCATTTCCGTAATACTCAATCTCGATCCGGCCTCTTTTTTCGCCGTGATGCAATGAGACCCTGGTACCGAGATGCTGCTGCAGCCGATTTTGTAAATCCTCGATGGTCGCCGACGTCGCCGCGTTCGCCGCCCCCTGGCGCCGCCGGCGCGGGCGGGTTGCGCCAAGTTGCCGGGCGACAAGGCGCTCGGTCGCGCGCACGGTTGCGCTGCGCCGCAAAATTGTCTCCGCGACGGCTCGCTGTTCCTGCGGCTCTTTCAATGAAAGAAGTGCCTTGGCGTGGCCGACGGAAAGCAAACCCTGTGTCAGCCAGGCCTGCACCTGCTGATGCAGGTCGAGGAGGCGCATCGAGTTCGCAACTGCCGCGCGGCTCCGTCCCACTTTCCGGGCAATGTCTTCCTGGCGCATCCCGAATTCGTTCGCCAGCCGGGCGTAGGCCTCCGCCTCTTCGATTGGATTCAGGTCGGCGCGTTGAAGATTCTCGATCAGCGACAGCTCGAGAACTTCGAGGTCGGTCGCGGACCGGGTGATGATCGGAACTTTCGACAGCCCGGCTTCCTGGGCCGCGCGCCAACGCCGTTCCCCCGCGATCAGCTCGTGGCGCCCGCCAACATTCCGGACCACGAGTGGCTGAATGATTCCGTGCTCGCGGATCGACTCGACCAGCTCCGCGAGGGCTTCAGCGGCAAAATTCTTCCGGGGCTGCAGCGGGCTCGGCACGATACTCGCCAGCTCGGCGTGCTGGATTGTCTCGCCCGGCTCGGCCTCGAGCCGAATCGGCGTCGGCCGCGAGCTGATTAAAGCGCTCAGACCTTTGCCAAGACCAGATTTCGACATGCGCGTCAGGTTATCGGGTCCACGGTCACGAGGCAAACGCGGACATCGTCCGATTATTCATGCTCATGATCCTGATCATGCTCCTAATCCTTGGGAACGCGTCAGACCAGGATCAGGAGCACGATCATGATCAAGAGCAGCAATGGAATTTCACCGCGGGGCCGCTAACGTTACGCGATGAATAACGGTGTCTTCACCCTCGGTCACTCACCCGATCCGGACGACGCCTTCATGTTTTACGCGATGGCCGAAGAGAAGATCGATCTGCGCGGATATCGCTTCGAGCATCGGCTGGAAGACATTCAAACGTTGAACGAGCGCGCTTTGAGGGGCGAGCTGCACATATCCGCAATCTCGATCCACGCGTTCGCCTACGTGAGCGAGCGCTACGCGTTAATGCCCTGTGGCGCGAGCATGGGTGATGGCTACGGACCAATGGTCGTCGCGACGAATGGACCTGTTTCAGCCTCGGACGCCGAAGTCCGCGCCTGGCTGGAGCCTCGGACGATTGCGATTCCCGGCCGGATGACCAGCGCGTATCTCGCGCTCCAACTTTATCTGGGCGAGTTCAAACACATCGTCGTCCCGTTCGACCAGATTTTCGAGGCTGTGAAAACCGGTAAGGCGGACGCCGGACTGATTATTCACGAAGGCCAGTTGACCTATGACAAGGCAGGGTTTGGCAAGATTATTGATCTCGGCGAGTGGTGGAAACGGGAAACGGGCTTGCCACTTCCGCTCGGCGGAAATGTATTGCGAAAGGACATCGCTACGCCGGTGCAACAGGATCTTCTCGCGATCATGCGCGAGAGTATCGATTACGGGCTGAGCCATCGCGAAGCGGCCGTCGCCCACTCGATGCCTTACGCGCGGGACATGGATGCCAACCTGGCCGGCAAATTCATCGGGATGTACGTGAACGACTATACGCGCGACTACGGTGACAAAGGACGCGAGGCGATCCGGCTGTTTCTGAAGGGGGCCCACAGCGCGGGTTACATTCAAAAGCTGCCGGCAATAGAGTTTATAGAGTAACCGAGAGGCCGGGCAGGTCCGGAGATCTTCCCGGGCCGTTACTTCTTTTTCGGCGCCGGCTTGCCCGCTTCCTTGGCGAACGCTTTTACCCGTTCGAATTCCTTCTGGAAGCCGCTCGTAAAATCATGCGTGCCGTACTCAAAGAGAACGACAAAGCAAAAGGTGAAGAAAACGAAAAGAACGAGCCAGAAAAGCCCGCGAAGGAGCGACATGGTTGGGATGGTAACTTACTGGTTGGTGGAGGTCAACGCAGCGAACCGCATGCCAAAGTTCCGTTTGATCCAGAGGGTGAAACTGCCATCCTGTCCGAGCCATGCGGGTGCCTTTGCTTGACCTGAGCGAACAATACACCAGTCTCGCGGACTCCCTCCGGGCTGAAATCGATGAAGTGCTCGCTGCCCAGCACTTTATTCTCGGCCCGAAGGTTAAAGCGTTCGAGCAGGCCGTGGCTGGCTATTGCCAGTCACCTTACGCGATCGGTGTCTCCTCGGGGACGGACGCGCTCCTCGCCATCTTCATGGCGATGGGCCTCGGTCCCGGGGACGCGGTGATCACGAGCGACTATTCATTTTTCGCCAGCGGGAGCTGTGTCGCGCGGGTCGGGGCCACCCCGGTGTTTATCGATATCGATCCGGTTACCTACAACATCTCGATTGACGCCCTCGAGCATTACCTGACGGCGTCGTGCCGCCAGGAAAGCGACGGCAGCTTGCGGACTCCAAAAGGTCACAAGGTCCAGGCGATCGTGCCGGTTCACCTTTTTGGCTTGTGCTGCGACATGGACCGCATCGCGGAGGTCGCCGGCCGCCATGGAATCCCTGTGATCGAGGATGCCGCCCAGGCCCTGGGTGCTGAATTTATGTTTAAGGGCCGTGCCGCCAAGGCCGGGACCATGGGGTCAGCGGGAACGTTCAGCTTTTATCCTTCGAAAAACCTCGGTGCGGCGGGGGATGCCGGCCTGATCGTTTGCCGGGAAGAATCATTTGCCACACGGCTGCGGCACTGTCGGCAACATGGAATGGAACCACGCTACTACCATCAATTTATCGGCGGCAACTTTCGTCTGGATGAGCTCCAGGCGGCGATCCTCAACGTCAAGCTGCCCTGGCTCGATAAATGGTCGGCCGCTCGGCGGAAAGTCGCCGATACTTACCGGGAAGAATTCGAGCGGCTCAATTTGAGCGACCGAATCACTCTCCCCTCGGAGCCATATCGGACGAGCGGTTTAGCCCATCACCACATTTACCACCAGTATGTGATCCGAACGGACCGCCGGGATGAGTTGCGCGACCATCTGTCCAAGAGAGAAATCGGGACGGCGATATATTACCCGGTGCCGTTGCATGCCCAGGAGTGCTTCCGCTATCTCGGGTCGGAATCGGAAGATTTCCCGGAAGCCACACGCGCCGCGAAGGAAACGCTCGCGCTGCCCATTTACCCGGAGCTAAGCCGGGAAGCTCAGCGTTACGTGGCCGAATCGATCGCTGAATTTTACGCCTAGGACCGAACCCCAAAACACTTGCGACCCGCCGCGCGCGAGCCTATATCAACGCTCGCCGTGACCGGCAACCGGGTAGGTACCGAAGTGGCCAAACGGGGCGGACTGTAAATCCGCTGGCTTACGCCTTCAGTGGTTCGAATCCACTCCTGCCCAATTTCTTTCCTGGCGGAAATCTCCTAGCGCTTCTTCTTCCCGCCCCGGCTCTTGCTCCCACCGGACTTCCCGCCGCTGCCGCGCTTCGCCGACCCCGACTTGGACCCCCCGCCGGATTTCTTGCCGCGGCTTTTGCTTCCACTCGATTTTCCGCCACCGGAACTCTTGCCGCGCGCCGATCCGCCGCTTGATTTCCCCCGAGCCGAACCGCCAGAAGATTTTTTGCCGCCAGAGCTGGTCTTCTTGCCGCCGCCGGATTTGCGCCCGCTCGAACTCGACGACGAAGACTTGCCACGCGCCTTAGAGCCGCCGCC
>DATLNB010000002.1:0-32018 GCA_035536995.1 Chthoniobacterales bacterium | reverse complement strand
TCACAGATTAACGCAGATTATCTCGCCCGAACAGAATCTGCGTTAATCTGCGGAACAGACCTAGTGGAGATCTGCGAATAGCGTCGGATGCGCTTCCTCGGCGGCGAGTGCTCTCGAGCGGCCCTCCCGTTTCTCCATGATGAATTTGTCGAGTTCGGGATCGACGGGGAGGGGATAGTTACCCGTGAAACACGCGAGGCAGAAATCGTTCACCGGTTTCCCGGTTGCCCGCACCATCCCATCGACGTCGAGATAGCCGAGGCTGTCGACTTGCAGATAGTCGCAGATCTGTGCCATGGACATTCGGTTCGCGATCAACTTCTCGGGATCAGGGAAATCGATTCCATAATGGCAGGCGAATCGATGCGGCGGACAGCTCACCCGCATGTGCACTTCTCGGGCGCCGGCTTCTCGCAGGTTCACTACCCGCGCGCGTGCCGTTGTTCCGCGGACGATGGAGTCATCCACGACTACGACGCGTTTTCCTTCAACCGCTTCCTTGATCAGGTTGAGCTTCACCCGGACATCGAAATCGCGAATCAGCTGACTGGGTTGGAGGAAGGTTCGCCCAATGTAGTGGTTCCGGACGAAGGCGTGCTCGTAGGGCAGATTCAATTCCTGGGCAAAGCCCAGTGCCGCGTAGTTTCCGGAGTCCGGGACCGGCACGACGATGTCCGCTTCTACCGGAAAGCGGCGGGCCAGCTCGCGTCCCATTTGGGTGCGGACTTTGGCTACGTTCACGCCCCCAATGATGCTGTCGGGACGCGCGAAATAGACGTATTCAAACATGCAGAAAGCGGCCTCTTCCTGCGGGAACGGCCATTCGGAACGAATTCCGTTTTCGCTAATGATCACCACCTCTCCCGGCTTTACTTCGCGGATGTATTCGGCATGGACGAGGTCGAACGCGCAGGTCTCGGAAGCAAGGATATAAGCGCCGTCGAGCTTGCCGAGAACGAGCGGACGAAAACCAAACGGGTCGCGCACCCCAATGATCTCGCGCTCGCTCATGATGATGAGACTGAACGCGCCCTCGAGGCGCCGGAGAACGCTGAGCGGGCTGCCCCCATTCTTCGAGGGCTGGGCCAGGAGATGCGGAATGATCTCGCTGTCAGCCGTCGTTTGGAAAATGGAGCCTTTGCGTTCGAGTTCGTCCCGGAGCACCGCCGCGTTGATCAGGTTCCCGTTGTGGGCGACGGCGATCTGGCCGCGAAAACAATCGACCACGAAGGGTTGCGCGTTTTTTAAAGTGCTCGACCCGGTGGTGGAATAACGCGCGTGACCGAGCGCCCGGGTCCCCTTCAAACGATCCAGTTCTTCCGCCCCGAAGACCTGTGAGACCAATCCCATGTCGCGATGCAATTGAAAGGTCGAACCCGGCCCGCCGGTCGTGACGATTCCGGCGCTTTCCTGTCCGCGATGTTGAAGCGCAAACAGCCCGTAGTAGGTCAGGACGGCCGCGTTTGGATGGCCGAAGACGGCGAAGATGCCGCACTCATGCTGCGGAAACGCCAGCGCCGGGTGCTCTGTGGTCATTGACGGGTCGTGAGGCATCGTTGCGGAAGCATCCGCTAATCGAAACGCGAATCAATCGCCAGCATCAATCACAAGCTGCGAACCGGTTCCGCGTCGCTTTCGATCGCGCGTCGGATGGCGTTGAACCAGTCATCGTGAATCTGTGCCGTAGGCCAGGAAAGCTGCTCTTTCCCGAGGTTGATCAAGAGAATGTCCCTGGTCACGGCTCCGATGCGCCGGTGCGGGACGTTCTTTGATTTTAGGTTCGCGATTACAGTGTCCGTATTGTCGGGCGCACACGAGATAATGATCCGCGACTGGGATTCGTTAAAGAGGACAGAGACGGCTGATCCGCCGGCAGTGTCGCCCAGGTCGATCGCCGCGCCGAGCAAGCCATCGGGATTGAAACACGATTCGGCCAATGCGACTGCCACTCCCCCCTCAGAGCAGTCGTGCGCGCTTTGCACCAATCCATCGCGGATCAGTTCGCGAACCACGTTTTGCACGGCCAGCTCCCGTTCGATATCGAGCCGTGGCGGGCGGCCGGCTTTCCGTCCGTGGCAAACTTTCAGGAAACGGCTTGCCCCAAGCTCGTCGCCGATTTCTCCCACCAGAATGACGGCATCCCCGTCGGCCTTGAAGAACTGGGTCGTGACATGTTCTTCTTTTTCGATCAGGCCGACCATTCCCACTGTTGGGGTCGGATCGACCACCCCGGCGGGACTCTCATTATATAGAGAGACATTTCCGCCCACGACCGGTGTGCCGAAGGCGAGGCAGGTTTCGGCGATGCCTTCAACGGCTTCACGTAGCTGCCAGAAATTTTCCGGTTTGTATGGGTTCCCGAAATTCAGGTTGTCGGTCACGGCCAGAGGTGTCGCGCCTGAGCAGGTGAGGTTGCGGGCGGCTTCCGCGACCGCGATCCGGCCGCCTTCTCGCGGATCGAGCGCGCAGTAGAGTGAATTACAGTCGGTCGTGGCGGCGAGAATCTTGTTCGCCGCTCGAACACGAAAGACTGCCGCGTCGGATCCAGGCTGGACCACTGTGCCCGTCCGGACCATGTGGTCGTATTGGCGGTAGACCCAGTTTTTTGAGGCAATGGTTGGATCTCGGAGCAATGAGCGGAGAGTCTGGACCGCGTATTTTGGGTCGTTGTAGCCGGGATCGGTGATCCCGGCGCCGGCATCATCGATACCGGCTACAGCGGGCTTCTTCGCCTCCCGCGCATAGAGCGGCGCTTCATCTGCCAGAGGTTTGGCAGGGATTTCCGCGGCCAGCGAGCCGTTGTTCCGGACGCGCATCATTCCGTCATCAGTCACCCGCCCGATTTCGGCGCAGGGCACGTCCCATTTCTCGAAAATCTCGCGGACGACATGTTCCTGGCCGCGCTTCGCGATGATCAGCATGCGTTCCTGCGATTCGCTCAGGAGAATTTCATACGGGGTCATTCCCGGCTCACGCTTCGGCACCTTGGCCAGGTCGATCTCGACGCCCGTCCCGCCGCGGCTCGCCGTCTCGCAGGTCGAGCAGGTTAACCCGGCCGCGCCCATGTCCTGAATCCCAGCAACCGCATCCGTCGCGAGCAATTCCAGGCAGGCCTCCAGCAGTAGCTTCTCCTTGAACGGATCGCCCACCTGCACGGCCGGCCGGTCCTCTTTCGATTCCTCGGTTAATTCACGGGAAGCGAAAGCTGCTCCGGCCAACCCATCGCGCCCCGTCTCAGCGCCAACATAAAAGACCGGGTTGCCCACGCCACTAGCGGCGCCGCGCGCGAGCTGCTCATGCCGAAGGACGCCGAGGCAAAAAACATTCACCAGCGGGTTCCCTTCGAAGCTCTCATCGAAATAGATCTCCCCGCCGATAGTCGGGACCCCGATGCAATTCCCGTAATGGGCGATCCCCGCGACCACTCCGCTAAAGAGGCGCCGATTTGTTTTCACGTTAGGCGAATCGCCCGTCAACGGCCCGAAGCGGAGCGAGTTCAAAGAAAATTCCGGGCGAGCGCCCATCGTGAAAATGTCGCGGATGATTCCGCCCACCCCGGTGGCCGCACCCTGGAACGGCTCGATCGCGCTGGGATGGTTGTGGCTCTCGATCTTGAATGCGACCGCCCAGCCATCGCCGATATCGACTACGCCGGCATTTTCTTCACCGGCCTTCACCAAAATATTCGGGCCGGTGGTGGGAAATTTCTTCAGCTCTCGCCGCGAATTTTTGTAGGAACAATGCTCGCTCCACATCACGGAGAAGATCCCGAGCTCGGTGAAATTCGGTTCTCGGCCGAGGATTTTTTTGATCCGCTCGAACTCCTCCGGCTCGAGGCCGTGCTGCTTTACGAGCTCAGGAGTGACAACGGGATCGGACGCAACGGCCATGTGCGCGCACGTTAGCGAATGTGGTCCGTTGCTCAACTCGCGAAACATTTCCCGCATCTTCGCGAGATAGGAAATAGATTGAATATCCGGCGCGCCCGGGGGTCTAAAGTTGTAACTGGCGCCGCTGTATTTCACAGCCGTCCGGTTCCAGGCTTGGAAGGGAACCCAGGCCAAATTGAAACATCAACAGAGGGAAACATTATGAAAAAGAGCATTCTTATTCTGGCTTGTGCGGCGATCGCGCCTTTTGCATTCGCGCAGACGAGCACAACGACCACAGAGAAAACCACCACTACGGCTCCGACTACGGCTACGACGACGACTACTGAGTCGACAACTTATTCGGCTGGGACCGTCACCACTTACGAGGCCGGCAAGAGGATCGTAGTCAAGAGTCCCCAGGGACCGGTTGACTTCGTGCTCGGAACGACCGCGCGCATCCTTGATGGTGCGGGCAAGATCGTGACTGCGCCGCTCCGCGCCGACCAGAAGGTGCGTGTGTATTACTCGGGCACCGGCGAGAAGCGGGTGGTCGAGCGTGTTGTTGTTGAAGATTAACAACCGCGACAGCAGCTAATTCAAAAAGCCGCAGGTTCCGTGTGAACCTGCGGCTTTTTTTTGTCCTCCCGCGTCACGTTGCGTTCCGGGGCGGTTTCGCGTAAAAGCAGGCGATGGCTTTTGACCTGAAAGAGATCGTCGCGGGGCGGCTGGGAGAGAACTACCAGCTCCATGAGCGGCACCTCAATCGCACTCTGGTAGCCGCCCAGCGCGTTATCGGTTTCGACAAGGTCTATGCCCGGGCGGAGGGCGCGTATCTCTACGACATGGATAACGCGGCCTACCTCGATTTCCTGAGCGGCTACAGCGTCTTCAATATCGGGCGAAACCATCCCGCGGTGCAGAAGGCGGTCCGCGACGTTCTGGATCTTGAGTTGCCGAACATGGTCCAGATGGATTGCTCGCTCCTGAGCGGTCTGTTGGCGGAAGCGATCACGAAACGCACGCCGCCGCATCTCGATGCCGTCTTTTTTTGCAACTCGGGCACTGAAGCGATGGAAGGCGCGCTTAAGTTTGCCCGCGCGGCTACGCAACGGACCCGGGTGCTTTCACTGGAAGGCGCGTTCCACGGTTTAAGCCTGGGGTCGCTTTCATTGATGGGGTGCGACAGCTTCACCGAAGGGTTCGGGCCTTTGATGCAGGGGTTCGAGACCCGCGTCGCGCTGGACGATGTTGAAAGCCTGGCACGCGAGCTCGCGAAGGGAGACGTCGCGGCCTTCGTCGTCGAGCCGGTCCAGGGCAAAGGCTGCAAATCGCCGAAGAGCGATTACTTCGAGCGCGCCCAGGCCCTCTGCCGGAAGCACGGCACACTCTTTATCTGTGATGAAATCCAGACCGGCTTGGGACGGACCGGGAAGATGTTTGGGTTCCAGCATTGGAATCTCGAGCCCGATATCATCACGCTCGCGAAAAGCTTGAGCGGCGGTTACGTCCCGTGCGGGGCCATCGTGACCCGGCGCGAAATTTACCAGAAGACCTTTAGTCGGATGGACCGTTGCGTGGTCCATTCGACCACGTTCGGACGAAATAACCTGGCCATGGCTTGCGGGTTGGCGTCGCTGGAAGTGATCGATGATGAAAAGCTGGTCGAGAATTCCGCACGAATGGGAGCCCTCTTGATGGAAAGAATTGACGCGCTGCGCGGCAAGCATTCCTTCATCAAGGAAGTGCGCGGGAAAGGCTTGATCATCGGGATCGAGTTCCAGGAGCCCACTGAGTTCAAGCTCAAGATGGCGTGGAAGCTCCTCCATAAAGTGGACAAGGTGCTCTTCGCCCAAATGGTCGTGACCCAGATGCTGAGCAAGCATCGTATCCTCACGCAGGTGGCCGGGCACGGAATGGACGTGGTGAAGATCCTGCCGCCCCTCATCATCAGCGAAAAAGAGGTCAACCACTTCGTCGCCGCCCTCGACGACGTCCTGACCGATTGCCGGAGGTTTCCGGGTCCAATGTGGGAGATCGGCCAGAACTTCGTTCGGCACGCCTTGGGATCGAAAGCTCCGGTGACCCCACGGCAGCCGATCTCGGCGTAGCAGTCCGGGCCCGGATCCCATCCCTCAGGAAACTGCTCGATTTTTACGTAGCAAGCGTTACCATCGGCCCTTTCCCATGTTCGCCCTCCCGGAACTTCACCCCTCAAAGGCAAGCGCTTTCTCCCGCGCCTTCCTCCTTCTTGCCCTTTTCTTTGGGCTCGTCTCGGGACTTCCCGCTTACGTTCTTGAAGGCTTTACCTGGCCCGAGGGAAGCAATATCGCCGTAAAACTCCAGCTGGGGGACGGTGGAGTCGCGTTACAAGACGGAAGCGGAAGCTGGAATAACTCGGCCGCCGATGCACTCGCGACCTGGAACCAGCAACTCACATCGGTGCATCTCCACGAGAACCGGGCTTCGCCGAGCCCGCCCTACAGCGGAGATCGCGTTAACTCCGTCGTTTTTTCCGGCACCGTCTTCGGAGAGAGTTTTGGCCAGTACGTCCTCGCGGTAACCGTGTATCGCTGGGAGGAAGAGAGCGGGCGGATGACCGAGGCGGACGTGTTTTTCAATTCGCATCGCCAATTCGACTCCTATCGGGGGCCGACCCAGGCCAAGCCCGATTTTCATCGGGTAGCGCTCCATGAATTCGGGCATTTGCTGGGACTCGATCACCCGGACCAGGCCGGGCAAAGCGTGGTGGCACTGATGAATTCGATCATTGGCAACCTGGACCACCTTACCGATGACGACATCGCGGGAGCGCGTTTCTTGTACGGAGCAGTCATTACCAGCTCGTTGTTCCCGACGAGCGTGAAAAGCGGCGAGGATTTTTCCTACCAGATAACGACCAACCGCACCGCCTCGGGCTTCGGCGCATCCGGACTGCCGCCAGGGTTGCAATTGAACACTGCGACTGGCCTGATCAGCGGAAACTGCCCGACAAGCGGAACGTTCCAGGTGGACGTGACGGCGGAAACCTCGGCCGGCCAGGCCAGCGGGCGGGTTCGCATCTCGGTGATCCCGCGTTCGATCACCAGCGGTTCATTTATCCAGATCAATCTGGGCGACAGTGTCGCGTATCAGATCACCGCCGATAACAGCCCGGCGACCTATGAGGCGACTGGGTTGCCGGCGGGGGTAACTCTCGACACTGGAAGCGGCCTTCTGAGCGGAAAGCCTGCAAACGCCGGAAACTTCAACATTAAGTTGATTGCTCGCTCGGCCGTCTCGGAAGCTGCCGGGAACCTGACGCTTGTCGTACAGCCGCCGCGAGTTACCAGCCCGCTCTCCAGCTCGGGCACCGATATCGGCGGCGCTTTCTTTTACCAGATTATGGCAACGAATAATCCGACTGCCTTTACAGCGTCGGGCCTGCCGGCTGGATTGCATCTGGACCCGGCAACCGGCCAAATCACAGGCGTCCCCGAGTTGAGTGGGCAATTCCAGGTTGCGATCACGGCGCAGGGAGAGAGCGGCACGGCGACGGCCACGCTCGTCATCACGATCGAAATCCCTGAAGTGGCCGATCCGCCGCTGAAGAAGATCGCGCTGTATGCGACTGGATCGGTTTTGGCCGACCCGATTCGCCCGCGCGTTTATGTCCGGGTTTCAAATGGAATTGCCGTCGTGGACACCGATTCCTTGACCGTGGTTAAAACGATTGCCTCCTCCGGCATCGGCGGAGACGCATGCCTTTCCCCGGACGGGAGCACGCTCTGGATCGTGCCGTATTCGGAAACGTTCATCCAGCGCATCGATCTGAACACCCTGACTCTCGGAACTGACCTGAACGTCTCTTTTTACCCGCGCGTGATCAGGGCAGGCGCCGACGGCCGGCTCTACGTGACCGGTTATGGCCAGTCGAATATCTTTCAGGTCGATTCGGCCACCGGAGCGATTCTGAGCGAGACCAATCCGCAGGGGACGAACGCGGGTGGGTCGTCGGCGATCGAAATCAGCGCCGATGGCAAAACCCTCTACGCGGCGAATATTTACGTCGGTGGCGCTCTGAGCCGCTATGACATTTCCGGCTCGGGCGCGCCCGTTCTGCTCCAGCGGGTCAACGGAATCACGGCCTCTTACGCTTTACGCCCCCTGGCGGTCAATCCGGACGGCTCATCTGTCACGCTTTTGAGGCAGGAGACCCTTTCGAGCGTGACTCCCACGCAGGTGCGTTCGTCCCAGAATTTGAATCAGCTCCTCGGATACTTCGTGTCCCCCAGGATCGCGACGCAGGTTGCCTACAACCGGGATGGCTCGCTCGCATTTCAGACAATGCAGGAGCGGTCCCGGATCGATGTCTTTCGGACGTTCGATTCACAGCTTGCCCGCACGATCACGCTGCCGGATAACGCGAGGCCTTCTGATTTCAATCAGTCGGCGATCAGCCTGGCCGTCGACCGAACGAACAACTATCTCTTCATCGCCGCTTCCCAGCCGGGAATCTCCAGCGCGGGCCTTTATGTTTATTCGTTAGCATCGACGCCCGCTCCAGCCGCGCCGCCCAAGACCCTGCTCAATGTCTCGACCCGTCTCCGCGCCCAGCCCGGTGACAACGCCTTGATCGGCGGATTCATCATTCGCGGAGAGGAGCCGAAACGAATGGCTTTGCGCGCGATGGGTCCGTCATTACCGATCGCGGGAAAGCTGGCGGATCCTGTTTTGCAATTATTCGATAACTCAGGCGCTCTCGTTGCCCAAAACGACAACTGGAACGCGCACCGGAGCGACGTCCTGGCGACGGGCATTCCGCCCGGGGATGAACACGAGGCGGTGATAACCGCGACCTTGGAGGCGGGGAGCTACACGGCCATCGTTAGCGGGTTGAACAACGCGAGTGGGGTGGCGCTCGTCGAAGCCTACGATCTCAATCCGGCGGCGAACGCGAAACTGGCCAACATTTCAACTCGTGGACGGGTTGGAGCGGACAACAACGTGATGATCGGCGGATTTATCATTGGCGGTGATCAGGAAACCTGGATCGTGGCTCGCGCGATTGGGCCGTCCTTGGAGAATTTTGGACTCGCCGGAGCGTTGACCGATCCAATGTTGGAAGTGCACGATGGCAACGGCTCTCTCATCGCGCAGGACGATGACTGGCGGCAATACCAGGAACAGGAACTCGTGAATTCCGGGCTGGCGCCTGCTGATGACCGGGAGGCAGCCATGCTACTGTTTCTTCAGCCCGGGCCTTACACCGCGATCGTTCGCGGGAAAAACCGGGGAGAAGGCATTGGCCTGGTGGAGGTTTACAACCTGACCGACAGCCCGGCGCCACGAAATAGCCGGCCAGCCTGGAATACAATTAACGACTCAACTGGCGTTGCCCGATGAAAGTGATCTCAATCTGTTCCACTCGCGCGAATCAGGCGCGCAGCGTAGATAGCCCGCCTTACACCTTCTCCGCTGTGACACGTCGACCCCCTTCCCTCCGCTATTCTCTCGTTGGCGCGCTAGTCGCCACCATTTTTTCGTTGGCCACTACCGGACTGGCCCAAAGTCACTGGGAACAAAAATCCAGTAACGCCAGCGGGTCTTTAAATGCCGTCGTATTTGGCAATGGGCTCTTCGTGGCGGTCGGAGAGAACGGAACGATCGTCACTTCCCCTGATGGCGAGAGTTGGACGGCTCAGGTTAGCGGAACGACCGACCGACTGCCGGCGATCGCTTTTGGAAACGGGCGTTTCGTTGCAACCCGCGTGAACCGACATATCCCCGCCATCAGTTCCCTGGATGGAATTAGCTGGGGACCGGTGCTGGTAACCGATGCGGCCGGGGCTAGGGTTGAGTGTGGGGCTTGGGACGGGATCGCCTTCGGGGGCGGCCGTTTTATGGCGGTGGGTTCGGTCGATTCCAGTAACAGCGAAGTAATGGGCTCTGCGGATGGGATAACTTTCCAGCAGGTTATTCCTGCGCGCTACCCCGCCCCGTTTCCGCTGAGCGCAAAGCCCAAGTCGCTCTTGTTCTTGCGCGGCGAATTCTTCGGAGCCGCACGCTATGACGGCATCTACTCAACGTCCGACGGCATCCAATGGAAAGCACGGGCCGAATGGGGAGGCACCTATGGGACTTCGCCCGCCGCGATTGCGACCGATGGCATCCGCAAAGTTACTGTGATCGGGCACCCCAATTTCTCACAGTTCTCAGTCGATGCCGGCCACACTTTCAAACACGTGGATTCTCTCCGGGACTATTATCCGGTCCCTGGCGCCGGCGCAGGTTTGGTCCCCACGATGAAGGCAATGTGTTATAGCCCTCGAGGTCTTGTCGGGGTCGATGGTCAAGGCCGCGTCTGGACGTCAGAACGAGGTGAATACTGGCTGCCGCGCGCTAGATTCGTCAATGCCGGAGGCGGGTTCAGCGGCGTTGCTTTCGATGGGGTCGGCCGGTTTGTTGCGGTCGGATCCGCTCCAGCATCGGGCCAGGCACTCATTGCCGCGTCTTCCAGCGACGCGCCGCCCCCGGCGCCTCCTGGTTACACGGTTTACAGCTTAAGGGCCCTGACGAATGGAGTGTTCAACGGGGAGCCGCGCGCGATCAGCAACTCAGGCATTATTGGCGGCTCGATTATCAACTCCGCTAAACAGTCTACCGGAGCCATTTTGCGTGATGGCGTAGTGACCGCCTACCCCGATCCCGTTTACAAAGGCTATCCGACGGTCGTGACCGACGTAAACGACGGGGGGGCGGCCGCTTTGAACATCAATTTGAGTCGATCATTCGCGCTCGGGATCGCGCTCCCGGCCGAGTCGCGCACCTTCCCGGGCGCGAGTTACAGTACCGCGCAGAGCATCAATGCGGGCGGATCGATCGCTGGCACCTATTATAATTCCGATTCCACTCAGCGGGGTATTTACCGTTACGAAAGCAGCACCGGCGCCGTCACTGATTTGGGTGACTTCGGCCTAAAGCAGATAAAAGCGACCTCCCTAAACGATAGCGGCGATATCGTCGGCACCTATTTCCGCGGGGCAGATCCGCGGACCAACGCCGCTGAATTCCTTCCCTTCCAGCTTTTGGCGAATGGAGAGCTGAGTCCAATTCCTACTTTGGGCGGCACTTTTGTGTATGACGTTTTTATCAATTCTGCACGCGTCATCGCAGGGTCCTCTTCGATGCCCTCGGCTCCCAACACGGTAAACGAGACCCATGCGTTTCTCGCCAAGAATGGGGTCGCGTCCGACATCGATCTGTTTAATTCGAGCCTTAGCATCGCGACCGCGATGAACAATAACGGCCATGTGGTCGGCGAGTTCCAGCCTGCCAACCCCGGTCCGCTCCAAAGCTCCGGGGGCAACGCTTTCCTTTATCGCGATGGAATGATGTACGACCTCAACTCCCTCTTGGATGGCAGCGGGGACGGATGGGTCCTTTACCGCCCCACCAGTATTAATGATGACGGCTGGATCGTCGGCGAAGGTTGGATCCATGGTGATACGCTGGAGCCGTTCCTGGCCATTCCGGCTGCGGGAGGCCCGGCCCCTGTCCCGACGCGTTTCGTCAACGTTTCCACTCGATTGCGAACCGGGGCAGGCGACGATGCGCTAATAGCCGGCTTTATCCTTCGGGGAGGAGCGAAACGCGTAATCCTCCGCGCGATCGGGCCGGGACTGAAGTATCGCGGCGATCTGAATTCCAGCCTGCCCGATCTCCTGCCGGACCCGACACTGGAGCTGTTCAACGATCGCGGGGAGCGGATCGCGTTCAACGACAACTACACCGACCTGCCCCAGTTTCCGGATAAAAACACCATCGCGCGCTACGGACTTTCCCCCCCGAGCGGCGGAAGTGTCATAGCCGATAGTGTGATTATGGCCACGCTTCCCGAGGGCAGCTACACCGCGGTTGTCCGCGGCAAGGGCGGGATGAGCGGTAACTGTCTCGTTGAGGTCTATAACGTAGATGTCGATCATTCCCCCGGGCTCCTTAATATCTCCACCCGCGGTCCTGTAGGCACCGGCGACAATGTCATGATTGCCGGGGTTATCGTTCGCGGCGAAAACGACCGGCGCATTCTCGTTCGAGCTATCGGCCCCGGTCTCGCTGCGGCCGGCGTGGCCAATCCGCTTGCCGACCCCACCCTGGAGGTACACGACCAGAACGGGCAAATCGCGGCCAACGATGATTGGCGCTCCGACCAGGAAACTGAAGTCGCTGCGGCGGGTTTGGCTCCAGGGGACGACCGGGATGCAGCGCTCATCGTCTCGCTTTGGCCGGGCACCTACACGACAATCGTCCGCGGCAAGGATAACTCGACCGGAAACGCGCTGGTGGAAGTTTACGCACTGCCGGACTAGCTCCCGCAGTTTTCGGATTGTTGCTTTTCTTGCGCGGCCTTACCCTTCGGTAAGCCGAGCCAATCTGGTGCGGCCGAACACGAGGACTTGCCATGACGACTGCTACTGCTGAAAAGGAAACGACAGGAACAAAGCTGAGCCAGCTCGAGCAGCTCAAGAAATTCACGACCGTCGTTGCCGACACCGGTGACTTTCAGAGCATCAAAGAGTTCAAGCCGCGGGATGCAACGACGAACCCGAGCCTGATTTATGCGGCGACGCAGAAGGAGCAATATTTCCATCTGCTCGACGAAGTGCTGGTGGATCGGAAGAGCTCCGGTCTTTCCGGCGCGGCCCAGATCGAGGACATCATTGATCATTTACTGGTAAAGTTCGGCACCGAAATTCTCCAGATCGTGCCGGGACGAATCTCGACGGAGACTGATGCGCGGCTCTCATTCGACGTTGAAGCTTCGGTGAACAAAGCGCGGCAATTGATCAAGCTCTATGAAGAGAAGGGGATCGATCGGGAACGGGTCCTGATCAAGATCGCCTCAACCTGGGAGGGGCTGATGGCCGCGGAACAACTGCAGAAAGAGGGCATCCGTTGCAATCTGACCCTGATGTTCTCGATGGTGCAGGCCGTGCGCGCGGCCGAGGCCAAAGTGCAGCTGATTTCGCCCTTCGTCGGCCGGATTTACGACTGGTTTAAGAAAGAGATGAAGCGCGATTACACCGGGGCGGAAGATCCCGGCGTCCAGTCGGTCACGGACATCTACTCCTACTACAAGAAGTTTGGGATCCCGACTGAGGTGATGGGCGCAAGCTTCCGGAACACGGGGCAGATCCGTGAGCTGGCCGGCTGCGATTGCCTCACAATCAGTCCCGAGTTGATGCAGGAGCTCTCGGAATCGACCGAGCCTATCGAACGCAAACTCGACCCAGAGAAAGCGAAATCCGCCAAAATCGAGAAGCTGAACTTCAGCCAGACGACTTTCGGTTATGCGCTAAACGACAACGCGATGGCTTACGAAAAAACCGGCGATGGGATCAGAAAGTTCGCCGCGGACATTGTAAAGCTGGAGAAGTTCGTCGCGGGGAAGCTGTAGGGTAGGGTGGGCGCGCTGCGCCGACCGCGGGCGCCGCAGCGCGGCATCCCTACCAATGTTCAACGTTGTCCTCGTCGAGCCGGAGATTCCCCCCAATACCGGGAACATCGGCCGGCTTTGCCTCGCAACGGGCGCATCGTTGCACCTCGTCAAACCGCTTGGGTTCTCGATTGACGATCGCGAATTAAAACGGGCAGGACTCGATTATTGGAAAGAAGTGGATGTCCGGCTGTGGGATTCTTTCGAGCAGCTCCGGGTCGCGCACGGGCTGGCGCGCTTCTTTTTTCTCACGACGAAATCGGAGCGCGCCTATTACGATGTTGAGTTCAGGCCCGGCGATTTCCTGGTCTTCGGACGGGAAACCAAGGGATTGCCCGAATCGTTCTTGAAAGCGCACTCGGAAGATTTACTGACCATCCCGATGAAAGGCACACGCAGCCTGAACCTGGCCACGGCCGTGGCGATTGTTTTGTTCGAAGCGGTCCGCCAGCAACATCACAAGAGCGGATGAAAATGCCGCGCGCGGTTGCCTTCGTTATCTTTCATCTCCTGGGCCGCGTCCAGGCGTTCGCGGCGATGATGGCCAATCGCTCCCGGGCGGTGCCGCGCGATTACCGGGCCTACGACGTTTCAAAATTGCTCCGGGCGCATCGCCTCGCCCAGCGGATCAAGGATGGCGAAGAAGTCCTGGACGTAGGGTGCGGCAACGGCGGTTTGCTCCGCGATCTTGGCTTGTTCCGGGTGTTTAAGCGCCGCGTCGGTATTGACATCCATCGACCGCAGCCGCCTGAACCGGCCATCGAGATGAGTGCCTACGATGGGGAGACGCTGCCCTTTGCGGACGGCAGTTTTGATTCGGTCGTGTTCGCGTATTTCCTCCATTACCTGGCGCGCGAGCATGCGGTGCGGCTGCTTAGCGAAGGCCGCCGTGTCGCCCGGAAGAACGTCTTTGTTCTCGATGACAGCCAGCCAGCCTGGACGTTCTGGTACCGGGTCCGCAATCATCTCGAACGGTTGCGGAGCGATATACTCTATCGCGCACTCAACCGCGACCGTTACCGAAGCTCCGGAAACGAGGGGATGTACCTGACCTATTCGGAGTGGGTGGAACTCCTCCAGACGGTCCCGGGCGTGATCGCGGTCGAAGTGGAGCCCCTCGATCGGATATCCGGGCTGATTCATCACACTCTTATCCACGCCCGCCTCGAGGACGGCAGTCCCGGCGTTACCAAAGCGCGTTGAATAAAGCGGCGAGCCCGCTGTCTAACATCCCGAGGACGATTATGAAAAAATTTGTAACTTCGATATGTACTTTGGCAGTGATGGCTTCTCCGGTTTTCGCCGAAGACCAGGACCAGCCAAAACACCCGAGAAAACGTTCCGACCCGCCGCCGCAGCGTCAGGCGAACGTGCCACCGCCTCAGCGTCAGGCCAACGTGCCTGCGCCGCGCACGCTCTCTCCGCCGAAGATCCAGCAAAACACTTCGGCGAATCAGTTCCAAAATCGGCCGAGATGGTCGGCGCCGCGGACTTACACAGCGCCGAAGACTTTCAATCCCGACATGCAGTTGCAGACCCGGAACCGGACCCAGCCGCGGATGTTTGTTCCTCCAGACCAGGACGCGGCGCGGACCGTAGTGCCGCCGAGGACGACGAACCCGGTGGTCAACACGCCTTGGCAAAACTTTAAGCGCAATCGCAACCCGGATACGGTCGGGCCGGTCCCGAGCGCTACACCTGTCACGACGGACCAGAACACAACGGTCCAAAATTCCAATTGGCGTAACCGGGACCGGGGCGGGGACAACCGGAACTGGCAAAACCACAACCGGAACTGGGAGAACAACAATCGGAACTCGGAGAACAACCGCCGGCACTGGCGAAACAACAACAACTCGAACGTCTTCACGTTTGACCAGGCCCGCCGCCGTCACCATCGCAACCATCATGATCGCAGCTGGTGGCGCAGCCGTTATAGCCGGATCGCGCTCTTTGCGGGCGGCTATTACTACTGGGATGCCGGCTACTGGTATCCGGCCTACGGCTACGACCCTTATTACACCACCTACACCTATGACGAGCCGATCTATGGCTATGACAATCTCGAGCCCGGCCAGGTAATCGCCAACGTCCAGGCCGCTCTTCAGGAACAGGGTTACTACCAGGATGAGGTTGACGGCCTGATCGGCCCGCGCACCCGGGCTGCTCTTTCGGATTTCCAACGCGACCGGGGATTACCGATCACAGCGGCAATCGACGGCCCGACCCTGCAGGCTCTCGGCCTTAACTAGCACATCAGCCAGAAGCGGCCCGGCGACTCTTCGCCGGGCCGTTTTTTTGCGCGCGCTGCGAGATTGCGCCTGCGGTCGATTCAGCGATGCTGTCGCGCCATGGCCGAACCACAACTCGTCGCCCGCGATCTTTGGAGGTCATTTCGCATCGGCGCGCGACGCATCGAAGTGCTGCGAGGAATCTCGCTCGAGGTGACGCGGGGAGAGGCCGTTTTCCTTTGCGGAGCGTCCGGCGCGGGCAAGACCACCCTCTTGTACACGCTCGCCGGCTTGGAGCGACCGGAGTCTGGAACAGTCGAGTTCCAAGGCCGCCGTCTGTACACCGGCAGCTCCTCGTCCCAGGCCGAAATGCGTAACCGCAAAATGGGGTTCGTTTTTCAGGGTTATTTCCTGTTGCCCGAGCTTACCGCCTTGGAAAACGTAATGCTGCCCGGGTTGATAAGCGGGAACAAAGATCGCGCTGCAGGCGAAGCGAGCTTGAGCGACGTCGGACTAAGCGACCGGATGCATCATCTGCCGGCTGAGCTTTCCGGCGGCGAACAACAACGGGTCGCGATCGCGCGCGCGCTGACGAACAACCCCGACATCATCTTTGCGGATGAGCCGACCGGCAATCTGGATTCGAAGACTGGAGAGGCGATCATCTCCCTGCTCCTCGAGCTGGCTCGGGGGCGGAACAAGACGCTACTGGTGGTGACTCACGATGCGCGGTTGGCTGAGTTGGGCGACCGGGAACTGCGGATCGCCGATGGCGTTCTCGCCTGAATGTTTTAAGATTGGTGGGTGACGGGGAAGGGGTTTATTCGCGTCGGCCTGCCGCTGTTCGTGTTCGGCGCTGCCTCGGTCTTCGGTCAGGAGACCCGGCCACTTCGCCAGCGATGGTTTACCAACCAAAGCAGTGAGGGCGCGTTCGCGGCTTCGGCGGCGGCGATGATCGAACGGCAGCTGCGTCCTCGCGGGATTGACGATCCGCGGGTCCTCCGCGCGATGACGAAGGTCCCACGCGAAAAGTTTGTGGCGAAAGCGCTGGAGGCGAGCGCGTACGCGGACCGCCCATTGCCGATTGGATTCGGGCAAACGATCTCGCAGCCTTTTATCGTGGCCTTCATGACCCAGGAGCTGAAGCCGAAATCCACCGATCGTATTTTGGAAATTGGAACCGGTTCGGGATACCAGGCAGCAGTCCTCGGCGAGCTGGTCGCGCAGGTTTACACCATCGAGATCGTAAGGCCGCTGGCGCAACGCGCAGCCGTCGTCCTGAACGCGCTCGGTTATAAGAACGTGCTCGTGAAAGGCGGTGACGGATACAAAGGGTGGCCCGAGCATGCGCCGTTCGATGCAATCATTGTCACGGCCGCGCCGGACCACCTGCCGCAGCCACTGGTCGAGCAACTGAAGGAGGGCGGACGGATTGTCATTCCGGTGGGCGGAACTGTGACCCAGCAACTCAACGTTCTGGAAAAGCGCGGCGGCGTGATGAAACAGACTGCTGCGATTCCGGTGAGGTTTGTTCCGTTGACGCGCGATCGCGGCAAGAAATAAACCGGCGCGCTACGGCACTGAGTAAATCTCGACCAGGCCAACGCCGGGTTGCCCATTCTGTGCATTGACGACCGCGGTGTAGGGCCCGTTCGGGAGCGTCGCTACGATGGCCGCTTCCAGGTTGTGCTGGGGGGCAAGGCCGCTCTGGGTGACGGCGGTTTCTTGCGTGTCCTTCCAGTTATTGCATGAGGCAACCGCCGCACCGTTCGAGTTGAAAAGGGTGAGCGCCGGATCGGGCAGCGCATTGGTAATTCCAGACTGCTGAAGCGACGGCCCGATGGCGCGGGCGACAACCCGGGCCCCGTTCCCATTCACGATAAAGCCGCCGATCAGGACGTTGTCGCCGCTCTCCACCAGGCCGCGAGTACTTATGTTCGCCAACCGCGAATCCGCCGCCGTATCCAGGTCGTAAGCTTCCACGACGCCTATTCCGGTTTCGTCGTTCGCGCCGCGAACAACGGCGGTGTATCCCGTGCCATTCGCGGGCAAGGTAGCGACGATGGCAGACTCCAAGTCATTGCTCGGAGGAATTGTCGTCGCGGTTATCTCCGCTTCCTGGTCGGTCTTCCAGTTATCGTTGGCAGCGATCAGGCCGGACGGACCACGGAGCTCCAGGTACGGATTGGGAAGGGGTCCGTCCACCGCCAGGGAGGGCCCGATTGCCCGGAGGATAACTCGCTTGGGTTGATTACCGGTGAGGATGAAGCCGGCGATCAAGACATTCTCACCTGTGCCGACGCGCAGACGGCTGGAAATATTTACCGGCGAACCTTCGGCCGGCTCGATCGCCATGAAGGCCGGCGAGCGCAACCCGGAAGCGAACACGCTCCTTACCCCTTCCGGTGTTACTTTCGTAATCTGTGCCCCATCGTGCTCGGAGATAAAGAGATTGCCGTCCCGGTCGAAAAGCAGACCGAACGGGCTCGTAAGTCGGTCAAGAAATGTGCTCTTGGTCCCGTTCGGCGTGAACTTTGAGACTCGTCCGCCATCGCGTTCCGCCACCAGCATGTTCCCTTGGGGATCGAAGACGATGCCGTAAGGCCGGGCCAGGCCGGTTGCGAATGCGGTCTTCGTCCCGTCGGGCGCAATCCGCGTGATGATCCCGGTGTTGAGTCCGCCGGTAAAAACGTTTCCAGCGCCGTCAACGCCGATGCCGATGGGGGAAGTGATGCCGGTAGCAAGGGTTGTCCGCGTTCCGTTAGGGGCGAATTTGAAAATCGAGTTGGCCCTGATGCTGGCAACCAAAAGATTACCCGCCGCATCGTAAGTCATGCCGATAGGGCCGGATAACTGGGTCGCGAAGACTGTCCGCGTCCCATTCGGCGCATACCTGTAGATGGTGCTGGCAGGATCCGAAGCGACCAGGATTTGGTGCGTTTGATCGAAAACGATGCCGTACGGGTCCGCGACCGGGCCGGCGAAAAACGTTTTTGTTCCGTCCCGGCTAATCCTGATTATCTCGCCGTTCGCCGGCGTGGTTTCATCGATTGAGGTGACGTAAAGATCGCCGGCCGCGGCGAATAGCGACGTGGCGAATGAAAAGCTCGCAAGGGCAAGCGCGCAGATAAGTTTAGGTAGTTTCTCCATCTCAAGGGAATGCAGGAAAACGCTTCGAAAGAGCTCACGACATTCGAGATCGCCGATCTTGCGCGGGCCTGAAGGATGGACGCAGCCAGACCCATGAAGTAGGATGGCCGCGTGATCGTCCCGGCGGGAATCCTGGCAGCCGAGACCGAAAAGGGCGAAGAAGCCCTCGCCGGACTTTTGCCCGGCGTTTACGAAGAGTTGCGCCGCCTTGCCTCCGGGTATCTCAATTCGGAGCGGCGCGAGCACACGCTTCAGCCGACTGCTCTGGTGCACGAAGCGTATCTGCGCCTTCTCAAACAAGAGCGCGTCCATTGGAAGGACCGCGCCCAGGTCCTCGGCTTTGGCGCGCGGGTGATGCGCCAAATCCTGATCAATCATGCCGAGGCGCGCGCATCAATGAAGCGCGGCGGGAAGGATTCGATCCGGATCACGCTGGATGAAGCGCTCGATATCTACCAGCAGTGCGACCTGGACGTTGCCCAGGTAGATCAGGCCCTGAAAGGGTTGGAGGAACTGGATCCCCGTCAGGCCCAGATCGTGGAGCTGCGTTTCTTTGGCGGATTAACTCTTAAAGAGATAGCCGATGCGCTCGGCATCTCGACCGCGACCGTGAAACGCGACTGGACCATCGCAAAGCTGTGGCTCCGCCGCGAACTCTCGCCATGAGGACGGACGCCGGCTTGGAGCTTTCAATCAACCGCGCGCAATGGCAGCGGCTCAAGGCCATTCTCGACCGTGCCCTGCAGGAAGAAACGGTCGCGGCGCGTCATGCGATTCTGCAAAGCGCCTGCGGCGACGACGAAGCGCTTTTGCGTGAGGCGGAATCGCTGCTCGGCCAGGCCGAACAACTGATCAATGCCGAAGCCGACGTGTTTGAAGAGGGGGCGGCGGTAACAGCCACGGTTTTGCGCGGCGAATCGGGGCTGCCGCAGGGACGGGTTGGCGCATATCGATTGCTGGAAGAGACCGGGCGTGGCGGAATGGGCGCCGTCTATCTGGCGGAGCGGGCCGACGGTTGTTTCGATAAGCGGGTCGCGATCAAGATCATCAAACGCGGGACCGACACCGACGAAGTTTTGCGGCGGTTCAACGCCGAGCGGCATATCCTGGCGCGCCTCGACCATCCTAATATCGCGAGGTTACTGGACGCCGGCACGACCGAGGACGGCCTGCCGTTTTTTGTCATGGAGTACGTCGCGGGGGAAACGCTGGTGCGCTTCGCAGATTCTCGGCGAATGGCCGTGCGCGACCGGCTCTGCCTCTTCCTGAAGGTTTGCTCGGCCGTGGAGTTTGCGCACCACGCGCGCGTGGTTCATCGGGATTTGAAAGCCGGCAACATTCTCGTCACCGAAGAGGGCGAGCCGAAGCTCCTCGATTTCGGGATCGCCAAGCTGCTTGCCACCGAACTCGCTGAGGAAGATGTGACCGCGGCGCGTCAGCAGTTGCTCTCGCCGGCCTGTGCCTCGCCGGAGCAGGTCCGCGGCGAACGGGCCACTCCCGAGAGCGACATTTATGCGCTAGGGGCATTGCTCTACGAATTGCTCACCGGCCGCGCGGCCCATTCCTTTTCCGATCGGGTCCCGGGGCCGGCGGAATTAACGCGAGTGATTTGCGAAACCGATCGAATCCCGCCGAGCGTTGCCACGGCCGAACGCCAGACCCGGGACATGGTCCGCGGCGACCTGGACGCAATCGTCCTGCAAGCGATGGCAAGAGACCCCGGTGCGCGTTATCCGTCGATGGCGGCATTCAGCGACGATATCCGCCGCTTCCTCGATGGCCGGCCGGTCCGGGCGCGACGGGCGACGCGCGCCTATCGCGTCGGTCGCTTCATGGCGCGCAATCGTCACAGCCTTCTGCGCACCGCCGCGGCCGCCGCGGGAGCGATCCTGCTCGCCGTGCTGGCGGGCAGTTTGATTATCTCTCAACCACGGTTGCGCGATGCGCTTCGTATTTCGCCCGCTTCGTTACAAATCGCGGACAATGGCGTCGCCGTGCTGCCGTTCAAAGATCTCGGCGGAGGCGCTGAGAGCGCTGTCTTGAATAGTGGAGTGCAGGACCAAATCCTGACTGACCTGGCCAAGGCCTCGGGGCTGAAGGTGATCAGCCGGGCCAGCGTTGACCGGTACAAGGCGGAGGCGCCGCGGAACCTTGGCCAAATCGGGGAACAGCTGGGTGTCAGGTTCGTCTTGGAGGGGAGGGTTCAGCGGATCGGGCAGCGGGCCCGGGTCAGCGTGATGTTGCTCGATACGCGGAATGATTCCCAGGTCTGGTCCCAGGATTATGAACGGGATCTGATTGACGTCTTCGCCTTGCAGAGTGAGATCGCGCAGGCCGTCGCCGCCGCTTTGCAGGTGAAGCTTCTCCCCGAAGAAAAACAGACAATCGAACAGCCGCCCACACGCGACCTGGCTGCCTATGAGCTTTTCCTTCGCGGCAAGGAACAGGTAAACGGATATCTCGATGCGCCCGACCAGGAGGAATCTCTGCGTCACGCCGTTCGCCTGCTGGAGGAAGCCACGGCACGCGATCCGCAGTTCATCCTGGCGTATTGCTTCATGGCCCGTGCGCACGGTCTTCTTTACGCGTTGCGTCTCGACAAAACCGAAGCGCGAAAGCTCCTCTCCCGGGCCGCGGTGGATGCCGCTTTGCGGTTGCAGCCCAACTCGCCAGACGCGCACTTGACGCTCGCCGATCATTACTATCGCTGCGGCGGCGGCTACCACCGCGTCGAGGAGGAATTGGCGCTCGCCCGTCCCGGGCTGACGAACAGCTCTCCCTTCCATTCGCTCGACGGTTCGATCCATCGGCGGCTCGGGCGCTGGGCGGAATCCGATCGCAGTTTCACGAGGGCGGTGGAACTGGATCCGAATAACACGACCGCGATCAATCTGCTCGCGGATAACTACGTTCTCCAACGGCAATACGAGAAGGCGATTCAGGTCTACGAACGGGCGCACCTGCGCGGGCTGGGCTCGCCAATTCTTAAATTGCGCGCCGCCGCGGCGGCCTTCGCCCAGACCGCGGATGTGGACCGTTTCAGCGCGGCCCTCAAGGAAGCGCCCGCTGACATGGATATCGGCGGAGGCGAAACGCCGCAGCGGATTCTGGTGGCTTTGGCCCAGCGCGATTATGCGGCTGCCAGGAGAATCCTGGCCGCTTCCCGCCGCTCCGCCTTCCAGGATGTCGACTTCACTTTCTACTACCCGCGTTCCTGGTTCGAAGGAGCGATCGCCAGGGCGGAGGGACGTATGGAAGAAGCCCGCGCTGCCTTCGCAACGGCCCGCGTTGCTTTGGACGAAAAACTGAAACTCAAGCCTAACGACCCGAGGACGCTCGCCGTCCTCGCCCAGGTCGATGCCGCCCTTGGCGACAAAGAAGTCGCGCTGGAGGAGGCGCGGCGTGCGAGCACGGCGACGCCACTAACCAGGGACGCCTACGACGCGGCGCTTATCCTGCAGGGCCTGGCCCAGGTCTATGCCTGGACAGGCGAGAAGGATCTCGCATTCGCCACACTCACCGATCTGATCAGGGTGCCGGGCTACCTGAGTTACGGTTATCTCCGAGTCGACCCGAGCTGGGATCCGCTCCGCGGCGACCCCCGCTTCGAGGCCATCGTCGCTTCGCTTCCTCGCTAGCGAGGTGCCATTTGCCGCTTGAATTGCCCGCCGAACCACCGGAGATTTTTTGGTGCTAACAAAAACTTCGAGAGGCGGAGCGGCGGTCATCGACCAACCGGAACGGACGGCAAAAGCTCCCGTGAAGCCGGCGCTTGAGACGGAAAAGAAAACGACGCCGGCCCCCACGCGCGAACTGACAATTTATCTCGACGGAAAATTCGTCCCGGAATCGGAGGCGAAAGTTTCCGTGTTCGACCACGGTCTCCTCTACGGTGACGGAATCTTCGAAGGCATTCGTTTTTACAACGGGCGGGTCTTCCGGCTCGAAGAACATCATGACAGGCTCTGGGATTCGGCGCGGTCGATCTGCCTCGAAATCCCGATGACGAAGGCCGAGATGACGGAGGCACTGCTCGAGACGATCCGGCGGAACGATCTTCGCGAAGGATATATCCGGCAGATCGTGACGCGCGGGGTGGGCAACCTGGGATTGAACCCGGCCCAGTGTAAGCACCCTAGCGTGATCATCATCGCAACCACGATCGCGCTCTATCCAAAGGAAGTTTGCGAGCGCGGGCTGACCGTTGTGACTTGTGCGACGCGGCGCACTGGAGCCGCCGCCCTCAACCCGGCCGTGAAGTCGCTCAACTACCTCAACAACGTGATGGCGCGGATTGAGGCGAACCTGGCCGGGGCGGACGAGGCGTTGATGTTGAATGAAGCCGGCAACGTCGCCGAATGCACCGCGGACAATGTCTTCATCATCAAGCGCGGCCAGATCTTTACGCCGCCGATTGCGGCGGGTGCTCTCCGCGGGATCACTCGCTCGGTCGTGTTCGACATCGCCGCCGAACTTGGCCTCCCGATCACGGAGACGGACATTACCCGGCACGATGTATTCGTGGCCGATGAATGTTTCCTCACCGGGACAGCCGCGGAAGTGATCCCGGTGGTGAAGGCAGATGGACGGACGCTCGGGACCGGCAAACCCGGCGCGATCACGATGCGAATGATCGATCGTTTCCGCGAGATGACGCGCGCGACTGGGACGCCGATTTTTGATTGACGCTGCGCAAACACGACCGGCGCAGAAGGTGCTGAGCTCGATGAGAGTTGAATGTTTCGCGCAGTTCGAGGTCTAATCTACAGAGATGTTGTGCGACGTTTGCAAATGCAATGACGCGACGGTTTTCCTGACCCAGATCCTGGAAGGTAAGATGCAGAAGGTGAACCTCTGCGATGCTTGTTCGAAGGAAAAAGGAGTCCAGGATCCGACCGGGTTTGCGCTCGCCGATCTGCTTCTGGGAATTGGAGCCGCGGAAGAAATCGAGAAGGGAACGCCGACCCAGAAGTGTCCGATGTGCGGGTTTACCCAGGCCGATTTCAAAAAGACCGGGCGCCTGGGCTGCAGCGTTTGTTATGTCACCTTCGCGGAAGGCCTCGGAACTTTGCTGAAGGCGATGCACAAGGGCACGGAGCACGTCGGCAAGCTTCCGCAACGCGCCCACCGGGTCGTCGAGTTGGACGATCGGATGCGCGCTCTGAATGAAGATTTGCAGAAGGCGGTTGCCGAAGAGAATTACGAGAGCGCGGCCGCGCTTCGCGACCAGATCAAACAGCTCGAGCACGAGAAGGCCCTCTAACGATGAAGTTTGCGAATATCATGGCGACCGGCGGCGAATGGCTGCGCGGTGAAGGGCCGCATCATCAGATCGTGATCAGCAGCCGGGTGCGGTTGGCCCGGAATCTTAAGCAACGGTCCTTCCCAGGGTGGGCCAAGAAGGCCGAGCGCACCGCGATCCTCGAGCTGATCAAGCCGCGGGTGGAGGAGCTGCCCGAGATGCAGGATTCCTTTTCTGAGTTGTTGCAGGATCTGTCTGCGCTCGAAAAACAGGTCCTGGTCGAGCGCCACCTGATCAGCCGCGAGCAGGCCGCGAAGAGCGTCGGGAGCGCCGTGATCATGAACCGCCGTCAGACGCTCAGCATCATGATCAACGAGGAAGATCATCTCCGGATGCAGTCGATCCGCTCCGGGCTCCAGTTGAAAAGCGCGTTCAAGATGGTGGACAAGGTCGACAGCATTCTCGAGTCGAAACTGGATTTCGCTTACGACGGGAAGCTCGGTTATCTGACAGCGTGCCCAACCAATGTCGGCACCGGCATGCGCGCTTCCGCCATGCTCCATCTCCCCGGCCTGGTCCTGAGCGAGATGATTAACCAGGTGATCCAGGCCGTGAACAAGATCGGCCTGGCCGTTCGTGGTCTCTATGGCGAAGGCACCGAGGCCATGGGCAATCTCTTCCAGATTTCTAACCAGACCACTCTCGGGGAAAAGGAAGACGAAATCGTCAGCCGGCTCAGCAAGGTGATCGAAACCATCATTGAGAAGGAACACGACGCCCGCCAGATGCTGATCCAGAAAAAATCGAACACGCTCTGGGACCAGATCGGGCGTGCTTACGGCGTGCTGACGTTCGCCCACGCGATGACCTCGAAGGAAGCGCTCAATTTATTGTCGATCATGAAGCTCGGGATCGATCTCGGCGCTTTCCCGGAGGACCGTCGTTTGCCGATCGACGAGCTCTTCATCGAAACCCAGCCGGCCCATCTCCAAAAGAGCTCGCAACAGAAGTTGAACGCGGAGGAGCGCGATCATCTCCGCGCCCAAATCATTAGGGACCGTTTGCGAGTCTTCCCTAAACCTGATATTACTAAAATGGCGAAGGAATCGGAAAACGGATCGACTCCGGAGCCGCCTAACCAATGAATAATTTCACGCCGCGTGCCCAGCAAGTCCTGGCGCTCGCTCGTAAAGAAGCCGACCGCTTCAATCACAACTACGTCGGGACCGAGCATCTGTTGCTCGGCCTGATCAAGCTGGGGCAGGGGGTTGCCGTCAACGTCCTCCAGAAGATGGGGCTCGATCTCGAAACCGTCCGGATGGAGGTCGAGAAGCAGGTTGGGTCTGGGCCAGAGACGAAGATGGTTGGCAACATTCCCTACACCCCGCGGGTCAAGAAGGTCCTCGCCCTCGCCGGCAAGGAAGCGAAGGCGCTTAACCATTCCTATGTCGGGACCGAACACATTTTGCTGGGATTGCTCCGTGAAGGCGAAGGCGTCGCGGCCCGAGTCCTGAAAAGTCTCGAAGTCGATATCGAGCGGACCCGCAATGAGATCCTCAAGGAGCTTGATCCGAATTTCACTCCGCCCGAAAACGAGCAGGAAGGTGGGGAACCCACTTCCGGAAAGAAGGACGTCAAGACTCCGGCCTTGCGGGCCTTTGGCCGCGATCTGACTGAGCTGGCCAAGAAGAACGAGCTCGACCCGGTGATTGGCCGCCGGAACGAAATCGAGCGCGTGATCCAGGTGCTTTGCCGGCGGACGAAAAACAACCCGGTGCTCCTCGGTGAAGCGGGCGTAGGGAAGACGGCGATCGCGGAAGGCCTGGCCCAGGAGATTGCGAACGGGAATGTCCCGGAACTATTGCGCGATAAAAAGGTGGTCACTCTCGATCTCGCTTTGATGGTGGCCGGCACGAAGTATCGCGGGCAATTCGAAGAGCGGATCAAGGCGGTCATGGACGAGATCCGCCGCTCGAAGAACGTGATCCTGTTCATCGACGAGCTCCACACGATCGTGGGCGCCGGTTCGGCGGAAGGCGCGATGGACGCCTCGAACATTATCAAGCCGGCGTTGAGCCGCGGCGAACTCCAGTGCGTCGGCGCAACGACGCTGAACGAGTATCGGAAATATATTGAAAAGGACGCCGCTCTCGAGCGCCGGTTCCAAACCGTCAAGGTCGATGCCCCGACGGTGGATGAAGCGATCCAGATTTTGAAAGGGCTGCGCCCGAAATACGAGCAGCACCATAAAGCGAAGCTGACCGATGAAGCGCTCGAGACCGCGGTGAAGCTTTCGGAACGTTATATCACCGGCCGGTTCCTGCCGGACAAAGCGATTGACGTCATGGACGAGGCCGGCGCGCGCGCTCGGATCAACGCCATGACCCGGCCGCCGGACGTGAAGGAGATTGAGCGCGAGATCGAGGAGATCCGGGTCGAAAAAGAAGCTGCGATCAAGGCGCAGGATTTCGAGAAAGCCGCTTCGCTTCGGGACAAGGAAAAGCAGACCAAGGAGAAGCTCGACGGCATTTTGGCGAAGTGGCGGGAAGAGCGGGAAGAGAAAGAGGTGCTCGTGACGGCCGACGACATGATGCACATCATCGCGAAGGTGACCGGTGTTCCACTCCAGCGAATGGAGCAAAAGGAGACCGCAAAACTTCTCGCCATGGAAGGCGATCTGAAGCAGCGCGTGATCGGACAGGACGAAGCGGTCACCGCCATCAGCAAGGCACTTCGCCGTTCCCGCGCCGACCTGAAAGATCCGAAGCGGCCGATCGGGTCGTTCGTTTTCCTCGGGCCGACCGGGGTGGGAAAAACTTTCCTGGCGCGGACCCTCGCTGAATTCATGTTCGGCGATTCCGATGCGTTGATCCAGATCGACATGTCGGAATACATGGAGAAATTCACGGCCTCGCGCCTGATCGGCTCGCCTCCGGGATACGTCGGTTATGAAGAAGGCGGCCAGCTTTCAGAAGCGGTTCGGCGCCGGCCCTACTCGGTGGTCCTTTTCGATGAAATTGAAAAGGCCCACCCGGACGTGATGCACTTGCTCCTCCAGATCCTGGAGGACGGCAAGGTCACGGACTCGTTAGGCCGGAAGATCGATTTCCGGAACACGATCATCATCATGACCTCCAATGTCGGCGCCGAGCTCATTCGCCGGCAGACGACAATGGGATTCGGCGCGCCCAAGGACACGGCGGATTACGAGACGATGCGGGAGAAAATCCTCGAAGAAACCAAGCGGGTCTTCAAACCGGAATTCCTCAACCGGCTCGACGAGATTATCGTATTCCACACCCTGGAGAAACCGGACCTGCTCAAGATCGTGGACCTCGAGGTGAACAAGGTGAAGCATCGCCTGAAGCTCAAGGAGATCGAGATCGTCCTCGACGAACCGGCCCACGAATTCGTGATCAACAAGGGATACGACCCAACCTACGGAGCGCGCCCGATGCGGCGTGCGGTGGAGCGTTATCTCGAGGATCCGCTCGCGGAAGAGCTGCTCAAGGGTGCGGTCAAAGCCGGTGATGTCGTTGAGGTGACAGTTGCCGGCGATAAGCTCGCCTTTCACGTGGCTGAGCCGCACGGGAGTGCGGCAGCGAGCGCCAGCTGATTCCGGTAGCGGCGGTCTATGACCGCCGAGAGCACTCGGCAACGTATTCGGCGGTCATAGACCGCTGCTACCGACGATCACGCCCGGGGATGGGCGTCGGCATACGCTTTCTTCAGCCGCTCCACGGTGACGTGGGTGTAAATCTGCGTCGTCGAAAGACTGGCGTGGCCGAGCAACGCCTGGACGCTGCGCAAATCGGCGCCGCCATCGAGCAGGTGAGTCGCGAAGCTGTGCCGTAATTTGTGCGGGCTGACCGCAATCGGGATGGAAGTGTGCCGCAGGTAGCGTTTCAGGATCAGCCAGATGGAGCGCGGCGAAATCCGGCGACGAAGCTTGTTAATGAAAAGCGGCCCGGTTTGGACATTGGCAGCCGCGCGGTACCGCGATATCGCTTCGAGCGCTGGCAACCCTACCGGGCAAACGCGCTCCTTGCGCCCTTTCCCGAGAATTCGAACGGATTCGGTGTAGACGTCGAGGTCCGCAACGTTAAGCGAAGCCAGCTCCGCCAGGCGCAGGCCGCTGCTGTAAAAAAGCTCGAGGATCGATGCGTCCCGTATTGGCATCCAGGACGGCGCCGCTTTTTGTTTCGGAACCCGGAGCGGCGCGCTCAGGAGTTCGTCCATTTGCTTTTGGGTCAGGACGAGCGGCAGCTTCTTTTCCGGTTTCGGTAGCTGGAGCTGGCGGACTGGATCGATCCTGAGATTTTTTCGCTCGACCAGGAACCGGTAGAACGTTCGGAAGGCCGAGAACTGGAGCCGGATGTAGGAGCGTGCCTGCCCCTGTTTCATGAGCCCGAAGAGATAATCGCGGAAATCGTCCGCGCTGCACCTGAGCCACGATCGCACCTCTTTTTCGCTGCGAAATTTTTCGAGCGCGGCGCGATAAACGGCCACCGTCCGCGCCGAGGCGTTCCGCTCGACCTCGAGGAAACGAAGGAACTCCTCGACGATTTTGTCGCGGGAGCTTGGCCGGGCCACGATTCGCTATTCGGGCTTCTCGATCTGCATCCGGCCGACCGCGGCCCGGGCGCGATCGTTGTATTGGCTGCGAAAGATCGGAGGCGGATTTTGCGAGACGAGCTCGTAGCGCTCGAGGATAAATTCCTGGTAAAACCCGTTGCTGGCCGGCTCATAAACCGTCTCGCCGCTGAAGCGGCCCCACAGTTTATATTCGCAATTGTTGTCGCTGCCAAAGCTTCGGATCTCCCGGTCGGGCGCGAGCTTCTCCTTTTCGTTAAACACGACGAGTTGGGCTGTTTTCCAAGGTTGCCCGGGCTTTCGGACGTATCCCCAGAATTTAAAGACCGAAGCCTTGAAGTAACGGCGCCCAATAAAGTAATCGCCGGGCTGTTCCGAACTGATGGTTTGCGCGGCCGACACACGTTGCTGCTGGATCCCGGCCGGCATGGTCTGGCAGCCGGTGACGAGAAAGAGGGTGGTGAGAAGGGCGACGGCGAAAAGGAAGTGAAGTGCGCGTTTGCTCATGGACATCTCCTTGTATCGCAGGCAGAGCCAGCGCGCAATTCCCTCCTGCTCATGCTCATGGTCCTCGGAGCAGCGTGGCTACGATCTCCTGTAGCCCTCTTCTGTGCCGTCGCCCTGTGGGCGACGCGGGGGAAAATGTCGCGCAACTCTCACGCTTCGCGCAGCGAAGCGGCTACAGAAGGCAGATTTGTATCGCGATGATCGTAGTCCGCAAGATCATGATCAGGAGCAGGATCATCCTCGGAGCAGCGTGGCTACGATCTCCTGTAGCCCTCTTCTGTAGCCGTCGCCCTGTTGGCGACGCGGGGGAAAATGTCGCGCAACTCTCACGCTTCGCGCAGCGAAGCGGCTACAGAAGACAGATTTGTATCGCGATAATCGTAGTCCGCAAGATCATGATCAGGAGCAGATCATGAGCATGAGTTGAGCATGAGCAGGATCTGAAGGACGAGGAATTGCATCGCGGTGATCTTCCTCCTACGATGATCTCGTGCTGGAGCTGGAAGTTTATGCGGCTGGAGTCCGAGACCTGAACAAGATCATGGAGCTCGACATCGAGCTGGAAGCGATTCCGGGGCTCCACTACAAGGTCGATCGGAATCACGACATCGTTTACATGGAGCTGGAGAGCGCGACGGTGACCTTCCGTGAGTTCCGGTCGATCTTTCGCAAGCTCGGGCTCGAGCCAAAATTCGTCGGCGCGATTCCCGCCGAGCTGCGGCCCAAAACGAAAACGCAGTTGCTCGAGCCGTAATCGCTCGCGGCCTGACGTGTGATGTTCGAGAGATTCTTCACCGCCCTCGGCCGGCCGATTGTTTCTCTTTTCATCTATGTTGGCGAGCTGGTGTTTCTGGCCGGAGAAACGATCGGGTCCGCCGTCGGCCACAAGGTCCGGTGGCGATTGTTTCTCCGGCAGATCGTCGAGATCGGGCTCCGCTCCCAGCTCGTCGTCATGATCACCGGTGCTTTCACCGGCGCCGTTTTCGCGGCCCAGACGTATTTCCAATTCAACAAACTTGGGATGGGCTCCGCGGTGGGCGCTGTCGTTTCGGTTTCGGTTTGCCGCGAGCTCGGCCCGGTCTTGACGGCCCTGATGGTTACGGGACGGGTCGGCGCATCCATGTCCGCCGAGATCGGAACCATGAAAGTGACCGAGCAGATCGACGCGTTGCGCGCGCTCGCGGTCCATCCGATCGATTACCTCGTCGTCCCGCGCACTCTCGCGATGATGGTCTCAATGCCGTTGCTCGTTGCCGAGTGCGTGGGGATCGGGATCGTTGCGGGATATTTTGTAGCGATTTACCTGCTCGAGCTGAATGGGACTTATTACATGGCGAACATGGTCCGGTGGACCCAATTGCGCGACATCATCATGGCGCTGAGCAAAGCTTTCTGTTTCGCGCTCCTGATTGTTTTCATCAGCTGCCACAAAGGCCTGACCACGCGTGAGGGCGCGGTCGGTGTCGGCAAAGCGACAACCGAAGCGGTCGTGAACGCGTCGCTCGCCGTGCTCATCTTCAACTTCTTCCTGACGATGGGCCTGAACATCATCTTCCCGGCCGGATACCAGTAGGGGAGTGGTTGAGAGTTGATAGTTGAGAGTTGAGAGATGGATCCTGACAAGAGCGATGCGGCCCTAGTTGACGGGGCTCTCAACTCTCAACAAACAACTCTCAACTCCTCCGCGATGATCTCTGTCCGGGGTCTGGAAAAGCGCATCGGGCAGCAGCAAATCCTCCGCGGCATCGATCTCACGGTCGCGAAGGGCGAAACGCTTGTGATCATCGGCCGGAGCGGCGGCGGCAAAAGTGTTCTCCTCAAACATCTCGTCGGCTTGATGCTGCCCGACGCCGGTGAAATCTGGATCGACGGCGAGAACATCAGCGGCCTGAGTGAACGCAAGATGGCCGCCATTCGGCAGAAAGTCGGCATCCTGTTTCAGAGCGGAGCGCTCTTCGATTCGATGACAGTGGAGGAGAACATCGCCTTTCCGCTGGAGGAAGCCGGCGAACGCAATCGAGCGGCGATCAGCGAGCGGGTTCGTGAAATGCTCGAAGTCATCGAACTGGACGGCGAAGAGAAAAAAATGCCGGTGAACCTGAGCGGGGGAATGAAAAAACGGGTCGGGCTCGCCCGCTCAATTATTCGGCGGCCTTCCTGCGTTCTCTATGACGAACCGACAGCGGGTTTGGACCCGGTGGTTTCCGACAGCATCAACCGCCTGATCCGCCGTCTCCAGAAGCGTTACGGTGTGACCAGCATTGTTGTTACCCACGACATGAAGAGCGCGTTCCATATCGGCGACCACATCGCTTACCTGCATGAAGGCCGGATCTATTTTTATGGGACACCGCAGGAGCTGGAAGTTTCGACCGATCCGCTGATCCAGGATTTCATGCTGGGCCGATCGGAGCCCTGAAGTCTCAAATGTGGCTGACGCGACCGGAACACGTGATAGTTTGATCGCTTGAATCCCCCTCTATAAAATGGCGACTCGTCAGAGCGACAAAGGCCTGGAGCTGAAGGTAGGAGCGTTCGTCCTGGTGGGCCTCGCCGTCCTGGCGGTGCTGCTCGTTCAATTCGGGCGGCTTGGAGAAGGCTTCAAAGAGTATTACGGCCTGCTGGTAAAGTTTCCTGACGCCAGTGGCCTGCTGAAAGGGTCCGACGTTCTCCTGGCCGGGGCCAAGATTGGACATGTCTCGGGCGGCCCGCGTCTGGATGACTCAGGCCACGGAGTTGAAGTCCCGTTGCGCATTTTTGGTTACGTGAAAATCCCCGCGGGCAGCCGGTTCACGGTTGGTTCCTCCGGCCTTCTCGGGGACCGGTTCGTCGCCGTGACCGCGCCGCAGCAAATCACTGACGAAGCCGTTCCGAAGAACAGCGTCATCGAAGGGACGCGGGAGACCGGCATCGACGATTTAACCAAGGAAGGTGGTTTGCTCGTCACCGAT
>DATLNB010000001.1:0-151141 GCA_035536995.1 Chthoniobacterales bacterium | reverse complement strand
CAACTTCCACGGACCTCGCGACTTCGTGGCGAATGACGCGCCGCGGGTATGTTCCGATAACCGCCTCTTTAAGTTCGTCGAAAACCCAATGTAAAATCCGAGGTCGCTCTCCGACCTCAACACATACACGTAGAACATCCGCTGTGTTTTCTACCTCCACAGCCGCGTGAGGCGCCACGTAAAAAGCGTTCCGCTCACGTGGCTGATTGCCTTTACGCGGCCGCCCCAGCCGCGTGACGCGTAGCGTTTTACGCGGACAGTCCCGCGTCGCCTTCGAGAACCGAAGTTCTTAGCTGCGGGCGCTCGCCGCTCTTCCACAGGGCAGCGGTGTGTACTACCCGATACCTGATTGGCCCGCCGTCCGGTTTTTCGCTCCGCGTAATGGGGCGCGGGATGCAGACGAACTCGGTGCGCATCGCATCGGCCGACAATCGGACCTTCGCATATCCGTGTCCGCCGAGATCGACGAACTCCAGGTGCGGAGCCAGATCCGGGTTGGAGAGCGACCGGGCGGCTTCCAGGTCGAAGCTCTTGGCGTATTCGAGGCAGGAACGGACGCCATGCCTTAGAAGCATGTTGAAGGTCCAGTCTGGTTTCTCCTGCGCCGGCTTGTCGGCGAGAAAGAGGGCTCGGAGCGGAGCGTCCTTCTTAAGATTGTGCTCATTGCCTTCCATGGGACCGGGGCTGGTGAGCGATGCACCGACGAAGCTCAGGCCGACCGGTTCGAACTTGCCGGGCGGCAGTTCCGTAGCCGCATAGCCGGCCCAGAAGCTGTGGAGGTCGCCGGAGACGATGGCGAAGCCGGTGATCTTCGCGTCGCGCACGAGATTGTAGATTTCAGCGCGCTCCAGGTAGGCGGTGCCGAAATCGCCACCGCCCATATTCGCGTAGCCGCCGTCTTTCGGCCAAGACTCCTTCGTGAGACCGGGCGGCAGGTTCTGCGGATCGGCGCGGTGATCCAGGACGCCCATCGAGTTCGCCCAGATTTTCCAGGTCGCTTTAGCGCTCTTGAGCTTTTCCTTGAACCACGCTTTCTGCTCCGCGCCGAGAAGCGTTTGCGGCGGCGCGTTCCGCTGCGGGTTCGGGACATGCGCGTCGTTGAACCGGACTTCCTCCGGCGGCTTGCCGCCGTTGAAGGCACGGCCGCCGTCGAGAATCTGCATTAAAGACTCAGGAGCCATCGCCGTGAACTCGTCACCGCCCAGCTTCCCGAGAGACGGATCGCTGAAGCAGTCGGCGCTCCGATAGCTATGCTGGTCGGTGATGATCAGGTCAAGGTGCTGGCCGTAGCGGAACGCCCGGTAGGCCTTGAGGCTGTTGATCGCGATCAGGTTGTTCGGTTCCGTTCCCAGCCCATCGCTGTCCCACTTGTCGATTGGAACGTCTTTCACGGCGGGTGGACCGAAATGCTCGAGTGATTTGCTCGGCGCAGCGACCCGTGAGGGGAGATATTCGAACCAGGCCTGGTTCGCCGCGATCTTCACGCTCTGCCCGGGCCGCTCGAACTTCCCCGCCTTGACGATGCTTTGCCAGCCCATCCACGAGAATTCGTGGTTGTCCCAGATGCAGACGAACGGCCAGCGCGCGCGCGCGTCCTGGAGGTCGGGGTCGGCCAGGTAGCCTTTGTAGACGGCGCGGTAACCATCGACGGTGAGCGGGATGTGGAAGTTGCCGACCTTGTGGCTGTCGGCCTCAGCAAACCGCGTCACCTCATAGATCGTGCGGTCGTAGCGCGTCTTCACTTCATCGGGGTATTCGACTACCTCGTAGATGAAATCGCCGAGGTGCAAAACGAAATCGAGCTGCTCAGGCTCGGGAGCGCGTTCGTCTTCGAAAATCATCCGGCGATAGCCGTTGAGCTTTCCCTCATTGAGATCCTGACAGCTCACAAAGGCGAAGTTCACCGGGCGCGGATCCTCTGGCGCCGGCGCGGTGATGGTGCGGCCAACCCGGCTCCCGTTTCCGTCGGTGTCGGTAAACCGATACCAGTAGGTGTGGGCCGGCTTGAGTTCGCCAATCAGAACGCGCGTGGTCCAGTCCGCGACGGTCGAGACCGGCGCCTTCGCATTCGCAACGACTCGTTTGAATGCCTCATCCTCCGCTACCTCGACAGTCAGCAGCTGACGTGTGCCCTCGCCGAACGGACGCCTCGTCCAGAGGATGACGCTGTGCGGGTCCGGATCGCCTGAGGCGACCCCGTGAGGATAAAGATCACGCCGCTCACGCCATTTGACCCGCGACCCGTGGGCCGGCCCGACCCATGCGAGCGAAGCACCCATTGCCGCCGCAGCCTTGAGAAAGGATCGGCGGCTGATCTTCATCGTCTCACTTCATGAATGCAGTCAGTTAGATTTTGTCACGCCGAAATTCATCCATCAGTCTCAGGATTTCCTCGCGGATGGCGAACAACTCTTGCCGCGCTTCGGTTGTCGTCTTCGGCGGCAACAACTCTCTGGCCGCGATTGCTTCCAACGCGGCTTGGGTTTTGTGGAGATGATCGAGGGCGCGCTTGAGGCAGGCGACCGTAAAGGCAGCGTCACTGTAGCCGTAGCCCCGGGCAAAACCGCTTAACGCCGCCACCCAGCTTTACGCTGGTGGTCTGGAATTCGAAGAGAAATGTCTCAAGGTCTTCATCATCCAACTTCTGCAAGCCGAGCGCCTCGGCTTCATGCCAAAACCTTATGGCACTTTCAAAGCAGCGGTGATGGACCGGGTGACGCAGGTCGCCATTGGCCGTGCGAATCCAGTCGATGCCTTCCCGGTGTGCTTCCGGTTCAGGCGGCGGTTCATGAAGCGCTTCTTCACAGGCACGATTCAGTTCTTCAACGTTCTGGCGTTCTTCTTCCGCTTTGTCCTCATCGAGCTCGCGATCCCACCCCATCTCACGCGCAATCTTCGCTTCGGCGTCATCGGAATCGCCGTATTTGTCGACCAATTCCATGTATTTATCTGTGCGCGCGTCAGACTCCCGGAGGAGACGCTCGTAATCGTATTCGTCCCACAGCTCGTCGGGAGCCTTTTGCCCGCGCTCGTGCTGCTCGATCGCGCCGGTTAATCGCGTCATGAATTCCTGCATGGCGAGGGCGACGCCGCGAGCGCGCTCCCCTTCCTCCGCCGGGGACATTTTCCAGTCGGGCCCTGAGATCGCGAGCTCGTAGTCCGCACTTTCGATTACGACACGTCCATTGGTTTCACTAAACCATTCGAGATAGAGCGAAGTAACAAGAGGCTCCCGAGATTGTTCGTTGCTTTCCCGGATGGCGTCTGCTCGATCAACCGAAGGAGGCAACATCCGCACCTTCCGTGCTGCCGTGACATCGCCGGCGATACCGCGTTGAAGCGAAGCAAGTAAATCGATGTGCGGATGACCAACCGGCGCAAGGCGATTAACAAACGTCAAGAGGCAGCCGGCCAGATCCGGGTGCGCGTTGCCGCGCAATTCGAGAATGATGGGTTCGGGGCGGCCTTTGACCCATATTCTACCACGGACCGTTCCCTTGACGCGATTATCAATCTCGCCGCGGACCACGCTCTCCTGGATTCGAAAGGCCATCGGGGAACGAGTAGGTATAGCTGTTGGTCGATTCGGTGCGAACGAAAACGGATCTTTCGTCCTTACCGTTGTTCCGTTGCGCCGTCGGCGAATTTGTATACGTGATTCACGTATGTCGCCGAGAAATCTCCAAAAATCTACGATTTGATCAAGGCTTGGACTGCATCCAGAGCCAGATGTCTCGGCCGAGCGCGCCCCTGTTCCCATTCTTGCAACGTGCGAGTTGATATCCGCAGCTTTAGAGCTGCTTCGCTCTGCGAGAAGTCATTCTTTTTTCGCCATTCGTAGAGCCGCTCGCCGAACGGAACCGGCGCCAATGATCCTCTCGCCTTTCGCGTGGCCGGCGGCCGCACGCGACAGCTCATACGAGACGCCTCGGGTTAGCCTTCATATACGTGATCCACGTATACGAACGCAGACGGCCAGGCAAGTCCCCACGTCTCGGCCCAACTGTAACGGACCGCGCTGATATACGTGATTGCCGTATATCAGGACTGCGTGCGAACAACCGCTCCTTCCGCGAGTCGGCGACACGCCCCGACGAGCTCACGCGGCGGCATCCCCGGCACGTCCGGGTCGTTGTAAGAACTTGGTGGGGGGAGGCAATGCGCGCGGAAAATGGTCGGGCAACACGAATTCTGCGAGCCCTGACCGAAAGTCTCGCTGCAAAAGGCGAACGTTCTGCCCCTTGCAGGGCGTTTGTGCCAGAACGCCAGCCCAGGAGGTGGCGACTGACACAGACGGCCTGCAATTTATCGGTCACATCGCCCCGGGCGATCTTTAGTTTACTGGTATGCTCTTAACAGCGATGGGATGTCCGCCGATGGAACGCCCATGGCCTTGAGATCCTCGGCCGCATACGCGCCGCCGTCGCTTTCGGCGACTTTCCAGTCGGCGCCGGCGCGATGCAGCACCACCGAAAGAGCGTTTTCATCGAAGTGGGTGGTGCAGAGCGCCCAATCGTGTGAAACGGAGACGTGCACGACTTTCCCGAACTTTTTCGGGACAACCTTTCGCACCTGTTGAACATCCTTCGGATTGCCAAAATCCGCAGCCACGGCCGGGATAACCAAACTGAGAAATGCGACCGCGGCGGCCAGGATGATGTGTCGGTGTGATGTTCTCATAGTTGCTAAATTTCCGCGGGACCGGTTGTCTTGCCAATTAATTTGTCGCCGGATCCAGGGAAATCGGGTGCGGGGCAATTAAACGCTTGGACGATCGTGTCGAACCGTGGCTCAGTCGACATCCCGATGAAGCGAGAACTGAAACCCGCAGAACGCGAAGCCATCGTCCAAGCCCTCATGGCCGGTGACCGCGTGAAAGCTACGAGCATTTACCTTTCGGCTACAGAGGGCAATTTGACGGACGCCCAAAAATTCGTGAAGACGCTGGCGGGGGAGATAAGAGAGCAGAGGAGCAGCGGCGAAGGTTCCTCGTCCAGGTAACCGGGGAGCGTCAGAAAACGTTCGCTCAAACGCGACGGCGACGTTCAGTCCTGTTCTGCGCAATCCAGGTGGAAAGGGCGGGCGTGGCGTTTCCGCGCGGGCGGCGCTGACGCGAGCGGGCGGCGGTACCGCTGGGCGGCAAGCTCCAAACCCCAAGCGCCAAGCTCCAGGGAAATCCCAAGCACCAAGCTCCACGGAAATCCCAATCGCCTCGCCACGGCGAGTCCGTCCGATGGCGGACAAGCTCCGAAGCAACTACAACTTCGTGGCTGATTTTCGGCGTTGCATTCTTCCGCGATGAGCGAGAGAATTTCAAGCGACACGATCGACGACTTATGCGCCACGTGGTTTTTCCGCTCCTCGCCCTCCTCGCTTGTTTGGCAACCCGATCGCATGCGAACCCATCGCCCTCCCCGCAGGCGATCGCGTTTCTGCGCCTGCGGATCCATGCGAATACGGCTGAGTTACTGGACGCGACGATCACACCGGGGCACCTGAAACCGGGCCCCGAGCATGCCGGCGACCGTCTCGTGCTGCAGGTCCGCTCCGTTGTCGGCGAACTGTTATGGCAGAGCACGTTGGAGGATCCGCGGGTGCAGGTGCTCGAGACGAGCGGGGACGAACACGGCCGTCGGGATCGCAAGGTAGTCGAGCATGCGTCGCGTGAAATAAGGACGCGCGTCCCGTTCTTTGAAGAAGGACAGGAAATCCGGGTCCTGCGACTGTCGCCAGGGAAAGCAGACACGCCGGTGCATGAAAAGCTGCTTGGCACTTTCCGCGTGAGGAAATGACGGATCGAGTAACCAGAACTATCCGCCAACCTCGGGCGGGCCTTGCGCAACTTTACGCGCTACTCGCGCTGCTCGCCGCCAGCGCGTCCGTCGACGCTCAGGTGCTGACCCAGATCCGCGACAGCGGCCCGCGCGCGAACCGGATCAATGTGGTCATTCTTTCAGAGGGTTACACAAGCGACGAGTTGACCAGCAAGTTTGCGTCGGACGCCGAACGAATAATGAACGGCATGCTCGAGGCAGAGCCATGGAGCGAGTATCGGGATTACTTCAACTTCTTCACAATCGCGGTGGCTTCGCGCGAGTCCGGGTCGGATCATCCGTCGCGAGGCATTTCCCGCGATACCTACTTCAACAGCTCGTTCGACACCTATGGCGTCCCGCGGATCCTGACGATTCCGCCGAACAGCTTCATCACCAATTTCGAGGAAGGCGAAGGGAAGGTGAGCAAACTACTGGCGCAGTTTGTTCCCGATTACGATCTCGTCCTGCTGCTCGTGAACGACCCGGAATACGGCGGAACCGGCGGCGGAACAGCCATCGTCTCCATGCATGAGCTGGCGGTCCCCACCGCGATCCATGAGATGGGACACTCCTTCGCCTATCTCGGCGACGAATACGACGCAGACACGCCGGGCTTTCCAAAAGCCGAGCGGCCGAACGTCACGCAGCAAACCAGCCGCGACCTGATCAGGTGGCATAACTGGATTCTTCCCAGCACACCAATCCCGACGCCGGAGACATTCAATCCACAAACGAACCGGCCCTACTACGAGCAGGAAGTAGGTCTGTTCGAGGGCGCCAACTACAGCGCGGCCGGCTGGTATCGCCCGAAGTTTACCTGCCGGATGAACGCAAACGTCTTTCCGTTCTGCGAAGTATGTGCGGAGGCCTTGACGCTCAACATCTATCGCCGTGTCTCGCCTGTCGACGGGGCGACGCCGCAGGTGCGCAAGCTCAACATCCCGCTCGAACAGAGTGCGACCTTTACGGTCACCAGGTTGCAGCCGACCACGCACGCGCTTTCCGTTCAGTGGTTCCTCGATGATGTCGCCGTTCCGGGAGCTACCGGCGATTCCTTCGTCGTTTCGGCAGCTAACGCTCCGGAGGGTTACCACACCGTCCGCGCAGACGTCTGGGACTCGACCCCGCTCGTTCGCGACGATCCGCAGCACATTCTGAAGAAATCGGAGCGCTGGGAGGTCTGGGTCGGCCCCACCATGCCAGGCCCCGCACCGGTGCTGAACGTTTCGACGCGACTTCCCGTGCAGACCGGCGACCAGGTCCTGATCGGCGGCTTTATCATCACCGGGTCGGAGCCGAAACGCGTGATTCTCCGCGCGATCGGTCCGTCCATCGCGGGCCCGGGCGCGGCTGAAATTTTACCGGTTGTCCCGATACCGTTCCTCAAGGATCCAACACTCGAATTGTTCGATAGCTCTGGCGTCCGCCTTCAGGCGAATGACGATTGGAAGACAACACAGGAAGAGGAAATAAAGGCCACCCGGATTCCGCCAAGTGACGATCGTGAATCTGCGATTGTGACTACGCTTAATCCCGGCGCCTACACGGCGAAAGTGGCAGGCAAAAGCAACACATCGGGGATTGCGCTCGTCGAGGTCTACGATCTCGCGCAAGGCGTCGGCGCGCAGCTGGCGAATATCAGCACGCGCGGTGTCGTGCAGACCGGTTACAACGTGATGATCGGAGGTTTCATCGTCGGCAGTGCTGATTCCGGCCAGACCAGGGTGATCGTCCGTGCGGTCGGGCCGTCGCTGGCGAAGGCCGGCGTGTCTGGGACGCTGAGCGACCCGATGCTTGAGCTGCGCGATGGGCAAGGCCAGATCGTTCGGGCGAACGATAACTGGCGCGATTCGCAGGAAGAAGAGATAGCCGGCACGGGCGTGCAACCCGCGGATCCACGCGAGGCCGCGATTGTCGCGACACTACCCTCCGGGCCTTACACAGCGATCGTCTCGGGGAAAAGCGGCGCCATCGGCATCGGCTTGTTCGAGCTGTATAACCTCGGGCAATAAGGGTCTTATCGCGGCCCGTGTTTGATATGCGCTTTTGCGTGTGTCGGACGTTTGCCATGACTCCGACGCGCCACTACCTGCTCGCGAGACCGATTAAGCGACCGAAGCTCAAATTAATTCTTGTCACGCGAATTTGCGGCAACTCTACTTCGCGCGATGAAATTACTTTTATTCGGCTTATTCATGACCTGCGCGGCGGCCGTCTCGGTGGCGGGCGACGCAATCGGTTATCCGAAAGACGAACCGGCTTTCACGGTCTCATTTCCGGAAGGCAGAGAGCCGGCGAAGATCGCAGGCAAGGAGAACAAACTGATTTGGTGGTCTAAGGAAGGCTACAACGTTGTTATTTCCCCCTCCAAGGCGACGAGCAGCGACGACATGAAAGCCGCCGCCACCGCCGCGGTAACTGCTCACGCCACCGGCATGGGTTCCAAGGACATCAAAGCATCGGAACCCACGGAAAAGGACGAAAAGATATTCGTAACCGCCGAATGCCAGCAGGAATGGGACGGCAAATTGCAGCCTTACTCAGCCACGGCCGTGGTCTTCGAAGCGGGCGGCAGTTATTTTCAACTCGTTTCCCTAAGCAAGGCCGACGCGAGCAAGAAACGCGAAGCTGACATCACTTCCATCGTAGCTTCCATCAAGGCCGCAAAAGACTCCGACGACGAGTAGCTGCGGTCTTTGGAGCGCGGGCCTGCCGGTGTCGGAGTTCACTAAAACAACGGACTTCTCGGGCGGATGAGCTAGCCCGAGTTTATAGAAGACATTCGGAGTCTGTGCGTCCTCTCTGCACCGAGAACGCGCGCCTTGTTTACGTCGCCCCGAAGATCTTCACGCTGCCGTGATCGGCGATTAAGCTTCGATCGGCTGAGCCGTTGCTCGCGGCGGACAGCCCAGCTAGCGCTCGCGAAAGAAGTCCGACACGTCCGCTCGAGGCGGCTGCTTTCGTTCCGAACACATTGTCGCGCAGTGTAGCGGACGAATCGTCTGTCAACGTTGCTGCTCCCGCGCGAAGGTCAGGCATGGTCGAGATGGATAAGGCCGAACGCGACTACGCGTTCCTGCGGGAGTGCTTTTGCGAAGTTCTGCATGAGATCGGCGAGAGCGAAGTGGCTGCGGTACTTTCGCCGGTAGCTGGTGCCGGAGCGGCCATCCACTCCCAGACCGCTGCACAGGCGCAGTCGATCGCGTTCACGCTTTTGAATCTGGCGGAAGAAAACGCGGCGGCGCAGCACCAGCGTAGCGTGGAAGCAGCGGAAGGATTGGCAGCGGTCACTGGGGGATGGGGGCGCAGTCTTCGGCAACTCAAGGAACGCGGGATCAGCGGGGCGGAGATCGCGGCTGTGCTCCCATCGATTCGCGTGGAGGCGGTTTTGACTGCGCATCCGACCGAAGCCAAGCGCGCGACGGCGCTCGGTTGCCATCGCGAGTTATATCTGCTGCTCGTTCGCTCGGAAAACCAGATGTGGACGCCTTTGGAGCGGCGGCTGATTCGCGAAGAGATCAAGGGCGTGCTGGAGCGGCTTTGGCGCGCGGGCGAAATCCTGATCCAGAAGCCGGATGTGTCCGCCGAATTGCGGAACGTGGTCCATTATCTGCGCGGGGTTTTTCCGCTCGCCTTGCCGGCGCTCGACGCACGCTTGCGTGCGGCCTGGGAGGAAAACGGTTTCGACCCGGCGGAACTCGACGCGCCGGGGCGGCTGCCGCGACTGGCATTCGGCGACTGGGTGGGTGGCGATCGCGACGGGCATCCGTTTGTAACCGCGGAAACCACCGCCGCGACATTGCGGCAGCTGCGTTCCCAGGCGCTGGCGCTGCTGCACGAGCGCCTAACAAGTGTCGCCGCGCGTTTGAGTCTGTCTGAGTTGCTGCAAGAACCGTCCGCTGAGCTTGCTGAGTACGTCGCGGAACTGTCGCGGAAACTTGGTGAGCGCGGCGAGCATGCAATCCGCCGCAATCCGCAAGAGCCGTGGCGCCAACTCACCAATCTGATCGTCGCGCAGCTGCCTTCATCGGACGCGCCCGGATTCGACGGGACGGATTCGGCGGTCATAGACCGTCGCTACAGCGATGCCGGCGGCGATGCGAGTGCTGCTCCCGCGTCCTACAAGTCGCCGGCTGATTTGCTGGCAGATCTGCGATTCCTCCGCGAGTCGCTGCTCAAGACAGGGGCGACCCGGCTCGCGCGGATGGAATTGGAACCGGTCATGCGGATCGTGGAGACGTTTGGGTTCCATCTCGCGGCGCTCGACGTGCGGGAGAACAGCCGCGTGCACGACATCGCGATCTCGCAATTGCTCGAAGCGGCGGCGCTTCCGGACACACAGTTCGCTCAGTGGGATGAAGCGCAGCGCTGTGCTTTCCTCGATCGCGAATTGTTAAGCCCGCGCCCCTTTGCGCAAGCCGATGCGACGCTGCCAAAAGAAGCGGAAGGAGTGCGCAGTTGCTACCGCGTGCTCGCGACACATCTCGAAGCAAACGGACCTGGCGGGGTCGGCGCGTTGATCGTTAGCATGACGCGTAACGTCTCCGATCTGCTTGCCGTCTATCTCCTCGCGCGCGAAGCAGGCCTCGCGATCGCGACTCTAGATGGGCTCGTCTGTCAGCTGCCGGTCGTGCCGCTTTTCGAAACGATCGACGATCTCGAACGAAGCGCATCCATTCTCGACGAATTCCTCGCGCACCCATTCACGTGTCGCAGCCTCGAACATCACCGCGCCATGCACGGTGCCGAGACGCTCGTGCAGCAGGTGATGATCGGATATAGCGACAGCAACAAGGACGGGGGCATCTTCGCGAGTCACTGGCATCTTTACCGCGCGCAGGAAGAGCTGGCCCAGGTCGGGCGGAAGCACGGCGTCGGTATCCGGTTTTTCCATGGGCGCGGCGGTACCATCAGCCGCGGGGCGGGACCCACGCATCGCTTTCTCAGTGCGCTTCCGCCCGGCGCGCGGAGCGGCGATCTGCGCATGACGGAACAAGGCGAAACGATCGCGCAGAAATACGCCAACTACATCACGGCCGTGCATAACCTGGAGCTGTTGCTGGCGGGCGTGACCGGCACCAGCATCGGATCGAGCCCGCGCGACGAGATACCCGAGGGACTGCAACCCGCCATGGATCGGCTTACCGAAACGAGCCGCGGCGCTTACGAGGCGCTGTTACAGACAGACGGATTCCTTACGTTTTTCCGTCAGGCAACGCCGATCGATGTGATTGAATCGAGCCGCATTGGCTCACGTCCTTCGCGCCGAAGTGGGCAGGCATCGCTGGACGATCTGCGAGCGATCCCGTGGGTGTTCAGTTGGAGCCAGGCGCGGTTCTATCTGCCGAGCTGGTTTGGGGTAGGAAGCGCGCTGGAGGAACTGATGGCCGGCGACGCACCTGCGTTTGAGCTTCTGTGCCGCCACGCCTCCACGTGGCCGCCGCTGCGTTATCTGCTGATGAACGTGAGCACGAGCGTGCTCCAGGCGGACCTCGCGTTGATGCGCGAATACTCGGAACTGGTCGATGACGATGGAATTCGCGAACGCGTCTTTGGCGTCATCGAAGCGGAGTTCGAGAGGACTCGGCGGATGGTCGAGAAAGTTTTTGGCGCCGATCTGTTGGCGCGCCGGCCACGACTGTCGCGAGTGTTGAAACTGCGACAGCCCGGTCTGGAGATGTTGCATCGACGCCAGATCGAGCTGCTTCGCCAATGGCGCGCCGACGAGCGAAGCGATGACGCTGCGAACGATCCGGCATTCATTGAGCTGCTCGTGACCGTGAACGCCATCGCGAGTGGCCTGCGCACAACCGGCTAACCGGCACGGTCGGCTTCGATTTCGCGATGCGTTCCAAACGCAGCTCCTCGCTCATTGCGTAACGTCAACGTTGGGGGCGGCGTGGAGACTATGCGCGGGCAGCGCCAGGATGCAGGCAAAGGTTCCGGCGCTAACGGCGATCATCACGAGGAGGCCGATGCGAAAGCCGCCGACGGTTGCGGCCAGGACAAAGGCGCTGATGCCGAGGGCTGCGCCGATTTGCCGGACGAATTGCTGGCTGGTCGTCGCACTGCCCATCCGCGCGACCGGGACGCTGTTTTGCACTACCACGGTCAGCGCAGGTGAGAGAAAGCCCATGCCGGCGCCGGAAATTAACGCCGCGGCGACGACCCAGGCGAGTCCGTGTTCGAACGCGACCATGAAAAGGAGGAGCCCGAGAATGTGAACCACGATTCCGATCACGCTCGGCAGGCGTTCCCCAATGCGATGAACCAATCGCCCGGTGGTGAATGATAACGCGCTCCATCCGATCGTGAACGCGCCTACGACCAAACCGACGATGGCGCGGTTTTCATGAAAAGCAGAATTGACCGCGAGGGGCAGATACGAGCTCACGCCAAAGCCACTGAAGAAGGCGAGGAACGACGAAGAAATCGATGAAGCGTAACCGGCATGCCGAAAGAAACTCAGCGGCAGGATCGGATGCGGCGTCCGTCCTTCATGCCAGACGAAGATGGCGAGCAGAACGATCCCTGCGCCAATCAGCCCGGCCTGCGTCACCCCGATTTTTCCTTCCCCGAGATCAACGAACGCCCACATCAACGCGCTGCCGCCCGCGCCGGCGAGAAGCGCGCCGGCAAAGTCGAACCGGCCGTCGCTCTGCCCGACACTCTCGCGCATTCCGATGATGACGAGGACTGCGGCCACGATGGCGATGGGCACGTTGATGAGAAAAGCCCACCGCCATGAAACGTGGGTGACGATGAAGGTGCCAAGGAGCGGCCCCGCCACGCTCGCGACCGCCCACGCACTGGCGGCTGCGCCCAGTGCACGTCCGCGTTTGTGCGGCGGATACACGACGCCGAGCAGGACGAAGGGAAGTGTCGCTATGGCTCCCGCCCCGATTCCCTGGATCGCCCGCGCCGCGATGAACTCCATCATGGTGCGCGCGACCGCGCACAATGCGCTTCCGACGGTGAAAACGACGATACCAATGAGATAACTGCGCCGACGTCCCCAACGATCCGACCCCGGTCCCCAGATCGGCATCGATACGGCGGCGGCGAGCATGTAAGCGGCGAAGGTCCACGCATACATGTGGGGGTCGCCGAGCTCCGGCAACGCCACCGGCATGACCGTGCTGACGATGGTGTTGTCGAGCCCGGCGAGAATGATGGTGAACAACACGCCGAGCAAGACCAGCACGCCCGTAGCCGTTCGACTGGGACGAACGCGCGCGTCGCCTACAGGGCGACGGCTACAAGGGGCGTCCGACGTTCGCATCGTTCATATTGCGCACAACGCGACGCACTGCAAAACGGGACGCTACGGCGAGCGAGGGCTGCGCCTGCCCTGGAAGAACGGCGAGGAAGCCGGAGCTTCCGGGACAATTGCTTTCCCAAGCTGGAGCTTGGGAAGGAGGAGGTCGTAGGCCCGGTGTGTCAGGCGGCCGGTGAGTCGTTACTGTGGGAGTAATTGCCTTGGTTAAATGAACCGGCGGCTTATTCTCATGGCGCACACACTGAGAGAGGGAAGCTTATGAAAATTCGTAGGGGTATCGGTATCGGTGGGCTGATCTTTGCGGTCGGCGTTCAGTTCGTGGCGGCAGACACGTTCATGGTCACTAACACGAGTGACAGCGGGGATGGATCGTTGCGCAAGGCAATCACGGACGCGAACCAGCATCCGAACCTCGACGCGAATACGCCGGACTTCATCACTTTCGCCATCCCAGGCGCGGGGGTGCATTCGATCGCGCCGAGCACAGCGCTGCCAGCGATCACGGAGCCGGTGGTGATCGATGGCTACACCCAACCCGGCACGAGTCCGAACACGCTGGCGGTGGGGGACGACGCGGTGCTCCTGATCGAGCTCAATGGCGCGAACACCAGCGGGCAGGCGATCGGGCTCGATATCACGGGCGGCGAGAGCACCGTGCGCGGCCTCGTCGTGAATCGATTTGGCACGGGCCCCAATCCCTTTTTCGGCAGCGGCGGCATCCGGGTCGCGTCGGACAACAATGTCATCGCCGGAAATTTCTTCGGCTGCAACGCGGCCGGAAATGCAGCGGCGGCTAATTTCGGGTTCAGCGTTCACGTGAGTTCCGGGGCGAATAATCGCATCGGAGGGACGGCCCCGGCCGATCGCAACCTCCTCGCGGGCGACGCGACCCTCGGCTCATCGTCGGGCACCACCGGCCTGCAAATCAGCACGCCGCAGGGCGGCACCCTTGTGCAGGGAAATTACATCGGGACGAACGCAGCCGGCACCGCGTCTCTCGGCAACGGCCGTGGAATCGACATCACCGGCACTGGCGCAAACAGCATCACCATCGGCGGCCTCGCGGGGACGCCGGGGCGGGGCGCGGGCAACGTGATCTCGGGCAACAGCAGCAACAGCGGTTTCAACAACGACGGCATCTACATCTCGAACCGCCCGGGCGACCTGACCATTCAAGGCAATCTCATCGGCCTCACCGCAGACGGCAGCACGGCGCTGCCTAACGGCGTGAGCGGCATCAATATTCAGGACGCGGTTCCGGGGGCCAGCACCCTCCTGGTGGGCGGCACTGCGGTGGGCGCGCGCAATGTCATTTTCAATAACCGGATCAGCGGCATCGTCAGCAACGCCCTCGGGTTAACGATCCAGGGAAACTTCATCGGGACGGAGATCACCGGAATGGCAGCCGCTCCCGGCCCGGGGGATTTGCGCGGTGGGGATGCGATCGTTGTCGGCGGGGTCGCGACGATTGGCGGGTCGGCGCCGGGCGCGGGCAACGTGATTGCCGGCAGCGGACGGCGGCTGCGCATTTTTGGCGGCACCATCACGGTGCAGGGCAATTACATTGGCACGGCGGTCGACGGCGCAACAGCGATTGAAGGGAACGTTGGGGTGCGAGTGGAGAACGACGCGGTGGTCACGATCGGTGGCACGGGCGCCGGCCAAGGAAACATTATTGCCAACAACATTCTGCCAGGGATTGCGGTGAGAAATACGGCGCACGTCACCATCCTGGGCAACTCGATGTATAACAACGGCTTTGATCCCACGACGATCGGTTATCCCGGCATCGATCTGAACGACGACGGAATTACGCCTAACGACACGGGCGATCCTGACGCCGGACCGAATAACCTGCAAAACTATCCATTGTTGAAGACGACGACGATCACCGGCGGGTCGGTCCAGATTGTTGGTTCCCTCAACAGCACGCCGAACATAACTTACCGTCTCGAATTTTTCGGAAACGACCAGGTCGCGCGGCAGGGTTTTGGTGAAGGAAAATATATGCTCGGCTTCGCCAGCGTGACCACGGACGGAAGCGGCAACGCTACTTTCGATGTGACCTTCCCCGCGGCCAAAGGAGCGGCCCACGTCACCGCGACCGCAACCGATCCAGTCGGGAACACCTCGGAATTTTCGGCGGCGATCGGCCAGCTCTTAAACATCTCGACGCGCTTGCGAGTCCAGACCGGCGATAACGTTTTAATCGGCGGGTTCATTATCAGCGGAACAGATCCCAAGAAAGTAATGGTGCGCGGCATCGGACCGTCGCTGACGAACTTCGGTATTCAAGATCCGCTGGCCGATCCGATCCTGGAGTTGCACGATAACTCCACAACACTCGAAACGAACGACGACTGGAAACTTCGATCCGATGGCAGCAGCCAGCAGGCGGAGATTGAAGCGACCACTCTGGCGCCGGGGCAGGAGAAGGAGTCGGCGATCGTGCGGACGTTGCCGGCGGGCGCTAGTTACACCGCGGTAGTCCGCGGAAAGAACAACACGACGGGCGTAGGGGTGGTGGAAGCGTACGACCTGGACCAGGCGGCGAACTCAAAGCTGGTCAACATCAGCACGCGCGGCCTGGTCGAATCGGGCGATAACGTGCTGATCGGCGGATTTATCGTGGGGAACGGCCTAACGAAAGTCATTGTGCGCGCAATTGGCCCCACTCTATCGACTTTTGGAATCTCGAACCCGTTGCTCGATCCCACGCTCGCCGTAGTCGCCGCGAACGGAACGCCGCTCGCGACGAACGACGACTGGGAAACTGCCCAGAAGGTCGAGATCCAGGGGACCGGCCTGGCGCCGAATGATTCCCGCGAATCCGCAATTGTGACGACACTGGCGCCCGGCAGTTATACCGCGATCGTCCGGGGCAAGAACGGCGAAATCGGCATCGCAGTGGTCGAAGCATACAATATTCCGTAAGGGAGTGGCGGACATGCCAGCATCCAGTTTACTGCGGAAGGAGAACGCAACCAATCGGGCGGGCCAGTTGGGATCATGCCGCTCAGCAGGTCATCAATTTGCCGGCCGTTGGGACCGATACGCTTTGAGGACTGCAATACGCTCGTTGATCAGCTTTAACTGAGCGTCCAGGTAGTCCATGCGGAGCGCACTGCCTCCGACTGCGCCGCCGTGACGCGCGATGAACATGGCTTCAGCATTTCTCCACTTGATCCAGGCCCGTTGCGCGTCGCGCAGGCTGGTCTTCTCCTGATCGGCATCGAGTGAGCCGGTTCTATTGGCAGGATCTCCCGCCTTCGACAGCAGGTCGCGATAAACCTCATCGAGGATTTTATTCGCCTTATCGACCTGGGCCTGTTCTTGCGTGCCAGGACGTTCCCATTTTTCCTCGGCGTAAGCAGTGCGCGTTGCAAGGGACGCGAAGGTGAAGAGCAAAGCCGCGACACCAGCGATTTTCAGGTAGCGTTTCATGCCCCAGCTTGGACACGCTCGAACAGCGAATGCAAGTAAACCGACGGGCTATGATTAGCTCTGGCTTGAATCCTGACCTTCGGGCCGGGCCAGTCGCCGCCAGACAAGCTTGAGATTTTGAAAGCGATAAGGCCTGAATTTATCGCGGAGACGCGGGACGACCGGCAACCTGTTCTACGAATTCACCATCAACGGCGCCGAAGTTTCCTGCGGCGAAGCGTACGTGAACGCCGAAGCGTTCCTCGCCCACCTGGCGAAGTCGGCGCCATGCTCGAGCGCGGGTATCGCCGGTTTGGGTCCAGCCGCGAGCCTCGGCGCGGTCTACTTGGCGCTATCAGGCAGAGACCAGAGGAAATCGGCTTTCAGGGTTCCTTTGAATCGGGGGTCGTTCAGGTCGAGGTAGCGGTCACCGGAATAGTGCGGGGCGGTGGGCAGCTTCGGGTTGGTATAGTTAGCTGCAGCGTGACAGCTCATGCAGTTTGTTTGCACGCCATAGTTATTCGTCACTTTTTTCCCTTTGGAAGTGCCGGGGATGGAATCGGGCAGATCCTGCGGACCGAAAGGCGCCTCGAGCCACGGATTGTAGGCATACACGGATTCGCCAACGTTCTTTCCGCCAACATAGGGCTGGACCGGCGCAACCATGCTATAAGCCAGAGACATGGCGTAGTTGCGCGGCGCTCCCTGCAACTGAGCGGGCCGCAATTTCGCGATCTCCGGCGAGCTGGGCAGATGCGGATCGTCGGGTGTCGGTGTCCACCAAAAGGTCTCCCAGGTCCAACGCGTGATTTCGCGCCCGGCGACGTGCATGCCGACTAGAACCGTGAAATCGCCTGCCGCCACGGTCGTTGTTTGGCCCATTTCCTTCATGGCAGCGTTGGCCGACGCGGCATCAGCCGCACTTAACTTAAAGTTAATAAAACTCGAAACCGGATAGGTAGTGGCGTCTGTCCGCGAGCTTCCATCGGCGGCTCCCTTGGTATCGATCTGCCCCTTCCCTTCGCCTCCGCCCTGGGTGTCGACCCAGATCCATCCGCCCCATTTTGAAGAAGGCCACTCCTGGGGCATGTCCGGTGGGCCCGGCCAGACGGCAAGCTTGTAGTATCGGCCGGCAACCAGGGGATTGAGCGTGTTGAAAACCGGCTTCAACGCGAATGCGGTGACTGGAAAGCCGGGAATGGCGTTGGCTCCCCCTTTCAAAAGGGCGTCGAGGCTTTTCACCGACAATAGACCCTGTTGGAGGATGTGCGCGGCAGCACTCGGATCGTATTTCACGAAGCCGGTAATGGTTTGCTCCGGATTCATCAATTTGGCCGCACGCGCTTTGTCCCGGGCGCCCCTGGTTCCTTTGACATGCCCAAATTGACGGAACGGTTGGAAGGCCGAGCGGCCCCGCGGCGTCGAGAGCATCCGGGCCGCGGCGTCAGGCGCAGGGGGCATCGCCAGCAAGTCGTCCGGCGTGGGCCACGTTTCAAAGATCCGCAATTTCTGGCCTTCGTAGGTTTGGTCGGTCTCCAAAGTAAGCGCCGTCCAGATGCCCCAGCCGTGAAGATGGATCTGGTTAAACGCGGCGGCCGATTGCGGCGATTTGTTCGTCATCTGGGAGATCAGCTCGACCAGGGTCGCCTCTGATTCGGGAAAGTGGAATCCCGGGATCTTCGGATCGGGAAAGGGCGCGGGGACAAACTGGGCCCGGGCGGTTGAGATTGGGAACAACAACACGATCGCGCCGAGGAGACCAACGAAGGGTCGGCGCGCGAGAGCGCTGGAATACAAGGAGGGCGTGGGAGTGTTCATCATGGGGAGGTCCTGGGAGGTTGGGGTTAATGGAGGTTGTGCTGCGCCGAGGCTATCGATCCGGAAAAGACAAAGCAATGGCGAAAAGGGGGAGTGATCAGGCACCAGTGATCAGTTCATCGGCAGAGCATGAGATTTCTGCGAGCGGCCGAAGGGAGCGACGCGACCTGCTTTATCCGCAGATTTCACAGATTTACGCCGATTAATGTTGGGAAAAATCTGTGTTAATCGGCGTAATCTGTGGACATCAAGCCTCAGACCCAAAGCGTCCGATCAAAGGTGCGATACTGGATCGCTTCGCTGACGTGTTCGGGGGTGATGGCGTCAGACTCGGCGAGGTCGGCGACGGTGCGGGAGACTTTCAGGATGCGGTCGTAGGCGCGGGCGCTCAGGTTTAACTCGGTCATTGCGACGCGGATCAGCTCCTGGGAATCGTCGGTGAGCTTGCAATGCTGTTTGATCTGGCGCGGGCCCATCCGGGCGTTGCAGTTGACCCTGGTGTCGGAGTGGAAGCGGTCGCGCTGTCTTTCGCGCGCCTGTTGGACCCGGTCACGGATCGCCGAAGAAGGTTCTTCCGCGCGGGTGCTGGAGATGTCCCGGTATTCGACGGCAGGGACTTCGATGTGAAGATCGATCCGGTCCAGAAGCGGGCCAGAAATGCGCTGGCGATATCGATGGACCTGGGTCGGGCCGCAGCGGCATTCGCGTTTCAAATCGCCGTAATATCCGCACGGGTGCGCGTTCCAGCGACGGCGACATCGAGCATAAATGCTAAACTGGGCAGACAGGGGCGCGCCGCTCCTCCCGTCTGCCCGCGTCCAGCTTCCCGTCGCTGATTGTGGATTTAGGCCGCCGGCGTCAGCGCTCCGTCCGCCCGGTGCGCAGCCGCAAATCTCTGAAGAGCATCCCAAGAATACTCCTCGGACTTCCTCCGAATTTCTACCAGCTCCGGCTCGGGCCCACCCTCCCCGGTCATGCGGTCCCGCTCGAGTTGCTCGATCGAAACCGGCTCATTTTCTTGCATGTTGAAAGGTTAAACGGTTAACGTATAACCTCCAGGATAAAGTTAATACCTTACCGTAATGTAATACTGGGAGTGTAAATAAATTGCCAAACCAGCGGCACCGTGCCAAACTCGGCGATTATGGCAAAACGCCACAGCAGCATTCCGCTTGTCGCGCTGCTCGTCTCCCATGCACGCTGGAGCTGCGTCTGGGCTTGGTTGGACAACCTCGCACGCCCACACCCGCACATTCAGCGTGGTTTCGGGAACTTTCTGAAAGAGGTCGATGTTGCAGCCATCTTTGCCGACATAGACCTCACCGCCCCTCTGTCTCCAGCTCAAGTGGAGGCATTGCTTCAGCGATGGTTTTACTCAATCCCTGATCAGAAGCTTTCTTTTTCCGAGGGCGCTTTTAAAACGTGGATGAGGTGGTTTGGGGGGGGGCGTGAAGGCCAAGGTAAGCGCGCGCTCTCGCCTGCTAAGCGCCTTTCGCCGCTCCGTAGTCTTCACGAGGCGCGCGTTTTTTACGGGGACGCGAACCCCGACAATCTTCAGCGACGATTTGTCAGGATTTTCACTGACGAGAAATACCGGCGAAGCACGGCACCCAGAGCGGATGGTCCGCCCGAAAACATGCTGGAGTGGGGGGCACAGGCCCTCACCATCGTCAGACAACATGGTGGATGGAACAAATTCATACAGCTCTCGTGGCACGAAATTAAGGATCTGCCTTACAGCCCGCACAAACTTGCCTCGGACCCTGACTCATTCATTCAACGCATCCTTCACCTCGGCCGCGATCGCTACGTCCAAATCCTAGCGCCCGCAGTAGCGCCTCTTTGGCCTTTGTTTGTATTGCGCTTCTTTGTCAAGCAACAACGCCGCACACAGCACTGGGACGAGACATTCGAGAGCGTTCGCGAGCTGTCACAATTATCTCTGAAAGCGGACCAATTCGACTTGGAAAAACTAACGGCCTCTGAGGCCTCTAACCCGGACCGTCTGTTTATTGATATTCATGTTCGACGCGGCCATTTGCACAAACTCCCATTCCCTTTTGGCGCTGCCGAACGCGCTGTACAACAGGACGCGGCCGATAACGGCGTCTGGGAACCCCAACTGCTCGTAAAGGTTCGCGAACGCCTGTTTGAGGATGGACTTCCCTGGAGCCCTCCGTTGCTTCTCTGCATGCGGGGGGATGTCTTAGCGGACCCTGATGCGGACATGAACAAGAAACTCGCGGTCCGATGCCTTACACTAAGCACTCCGTGCCATCATTATGCAACGGCGTTTGCTGGTGAGCACCTGTCATTCGAAACGGTCGTAGGACAAGACGCAAGCTGGGCCGAAGTCCCAGGAGAGAATTTCGGAAACGCTTTTGAACGCGTTTCGCGCGAGGCATTTTGGAAAAGAGCAGCGGGGTTCAAGCCAGCTAAAAGCAAAGAATTATTTCTCGGATACTTTCCGCTCGACCTTCCATTACGGGCAAAACTTATTCCTCTCTCGCGTAGCCAGATTTACGATCTCTCGTTCCGCGGGAAACGGCTGTCCGAGGAAGTGGCCGACAACATTGCCTATGTCTTGCCGGGCGCCGTTCTCGCTGGCGCTTCAAGCCTTGGAGCACAACCGCGAATGCCAGCATTGCTCAAAGACCTAGGAGGCTTGCTTTGGCGGCTGGAGCTTTTTTGTCGCAACCTAGCAGCACGTCCCGACGAGGTATCCGCTTTACGGAAGGATTTAAATAACCCGCTAAACCGCCATGAAAGCGCAGCCGTGCTAGCTAAGGAGTGCGCAAAGCGAGCCGCAGAAAGATTGGATCGATATTTTCGCAGCGTTCGAAAAGAACATGAATCATTGTTACCGAAATTGATGGTACGAGCTTGCAACGAAATGGCGGAGGCTCTCGACCTTACTGACTGTGAACGCGAGAACTTCGAAGGTTTGATGGAGGCTTGGGGATGGGCTGTGTTGCTAGAGTTTCTGCCCTTTACGTCTATCGGCTATGGTGGGGAGATGGTCTTCCGCGATTAACTGCCACGTTTTATGAAACAAAACCGAACACTAAGTTTAATCGCGGTTGCGGCGAGCTTGATCACCGCCTGCCGTCCGGATTCACAGTCGCCGGAAGCCTCTTCTCCCAACCCGACCGTGCAAACCCTCCGGGGAACGGCAAGCTACACGCCATACGACAGCTTGGCGATGATTTGGGCCCGCGAAAAAGCTGGCTCCATGGCTTGGGTCGCGTCGGGCAGCGAGGCCGGAAAACTTCTTGTTTCAAAGGCGGACCCGGCCCGTCGACCGGATTTCGCCTTTGCATCGCAAGGCGTCGTAGCCGGCTTGGCGGCACGCGGGGAACAGCCAGTGATCCTTGCCACGGTCGCGATCTCTACCAATGCCGTTCGCCCCGTCTTCCGGAACCCGAAGCCGAACCTGGTGGGGTCTCGGTCATTATTCGTCCCGCGATCAAGCATCGAGCTTGCCTTCGATCGATTGCTTATTCGTGAAGGAGTTCGACCGGAACAGGTAAGGGTCCCCAAAGTCGAAAACGTCTCATTCACAACGATAGCAACCCTCCTGCAAAAGCCGGCGGACGCACCGGACGCCATTGATTTTGGCATAATGGTCGAGCCCTTCATTTCTACCGTACTTGATACAGGCGGTAACAATTATGCAGTGGGCGATGGAGGGCTCTATGAGCTTCAATACTCGCTGATCGTCCGACGCGAGGACTTAACCGCGCATAGAGAACACTTCGTAACGCTGCTTCGTGATTTGACCGACGTTTCCCAAAAACTCGAATCGCTTCCGACTGATGAAGCGTTCTACCAACAAGCATGGGGGCGCCAAAAAGACGGACAACCTGAGCGACTGCAGAAGCTGATTACGTTCGAGAGAGGGGCGTTACGCCTGCAGCTCCAACCCTCCAGGCTCCGCGGCCTGCTCCATGAAGAGATCAGCTACTTAGTTGGCAAATATCCCGAGGAATTACGTCAACCGCCCAACATCGACCAGCTAGTAGACGAGACCCTTCTGCTTCAAGTCGACCGGGCTCGCGTAAAACAGTGAGAAGAGATGCCCCGTCCCGCTCGGCTTTAGGCGAGCGTCTGCGCAGGATTTCGGCAGCTCCGCTCTTGTGGTTTGTTCTCGGCGTCGCTGGTTCCACCGGATTCGTGATCCTGTTCTGGTCTGTAGTTCTATTGCCGCTAGGCTGGCCGCCGATTTCTCAAGTGGCTCAATATTTCCGCGAGACAATCGGGCATAGCGGAACATACCAAGCTATTCTCGCAACTGGATTGCGTACTGTTATAGGATTAGGGATTGGCTTTCTAGCCGCGCTGGCTCTCGGAGTCCTGACCGGTAGGACACGCTGGGGGTGGGTGGCGTTTTTTTTCGCTTTGATGTTTCTTCAGAAGGTCCCGGCCGTGGCTATGATCCATGTACTTGTTAAGTCTCGCTTTGGAATCGGCCTGGCGACCACCGTGGCATTATCTAGTACCGTTGTTTTAACGTTTTGCTGGCTGACGATACATCACCGCGCACGCACGCTGGACGAACGCGAAGTTTTCGCGCTTCGAGTCGCCGGATTTAGCGGGTTTTCGCTCCGATTTTTTGGATTGCTCCCTCATCTGGGCTCAACTTTGGGTGGCGCAGCACGATTGGGGGCAGCGATTGCTCTCGTCCTAACGATACTCGGCGAATGGCAAGGCGTATGGAGCGACGGATCCGTGTGGCAGCATGGACTCGGAATCGAGATCAGTCGTGCATACGACGCCTTCGACAGCCAAGCTCGCGTGCTCGCCTATTGTTTTTGGCTCGGTTTGCTTGGCGTTTTATTAGACGGCCTCGTCCAAGCGGCTTTGGCAGGCGCCGGCGCTTTGCTCGGCATGGAGTTCAAACGGTGACCGACTCGACTGTTCTTGCGATCAGCAATTGGACGGCCACCCGCGGCCCGCGTCGCATCTTCGGTCCGCTCGATCTTGCATGTGAACCTGGCGAAATCACGACGCTGATGGGTCCCAGCGGTGTTGGGAAAACGACCTTGCTACTAACAATGCTGGGATTTGAGCAAGGGGAGTTAGCAGTTTCCGGAGCGCGACGCGGTTGCGGCAAAGCCCTCACGAATGGAGAGGTGCCGCGTTGTTCGACCGTATTCATACCTCAGAACCTTCCCTTCAATCCGAGCTGGCGTGTTCGCAATTTTCTTTGCCGCCTGCCGTGGGGAGGGCGCCGTTGGTGGCACCAATTGTGGCCGGAAACCCCATCAAGGCGTCGCAAAGTGGAAGATGTTCTGCTCCGCCTCGGATTAGCTGAGCGGGTGAACGCGACGACCGCGGAACTCTCGGGCGGCGAAGCTCAACGTGCAGCTCTTGCCCAGCTGTTGTTACTGCATCCGCAACTATTTGTAGCTGACGAATTTCTGGCTGCAGTCGATCCGGGGATCGGTATTTGGATTTTGGATGAGATTCGAAGCGTCATCAAACAGACAAGGGGAGCTGCCTTGTTGGCTTTGCACGACGTCCACGCAGCCCTCCACGTAAGCGACCGTATTGTTTTGCTCTGGGCCAATCAATGGAAGCAAAGGCCTTGGACGGTGACGCGCGGCTCCCTTTTATGGGACGCAGACGTCTTACATGCCTTGCTTTGCATTGGTCGATGGATCAAGGATCTACAATCCAGCGCCGGATTGCAGAAATTGCTTCACTACGTGGCTTGTTTAGCCACACCTGACACTACCGATGTGAATGCGCTGCCAGCGGGTTCTTGCGCCATTCTCTTGGAGGATGACGGTCGTGTGCGAGAAATTTCCGGCGAAGAGATGAAGCGGGCGACAGTTACCGAAGAGATAATGCACGCCCGCACAGCCCCGTTAAGAGGTGTCCTCGAAGGACGCGACGTTGTCGGGGCCATCTTGCCGTTCGAGCCCCACAAGACACGCACTGTGCTGGCTTATGCCGGGCCCGAAGCTAATCGCGAATTATGAAGATCCTGCTCGTCGGAGGGACGGGTCTAATTAGTGGTGAGCTGGCTCGCGCTTTCGTACAGGCGAATCACGAAGTCGTCATTATTACCGATGGCAAAGGGAGCCTTCCTGCACCGGCCGGTGTTTGCGGACATCTGATAGCGGATCGCAACGATTCGAGCTCTATCCGACGGGCCTTGCAAGAGGCACCGTTTCGGAAGTGGGACGCAGTCGTGGACTCGGTCGCCTTTGATGCGTCCGGTGCGCGCGCGCTGTTGACCGCACTTCAGGCATCGCGGCCCCACACCTTCGTAATCAGCACCTCGTTTGTGTATAGCCCGCGAGTCCGTCAACCGATTTCACCTCAGGCCGATACCGGGTCCCTCGCTGAACTTGGAGCGTACGCGTTCGGAAAAGCATCGATGGAGCAGGTCTGGGCGTCCGCAGAACAATACCCGTTCACGATTTTAAGGATCCCCCACACATTAGCACCCGGTTCTGATTTAGGTGCGGTTCCCCTGCACAACCGCGACCCGTATCTGATTGCTCGCTTGCAGGCCGGTCTGCCCCTTTATTTAGCGGATGGAGGCCGCCAGTCGTTGCAGGTTGTTTGGGCAGCCGATGTGGCCGCCACGGTCCTTAAGGCCATTGGACGCACCACAACTTTCGCGAAAGCCTACAATTGCGCTCATCCGGAAATCCTAACCGGCCGCTCATATTGTGAACTTGTTGCGGAATTAACGGGGGTTCCGCTGCGCGTTCGCGCATTCCCAGTTGAAGCACTGTGGGCGTCTAAGTGGGGCTGGAATTTGTGCACGATTCCCCGTGTTTTGGACCTCACATCTCTCGTCGAGGATATTGGGTATATCCCTTCGACATCACCGCGCGACTCAATTTTCCGATGTCTGCGCGCGGCGCCCTCCCCATCGGAAGGCACTTATGATCCAAGCTTCGCCAACGTTCAGTCTATCGTAAGTGAGAGCCAAGATCAGATTGCCAAAGAGCTCACAGCGCTAGCCGCCAGTCGAGCACGCGGCACGATCGACGCACGCATGAACAGCGAGCCCTTACCGCGTTGGAATGACTGCTGATTCGCGACACCTGACCACAACGCTGACCGAAACATTACGGTTGAACTGTGGCCTCGTGCTTCGGAACCGGATTGCAAAGGCTGCAACGACCGAGCATTTCGCCGGGTCGAACGGCAACCCGACGCCCGATCATTGCCGCCTATACGCGCGTTGGGCGGCCGGGGGGGCAGGCCTGCTAATCACGGGCAATGCAAGCATTGATCCGAGTCAGCTTGAGGGTGCGGGCAATGTCTTGATCGGCGACCGAACGGAACCACAGGCATTCGACGATTGGGTGAAGGCCATTCAACCTTGGAGGACCCCCATTCTTCTGCAGCTAGTCCATCCGGGCGCCCTAGCCTTGAGTTCGGAGCCGGTGTCGCCCTCCGGAGTGTGGCTTGAGCGAATGCGAGGGCATTTCGCCCGACCCCGTGCGTTAAAGACAAAAGAGATTCGCGCGATTATCGCTAAGTTTTCGCGGGGCGCGGAACTTGCGCGCCAATCCGGCTTTGCAGGTATCGAGATTCACGCTGCTCATGGTTTCCTGTTGAATCAATTTTTGTCTCGGCGAACGAACCTGCGCACGGACGAGTGGGGACGTACCCCTGCCGGACGGCGCAAACTCTTGCTAGAGGTAGTCCGCGGAAGCCGCGCCGCGCTAGGTCCAGGTCTCGCTCTGGCAGTTAAGATCAACACCGCAGATTACGTGGAAGGAGGTCTTGATGAAGAGGAGTCTGCTGAGGCTTTGTCGGCACTGAATTGTGAGAATGTAGATCTAATCGAACTTAGCGGAGGTTCATACGAACAGCCGGCAATGTGGGGCGCAGATAACAAGGGGGCTGGCGACGAGATGGAAGGACATTTCTTGTCCTATGCTCGACACGTGCGGAAAATTCTAGATCATTCAGCGCTAATGGTGACGGGTGGCTTTCGGACCGCCTTCGCCGTGTCGGAAGCTCTCGCATCTGGCGCAGCCGACATGGTCGGTTTAGCGCGGTCGCTAATCGCAGATCCTGATTTGCCCCGTCGTTGGATTAGCGGGGATGTTCAAGCCGTCGGCACTTACCCGATCACCCAAGGCAGTGTCTTTGACAAGTTAGCTTGGTTCCAGGGCCGCATGAAGGAATTGGCCACATAAAACGCCAGCACTGCGCCTTCGTCAGGCCGTCGAAGTTTCTTTGTCTTACTGCTCACGGTGTGACCTCCTCGAGCTTCATAACGCGATGGACTTCCCACACCGAGGCATGCTCGTCGTAAGTTTCGCCGGTTAATGCACCTGTGCTCCTGCTCGCGCCCGTGGCGCGTGAGCTGGATGAAGTTGGCGGATTTCATGCGGCAACAGGGAGTGTCGTGCCGGGGCGGATGATGTTTATCAACTGGCTACGCCGAGCTGTCGACCTCAGGCGGGCCCACCAATTTTTCAATCACAGCTCGTGCAACCCCAGCATCGAGCGACCTGCCGCTTTCGAGTGCAAGCAACTGTATCCGTTTGATCAGGTTCTCAAGAGCCGTCCGCTTTCGGCCCACTCGAATGCGCGATTTGATTTTGCCGTGTTGATGCCAGGGCTGGAGCCTGAGGTCAAAAGGGGTGTTTTGATTTATCTCATCGATCAGCATCTGCAAGTAGGCTGGAAAGTTCTCCTCGCTCCAAGGGCAGGAGATGCCGATCCACCGGTCACTCGCTTCCTCCACAATCGGACTCCATGGGCCGGTAAAACAGCCGGCGGGGATATCTTCAATCCACTCAAGGAGCTTTGCCGCGTCCGGCAATATGGCGTATCGCTCCGCGAGCCCCGGCCGCGACGATTGTGCCTGGATCGTTGCCAGAGTGGCTGCCCAATCTTGTTTGGGTCGGACCGCGACGAACCACAGTTTCGCGTTGTCGCGAAAGTCGTAGGATCTCGTCAGTGCGTCCCCGTCGATCGGCAGATCGTGAAAAAATTCGGCCGCTTGCTGACCTGACGCGAAGTTCGGGAAACACCTTTTCAGCTCCGCTCGGTTCGAAATCGAGACCAAGAAAAACGGTTCCGTCCCCGAAGGTCGCGCTTTGAGCAACTCGACGTAAAGAAGCTCGCGCACGGCATCACGGTCTCTCTTTCGACACTGATCGAAGCGCACGTCGATGGTCGGATTGAAGCCGGTTACGTTGTCAGAATCCGATTTAGGCTGATCGCCAATTCTGATGCGGTATCGGCGGGATTCTCCCCATCGCTTCCCCTCGCTCTCCCACTTCAACGCGAGTTGGGTTTTGTTTTCCAGCTCATGCAGGTATGGCTCGAGGACGTGTTCGCGACCCCACAAGCCGATCTTCGAGGTGATGGACTTTTCCGTCGCCCAGTCGATTCCGAGGTCGCCTGAAAGAACCAGTTCCCTCAGCTTCAGCGCCACGTCGGTCAGAAGTGCCTCATTTCTGTGTTCCGCTAAAGCCCAGGCCTCCTCCAAAGCTTGCGACCATTCTGCGGAGTCGGAAAGCGTTGCGATCATTCGACAATTCGCTCGTCCCCACCATTCGACCTGCGTCTGAAATGAACGGAGCCGCGCGTTTAATTTTTGTGACGCTTGTTCAACAATCGGCTTAACATCACGCTCATCGTCCTTCGGCATACCAAGCCGCTTCTTTAGCTTTTTCGCCTCGAAATGTTCTGAGGTTGATGTTTTCGTGAAATGCAGCGCCGGTTGTTGACGGACTACATCCAGCAGCATCTCGAATGCGCATGCGCGCATCTCCGGAACCGTGGGCGGTAATGGTTTCTCCTCGGCCTTCTTCGCCGGAGCAGTATCGGAGTCGCCCGCTTCAGCCTGGTGGGCTGGCGGCGGATGAAGAACCGATTCGATCGAGCGCAAGTGCCTGCCGAGTGATTTCTTCAATGCGGAGGAATCGAGGATCGAGTCGAGCAATTCAACCGAGGCGGCGTTTGTCTCCCTGAAGATTCGGAACAGTTCTCGCAGATGTTGCGGCTCAATTTTTCGAAAATGGTCGCGCGTGCGGCGCACGGGTTCGTCCGCGTCCGGGACCCATTTCGCGCCGTTCCGACACAGGTGGTCGATGATGGCAAGGCTCTCGGAAACTTCTTGCGAATTGGAGTACCCGAGGACGCCTCGTGCGCCAAAGCTAAGCCGCCACAACAGGTGTTCGATTATCTCACAGCCGCCATTCGCTTTGGTATTGAGCGGAGCGCCCAAGCCGATGAAGTAGTCGACAAGCGTGACGGAAACCTTGAACCAGACTTCGGAGACCAACGCCGGAATCAGTTCGGGGTAATTCTGCGGCTTCAGCTGCTTGATCAAGTCGAGCCGGCCGGTGCGCGCGGCGACCCTCAGCGCGCAAGTCGAGTAGTCGCTAATACTGGGATCAGGTACTTCGGCGTTCGGTCTTGCGCCGGCCCAAATGAGGAGCCCCACGTTCCTCGGGCTCTCTTGCTCGCAGTGGTAGCACAGAGCCATATCCGCTTGCCGTTGCAGAGCCGGAAACCGCTCCTTGAAATCCTTCAGCACGAACAGGAGCGGATGCACTTGCGAACAAAGCGCTTCGTAATACGCGCCGTGGGCACTCGGGTCGGCACCATGAGCGACGAAGACTTCAAGCATCGCGCGGCCAGCTTTGAAAACGTCCGCGATGTCTACCGAATCAATCGGAATTCCACGATCCAGCAGGAGACCGGCAATTTCCGGCTCGATTCGATTTACCGCTTCGGAAAGAAGATTGCCATTAACCAGCGGGTCACAGCCGCCGTCCAGCAGAAGCTCCGTCAGCGAAAAGAATCCTTTTTCGACCGCAACCCCGAGGGGGCTGGGCCGGCGTTTTCGTTTGGCACTGGCCGGCGGATCGAGAGGCTTGCCCTGCGCGATCCATTCAGTCACCTCGGCCAGTCGGCCCGCGCGACAGAATGCGAGCAAGGGGAATAACTCTTCTGGAGATCGAGCTACCCGGGATGCAGTCGAAGAAGGCGCGTCCGGCGAAATCATCGTCCCACCATTGGTGCCACGAGCTTTCGAAACTCAATCTTTTTCTGATCTGCGGGCGACGATTCGCGGCGAGCGGCCGCTCCTCACTCAAGAAAGTTGCCGCTCGAGCCGTGCGATGTAATCGCGGGCTTTAGGCGAACGTCCGCGGGCGGCGAACAACGCCCCCAGCGGAACCTGAATCACTTCCGCGAGGAACGCCGCCTCGAAGTCGGAGACCCACCTCCGCTGGTCCTCAATTTTCGCGAGGGTGTCGCGAGAGATGTCCCAACCCTTTCGCTGGATCAACTCGGCCAGCTTCGGCTGGGACAGGCCGCGCTCGTTGCGAATACGCCTCAATTGTGGACCGATCATATTGCGAGGGTTCTCCATTCGTGCCGAATCCGGCACTTGACGCTAATAAACCTGGCATGTTTGAATCGTGCGGAATTCCGCACGTTATTCGATGAAGACCCTCCGCTTACTCCCGCCTCGGTCTAGAAAAACTGCCATTCTGATTCTCGCGTTCCTCGCTTCGATCGTAGGCCTCGCGGCCGGACAGGAGCAGCCAAAATTCGTGGAGGGGCATGAGTACGGCCTTTCCCCGATAAAAGTAATCCAGGTCGTGAAGGGCGGTTTGCTGGTTTACGCCGAACACATCGATCAATCGCCTGGCGTTGTGTCTGTCAACGCGCAGGAACCGACGGTGATTCTTTTGAGTGATTATCCCGACGAAGTCGTGGACGGCGAAGCGATCAAGTATTGCGTGGTAACCTACACCGGCACGCTGAGCTACGAGACGGCAGCGGGCAGTACGAGAACAGTCCGCAGTTTCAAGTTTCTGAGGAAAGGAATGAAATGAAGGCGGGCCGGTCTCAGTTGGCGCCTGCTGCGGGCTCGTAACGGTCGCCGCGATAATGTGGTTATTCGTTGGAATCCTTCTGGCTGGTTTAGTCGGAAAATGGCTCGATAATCGGCTAGGCGCCTTCCTCGCGGCATACCGAACGGCACGGTCGAGGCGGGAGCCGCCCTCCGATATCCCGTGGTCGACGGTCGCACAGCTGCGGGACTATGTTTTTCCATCTGGCGTGGATCGCGACGAAAACTGGAGCCGAGTCCAAGGCCGGAAAGTCCAATGGAGTGGAAGAGTCGTTTCGGTCCACAAGAGCGGGCCGCTGAATCTGACGATTCGAATGGAGCCGCGAGCTGCCTACTCCGCCGTCATCAGACAGTACGATGTAGTGGTCTGGCTCCGGCACACCGAACGATCCAAAGCGCTGTCGCTCAGCGAGGGAGATAAAGTTGTTTTTTCAGGAATTGTGGGCGCGCAGCACTGGAACGCAATATCCGTTCATCTGAATGACGGAGAAATCGTTTCCCTTTCGATGCCGTCCTCGGAAATTCTCGGCGCCAGTGCTGGAAATCGCGTCGAGAGCATCCTGCACGGCGCTCAATAAACTGGAGCGGACTCTGCGATTACTAAGAAGACAACGCCGGCGCCGGCGTTGTTTTCGCAATTGTACGCGCGCCTTCACCCGCCGATAGGTAGCCGGTCCACCGAGAACCGTGTTCGCTTGGGTGACACAATCGGAAAGCGCGGACTTCTCGGCCCTCGCGCGTACGCGCGCGCAACGCGCGTATTTTCGAGACCGTCCGCAATCTGTGTCGCCCGTCAATTCGTTGAGATACCTAAGCGACAAACTATACCTCAAAGCAACGAGGTCGTGCGTAAAGGGGAAATTCCCGGCCGTGTTTTAATCGTGTGATGAACAGCAAAACAAAGATCAAAGTACCACAATGCCTCTGCAGATGCGGAGGACGAACAAAAGGCGGCCGTTTCTTACCAGGCCACGACGCAAAACTGAAAAAGGCCTTGCTGGCCGACGCCCGTGCAGGGAAAAAACGCGCGGTGAACAAACTTGAGAAATTGGGTTGGTCGAAGTTTCTCGATCAGGTTTCACCCAAGGGCGGCTAGCGCAGAGTTTCGTGGCGAAATTTGGCAAGGGCGGCTAAGATGGGGCCGATATGAAACGCCCCCAAGTCAAACGCGGCACGAGAAAGCAGCAACCTCTGCAGATGAAGGAGCCCCATTTCCTGATGGGCGTCCATTGCGGTGCGAACGTGTCGATGCACTTGCTCAAGTCCGGCTGGACGGACCTGGATAAGTTGGAGGCGGAAGTGGTGAGCAGAGTCACCGGCAGGCCGCGGTGCCGGTAAAACTCACATCGGCCGTCACCGTGCCCTTAGAGCCTCCAGATTTTCATCATTGTGAAGCGGCGCTGGGGTTCTCCGAACTGGGGATGTTCGGGGACGCAGAGGCAGAACTCGAGAGAATCGACCCGTTCAACCGAGCCCTGCCAGAAGTCCTACGAGTGCGAGCCGCCGTTTATCACGGAACGGCAAATTGGGATGACCTACGAGCGGTGGCCTTGAAGCTCACCCGTTTGGAACCTGCGAACGTCCAGTGGCCGTTGTCACTCGCTTACGCAACTCGCCGCGCTGCATCGATAGAGTTTGCGCGAGACATCTTGCTGGCTGCGAAAGAGCAATTCCCCAGCGAGCCCATAATTTCTTTTAACCTCGCTTGCTATTGTTGCCAGCTCGGCGACATGGACGCAGCCAAAGAATATCTGAAACAGGCGTTCGCAATCGATCTCAATTTGCGGCAGGCCGCCTTGGACGACCAAGATTTGGAGCCCCTGTGGAATTTCTTAAACGAAGTTGGTTGACGGATTTGTAGGCGAGTCAGAACGCGATTCGTGGGTTGACTGCCTCAGAATCGCTAGCGGTTCTAGACAAATGATATGTTGACCTCCTCCAGCGATTTTCTTACTACTCGATCACTCTGCAAATGAGTAAACCTATTCGCTTCCCTCGGAGCCCAATCAACACACTTGTTACCGCGTGCTTGCTGACAGTCGTTCTATGCCAAGAGGTGGTTGCAAAGGCTCCGCAAAGCCTTTCTAAAACTGAAAGAGAAGCCAGGCTAAAAACTCTCGAAGAGGCCAACTCGAATCCATCAACTTCCAAGGCGGTAAGACTCAAGGCCCTGTTGGCCACCTACGAAGAGCCTGTCATCGCGATGAAAGCCGAGCTGTTAAAGTTCGTTCCTTCCACCGATGCAAAAGTGATTGACCGAGCCCAACTAGATTACGACCCGGAGGACTCGTTGATGGGGTTCGTGACGGCCACAGAAGAAGATGGAATGATATCGCTATCGGTTGGCGGCATTCGCACGCTGGCTATGCTTATCGACGCGCTGTTGATCGTCCAACATGGATTTCGATCTACACATTGGTTGATAAGCTACGAAGTGTACGTCCGTCAAGCCTACCTGGCGCGCCAGTGGGCAGCATCTCCGTACGAAGCCGCCAATCTTACCTCGGACAGCTTAGATAAGAAATTTCTCGACAAGTCTATTAACCTCCACGAGGACGCACTTTTGTTTACCTTGGCCCACGAGGCCGCCCACCTCGTAAAAAAGCATTCCGTCAAAAAGGAATCAGGAGAAAGCGAGCTAGATTTTACTCGTAGGGTCCAGAAACAGGAAGCAGCCGCGGATGAATATGCATTAGAAGTATACCGCCGGAGGAAGATTCCGCCAGCCAGCTTAGTCGGTGTGCTCACCTTCTTGCTGACGGTGTACGAGCCCCGAACGGGAGACCTCGCTTCCGCGATCCACCCTCCGGACCGCGTGAGGCTCGTGAACTTACTGCGAGAGTCGCTAAAGCTGATACGATCCAATCCAAAGGGGACCCAACAGGAACTGGCGTTTTTCGAAACCAACGCGCGGGAGAGCATTAAAACGCTTTCCAACGATGCTCTCTATTCTCAATTACTTCGCGACCGCGACGCGTTTCCAGTGCCGACCCTTGAGCAACTTAAATATGAAATCCCATGAAAACCTTAGTGTACTACTGCGCGGTTGCTGCTGCGTTTACGGCGTTTGGAGCCGATCCATACTCGGGGGTGTCCGCAACCGATAAGGAAATCTATCTGGCGGCCTGTTTAACGCTGCCGCCCGATCAAGGAAGTGGACTATGGACGTCGAACGTCAATTTCAAATGGCCACGTCATAGCACGATCAACGTATCTTTTCTAGACGGCGACGACGCCATCCAACGGAAAGTTATGAAGTTTGCGTCGGAATGGACGGAATTCACGGATATCAAGTTTGTTCGCGTGAGCCACGCCGGAGACGTACGTATCACGTTCAACGGACTCGGCTACAGGTCCATGGTTGGCAAGCGAGCGAAGACGCGAACTAACCCGGCGTTGCCGACAATGACGCTCGGCTTTCCAACATCAGTGACGGAAGTCGAAGTGCGACGCCATGTGCTGCATGAGTTTGGCCATGTGCTCGGCTTTGCTCATGAGCAGCAATCTCCTTCCGTACAAATCCACTGGAAAGAAAAGGAAGTGCTGAGATTCTATAAGTTGAAGGCAGGTTGGGACGAAGAAAAGGTGCGCGATAATGTGTTACGGAGACCCCGCCCGACGGAACTCGCGAATAGTGCCGCGACAGCTTTCGATCCGAAGTCCATCATGATCTATCCCATCCCCGCTGGGTTAACGGAGGACGGGTTTTCGGTGGACTGGAATACCACTTTGTCGGAGCGCGACAAAAAGTTCGCCCGACAGCAGTATCTTGATGACGGGAATTAACAGTTAACGTCATCACAGTACCAAACATAGCGGCCGGCCAGAGCACGGTAACCCGCTCAAGAAAGGCCGCCAGCTTGGGGGGCACCAACAGCCATTTGGCTGCCTCAGCCTCGAATTCGTCGCGTAGACATCAATTACGTGCCATTCGACGCAGAACGCGGTGAACGGTCGACCGGTGCCACCTGCCTCTGCCACTAGGAGAAGGAACGCCGCGACCATTGAGCGCTTCGACCAATCGGCCCGGCTCGCGAATCCCTTCACCGGCTAAACGGTCAAAGAGAGGACGGAGCTCCCAGGCGCGCCGGACGGCAGCAGCTCTGTATTTGAGGGCGAGCAGGCGACCTGTGGCGCCAATAACTACGCCCCGGCGTTTCGCTGCGGCGAGCGCCTCTTTCGTACGTTCCGAAATTCGTCTCCCCTCTTCTTCGGCAAATGCCGCCTGCAAATGCAGCATGAAACGGTCTTTGGTCGGCTGATCGGCTGCGACGAAGAGAACTCCCGTTTCCAGAAGTCCGCTGATGAAGTGCACATTTCGGGCGAGCCTATCCAGTTTCGCTATGACCAGCGTCGCCCTCTTTTTTCGGCAGAGAACGAGCGCCTCTGTCAGAGCGGGTCGATTACTTGCCTTCTTTCCTGACTCCGTTTCAGTGAAGGACGCGACGATCTCCCCGCCTCTGGCCGCGATAAATGTAGTCACAGCTTCGGCTTGCGCCTCTAGACCAAGTCCTGACGCCCCCTGTTTCGCTGTGCTCACCCTATAATATGCCACCCAGCGAACCGGCCCTGAGGACTTCTCGGCACCTCTTGAAGCCCTTTCGACCGCCCCCTCCGTAACAGGCGAACCACCGTTCGTATGTTTCCTCATTGGGAAAGGAAACACGGGCAAATGTCTGGTACAAGTTGGCCGGCACTCCTGATAGCCTGGCGACGGTTTATTAAAACATGACGCCGGAAGTAATGGCGGAGGCGTGTTGGCAATTCATGCGCGCTTGGTTTTGCGTCCTTAACGGTCATTCGGACCTGATCGCGTTTCGCAGTGATCGAAACCTCATTGCACCCTGCGCTACGTTGCCGTCCAGCGGGACGGAGGTTGACGTGGATCTTCAAAAGGTCAGGTGTCTCGGATTTACTGCAGGAGATCACAATCGTGTCTGGAAGGCGGATCCTTCTATCCGGTTTATGAGCAGCAACCCTTGGGACTCCTCAAGAACATAACAGTTTTAATTTAGTGACAATGTGGAAGGACGGTGAGCGCCACAAGGTTATCGAGGCCTGCTGTAATAACGTCCGACACTAAAAGAACTCCAAGCGTACGGACGCGATCATCGTCAGCTTTTTTATTGCCCTACGAAAGGCAAACGTCGCAAAAGTATCAAAGTGACCTGGAGCAACTTTGCGAAAAATCGAACTGAGGCTTCCTAGTTGGCAGCCGCGGCGCCACTAGAAATTCGGTAAGCCTTCACACTGTAGCTAAGCGCTGCGCTCCGCTTTTGGGCTGACAGCTCCGGCAAAGGAGCTTCTTTCCAAAGCGCTTCGCGTTGAATCGACAGAAGGCGGCGACTTTCTGATCGACCTCACATCCGCAATCGTAGCACTTAACACCGGCGGCAACGGCCGCCTGACAAGCACGGCAGAGGAGTCGGCCGCGAAAACGCTGAACGTTCGCGCGACAATACTTAGTCACCCGCGCGTCAATCGCCGCGCTACAATCGTCGCAGCAAACCATTACCTCGGCAGCTTGCTCGCGTCCTGACCGGTCGTGCGGTGACGTAATCCCGAAGCGCGCGGCGAAGTCACAGACGTGTGGCTTATGCGCTGCGCCGAGCGAACGGCCCAGGGCATCGACCGTTTCTCGCGACACCAGTTTCGAGATAGATGCGAGCGTGTCGAGGAACCCGGTTTGATTCACGCATTCCCCGAAACGTTTCTCGAACATATCCATTTTCACGACCTTGTCCCACTCGCCGCCTTTGCGGTTGAGCTGACACCGCGGTGATACCAGAACCCAATTGTGAAAGCGAATGGGCATGGAAATTCCTAGGCGCTTTGGTGCAAGCGCATGATCGCGGATGAACGCTTGGAGTACCTCGATGTGGCGACGATTCTGTTCGACGGGCGAAGGAATGCCCCTCCAGCCGAATCTCGTTTTCACTTCCCACTCGCCGCTATCGGAAACCCGAACCTGCGAATTGAAGCCTTTGCTTTCGATCACGTGACAATCGAGGGTTCGCATCACGATCAGGTGATCGATCTGTGCGACTCGCCCTCCGTGTTCAATTCGCAAGTCGTGGATGACAGCGCTGTTCCGCCCATCCTTCCAGTGGAAATCGATGTGGTAGGCCGCTTCTTTTTCGCCCGCTTGCCCGGCGCGAAACATGTCCAGCTCGTGCTCTAGGTCGGCGCGCTGGTGCTTGGAGATGTGGCGGAGGTCAAGGAGTCGCTTCAATTCAGCAATGAGCAGCGTTGGGTCGTCTTTCTCTTTCAGCGTCACGAAGGAACGAGCGAAGCGATTTTTACGCCAGCAACCGCGGCCAAGCACAGCTTGCTCGTGCGCCGGGCCCCAAATTCAAAACTATAAGTAGAAAGCTTGGGGAGCGCATCCTGAACGGATTCGCCGCGGTCGAGGGCGCGGTAGTAGTTTCGCGCATGGGTTGGTAATATCGCGAGCCGCCCCCACTCCACAACGACAAGGTCAAGCCGCTCCCCGAAGAGCTGTTGAACGACGCGCGCGAAAACGTGTTCTTTCGGCCCAAGTCTATCTTTGGCAGCAACGTTCTTTGCCTCGCGAAATGCTATTCCTCCATTCCCGAAGGTAGCAACAGCGTCGGGGAGTCCGCCGAGGAACCGCCCGTAGCGGCGCGAATGCGACTAAGCAGGGAGCGAAGAGGTGAATCCCCTGGCAACAGACCAAACTTTGCAGGTTTGCTTGGCAAAATTGACTGAACTCGCTCCTACGCGAGGCATACGGCATCGAGCAAAAAGAACGAAGGCGCCTGCAGCACGTCCTTGACGAGTGTTTTTTCCGGTGCGGCCATATACCGTTTGCAGGGGCGTGCAGGAGGTATGTAGTTTGACATGAGAGAGCCATCTCTGTTCATATGGTCTGCGACGCCCGCATTATGCCTGAACAGCCCATACCGGATTGGAATGAGGTGATTCACCAGTTGATCGAATGGTACTGGGGATTTGGCGTCCGACGCGACCGCAAATACCAACTCGGCAGCGGTGGTTGGTTGTACCGCGCTTATCGAGCGCGCGACTCGGCGAACCGGGTGCAAAACGGTGGCGGGCGCAGCCGTGCGACATTCGGACTTTGGGGGCCGTCGCAGGTCGGCAAGTCAACTTTGCTATCAGTGTATCTAGACAGAGGCGCAGATCCAGCGGGCAATGGGTCAATACTTCAGTGGCACCCCGACCAGCCGGTGCGTTTTGAGAAACACAACGCGGCCGGCGATTCAGTGACGTTGAATCCTTACAACTTTCGAAGCGACGCGTCCGCCTGCATCACGCGTTTTTGCCTGTCACAACACGTGCGCGACCGCATGCATCCGGTGGAGATCAAAATGGCGACAGAGTCCCAAATTCTGCATTCGCTCACCCTTGGCTTCGCTTTGGATTGGCATGTGCAGAGACGCGAGCGTTTAACTAATGAGACATACTCTGAGTTGCTCGATGCAACAGGGCGTGGGGCAAGGTTACCGAAGCGGGCCGCGTTCGAGCGGCTCGTGCCGGCAGCTGCCCTCCTCGATCTTCTCGTTTCATCGCGCTTCCCTGATAACCCCTTCGAGGCTCTAGCCGAGCGCTCCGCCTCGATGATGCTGGAGTCACCGGCGGTACAGAGCACCGATGCCGGAATCGACGCTTTATTCGCTAAGCTGTTTTGGGGCAATCAGGGCGCGATCACCGAGCTGCATCAGTCACTGCGAGATTTTCGCACCAAATTGAGTCCTCCAGGGAAACACGCGCGGTCAATTTTCTGCAGCTATGACGCGGCATCGATCCTCCTCGATATGGCTACATACGTGAAGGCGGTTGGCGGGGTGGATCTTTCCGGGGATAGGGTTGAGCCGGATCAGAAAATCCGAAACCGGATTCTTCAGATTCGAATGCAAGAGTCCGATGATTATATCGCGCTGGACCTCCACGAGGGTTCACAGATCTTTCATAATCCCCGGGAGTTTGCGCTACTTCAAGGGCTTGTTTGGGAGCTAACTATCCCCGTCAACGCTGCGAGGCTTGTAGAACTCAAGGAGGAGGGGCAAGTCCTCAAGGACTTGCTGAGCGCCACCGACATTCTCGATTTCCCTGGGATTTCGAACGTCGGCACAGGTGGCAGTGACAGTCTGGACGATGAGAAACTTAGTGACGGCGGCGACCATCTATTGTTCTCTCACCTGCTTAAGCGTGGCAAGACAAACGCGATGGTCGCTGCCAGCAGCGAACACGGATATGTTGATGGATTCTGTGTTCTCTTGCGTGCGCTTGGTCCAATCGCGCGCCCGGGCCTGATCGCCGACGGGATTCAAACCTGGTGGAAAAGCAAAACGGGAACAGATCTAACCAACCGAAGCCGGCCCACAACGCTGAACGTTTGTCTTACCTTTTTTGGCGAGCTGCTTTCGGACGTGTTGCGGAACCCCGATAAAAATATTGGCCCTGCTTTCGAGAAGTTCCGATCTCTTGGAGTTATCGCGTCGCCCGAAATCAGCACATTTTTCCCGATCGTGCTTCCGAAGTACGAGAGGATTTCCAAGTACGGCGACGACAAGCCCACGGACGCCGAACTAGATGCGGCAGTGACGCGGCTGTCATCTGACGAACAAGCGGGTGAAATTTTCGCTAACCGTAGCTTCGTTAAGAAAGCGGCACTCGGCGAAGGCATTGACCTCCTTTGCAAAAACCTGCAGGCACAGGCGGAGGAAGTCCTTCAATCACAACCGGCGGTAAAGCGTCAGGAGCAGTTGGCAGATCAAGGGCGCGCATTGATCAATGAGGCATTGCCCGGCGGATCAACGGAGCGGGAACTCCGTGATCAGACGATCACCGGCTGGCATATCCGTCTCACGGACCGAATAGGTCTGCCGGACAATTTCAAAAGATCAGAATGCGAGGTTCTGAGTTCGGCGTTGCGCGCGCTGCTGACGGTGAGGCCGGAAGACCTGGAACCAATTCCTTTGAATTTAGTTGAACTCGGTAGAAGTCCTCAAGATTATTTGAGCGCGCAGCTTACTCGGTGGCGGGAGAAGGATACCGGCAACGTATCGCCTGCTGCTGTGGGGCTCGGGGACCGGGCTGAAATGGCGAGGGTGTTAACGTACTTCAGTGAATCCTTGAATATGCAGGACAGCGCCGCCTGGCTGGAGGAAAACTTCGGTCGTCTAACTGAAGCTTGGACGGCACGTGACGCGCGCCGTTACGTTGCTGTGCACCTGACCGGAAAGCTTATCCGTGGATCCAAGAACCCGGTTCGCGTCGAGACTATAGGAACGGACCGGAAAACCGCCATTGAGCAGCTAGTCGAATTCGCCAACGGCGAAAACCCAATGGCTCCGCCGCGGCCACAGTTTTGCTCTCATTACGCCAGCGTCATCGGACCGTTTCTCGACCGTCTGGCCGAGTTGCGCAAGACGCAGGTTAGCACTCGTCCGAATCAGCCCGGAGATATAGAGCTCCTAGCTCTCAGTTCTAACTGGCCGATGAAGCAATAAGAACGTAGGCGAGATCGTATTCCCGGACTATCATGACGCAGATATCAATCGTGCCGAACAGCGGGCACCACTTTTACTGGGTTCCCTTCGACATGGAGGTGCTGCGCACACTCGATTCAGCAACGATTCGAGATTTGGAAAAAGAGTGCCGTGAACCTAGTGCTTGGCGGACTGCATATAACGCTGAAAAGGCTAAGGCGATGCCTTGGATACGTTTTAAGTACTCAATGGGTTGGCAAGGCGCGGATCGCGTACTTGGCGTTAATCTCGCTGTTGAGAGTAACCTGGGAGACGTGTCGCGCGGGTCGGCGATATCCCCCCCTGAGCCGGTCGCACATAGAGAATACGTTGGGCAGCCGGACGCCCCGTACCCGTTCCGAAACGAGACAGAGATAACTGAAAGCGGCAGCACACGTCTGTCATTTGGATCGCCGGGCGCTGAGGGCAAAGTGTTGGCAAAGATCGATATCGAGTGGACTACGCGTATGGCGCAGGCACCCATTCCCGTCGATCTCATCGTCGATTTCGGCAATACTCGGACCGTCGCTATTCTTCTAGAAGAGCCTCCGACACAGGTCGGCTCGCCAGCGGAAGCGTTGCGTCAAATGGTGCGCCCGCTCCGCTTCATGGAACGCGGCCGCAGTTTCTCGGAGCGAGGCCCTGGACAGACGATCGTAGAATCATGGTTTGTGCTTCTGGAGCCCCAGTTTCAGGAGTTCGAATTGCCGAATATACCGGTCGAATCTTTGATGGAAGAATACGTTGTTCAGCCGCAACAACAGAAGACGAGTTTTTGGAGAAAACCGACCGCGCCCATAAAGGTTGTCACGGAAGTAATTCGGCGGGTTCCGCACATGTTTGTTGAACTCAGCCCGATCGCGGTAGGTGTGCAGGCGCCTGTGGCGCTGCAGAGGCTTTCACTGGCAGGTGGTGGCGTAAGCTTTCTGAGCTCGCCGAAGCGGTATGCGTGGGACAACTTCTGCGATGTGTCGTCAACTCAGAACCCGCTTTTTTGGACCATGGTTCGCAATGACTGGAACCCCGAAATAAATGCTCTTCAAAACGCAAAATTGGCCTGCCAGATGTTGCGTTTTTTTCCCTACAACGGTTCCGACTGGGATCTTAGTTCGCCGCCAAACCTTTTAGAGCCGTCACGCAGGCCGGTCGCGCAACCCGTGTCGCCTATCTATCCTCGGGCCGACGCGCTTGCATGGATGGGCGTTGCGGTGCTCGAGGCCGCGTATCGTCAGATGAACGCGCCCGAATATTGGAAAGATAACTATCCATTCGTCCCTCGGTTTTTGCGTTCAGTCCAAGTGACACACCCATCGGGCTGGATGGCAGCAGAGCTGGACGCGTACAAGTCAAAGTGGCAGAAGGCCGCGAACACTTTCGCGCACATGCACCTGGAAGAGCTTTCACTAGCGCCATCGGTCGAGTTCCCTCTCGATGAAGCCATCGCGTCTCAGCTTCCAATTGTATTCGCCGAGATGCAGCACATGCACGGAATCGGCGAAAACTGGTTGCGCCTGATGGGCCGCTTGGACTCTGCAGGAGAAGCAACGGTCCGCGCAATGACGATCGACATTGGCGGCGGAACGACCGATTACGCAATCGTCGAATATCGCGATAAAATGCGCGGCGCCGGCGTCGAGTTGACCGCCCAACTATTATACAAGGACAGCACAAACATTGCGGGTGATGAAATTGTCCGTGCCTTGCTCGAACGTATTCTACTCCCGAAGCTAGGCGAAAGTTTCGGTCGTCGTGAGGACACGGCCAATGTATTCGCTTCGTTCTTCCGACAAGCATTTTCGACGCAGACGGAGAAGGAAACGTGGAAGCGGATCACAAGGCTGTTTTTCATTCCTGCCGTGACGCGTTGGCTTGCAAATATGTGCGACGATCGCGCTCCGGGCTGGATCCCGGCTGGCACGGCGGGCTGGGGACTCGCGGACGCCTCGTCCGTGACCGAGTTAAACCAGTTGGCTCACGACTTCTTTTCTCGGCATGAGATGCTGGATCGACTGCACGATGAGAAACTTCTCGATCTCGAAACACTGGGTGAGCACAATCCGCTCGTAGATGTGACGGAGGACGAAGTGTCCATGGTCATCCGGGACCGAATGGCCGCAACGTTGAAGCCGCTCGCAAAATTAGTCTCCGTGTTTGAGGTCGACGTTGTTATCGTCTCTGGAAAGCCATCAGAGCTGCCTACGATCCAGACGTTGTTAGCCGACATCCTACCGATTACGACAGACAGAGTTCTCTTCGCCAAAGGGTTTTATGCTGGTGATTGGTACCCGTTCAATCATGCGGGACGCATCAAAGACGCAAAAACTATCACCGCCGTTGGACTGGCGCTGAACAAGGCAATTTCGAATGGTCGTGTGCCCGGCTGGAGCATCCAGCACGAATGGAGCCAACGAGAGCCGCTTCGATATTACTGGGTAGGCATAAGCGCCGCCAGCAACTATGCGGCGCCCGTCTACCTCAGCCCGGACCAAGACTCCGCGACCGTCGAGCTTATGGTGAACACTCGTATCGGGCGCCGGTTACTGCCCTCATCGCGAGACCCGGAACCTACTTATCTATTTCGATGGAGGAGTGTGCACAAAGCCCCTCCCCCTCGCCTTGCCGTAACATTAAAAAGGGTGCCCAATGAAACTGCCGGCGTGGTATCGGAGACGCTTGTGGTCGAGGACGTTCGCGCAATTGGGGGCAACGACGCGGTGGCCCTTAACGACGTCGCTCTTGATGTGTGCACGCTGGGCGGGGAAGATTACTGGCTGGACAACCCTCGCTTCAGCGTTTCCTGGCCCGATTGAAAGAATGACATGCCACAGCCCATAGAATTTCCCGACGCGCCCCCCTCCGGCAAGGAGCCCGATGCGACACAACCCGCGATGTCAGCCGCTTTGGACACGCAAGCCATTCCTGTCGAGGCTGGGGCGTCTGTCCCCAACGTTGAGTATGCGCCCCAGACCGCGCCGAATCCCGCGATCGCACCCGCGCCCAGCGAAGTTCAGGACCATAGCGTCTTGGAGGTTAGCGACAGTGAAATGGCCGCGGCCGTTGCGGCTCTCGTCACAAGGATTGGAAGCATCGCCGTAAATTCGGAACAGTGCGTTCGACTTTTGGAGGTAACGTCGAAGCAACAGACCACTCGCATAGGGCAGCTCGAAAAAGATTATTCCGCGGTTAAGCAAAGTTTGGATCGCGCATCGACCGACCTCCGGAATGCTGTACAGGACTCGGCGGAGTTACGACAAGCTAACGCGGAGGCTCAGGGTCGGATCGATGCCGCCGAAGGCAGCATGCAGGGTGCTCTCGCCCGGGTTGATACGCTGCAAGGTGATTTGACGCTGCTTTCCACCGCTATTTTTCCGACGGGGACTGGTGAATTTTGGACTCAGGTCGTTCGTAACCTCCCTCCCGACATTGCAGCTCGGGTCTTATATCACCTCCACAGCATCGCTCACCAGCTCCGCGCTTCGGACGCAAGTTCAACGTCCCTTGTGGAGGCACTCCATTGTCTCGGCCAAGCTTTACATGAGGTTTGGCACGAAAAGCCAGACAAGTTAGAGGAGATGCGTCAGCAGGTGAACCGGATGCTCGAAGGCCGCCTTTCTGCTCGAGGTATTGTCCCTGGCGACCTCATCGATGAATCTTTCATGACCGGGCCTAACATGCAGGGCTGTCGAAAGGTCGGGGCCGTAAAAGCTTGGGCTCTTCTTCAAGGTGATCGCATCGTTCGTAAAGCCGACATCGTCCCCACGAGATGAGCGGTATCAAGCAGACGAGTACAGGACTCGAATTACGGATCGGCGGCGACGGGTATCGCAAACTCAAGGCCTCACAGCAGGGGCTTTTTTATTGGGACGCCGCAAGTCAAGATGTCTTACTGGATTCCCTTGACGAATTTTTGCCTCGGGTGACAGAGCGTCAGGAAGCAGGCGCGACCATCGCGCTGTTTCGGAAAGTAGTGGAGGGGCGGGAAGTTTGCGGAACAAGTACGGCACTGGCCAAGGACCGTTTGCCGCGAGAGCTAATCGCGCGCTTAGATACAGCCATTGTCCGGCTCCGTGAGACTGGGAAGCGGCCTGGAATAACGCCGGACGCTAAGCTCCTCATCGAGCGCTTCACGTTGCCGGACCCAGCGCGGGTCCCAGACTTTTACCGGACGTACAATTCGACCAAGGGGAAGCATCTAGTAATTCTGTGGGGTTGTGAGCAAAATAGTCTCGATTCTGTCGCCCCGGATATCGCCGTCGGCAAGCTGCGGAAGGAAAGTTTTCTAGTGGGCTGGATTAAGCGTGCAAAGTGGCTCATGCTTCTCCTGCTTATTGGCGCTCTCGCTTGGTTGATATTTGAGCTGATCCAAGCGTGGCCACAGGCTAGGATCCAGACTTCGAAGTCGAACGTCACGCCGGCGGAGGTCACACGTCTTCGCTTTGAAGGATCCAGAGGGCGTTTCTTCGAACTTAATGCTCCGACCGCACAGACGGTGCAAGCTTCCGAAACGATCATCTCGCAAATTAGCCCCGAGGCGACGACTGCTCATTGGCTGGCCCAGAACGGACAAGAGGGAGGAAATGCCCGGCACATTGACATCGCCTATCCCAACGCCGGAGCTTATCCTATAGAGCTGACCGCACATGGGAGCCTACTTGGCGTACCACTTCCACAATCACGTGCGCGGATCACAGTCTTCGTAGAAGATCTCCCGGCGGCTCCCGAAATTGGGGCTGCGCCAGCCCCGTCCGGCAACCAACTCTCCTCCGGGCGGCTTCGCGTTGAGGTCAAAAGTAGATCCGGTGAATTCCCTGCAAACATCTCAGCGCATTCGACGGAAGGCGGCGAGCTTGATTTTGCGGGTACAAGGTATCCCTGCGAACCAGGGAAGCCGGTCGCGTTCAGCGGCTTTAGTAAACCAGGGAAATATAAAATCGACTTTCTACCTGGGCTAGCGAGTGCCAACAAACAGCCGGACACGGTGTTCCTGCGCCTTGATCCACCTTCAGGCGCGTCGCCCGTTGTGGCTAACCTCCGGCTCAGCCCAAGCGTTCCCCGAACTGGAGAGAAGATTCTTGCCGACACCACGGCCAGTTATAACGCAGACCCCGACAGCTCTATCGTGCAACGCGAGCTTTCTCTAGATGGAGGGCAAACATTCAATAAACTAACAGGGGGCTACGAAGTCATCCCTCCGCGGCCGCCAGGTACGTCGCGTGCCATACTCCGCCTGACCGACGATAAAGGAAGAGTTGCCCAAGACACCCAGGATCTGACTGTCACACCTGGAATAGCCCTTCCGAGCACACCGATCGAAAATTTTGCTGGCGGCTCCACCGATCGTGTCATTACCGTTTCTGCGCCCGATAACGTGCTGTTCGGAAGCGGATCAGCAGCGCTCACCGAAGGTGGGCAACGTGTGCTCGCCGAGTTCGGACGTACCGTCAGTTCCCGTCCCTATGTCGTGCAGATCGTTGGACACACCGACGACCGACGCATTCAACAAGCTTTCCCGAACAACCAAGCGCTGTCCGAAGCTCGTGCAGCTGCAGCCGCTAAATTTTTAATCAATAACACCGGCCTTCCGGCGGATCGCGTCAAGGTTCTAGGTTTGGGCGATTCGGCGCCTCTAGTACCTAACACGAGTGAACCCAACCGCGCGAAAAACCGTCGCATCGATATAACGCTTTTGCCCTTGGAATCGGCAAAGTAGGGCTGACGAGCCCCCGACCGCGCAGGGTTTGGAGCGCGGCGTAGGTTAACCTTTCGGAGTCCTAAACGCGAGTGGAACGGCGAAATTACTTATCGGCTTTAGCGATGCAGCATTATTGGAGCGTTGGTCCGCGCACCCCGATTTTCCTCATCACCATTGCGATCGTGCTCTGTAGCGGGAGGGTTCGCGGAGGGTCTAATTTAGACTTGCGCGATGTTGACTTGGCTGGATGGCCCTGCCTCGAATCCCCGACCGGCAGTGCAAAGACTCAAGACGGCATGGAACGAAATCGGATGAAGAATCGACCGCCGGTTGATCTTGCGGGAGTCAACGTTGAGGCGGTCGATACAGCCGCCTTCCTGAGGAAGGTGCGCGAGTATGATTCGCACCTCGATGCGCAACGCAGAAGCGACTTGTCTGACGCTGAAAAAACCCTGCTGAACCGATATGAAAACCAGATTGTCTCACTTACGGGCTGGCTGGTGCTCGCCTATCCTGGGCCGCCAGAAACAACGAACTGCGGCGATAGGAATCTCCACGATTGGCACTTGGAGGTCTTTGAGGATTCAAGCGATCATCATCCCCAAATTGGTGATCCGACACCGATAATCTGCGAGATAACGCCGCGAACCGAAGGGACTATCTACCGCGATATCAGGCTCGATTCGATCGCCGGCTTCTTTCGAACTGGCAAAGCGTACGAGTCTACAGGACATCCCCCGAGAAAGATTCGAGTCACAGGTTACCTGACCTGGGACGACGACCACAATGGAAAGGCCGATGTCGGCTCTACGGTCGACAACATAAGTCCCGGCAACGGATATCATCACCCATGGCGTTCCACTGCGTGGGAGATTCATCCGGTGATCAAAATTGAGGTCCTCGATTCTAACCCCAATTCCGAGGCACCATCAGTGCCGACACCGCTGGCCGTAGCGCGGCAGCCCCCGGCCGTCGGCATTACACCCGAATTCATAACAATCATTAGGCCGGTAGTCATTGTGATACCATACGGCGAGACGACCTTGCAGCCAGGACAGCGGCTCGAGCTTGTCGGCCGAAGTGCTGATAAAATCCGAGTCAAGTATCTGGACCGCATCTACGACCTCCCGCTGGCGGCCATTCAATAGATCGGGAGGCAACTACGATCCGCCGTCGCTGGTCGTTCCAGTTTCGGCGTCCAACAGTCGCTGGAACTCGTCGAGCGCAGCCTCTTCATCAATGGTGCCTTCGTGATCGGCACCAACGAGGGCTGCCGCGAATCTCCAGAGGAACATTCTCGCGCGCGAGAGGTACGTCGTGTTGTTCTCTTGATCGTAGAACGCGATCGCATGCAGCATAGCGAGATCGACGGCACCGGCCCCGAACAACTGCGAAGGCGTGCCTCCCGATAGCGTGTTCGCGAAGTAATCGCGGTCCTCTTCACCGATCGGAAACACACCGAATTGCGACTGGAAAAAATGGGCAATACCCCTCCAAAATTCATCGGTGAGCGGCGTCATTGCTCCACTCATCCGTACAAAATATCCTGAAATAGACCGCAGGGTTGCTCGAACAATCTCTGCTCCGCTAGTTCCAACGCAGCCCGGAACGCGCCGACAACCTGCTTCGACAGGGCCACTCAAGATGTCAATTTCCTGTCGCAAATATCGGACGAACGCCTCTGTTGCGGGATCGGATGATTTCATGTGGCAGCAAAAAACTAAGTAGGTCCACCGTGAAGTTCGCCGCCACAGTGAGGGCAGACGGTTCCTCTGCGGCGACTGCGAAACTCTTCGACCAAACCTGCGCCGATCACAGCAGTGGGTAAAGCAAAGAACGCGAGCCCGCAAATCTGGATAAACGACCCGACAACTTTCCCGAGCGGGGTCACGGGATACACATCGCCATACCCGACTGTCGTCAACGTCGCGACCGCCCACCACATCGCGGACGGGATATCAGAAAATTTCTCTGGCTGAGCCTCAGCCTCGATAAAGTACATAATCGACGCCGACATCAGGATTAAAAGTACCATCACAAACGCGCAGATCGCCAATTCTTGTCGCTGCTTCCGAAGCACACCGCCTACCATTCTCCATGCGGCGGAATAGCGGCCGAGTTTCGCCACGCGGAAAATGCGGAAGAGTCGGAACATTCTCGCGAAGCGCAAATCGAGTCCGGAGGCGGGAAAGTAAAACGGCAGCACTGCGACGAGATCAATGATCGCCAGAGGGCGCATCATGTATCGCAATCGCCCGAAGATTGGGTGTGAGTACAATGGGTCCGCGACGCATGAATAAACACGCGCGAGATACTCAAGAGTGAAAACACCGACAGAAAAAGTTTCGAAAGCCTGCAATTCGGCGGCATACCGCTTTTCAACCCAGTCGACCGAACCGACGATCACGGCAACGACGTTGAGCCCGATCAAAGTCAGCAGGAAAATATCAAGCCGTCGCCCGACGCGATCGCCCGGCTTCGCGACCTGCAGCAATTCCCAACATCGCTGCTTTGTGATCACTGAAACAAACCCGAGTAGACGGAAAATTCAGTTCTCCGGCTGATCATTCCGCAGCTGGCAATGCAAGCGCAGTAATCGTTGAAGGCGCGAGAATCAGCCTTGGAATCTTGTAATTCTTCTGGTCGACACCCTTAATTGTGATGCCTGCCGGTGATTTCGTTAAAACCGTGCCATAGATCACGGCACCGTTTGTTAACTCGATACGCGTGGCCGGCGCCGTGACCGGATTTGGTGTGGGGGTAGCGCGCGGTGCAATCGAAGGCACTGCGTAAAGCGGGGCCGCCGGATGGGTGGGCCGCGGCGTAGCCGGCGGCACATACAGCGGCGCCGGTGGGACATAAGTGGGCCTGGGCGCTGAATAATAGCTTCGCCCTCTTCCGCTGCTTCCCGATGAGTGCGAGCTGTGGGATGAATGCGATCGATGTCCGGCGAACAGGTGCTCCGGAATGATTTTTGTCTTAGCTGGCTTGAGGATCAGGGGCTCTAAAGGATCACTTGTCTTGAGCTCTTCATTCTTCATTACGTCGGCCGGGATAGCCTCGGCTCGCTGTAAACCGAGCAGCAGCGCCGCGGCGGTCGATACGGAGGGCCACTTTTTGAACAATTTTTTCGCGTGCATCGCTTGGGGTGAACCTTTTGCCTAAATTTAATCGGTCGACGAGCCGAATTCAATGTTTCTGTTCGGATGAGACAACAGGCGTTAGACTAGTCGCCTCTTGTGAAGGCTACGTTCCTCCAGGCTGATGGTGATGGTTTGATTACCCATGTAGACCTCGGGGTCTATTCCATGTCCGCTCTCCTGCGCGTTGCTTACCGTTTTACAGATCGCTGCTATCTGCATCTTCAACGGGAAGGGGGTTCTGTTTGCGTGCGTTTCCGAGCGAAGGCGCCCGCCCCCCCGCTCGACCAAATTGCCGGCGAATTCTGCAACGAATTGCTGGATCAAACTCTACGCGAAATTGTTGCCCAGGAATCCGAACCGGTCCGGAACCTCGTTCTTGCACACGCCCTCTCTCGAACTTCCTTCGTCGATCCGCAGCCCGAAACGAACGCCGCGTCATAATGAGCGAAGTCCTGCGGCTTGAGCCCCCTTTCTATCGCGTTGACGCAGTCGAACACTTTGTTCGCCCCTTCGTGCCGAGCTCCGGGGTGGTCAAAATTTCGGTCAATGATTTGAACCGACCGGAGATTTGCGAAGCACTTAACCAGGCTCTGCGATTTTCAATCGAAAGGGCGACATGACTCCGGGGCTCAACCGATCGTTTTCCGACTTGGCCAGCTACCAAGGAACCGAAAAAGCCTACCATCTGCTACCGTTACGTTTTTTATCCTTAGACACCGATCGTTATATCGTCAGCAACATCGCCGGCAATTATGACGTGATGAGACGCAAGGAACTGCATGACCTTGTCCACCATCGAATCACCCCCCACTCACCGCGTTACGACGACCTCAAAGCCAATCACTTCCTAGCAGACACTGACTCGACGGTCTTCCGCGATTTACTAGCGGCGAAATATCGAACCCGCTTGGCGCGACTGCCGGATTTCACCTCCCTTCATCTTTTTGTCGTCACCTTGCGTTGCGAACATACCTGCCAGTACTGCCAGGTATCTCGAGTCTCGGAGGACCGAAACGCATTCGACATGAGCATCGCCACGGCGGACCAAGCCATCGCCTTAATGCTCCAAAGTCCCTCCCCGCAGCTAAAGGTGGAGTTTCAAGGAGGCGAGCCTCTGCTCAATTTTGATCTCATCCGTTACGTTGTCTTGGAAGTGGAAAAGCGCGCAAGCAATCGCGACCTGCAATTTGTAATCACCACCAACCTTTCGCTGCTAACCGATGAGATGGTCGATTTCGCCGCCGTCCACGCGATCTTCTTTTCGACTTCGCTTGATGGGCCGGCTGATCTCCATAATCGAAACAGGCCGCGTCCCAACGGCGATAGTCATGCCCGCACGGTAACAGGAATTCAGAAGATCCGAAGTCGGCTCGGGCCGGACGCCGTAGCGGCGCTCATGACCTCAACAGCAGAAAGTCTCGACCAGCCCGAAGCGATCATCGACGAGTACGTTCGACTTGGGTTCGATTCGATTTTCTTGCGTTTCATCAGTCCCTACGGTTTCGCGGTCAAGACTGCCAAACGTATTGGTTATGAAACCGATGCGTTCATCGAATTTTTTAAGCGCGGCTTAGCTTACATCATCTTGCTGAATCAACGAGGCGTTCCTATGAGGGAGACGTATTCGACGCTTCTATTGCAGCGAATGTTGAGGCCGTACGCAACGGGTTACGTCGATCTGCAATCCCCCGCCGGAATTGGAATCGCCGTCCTCGCGTACAATTACGACGGTGATGTGTATGCGTCCGACGAAGGCCGGATGCTCGCCGAAATGGGAGATCGAACGTTTCGCCTCGGTACAGTGCAAGACTCGTTTGAAAAACTCATCGCGCAAAGCCCGCTGCTTTCAATGACGCACGAAACAATCCTGGAAGGATTGCCTGGCTGTTGCGACTGCGCGCTTTTGCCCTATTGCGGGAGCGATCCGGTTTTCCACCACCGAACGCAAGGTGACTATCAAGGGCATCGGCCAACAAGCGCCTTTTGCCGTCGCAACATGGAGATCATGCGCCATTTGATCAGGCTCCTCGAAGACGACCCGGACGCCCGCGCTGTTTTGCGAAGCTGGATCTGATATGGAGTTGCACGCTCGAATTCCTGTTGTCCGTGGTTCGCCAACTGTGATAGCCCGCTTAACCGAGAGCACCGTTTGCGCCGACAACGAGATGTCGCTAATCCGACGTGATCGGCCGATTCTTCAAATCCCGACGGACCCCCCGCGAAAGATCGAGGTGCCGCTTACGCTGTCATACCTGAGCCATGGCGATATCGTGCGCATTGACGAATCGCAAGGGCATCTTCGGGTGGTTTATCGACGAAATTCGCCGCACAACGTGCTCTTTTTCACCGAGCGCTGTAACAGTCGCTGCCTGATGTGTTCCCAGCCTCCGCGTCGTATCGACGACGCATATTTGATCGACGAGATCCTCGCGGCCATTCCGCTGATGTCGCCAGACACGCAGGAACTCTGCATCACAGGAGGGGAGCCGACGCTACTTGGTGAGAGGCTTCTTGAAGTCATCCATGCCGCTAAACGTCACCTGCCGCGCACCAGTCTTCACATGTTGAGTAACGGCCGACTGTTCCGGGACGCAGGATTGGCGCGCCAAGTGGCCGAGGTTGGCCATCCAGACTTCATGATTGGAATTCCGTTGTACTCCGATATCGCTTCGCGCCACGACTTCGTCGTCCAAACGAAAGGGGCTTTCGACGAAACCATTCGCGGAATCATTAACCTTGCTCGGAGCGAGCAGCGGATTGAGATCCGCTTTGTGATTCACCAACAGACATTTTCCCGCCTCCCGCATACGGCGCGCTTCATCACGCGAAACCTCCCTTTTGTTGATCAAGTGGCGCTGATGGGGCTTGAGATGATGGGATTCGCGAAGTCGAATCTAGAAGCTCTCTGGATCGACCCGATTGACTATCAATCACAGCTTCGAGAGGCTGTCGTCGAGCTCAAAGCGGCACGTATTCCAGTGATGATTTACAATCATCAGCTTTGCCTGCTGGACAAAAACTTGTGGCCGGTCGCTCGTCGCTCAATCTCCGATTGGAAAAACGTTTACATGCCCGAATGCGCCCACTGCGGCGTCAAAGACGAGTGCGGCGGATTCTTCTCCTCTGCCTCTGTTCGGTACAGCAATCACATCAGGCCACTGGAGAAAAACGGGTTGGCCTAGAACCTATTTTTCGACTTCAGCAATTATCCGCTCAAGAAAATCAGTTTTCTCGATGGGGACCGTCGCCTGCCATCCGGTGGCTTCGACCACCAAGTTAGAGCCGACCAGGTGAATTACCGATACTTCGTGGCCCCGCGGTATGGAGATAGACGGAACAGTCGCATTGCGGCTGGTGGCTAGAAACTCGACTTCCTGTCGAAGCTTTACCCGAGGCGGAACATACTTCCGAAGGCGCGCCTCTTCAGCCGGAGAAAAAACCCGGGTCGCCCTTAACGCCGTTGTTGTGAGATCGGGTGTAGAGCGTGACGATGGCAGCGGTGCGAGTGCCACCGTCGCGGCCGGCGACGCGATGGCGGGTGGAGGCGCGAGTGACGCACGCGACGTGGTGGTGGTTGGTCCGTTGACTTTGCCGAGAAAACTTATCAGCCACACACCAAGCACAGTCAGACCAGCCGCATACAAGCATCCTGCTTTGCTCTTTGTTTGCGTTGAGCCGGTGGACATCGGTAAAGGGGGTGGAGTGCTCGCGGGGGCCTTGGACTGGGTACTATGGACTTGGGTATACGATATACCGGTTCCAGGAATTCCAACCGTCGATCGCGAACCTTTGTTGCCCACGGTGTAGTGGTAGCCCCGACCGCCGAAGGTGAATGATGATCCCCCCTTATTCAGATTCCACCGGACACCAGGCAGGATCTTAAAACTTCGTCGGAAACGAAAGAATCCCATAGCACAGCATAAATTTCACGGATGAGGGGAGGAAAAGCGACTCTCCATTTTATCACACTTCCACGTCGGCGGTGGCCTGCGCCAAACGACATGCTGCAACATCGAGTTGGGCTTCGAGTTGCACGATTCGCCCCCGCGCGCCTGCGCCAAGATTTGCCAGATTTTGTGGCCCCTGCTTGAGGTCGGAGACGAGCTGATTCCGCAAAGTGGTCATGCGTGCATTCAACTGCTGGATTTCCTGCGGCGGGATCGGCGCGGCCACATTGAAACGGAAGTTACCTTCACAAAGACGCCGCCATTCGAGGAGTCGGCGTCTGTAAACATCTCCGATTCCGGGGACATTAATATTCGGACGGATATCGAGAGCACTTTCGATTCCGTAGGCTTGCAATGCAGCCACGCGGTTCGGACCAATCCCCTGGATTCCCGCCCGTGAAATAAGTTGCCGATCAAGGAATTCGCGCATTTGTAATTCCCGTTTCTTCTGTTCGAGCTTCTGCATCTCGGCGGCCCGCTCTCGATCTAGCCCCGAATGACGGTCGTACGCCGTACGAAGTTCAGCCTGCCGCTTTTTGAATTCGCTGTGATACAGCGCTGGAATCCCCGCCAATTCCTGCTCGATCCGGGCGATGTCATGTCGCGCTTGATCGAGTTCGGTTCTACGCCGGGCATACTCCGCTTTGCTTTCTGGCGTCGAACGACCACCCGACATCAGTCCCCAGGCGATCAGAATGCCTCCGATACCCGGGAGTGCATACCCGGCGAACATCAGAAGAAGGGCCACTGCGAGTAGTATGCAGCCAATCACAAACTGAGGTCGCAGGTTGGATATCCCCGGCGGTAAAGGCGTAGGCTGGACAGGCGGAACCTGTATCTGCGCGGCCGTCTTTGCGGTTATCGTCATCTGTTCGATCCGCGTGATCGCTGACCAAAGGTCCGCAATGTTTGTCGTCACGCCAGGAACGACAACCGTCACCGAGAAAAAGAAATTCGGACCGCCAGATGCAGCGATCTCGCACCAAGGGCAGCTCAAAAGGTTCTGCGGGTACTTGTGTGATTGGTCACGGCCACATTTCGTGATGTTCCGCTGTAGAATATCCATCGCTGACGCCCACTCCTCCGCGTTCGGACGCTCTTTCTCTGAGCCCCGCAGGAACGCCCCTTCGAATCGTTGGATGTAGCCCAACGGGAATGCGCTGAGCGAGAGACAATGCGGTGGAGGACGCAAACCTAACGAGTATGATTGCGGTCCGAATGCGAACATGTAGTTGGCGATTGCCGTCTGCAGCTCGAAATTCTTAACCGGTTGAAGGGGGATGCCTGCATAAGGATGCCGACCCATGAACAACAATTTAAAGACCATTGTGGCGAGGCCGAATAGGTCATGATTCACCGTCCGTACCAGGCCGCGGAAGTTCTTCCCCTGTAACTCGGGCGGGGTCCACAAAGGGATGCCCACATCGCAAGTCCACCGGTGCGACCCATTTTGGACCTGATACGAATCGCAGTCGATCAGACGGACCGTTCCATCATTTGTGACAAGGACGTTGCCTTCGTTGACGTCACCAATTACAACGCCAATGTCGTGCAGCGAGTCGAAGGCCGCGGCGCAATTCCGCGCGACGTGAACGAGGAAGTCCCACCCTGCTGTGGGGAATTCAATCTCCCTCTCCTTCGGACCAAAAAGCTGATGAATCTCCTTCCCTCTCACCAGCGGCATGAGGAACCCACACGGCCGCTCTCCCGCTTTCCAAACGATTGAGGTCGGCCAGGCCGCGAAGTTCAAAAGAGCCGGATTTGAAGCGGCGAGCTGAGCAAGATAATACAGCTTCGCTGCTTTTTCCTCCGAAGGCGCCTCGTGGTAAATTTTAACCACAAAGCCAGGATGACTGGTCGCTTCATAACAAGTCCCCTCGCCTCCTCTGCGGCCGATCTGGCGGCCCGGGACAACACGGGTGCCCTCTTGATCAACTAATTGAGTCGGCAAGCAGTTTCACCTCCTGTCGGCACGCGAGCACGAGAGTCTTGTCGTCATCCGTGCGCTCTTCGAGTGCCGGCGATGCGAGGAATTCCATCAGAGGGGCAAGCAAGCTTGTCTCGTCGTCGGTTGTTTCGAGCGCTCGAAATTTGCCCTCGAAGAAGGGACGGTGCACGGAGCGTGACGCAAAATGGAGCGCTACGTTTTGCAGGCCGTCAGACAATCCTGCGACTGCGGAGAGGGGTTCTATCAAAATGTTGAACTGCATCACATCACGCCAATTCGGAGATGTGATAAAAGTGGTCTGATTGACATATTCACCACCCGAAGGCCATGTTGCCGCGCGGTAAGTGTCGTGTGATTGGACAATCCAGGCGCCATCCCCCACCTGGCAAAACACGCCGACCGAGTCGGTGATGATTGCAAACAGGAGCGTGCACGCCAGATCACGGACCTCGACCTCACGCTCGTCCGCGATAACGTCCAAGTGATCGCGGGCGTTTTGAATCCAGCCGGCAGCGCGCTCCTCGTCGATTTGAAGCACAGCAAGTTCGGAACTACCGATCTGTCGTAGCAGATGCTCGACGGTTTGCTGAGAACCGATCTCCGACGCTTTGGCGCTGCCAGCGCCATCGGCGATTGCGATTACGAGAGCGCGCTCACCGCCAAGCGTGCAGAAGTGGTAGCCACAAAAATCCTGGCAAGGTGTCTCGCTCTTATGGTGCGACGCGCCGACAACGCTGGTCCCAACAACGCGCCACATTGGTGCGTCGATTAGACTTGAGCCCAGCCTTCAGGAGAGGCGGGATTAACCAATGGGACAGAATCACCTGGAGTCGATCTCGACACAGATTGCTGGGAGTTCGAAAGCCACTGAAACAATGTCCGAAATTGCAAGCCTTTGAGTTTCATTGGTTCGCGTACGCATAACTGGCCGAGTCGCTCCATATCAGCATCCTGAACACCGACGCCGAAAAACGAGAAAGCTTTCGCTTCTTCTCCCGCCTTTACACGCTGAATGGCCTCGGGCCATTGCGAAGTGTTGATGTCGGTCGGTCCGCCATCGGTGATAAGAAACACCCACGGGCGATAATAACCGATGCCATTATTGCGATATTCCTGCTTCCGCTGGTCCAAGAGATTCAGCCCAGCTACCACGGCTTGGCCCATCGGCGTATCGGCGTTCGGTGTAAGGATTGGCGGAGTAAATGCGTCAGCCGTGACGAAATTCTGAACGACGTCGACAGATCCGCCGAAGGTTACGACCGCGACTTCTACGCGCTTTCGGGCCAATCCATCCCCAATGAGCTCGTCCTTATAAACTGTTAAGCCGTCTTGCAACTCGCGAATGCGGTCACCGGTCATGGACGATGACACGTCGAGGATAAGCAGCGATGCACAACGCGGCTCGGGATTTTTGGCGAACTCGTCCTCGGCGATTGATGTAAAGGGGTTCTGTTCCATGGGCGAATGAGTGATTTGGGGAAGGCGGTTGCGACCATGCCATGGTCCCGGCGAACAGACAAGCTCCGTGTGCCGACACGCAGTAAGCGGAAATCGTTGCCCCCGAATATGGCGCTTCCCGCATTGCTGGACGGGTTTATTCCCGCAACCGCGGTGTGGAATTGTCCTTTACTAATTATAGTGAATTTAGTAAGGTTACTGCATGCCCTTCAACACGATTCCGCGCACACCGTCAGTCACCCCGCGCCACGCCTTGCCGCAGCATCTCGATCATACACCCGTTTTCGCGCTACCTTATGACGCGTTCGACGGTCCCTTCGCCGGTAGCACAGATGTTCAGTACCTCAGCGTCGGCTTGGCTCAGTACGACCCATATGACGCGTCAATCAAAACGATGCGCCACACCGGCACCAAATGGACGCGGCAAGCGGAGGAGCTGCCGCTGCACAGGCCTGTCGACATGACCCTGTTCTTGGCGAAGGTCATGTTTGATGCCCCCGGCGGAACTGTTGATCTCCCGCACGGAACATTGCACAACCAAACCTGCGACGTTGTAGTTACGGAGGAGAATCGTACTCCGGGCGAGCGGAGTACGTTCAACACGGCTCTCAACAATCATCGCCCGATCGTTCTTCAACGGTTGAACGCCTTGCGCGATGTCCTGAACGACCTAAAGGGGCGCGGCCGGATTTAACCCGGAAATTTCGCCACCGTCGGAACGAGACTCTTCGTTACGTGTAACTCGAAAATGGGTGATTCAGTTTTTACGGAGCAGCAAATCGTCCAGGCCCTGATCCGTCGCCGGATCAAATTCGTTGCGGAAAAGGGGTCGATGGCCCGTCTATTCGCCAAGGGCACCAACTCAGACCTCCAGGAAAAGGTTTTCCAAGCCGTAACGCCGGCCTTGTTGTACTCACTCCGATCGCAGAATGCATACGACGAATGGCTGAAACAACGTCGTCTCGAATAAATGGCGACCGTTCGTTAAGCAAAACCAAAAGTTGAAATCCGTTCGGTGGGGCTATTTCGCTAAGCTCCTCAACTTCGTCGTTTATGAAATCGTCTCGAACCGCGAGGTGTTTTCAGAACATGGTTGGCATCGCACCAAATTCTTTTTGCATTTACCGATCGATTCGCTGGTGATGGATCATCTCACCAAGCTTCGCGCCGGGTGCCCAATAATTCGCAAGCTCGACGGTATGACACGGGACGAATACTGGGCTGTTCAAATGTTCGCCCGAGAACTCGCTGAGCGTTACGGAACGCTGCCGATCAACTTCGATGCAGCTTGGTCAGCATAGGCAGAGCGTCACACGGTTCGCGCAAAGTCGGAACCGCTTTAGTAAGCGCCGGAGCGGGGCGCGCCGTCTTTTGTTCGTGCTGGTGCGAGAACAACATCCCTACCTTGGGGGATTTTGTTTTGCGGCGAAGGGTGGTTCATCCATAGACATCCATTAAAGCATGGCGTACAAGCCCACCCTTTGCGACTTGCGAATAGGGCCAATCGTGCGACCGTTTGTCACTTCCTCAAACGGCTGATTGGTCGCTGATCATCCACCTACTAAGAAGCCGGGGCAAGGAAGCAACCTTTACAGAGTGGTCGTAAGAACCACTACTCTGGATAGGAGGGCAAAATGTTTGGATTCAAAAGTTCGGGCGGGGCTAAGACCACGCCGATGACAGTAAAAAACACCGGTTTTCTCTTGGACCGGCTCGGGCAAGACTGCCACCCACTTCAATTTCTGCGGGAGCTGACGCAGAATGCAATCGAAGCAATTCAGCGCACCGGTTTACCGGGACAGGTTCTATGGGACGTTGACTGGACGACCTACGATCTAGCAGGAGTTCTGAAGCTGTGTGTGATTGACACCGGAGACGGGATGAGTGGTATTGAGATGGTAGAGCATATCAACAAGCTTTCATCTTCCACGTCGGAGCAATCCCTGACGGGCAACTACGGTGTCGGAGCTAAGATTGCGGCCGCTACGCGAAATCACGAGGGAATGCTTTATCTTTCGTGGAAAGGCGGTCGTGGCTCCATGATTCATCTTTGGAGAAACCCCGAGGACGGGGTGTACGGACTCAAACAAATCACGAGGGGTGATGGAACTTACGGAGAGTATTTGGAATTGGAGGACACGGTTAAACCAGAGCAAATAGCCGAGCATGGAACGATGATCGTGCTCCTAGGAAACTCCGAGGATGACAATACAATGAAAGCTCCGGTCGGAGTCGCGTCGCCGTCGCGGTGGATTGCAAAATACCTAAACACGCGGTTCTTTCGATTTCCAAGTGGGATCAATGTAAAAGCGCGTGAAGGGTGGGAACACCCAAGAAGCGACGGCGCGCGCAATAAAATGCGCACAGTGACCGGGCAAGCACATTATCTTCGTGACCACGCCGCCGCGTCGGGATCGGTTCAATTGAATGACGCTGCCGCGCATTGGTGGATCTTGCAGGATTCTGACGCCTTAAATCAGGACGAGAATTATTACGCTTCTTCTGGTCATGTGGCGGCACTGTACCAAGAAGAACTGTATGAACTTGCGACTGGACGCGGTGGCACAGCGCGGCTGCAGTTGTTCGGCGTAATATTCGGCACCAGGCAGGTTGTCCTTTATATCGAACCCGCCGGCGGAGCGACATCTGGGCTGACAACCAATACCGCGCGCACGAGTTTACTTCTAAACAACGAATCTTTGCCGTGGGCGGATTGGGCGGCGGAATTTCGCGCCAAAATGCCAAGCGAGATCGAAGAGTTTATTGCGCAAAAAGCCGCCGCCTCGTCGATGCGCGATCATTCTCAAACTGTTCGCGATCGACTAAAATCGATAATCGACCTCTTTAAAATTAGCCGGTACCGTCCCAGTCCGTCGGGAGACCTGCTGATCGATGACGAACAGCACGTGAGGGGCGGGGGGATATCTCGCCGCAAGCAAGCGGGACCCGAAGCTGGGACCGAAACCACATCCACGTCGCACGGAGGCAAAGGGAGCAAAGTCGGCAATGTGTACACCTTGTTCGAGAGGAAGGATGGAGTTGCTGGCACCAAGGTTCATCCAGATCCCTTTCCTACTTGGAAATGGATTAGTGTGAAAGATTGCACCCGGGAGCCCAATGACTTAGAAGACCGGGCGGCAAAATTTCTGAGTGAACAGAACCTCCTGCTGATCAACGCGGATTTCCGTGTCTTTTCAGATATGGTTAAACGGTGGCACGCGGAATTCGGCGGGAGCGAAGCGATTAAAAACACAGTTGAAGACGTTGTGCGCACGTGGTTTGAGCAAGCTTTGGTTGAGACCGTCGTTGGAGTCCAAGCGCTTCAAGGCTCGAAGGAGTGGGATTTACGCGCGATACAGGCGGCACTATCCGAAGAATCGCTCACCGCCGCCGTTATGCAGCGATATCACGTCAATAACAGCATCAAACGGGAGCTCGGCTCGAAGCTAGGAAAGCTACAGGCTGCCTAAAAATCAATGAGAAGGCGAAGGTCCTAACCAGTCCCTCTCATCGCATCTTTGTAACCGTAATTGATGTTTAAATTGACAGAGTTGCGGCCGACTAAAAAGGAAAGACGAGAGTTGTTCTTAGGCGTGTGCAAGGGGCTATTAGTCGCCTTGATCGTCAGTTTCGTAGCGCTCGTCGTCCCAGCATTTCGTGAGTGGATTGGAGCCCTGGCCAAAGGTCTCCTAGCGTTTGGGGCCAGCGATGTTCCCATACGCGGATGGACGATCATTGCGGGCGCCGTCTGTTTGTCGATCGCAGGCATCAGATTGTTCCGTTGGATTATCAGACGGTCTCCCGAGGCTCGATTGTTTCGTTCACTCACGCGGGAGGAGCAGAAGGTTGTGAGGCTGCTCGCAAAAGCAGATTATGGACTTACTGAGGGGGAGCTTTGTACTCATGTCCCAGTGTCGACGCAGACTTTTTTGCGGCTCATCGATCGGCTCGTGAACGATCTTCGATAGGCCGACAGGACGGAACCCGCGACTGGTGGTGCGTTTTGGGCTCTTTCTCGCAAGGGGAGGGAAGTCGCCGCCGCCAACAACTTATTTCCACATGACTCCTGAGCCGCTGATGCGTAATACCGGAAAAGAGTTGGAGGGTTTGGTGGCCCTGATTGAGAAGTTTCATCTGCCCTCTGGTTTCCATGTTACGACAAACGAGCGCGTTTATAATGCGCAACACATACAAACGGCTGAATTCGACATTCAAGTGAAGGGCAGACTTGGCACTACCGACTTAGCGTGGCTAATCGAGTGCCGCGACCGCCCCAGCGACGGGTCGGCGCCACGCGAGTGGATTGAGCAGCTGATTGGACGACGCACTGCCTCCGGGTTCAACAAGGTGACTGCAGTTTCGACCACTGGATTTTCTGCGGGCGCACTAGAGCTTGCGGAGCAGCAAGGAATAGAGGTAAGGGAGGTGCGGTCCCTGACGGCGGAGCATTTCGCGGAATGGTTGAAAGTTCAAACTCTTCCTTATTTTCAACAATTACGTCGCCTTTGTCACGCGACCTTCTACACGCCTCCAGATGAACAGGAAGAACGCTCGCAGGCTCTCAAAGAGATATTAGCCCAACTTCGCACTGATCAACCAATACTGAGGACTGTACGGACGAACCAACTGGTCACGGTAAACACCGCGTTCCAAGCCGAGCTTGTCTCCAGACCTGAGCTTTTTGAGGAGGTTGTTCCCAACGGAAGGGCGCGATTGCTAAAGATGAGGGTGATTTATCCAGACGATATTGATTATTTCACGGTAGATACAAAACACGGCCCCGTCCGAATCAGCGAAATAGTGTTCGAAGGCGAACTCGAGGTCACACGGACGGAAATTCCGCTGCAGCGCAGTTTGGAATACGTGCTAGCCGATTCCGGCGAGGTGATTTCTCAAACTGCGGCGTTCATTTTCGATGCGCTCGACAGGAAGCTGTCTCTTGAAATGCATAAGCTAACTAAATCTGGAGAGACTCAATTAGTTCTTCGCAATTTGGGGGATTCGGCAAAGCGATCATAACTCTTTACCCCTATGTTAGCGACGATCCTCTGGGGCGATGATCAGGTTGCGGTTTTGCAGCGTGATTGGATTCGCCACGCCACGCGGCTGCCGTACCGCAAAACTTATCGCCTGAAAGCGGGACAGCGGTGGCACGACGCGCCCACGACAGCAGCGCAGTGGGAGCACTACGTGGAGTTCGACGACGACATCATTCCGGTTGGGGCGGCGATCGCACGCGAGCTGCTTGCCGAGGGTGCGGTCTCAGTTTTGTGGACAGAGTGTTGGGGTCGCCGACCCGTGTTCATGTCGCCGATTTTATTCGCGGTTCAGCCGGCAGGAGAGCTTGCTGAAGTTCTACAGCAACTCTACGTCGCCAACGGACGCCGGTGGGGCGGCCTTCCGGATGTCGTTGCCTTGTTTCCTGACGGTCGTATCGCGATGCGTGAAGCCAAAGTCAGAGGCAAAGATCGGCTCAGCAAGACGCAGCATTCATTTGCCAGGGGTTGCTCGTGCGCTGCTTGGCGACAGGCTTGATTTGGCGGTGATCGAGTGGGCACTTGAGAGCACTAAAAAGACCTAACCAAGCTCTCTTTGCTGGAGCGCGAAATTCGAGAAATTGCTTCCTAACTGATCCTGCGGATTCGACTATGCCGAATCGGGCGGGTTCTGTTGCGCGTCCAACATTCGAAGATAGTGCCTCACAGACTCAACCGCGACTAGCCTTTTCCCGCGAGCGTTGCCCTCACGGCGAAGGGAGATCATTCTGATTTTTCCGAGAGCCGCGAGTTGATACAGCGTCGAGCGCGAAAGACCGCTAATCGGACATCGCTTGCCAGGGCCGGGCAGCGACACAAACTCCGCCTCGGGTTGTTCGGTAGGCTTAGGGTGCTCTGTCGACAGGGGACGGAAAGCCGCATGTTCTCGAACCATTCCTCTCGCGGCCACAATCAGTCTCCACGCCCGACTCAGTTCCTGCTCGGGCTTGCTCATACCAATGTTCGCTAGCTGAATAGCCACGCGAGCGACATGACTCGCGGCAATAAAATCTGTCGGCAGTCGTTCAACATTGATGTCCATGATCAAACGATCTACGACAGGCACCGCCTCACAATCTTGCTCGCAATCTCTGAAAATCTTACCTTTTAGGATGAACCTACCTGATCCTGAACCAATGATGTCGCTCGACAAATTTACCGAACAGATGGGCGTGTCGTCGGCCACAATATGGCGCTGGCGCAATATGAAGATGCTGAGCACAATCAACATCTGCGGACGCCGCTACATCCTGCGGTCGGAGGTCGCACGGTTCAACGCACGCGCTGCGGCCGGAGAATTTGCAAAGGCTCCAACCATGCCGAAAAGATTCAATCGGGTGATTGAGACAGCGTGATCACGATCACGCGCTCGCTCCACGGCCTCTCGATGGCAAGCTGTCGTCTCTCGACGATTACTGTTTCATCTGGCGTGTCCTTACTCCTGTCGTATCGACGAACCCACGGATGGGCGAGCCTCCGTGTTTTCCAACATTCCCTCGATTGCTGTCATTATGGATTCCCATTCCGCGCTTAAAAGACTCAACAGCAAGTTCTCCAGTTCGGTCGACTCCTTCTGAAGTTCCTGATCCGTGAGATCCCGAATCGCTATTCTGTAGCCGCTTCCTTGCCCCCACCTCACATCGCACCGATCCCAAAACGCGCTATGTTTAGCGAGAGTCTGGATGAATGTTTCGCGTCCTGCGGATTGAATGCGGCGATAACTTTCATCGAGCAGGACGTCTAACCGCCTGTTGACTCCTTCGAGGAATTCCTTTGCGGGGGACAGCTCATCGTTGGCCAAAAGGTTATTCACGATGACTTTGAATGCTTCAATGCGCGCTCCGATTTGCTCTACTGCCAGCCGGCGGACGCCGAATGCCAGGTGGTGGTAGTAATCAAGATTATACCAGTCGCCATAACGACGAACAGCTGCGCGGATCGTGCTGGCATATCTCGTGCCGTCGATCGCCGCGACCAAGGGGCGTTGTACGCCTTCCTGAGACAGTTCGATTTCCCGATTGCTTCGAACCCAGACGCTCAAATCACTCATGACATGTTCAAAGACAAAACGAATTTGTTCGTCTTGCCTGTTATTGCTCAAGTTATCGACGGCCTCTGAGAGGCGTTTAATTCGGTCGGCGAAATAACTCCTATGCTCCTCAATCTTTCGTACGAGCAGTTCTCGCAATGCATCCGGTCGCTCTTCGCGCGCATTGAAAAACTCCACGGAAATGTCGGCTAGCCCCTGCTGATTCAGTCTCAAACGGATCTGGTCCCGCTTCAGCTCGAATCCTTCCTGCTCATCCTCGACGGCGATCCCGTCATCGTGTTTCACAGCGAGTGCTTCCTCGGGACGCGCCAGTACAAGAAGAATGGTTTTGGGGGCTACATCCCGAGCCCCGGAATCCTTAGCGCGGCGCAGAAGTGTTTGTAGGGCAACTTCAGGTGCATCGTTGAATCGGCTGCAGAGAACAACCAACGTGCGCGGATCATCAAAGTGGCACTCCAGGTCTTGGCGTTCGGCAGTTTGGTCAATGCCTTTAGTGTCTACGATGCGAATCGCAATTTCCTGACTGTTAAGGACTGATTCGGGCAGAACAATTTCAATTTTTTGCGGTAACGTGAATTCCGGGTGACGACCATTATTGATGGCAGCAAAGATCTCCTGCAGCCAGGCGTGGGGCGGGTGAGGATGGTTTGCGGGATACCACGCGTCACGGCGATTTCGTCGGAGCAAATCCATCTTCGTCAAAATGTGCACGCATAGTTCCTGTGCGTTGCCCAAATGGATTGCCAATTGCTTTGCCGGATCAAGACGGATACGACGGCCATTAAGTTCCCGCCGCCGTTCGGTCATACCCGACATGTTACGAATGGCCCTCACAACCTCTTTCGAAAGCCCCAGAGTATCGGTCTCTTCTTCGTTATTGGATTCTGCGCTGGCCGAAGGAGGCCTCCCTTGCGCGACGAGATACTCCGAAAAGTCTTCTACGTCCCGACGAATCGATTCCTCGCTTCGAGGTACTATTCTAATGCCGTATTGGGGCCCTTGTGCGATGTGGACCTCGCAAAGGGTGATTCCGCCGGCTCCAGTCTCCAACACAATTTGCCGGTCGAACTTGGGCTCCTCCGACCTGATGAGCCCGGTCATCTTACAGATTGCAGTGGATTTTCCGACACCGATACTTCCGATGAAAGCCATCTGATGGTCGCGCGTGATTAAGAGCTTTGTAACGCGGCGTAGCTCCTCCTCGTATAGATCGACTTGGCGGAGAAATACCGCTTTCAGATTCGGATCAGAGCGGAGTTCCGAGACTTTTCTGAGAGTAAGGTTGGCCTCCCAAAGGGCTGATCGATTTGGATGGTCAAATGTCGGTCGAGCGATTTCGTCCCAGTTCTGATTGAGGAATTCAGCCAGCTCCCCCGCCTTCGGGGTTCCAATAGCCGCCAAGATTGACGACACTTCTTCCTGGCTTGCGAGTTTGTCGCCGGATTCAATCCGGGAGAGCGTAGCAGGGCTAAATGTGACCGCCTCCGCCAGCTGGGATTGTGTCATTCCGGCGTCCTCGCGGATGGTGGCTATGTACCCGCCCGTCGTGGCGTCAGCGTAGAGCTCGTTGGCTTCTTCTGCTTTTATGGATGCACTCATTTCTTTGTTGCATACTTGCAGAAAGCATTCACAATGCAACAGAATTGTTGCTGTATGTTTGAGTTTAAGGGGTGGGGCGGCTAGTTTTTACACCCTGAATCTCGAGCGCACCGAAACCCAAGCCCAAGAATGAGAAATGACGATGAACAGCAATCAGAGTGGCCAAAAGACGTTCTTATCCGACAAACGCTCGACGCCGCTGCCGCAGACCTCGACGAGGACTACGATCAGGAATCCGATGGAGGGGACACGCTCATGAACGAGGTCGGAGAATCAATGGACGTCCAGGAAATCCATTCATGGGCGGACCTTGATCTCCCGGCGGGCTACGAGATTATCGACGAAGATCAGGCAGCGGGCTACCGGGTGTATCTGGAATCCAGGAGACGGAAGCCTATATGAAAAATCTGCCGAACGGGAAGAGTGCGTATCCTCCGCTGCCAGCCTCACGCAGAGGCCGGATTACGCGAACGGAGAAAATCGACGGCAGCCCGCTGATTTATCGAGTGGAGGACCAGGCAATATTTGAAGCGCCTTCCAATCCTGCGAAAGCGTTCTTGATCCAGAAGCTTGCCCTTGACGAAGGCCAAGGCTTCGAAAACGGGCCGGTGATGTTCCGAATCGGCTATTACATGATCGCACACCGACCTCGCGTAAAGGGGAAGTGGGCTTGGGGACAATTCGCCCCAATGATGACAGCGGAGGAGTTGCAGTTAATCGTTCGCAAGATGAAGGCTATGGGGTGGATGGATAGCGGCGATAACGGCACCGCCTCGAATGCCGAAGCGGGGGGGTGAGCTTGGCTTCGCTCGCCAAGTGATATGACTCAGCACGAGAAAGTCCGCGATTTCGCAGATAAAGTCCACGCTCACTTGCTTCGCAAAGGCATAAATGTGGGACCCGAATACGCCATTGAGGTCGGCATCTCTTCCAAGAGAGAGAAGAAGCACCGGTTTGATTTCGGAAGTCCACTAGTGCTTGTCGAATGCAAGCACTACGATTGGACGGAGAGCGGTGGGAATCCGGCCGCGAAAATTGCGACAATCAATGAAGCATTATTGTATTTCCTTGCGGCACCCCAGTGCAAAAAAATGCTGTTCGTGCCCAAGACCGGACTGCAGGGCATCAGACGGCAAGAGACTCTTATCGCCCGGTATTTGCGGCTGCACGGCCATCTAATTCCAGATGACGTCGAGATTTGGGAGTTCGACAAGATTTCTTTGACCGCTGAGCGGATTGTATGAAAAGAGGAATCTGTCGCCGAAGATCAAAGTAAGTGGCGACACCGGCTTTAGGACCGTAAGAGGCCAACCAACCGGGTGCTAACGTGCGAGTGCTTTCCTGCCCGATTTGGAATGTAGAATTGGCAATGCCGGGGACCCCACACTTGCGCGACGTTGCACCGGGAGAACCGGAAGCCCCGTCTTCCTACCCCTCATCCCGGCTTTTGATGCTCCGCTCAATGTCTTCCTGCGCGAGTTCAAACATGCCGAACGGAATGTCCACTTTGAACCGGAGGTCAGCGGTATCGTCCGCGCACATGAATCCATAAAGAACGCCATCCCCTCCCGGCGCATCTTCAAGTTCATCCTCGAGCCGTTGCAACGCGCGAAGTAGAGACGCCCAAGCAACCTTCACGCGGGATAAAACCTTGAGGCCGCCTGTGGGCAACATTTCACGCTCGATACCATTTTCGGAAGGGAATGACTCACGGCTGATCAGTTTTTCAGGCTTTGCGCGTGTCAAAATGAGGCACTGCACCCCGTCGCGCATCGCTTCGGACGCAGGGTCAAGTGTCGTCACTGAAGGCAAATTCCTAACAAACGTAGTGAACGCCTCGATCTGGCGGAGCGTGAAGATGGCGGGCGGTTCGGTTTTCAGCTTCCTGTACGCCGCTTGGATGATACCCGAAGCTTTTGCATCCGTAGTGCCGGCTGTGCAGTACGGGACATAGTTTGAAAGTGCCTCTAAGTCGTAGCTGTCGTGATCAAGTTGCGATTTTCGGACAGCACTAGGCTGAGGGTTGTCTATGGCATACCGCTCAGCCAATACTTCTAGTCCGGTGCATTCGATCGCTATAGCTGGAACTTCAAGAGCGTGTTGTTGCATGAACTTGACGGCTTCACCCAATGTATCGTCCCCATGTCCAAGGTCGCGAAGCGTCCACGAAAGCTCACTTGAAATGTCGACATATTCCGATTGAAGCTCACCGAGTGAAGGCATTTCGTGGCGGAGCATTCTCGACAAGAGTTGAAGAACAAGTTTGGGCAGCGTATTAGCTTCTTCCCTGCTAATTTTCCCGTCGATCTCGTCGCGTTTAAGCCGAGACCAACGCTCAACCACAGCACGAAGCTGCTCACTTCGCTGCCTCGCGGACTCCGGCTCGTGGGAGTAGATCCAGTAGCCAAACGTTGTTTCCTCGCGATACGTGACCAGATGCGGCTTGAGTCGAATGGACTTTCCTAGAAGCAGATCTTTGAATTGCGAACTACGGATGTGCTTCTGCTGACAGAAGCGGAAACCGCCGCTTACCGTGTCCCATAATTCGGCGACCCTAGTCCGCCCGTCGAGATCCATGGCAGCAGATTCGATCAGATGAAGCTCGCTGTACGGGAACACTGCCGTCCCAGATGCCACTGCCGACAGCACGGCCTCTCGCGCTTCGGCGTATTTCGGGTTTGATTCGCTTTTTTCGGCAAACGTGATGGCGAAGTTCTGGTCTAGGTAGATCACATTCATTGCAACGATGTCCGGATTGAACCTATAATACCGGCGTCGGACGCGTTTACATCCTCCGATCAGAGATCGCACGCTTCAATGCACGCACCGCCGCCGGGGAATTGCGAAGACCCCAATCACGCCGAAAAGAGTAAATCTCCTCAGATGATTTGAGTCACGTGTTCGCGTGATCCACGCGCTCGCGGATTGTTTCGAGCAATATGGGGAGAGAGTCAGCGCGGCGCGTTGTCGATCCTGCTGGCGAAGACGGGTTTTCTCCGTACGCTCGCCGCATGAAACTGTTTCTTGTTCTTTTGTTGGTGGGGTTGCTCGCGTTCACTATTGAGGCGGCCGACAAGCCGAAAGCGGCCAAAGGAAACCTGACTTCGATCCAAGGGATCGGTGCGGCCACCGAGGCGAAACTTAAGGCTGCTGGTGTGACCAGCGTGGATGAATTGCTGCGCCAGGGAGCGACGCCAACAGGCCGCGAGGATTTGGCGGCAAAGAGCGGCGTGCCGGCCGCCCAAATCCTAAAGTTTGTGAATTACGCGGACCTCTTCCGTATCAAAGGAATCGCTGGGCAGACGGCGGAACTGCTCGAAGCGGCCGGGGTCGATTCCGTGGCCGAGCTCGCCAAACGTAACGCGGCGAACCTCGCAGCGAAGCTGAAAGGGGTTAACGACGCGAAGAAGTTGACCGGCCGAGTGCCCGCCGAGAAGCAAGTTGCGGAATGGATCGAGGCGGCAAAAACTTTGCCAAGGCAAGTCACTTATTAGGCTCGAACGAGAGCAACTCGGGGAGGTGTGAAGTGCGACCTTTCATCAACCGCTGTCAGCAACTCAGCGCCAGCCTCCAATCCGTTCCTGCTTCGCCAGGCGGTCCAATTGCGCCAGGTTTTCCCGATACGAGCGGGAGTCTCGCCCGTCCGGTAGCGGTGTGCGCGTCCCATAAATGCGCGCCAAACCGTTTCTCACCAGCAGTTCGGCCAAATCGCTTCCTTCTGCCGTAATGACGACAGCGCAGTGTCGCCGTGGGCCGAAGACTGGATGCCAGCGAGTATAATCGTAAACGGTCGCGAAAGAGCGCGGGGGGTGAAAGCTTTCGCTTCCTTGCCAAGATCGATGGCTGCTGCCCGAGTAATGCCGAAGTACGCGGCTTGCTCATCTGAGCGAGTCGAGTGCGACCGTAATTCGGTTGTTTCCACAAAATACAGCCGAAATGTTTCCAAACGACCGTCCGTAACCGAACGCGAAAACTATCGCCATCGGTCCATTCGTCGGGCTCCAACACGGAGCCCTCGAAACGCTCGAATGGCTTGGCCTGTGGAGCGGTCTGAGCGACAACAGGGGCGTGGATGCCCAGGACGAGCGAACAAAGCAGCCCGCCGGTGCCAAATATCCGGAGCTGATTGCGTCTCGTTTGCATGGGTTTGGGTCGTCCTACGGCAGTTCATCACAACGAAAGTTTCGGTGAGCTTCTGCATTGTGTGGATGCTCACCGAAACGGACGACTGTTCGCTGTGCGATCCGACGAACTGCTCACAGCGATTCTCGACGAATGGTGCCGCGCCCCCAAACCTCTTTACACGGTGATGGAGTGCTTCGACAGAAAGAATCGCCCGCCGCAAAAAAAGTATTGCCAAGGCCTGCGCTTGCTTGTCTACTCGGCGCCGCACCCACACTTGGGTGCCCCTAGAATTCCCTCCACGGCGTAACCGTTTCCTCCTGCTCCCACGTTAACCCCCACCTCGTATTCCTTTCGCCCGCCCTCCAGGCCTAGACCGACACCACCCCTGTGGACAATTGTATGATTGAGAACCTGCTAAGACCGCAAAATTACCTAGAATGGGACCACCGGCGTCGCCGCAAAGCGCCGGTACTTCGAGCGTCTGCGATCGCGACAGCGTTTGTTGTAACGGTCCTTGCCGTCTCGCGCGTTTGGGGCCAAGGGCTCCCCCCTGTCGCTGAAATCGGAGCCACACTTACGCGCGCGGATGGCGGCGGATACAAGTTGGTTGCGCGGCATTCGAATTTTCAACCGATCGAAATATCTGCCGGCGAAACCGTGCGAATCGAATTGCGGGTGCCTTCAACCATGGGCGAGGCCATTCTCGATGTTTATCCGATGGATGGCGGCGTAGTCGCTGTTGATCCAACTTCTCGCGGTGCAACCACTAAGGTTTCCTTTCGGTGTGGCGCTCTTCCGGGCCTTTATCGGGTCGCGGTGACCATCCGTCAGAGATCGGCAATCCTGCAATTTGTCGTTCCTCAGAGCGAGGGAGGACGACCCTAATGAACTGTAAGGCCATGAAAGCCCCGAGGCTGGGCAAAATGCGAAGGGTTTTCCTCTCAGTTGTCATCGCATGCTGCGCCTTCTCGTCTCGCCCCAGCGCCCATGGTCAAGTGGGTAATGATAACCCAACGGGTCCAAGCGGAGAATTTAATGGAAGCGTGACCACTGGCGGCTCTTACGATCCATATACGGGCAATGCCGTGCGGAGCGTTACAGATCTGGTCATCAGTGGCGCGGTTGGACAATATGGCCTCAGCTTTTCCCGGACATGGAATACCCGCACGCCGGGATGGCTTTATTCCCACAGTTGGTCCATCGAGAATATCGAGGTCGCCGTTGGCACCACGCCAACGTATATTGTCCACTTTCCGGATGGCCGACGAGAGACCTTTACTTTTAGTTGGTCCGACATATATTACCGGGGAGGGCTGGGAATCAAAGAGCGCTTCAAGCCGTGGAATAGCTCAGACGGTCTTTGCTATTTGATTTTGCCGGACGGGGGAAAGGTCGAATTCTCGGGTATCCGAACCTTCCACGCCCATGATCCGGAGCTAGTAAATCAGTCCGACTGGTTTGAGTATTCCTTTACGGCACGCGCCATCATTGACCCTCATGGCTTGAGGACGGCATTAGAGTACTATCCTGACGGAATGCTGAAGAAGTTGGTAGAACCGGCAGGCAGGTCTATCCAGCTATTTTACACGGTAGTCGGAGGGCAGACAGTCCTCGATTACATCAAAGGGAGCGATAACCGGGAGGTGCATTATACGCACCAGAGCCAGACATTTCCCCCCGGAACGATAGCATACACGCTTCTCACGGGAGTGACGTATAACTCTTACTATGGCGGACCAAGCGATCCCCCCCTCACTGCAACATACACTTACCGTTCGCCCAATGTCGGAAGCGCAAACGCCTCACCCCTCTTGGCGGTCTGCGACGACCCAATGTACCCGGGCGCGATGAAACGGATCAACTATAAATATCGCATCGTCAACAATCTCGACGGCACTCCTCCTGTGTACGCGCAGATGGAGACCGAAGCGAATGGCGATGGCATTCCTGTTTCGCATTTGGTGGTGGTTGACGCAGATACGCGGAGGGAGGAACGAGGCGACGGGCCCTCCAGAACATTCTCCTATTTCAATGGCCGTTTGTCTACTTGGACTGACTTCAAAGGGATACCTAGCTCACAGACGCGCGATCAGGCGGGATATGTTAACTCACACACCGACGGTCGCGGCAACACGACAAATCTCACAAATAATCCGCTTACAGGTGCGGTAACCCAGATTCAGTTTCCCCTCACTCCCGGCGACACTCCACCGAACTCTCCCCGTGGCACTATTCAATACAAATACGGCTGGGCGACTTGCCCCGATGCTAACAATCGCGATGCGAATAATCCCTATTATCTTTACAGCGTGACCGACGAGGCCGGACACGAAACTAAATATTTCCGCGATGCTAACAAGAGGATCACTCGAATAGAGTATCCGGATGATTCGTGGGAAACTTTTGGCTACGATCCCTACGGTTACGGACTTGTAATCACACACCGTTTAAAGGCCGGAGGGGTGAAAGCATGGACATACGATACCCGCGGATTGATGAAAACATACAGGGATCCCGATCATGTTGTTGGGAACCCTAATGTTCGCTATTCTTATGATTTACTAGATCGTGTTACCGGTGTCACCGATGCAAGAGGGGCGTCCGAAATAGATGCCGCCTACACCGTCAACTACGCGTATAATACGCGCGGGCAGGTGACGAAAACGACTTTGCCGACTGATCCAGGCGATGGCGTTCGACACACCATTGTCAACGAATATAACCCGAACGGTGCCGGGACGCTGACGTCCATCACTGACCCACTCGGTTATGTGACCAGTTACACGTACGATGACTATCGTCGGATTCGCACCATCACGACCCCGCGTCGATCTCCTGGCGACAATACGCCGCGAACGATCTCTACATTCTACGATACATTTCAGCGCCCCATCAACGATTACACGCACGCCGACTCGAACCCAACCAGGATCGAGCTTCAAAGCGGCAAACTGATCAAAGCACTTTACGATGCGAATCGGCGACGCACTTCCGTCACCCACAGTGCGGCTGACGGGACCACTGATTCGGCGACGACGTCGATGGACTACGACAATGCGGGAAACATGACAATGATCAAGGAATCGGACCCGCAGACGGGAGCACCAAGCGCCGCGCGGGTCACGACTCGCGCGTACGACGAGCGGAACCGCGTGATGAGCATTCTTGATGCGCTGTCTAAATCGACGTCGTACAAGTACGATGCATTCGGCCGAACCTATTCAATCGAGCGGCCAAACGGTCAAATCGTCAGATATGAGGATTACGACGGGCTAAACCGGCCGCTACGCGAGCGAATTATCCAAGCGCCGACACCGGACGCGGTTACAAACTACACCTGGTCGGCCGGTGGCCCAATGCAAACCCGCCTGGATCCGAATGGCAAACTCTACACGTTTGAATACGATGACTTGGCGCGCCTGAAGACGCGAACGTACCCCTCTGATTCAGGCGGCATTGCTCGATCTGAATCCTACACGTACAACTCCATTACCGGAACTGTCACAACATATAAAAACCGGGCCGGGCGGACACAAACTTTCGCCTACGACACGTTCAATCGCCCGATCGGGTTCACCTGGGATGATGGTTACACATCCGGGCAAACCATGGGGTATGATGCCGCGTCCCGTTTGAAGCACATCACAAACGCAGATGCCACCATCGAGCTTGCGTACTACGACGACAATTTGCTGAAAAGTCACCGGGAACTGACCGGGAGCAATTACGACCACACTAACATTTACACTTACGATGCCGACGGTAATCGCAAATCTCTGACCTATCCTTTCGGGTCGCTATATAAGTATTCTTATACGGGGCGCAATCAATTGAAAGGTATCCTGAATGCGGGGGATGTCGGCTTGGTATCCTACGACTATGACCGGGCAGGCAACCGAAAAACCCGCGGTCTTTACAATGGCGTGGTCACTGACTACGCCCCGGTCGATGCTCTGAACAGAAGCGCATGGATGCGCCACGTTATGAACGGCGTCGAGGTCGCGCGGTTTGACTACGCATTCGATGAAGTTAATCGGCTCAAATATGAGCAGCGTGACGCAGGCTTGGCCGACGGGTTTTCATATGACAAGTCCGGACAGGTTACTGGCTTTAATGCGAACGGATCTCTCAGCAACCAAGTCGTAACAGGAGGCAGTGAAGTCACGTCACTGGTTTATGACCCAGCTGGGAACCGGACTCAAGTCACAAGGAACGGTGCTCCTGGCACGTGGACGCCCAACGATTTGAATGAATACACCAGCGTAAGCGGAGCCCCGGCCACCTGGGATGCGACTGCTAATTTAGAAACATACGATGGATGGACGTATACGTACGACGCGCAAAGTCGGTTGACCGCGGCGGTGAAGGGCGCAAACTCGGTCGAGTTCTGGTATGATGGTTTAAACCGGCAAATCGCGCGGAGGATCAATCAAGATAATAACAAAATCGTCCGGAACGTATGGGATGGCTGGAACTTGCTCGAGGAACGAGACCGATATGACAACCTTCTGAATTACTACATACATGGAGCGCAAACAGATGAAATCGTGGTGCGGGCCGGCGGCGTTTCTGGTGACATCTGGTACACCCAGGACGGGCGGGGCAACACTTCCCACCTGTTTGATTATTCGTCGATTAAAGAGAGATATATCTACCGGTTTTCCGGAGAACCGCAGATTTTCGACGGAAGCGGCATTCTGAAGACCAGCTCCCCATTGAAAAATCGATTCATGTTTTCGGGGCGCGAATGGCATCAGGAATTGGGCGTGTATGATTACCGGAACCGATTTTACCATCCCTCCCTCGGCCGGTTCATGCAGGCGGACCCACTAGGATTCGCCGCCGGTGACGGTAATCTCTACCGGTACTGTGGAGGTGATTCAGTTAACTCCGCTGACCCAAGCGGGTTGCTTAGTCGGGAGCAAGCGCTTCAAAACGAGGCGATCAATCCGGGGGGCCCCGGGGGGTGGGGCGATTACAACTGGAATCTCGGGGGATCAAACGCGCAGTGGTCTGGCAGCGCGACACAGGGCTTCTGGAGCAACCCAGACGGCACCCCAACCGCAGGTTGGAACGGACGGCAAAGTGGGTCGACTAGTGGAGGCGCAGGAAACGGTGGTGGGCCGTGGTCCGGCGCCGGCGGAGGAGGGCGTTCTCGCGGTGGTAGTGCTGGCAGTAGTTCGCCAACCGGTCCAGGCTACACGACGATTTACATTCAGGACAATGACACGTTGGCGACCCTACACGTGTTCGTAATTGGGTCGCCTGCGGCCGTGCCGAACGTGGCTGGCCAATGGAGTTTCCTTCCCATAATTACAAATAGCCCGGGTGCAATGCTTGCTCGTGCGACCAACTGGATCGCGGCTCGCCACCCTGAGTTGCGACCCAGGCAAAATCAGCCAGTGTTAGGTTCAGCCCAGGACGGCCGCCCAGCAGGTACCTCCATTAATCCGTTTAACCGCGTTATCACCCTTGATCCCTCTGCCCTCCGTTCTGACGCGGCCTACGTCGAGGCCTTCGCGCACGAGCTTTATCACGTTCACAATGGGTGGTTAAAGGACTTATTCATCTGGTTCGGGCAAGGTCCTCAACAACTAGATCCGTCAGGGTTTCATCAGCGTGTTTATCAGCAGAGCGACGCGGTCCTTTTGGAGTATCTAAACGGATTGAACGGCCGTTGAGGGAGAAGTTGATGAAGGTATTTCCGATAGTTACCGCATTGCTCGTCGTCCAGACGCTGTTCCTCAATCATGTAATTGGTCGATTGATAGACCTGCACTTTACCGTCTATAAACAGCTCGCGCCACTTGATCGCACTTTGTTGGATGCGAATACCGATTGGTTACAACGTGCCGGACTTTGTTATTACGGTTTTCGACTGCTATCGTTGGCCTTTATCATTATAGATTGGCGAAATCATCTCAGCCATCGCTGGATAATCACCGCAATCAGCATTTTGTGGGTGGCCATCTCGTTTACCAACTGCTCTAGCAGGGTTTATTGAGGCGAAATCCTTCTGGATTATTGCATTTGTGAGAGCGGACGGGATCACCACTAAAGCCGACAATTAAGGGCCGAGAAAGGGGTCGGTCTATGATTCTCGCTGTTTTTCCTCGACTGAAGTTTTGCCGCTGGACTAGGTGTCTGCTCAAGCTGCTCCCGGGATCTGTTGTGCCGGGTTTCGGCAGACGGATAAATTCGGGACGGACGATGCGACTCTGGCCGGGGATGGCGATTGGTTGAGTGGTGAGGTTCATCGGAGAAGATCACATCAAGCCCAAGATCGCTTACGGCGAGGCGCGCGCCCGCAATTTTGGCTCTTCACAAGCCAAACACAGCAACAAAATAGCAACGCCGCCTTACTTCCCTAGTAAAATGAAGCCGTTTTAAGCCGGAAAGTGTTGCAGATATGAGTAGCGACACCGTCATCCGCTGACAACGGATGGCGATACCGCTACCGAACGGGTTGCCTTATGAGCGACGGTCCTCGGGTGGTCGGCCCTTGAACCCGAACGCATGCCGCGCCAAGTATATTCACCCTCTGATCTTACGGCGCCACCTCCCACGATCCACCCAACTCGGGCCTTCCGCAGTGGTGTGCCGCCGGATGCAAAACACCCTTCCAGTTACAGCGCCAACGCATTTGCCGATTGGTCTCTTTTCCTGGCGGCTCTTTTCCTGGCGGCTGAGCTTGTTCTCGATTTCGCCTTCGAAGCTCGTCGGCTAGGGCCCTTGGCGTCTCAAAAGGAAGCTCGATATATCGCTTCAGGCCACCCTGATCGCTGTATATATTCACACCCCCAGCTTTTAGAACGTTGAGAACCGCAGTGGTGCAGTTATGCACCGCCAATTGGTATTCAATGCCCTCAACGCGCTTCACTTGCTTAATCATGCTGCGACACTCCTCCTCGTTTAGCCGTATCGAGTGGGTTACAGTCGGCGCACGCGTTTTATAGTCGTTCGTCGACGGAACCGCTTTGTATATTAGCGCTAGATCCTTCGGATCAGCCGGACCGAAGCTGATCTTGGCCGTGCGGTTAACACATCTTACGACCGCCCACGCGTGTCCGGTTAAACCAGTTTCGTCTACGGCGATTTCTATCTCATTGGAGTCCGCACTTAGCGCTAGCAGTAGCAGGAGAGCAATCGCATTAAGGCCGCAGTTCTTCACTCTATTACCGCAAAGCCCGCTAACGCCGCTCGAGTGTCACGCGCACTGTGACTGTCCGACCCTGGCCAAAGCCCATTACCATCAAGTTCGGGTTGTGCGACCGAACTTTGATCGCAATCGTGTCGCCGCTCGCATTGAGAATGTCGAGGACTTCGATCTGACTGCCGTTCTCGACATGCGGCACACCGATGAGCAGCCAACCCTCAACCGGAATTCGTACCTCGCCCCATTCCTGTGCGGGGATTCTCATCGTTTGGTCAACAATCTTTCGCTCCGGGAGCGGCGTCCCGACTGGATAAGCGTCGAACTGCTGTTGGTTCACGGACACCGCAGAAGTGGTTTTGAATCCATATCCTTCAATTGACTCCGAGGACGTAAACATCCGTCTCAACCCAGCGTCGATCTTCCAATATGTGCCATTGGGAGCTTTGATGAAGTCCTGTGCCGTAGCGCTGGTGGTGCAAGCTATCGCCATTGCGAAGCATGTGTAAAGGCGGGCGTAGCGCATCATCAGATTCCGTCAGGTCGGATTGTATTACTCTCGAGGGGTGTGTCAATCTCACGGCGACGGCCGGAAACATTCTCTTCGACTCCCAAATTCGGTGCCTAATAATAAAATAGCGGCGGCATTCGAGGGAAATGGCGATCGGAACGATGGGTATAATTAGCCCTCCTTTTGTTACGCACGCCCAATGGTGAAACTTTTTGTTTGCATTGTTTGATGCTCTAGGCGCATTCTGGCCAAATGCCCCCCTCGTTCGAACACTTTTGCCGAAACTGGAGTGAACCTAGGCGCGAGAAACTGCGTCGAAGAATCGTCATGGAGCGTGCATGAACATACTCGGAACTGTAGCGGTCGCGGCCATTGGTGCTCTTGGAGCGTTTGGACTTTCGAAACATGTCTCGAAGCAGCTAGCTGAAACTCGCAGTTCTTTGCAGTCCGAGTTAGACAAGACTAGACAAACAATCTCGGAAGTAACGACGACGGCTGTCACGGCCCTGCCGGGCGGTATGTGGAATATTAAATTGGCAGATCTGTGGGGCAAAGATCCGAAGAAGCAGGAAGAGGCACGCGAATTCTTCAGGAAAATCATCGGCGGCGAACTGCCTAAGCCTCATCAGCATTGGGAAGTATTCGTGACATCGAAGGGGGACCTGCCGCTCAGGGGTCGATTGTATCTTTTGCCGAATGCCGACCCTGAGTATGTGAAACAGCATGTGGTGAGTTCGTCGCGATTCGAGAATTTGACGACCCGCGCGTATCGTCCATTAACGGACGCCGAAGTGAATAGTCGCATTGACCAAGAGCTCAAAAAGTTTACTGAAATCGCATTCGGAGTAGATGCTACTGGAGCCTGGCTTGACCCAGATAATCGATCGAATGCCGCCCTTTGGTGGATTGGGTCGGCTGCAATGCCACAGCAGGCTGCCCCCGGTTATAACGGACCCAACGGCCGGTCGGCTGGGCCGACTTGGACCCCCTCGGAGACGCAAAAATTTACAGAAGCTGCCCGCGTTGGTCGAGCCAACGCTGCTGCTGCGCTACGAGAAGCGATGGTCGCAGCCTTCCAGCGGACGTTTAAGGCCGAAGGGCCGGCCACGACAGTCTTCGACTGGCATCCGATGAGTGGCAGTCGGCTACTTGTCGCGGTTTTGGATGCACAGGATTGGCAGGCGCATGGGGAGGCTGTGGAAATCGTAGCAGTCTTGACGGCAGATGACTCGGCGGGAATGAGCAGCACTGCGCCAACAGCCAAAACTGAAAAGCGGGAACTTCTAAGGCATACATTTCGATTGGAGAACTTCAAAAAACAGCATCACCGCTTCCAGGACCCGAACCTGCCAGAGCGCGAACTGATTTTTGGCGAAATGAATTTGTCCGACCAAATGCCTATCACGCTGGACGGCGTTAAAGCACTTGAACAATTAAAAGAAATTAATCATTCCCTCGCAGAGTTTCGAAAAAAGGATTGATTTCCACAGCCTCCGGGGCAGCGCAGGACGCCGGGCCTCTCGTCGGCTACGGTGCGGCGCTGGTGCAAAATAGGGATGCTGAGCACGATCAACATCTGCGGACGCCTTTACATCCTCCGATCAGAAGTCGCACGCTTCAACGCCAGCGCCGCAGCCGGAGAATTTGCGAGGGCCGCGACCACCCCGAAGGGAGTAAAATCTCCTCAGGTGATGTAGCCACGATCCCGTGGGTCGGCACCTCAGATTGCGACGGGCCTAAGTCCTTTCGCACGCATCCATTCAATCGCGTGGGCAAGGAAATGCTTTTCGTCGAGCCGAACGGCGATTCCTTCGCAGAACGCCATGACGCGAAGCACTTGCGGCCATGTCAGGAGCCCGACGCCGCAAAGATTACCGATCTTGTCTTCTCGATGGCTGAGCCGCGCGATGATCGAGTCGGGACTCTGCGTGTACTCCTCGATCAAAGACTTGCCCACCGGCGTATGAAACTCGTCTAAGATTAGCAGCGAAAAATAGAACTTCCGACGGCCTGCATACACGATCCCACGTCGACGTTGCGGATGATTTGCTCGCGCTCAGGGTCGTGCTTCGTTCGTTTGCTAATATCCGATTTGTATTTCGCTTCCAAGAACCAGACGAGCGACTCAGTCTCGATGATGACATCAACTTCCGACTGCCCTTACGCGACCTTGAGGCGCAGACTGACCGGTGGCGAAAGTCTCTTCCAAAGGTCGATGGTTACCACCCGTGCGGCTGCGGCATCATTCTGCGGGAAGGCGTCAGCAAATAATCGAGGGAACCAGAGCTGAGGATCGACTTGGCGTAAACTGCGAAACACGTTCTAAGTCACCGCATCCTCACTGTTTTCGCTGCTCATCCACCGAAGCTTGCTGCCGCGCATCCCGATGAATTCGGGGTCGTATCGGTCGATTATAAGGTTGTCCCGGAAGTCCGCGAATAGTTTCACCCCACTTTTGGAAGTTGTATATTTCATGTTTGTGCGCGTTCAGGTTAACGATCAATAAGAGGAAAATGTCGCGTCCGAACCCGCCGACGATCCTGATTCCGCCCATTCATCATGAGGCGCTCGCTGTCATCAAGCTGTCTTTCGAGCAAGTCGTTACCGCGCTAGCACCACAAATTGTATACGATCTTGCGACGGACGCTCCCACGAGAGAAATTGTCCTGAAACAGCCGGGGGACATAAGCACGAGAGCACGGGGCGACTTGGAAAGGGCTATTGATCTGTGGAACGTGTGTGCTGTGCTAGACGGTGGAGATGCATGGCTGATTTGTGGAAGACTGATCGATCCATAGAACTTTGTGAACCGGCATCGGCCTGACACCGACGGTCTCGCACAGCGCATGACAACTGACCTCGACAACGCCGGGGAATTTTGCCAACTACTCTATTGCGCGCTGCGCGATAGTCTCTCCGATACTGCTGCCGTGCTTCAGCGAGTGGCGGACATCGAGTCACATGCTCCAAGGCACACCGAGACGCGCTTTTGTAAGGACTGTGTTTTGCCAGTCGTCGATTCGGTTGCAACCCACTATCTGCAATCTAAACTCGGGCTCACGCTTGGACAGATTCGGAGCGCGCTTCGTTGCGAAGGTGTATCTACTCTCGCTCAGGTTTACACTCCTGCAGTTGGTCAGTCGGGTTTCTCTACATTCACGTGGGGCACCAATTATCAACGGGTATCGAAGACAGGGAAGGCTTATCCACCGGATAGCCGTGGCTATCAGCCGTGTCCGGATTTCGGTATCGTCCACAGAGAGAAAGAGAAGTTTGCCCTCGTCGGCGAAACGAAGTTTTCCCGGGGCGCTACATCGAGTGGGCCTCTTCTCGCCGATATTTGCCGCGATCTCCGCTACTACGTGGGTTTGCCTTCGCAGCCGGGTAAGAGCTGGGATTACGACTTCGGTTTCGGAATCGCCTATGCCGCCGGAGGCGACGGGCCCAGGCAGTGCCGTCTGTTTGTCGACGAATGGGAGAAACACCGTTTTGTGGTCGCCTGCTTTTCAGGCATGACACTGGCACCGAACAAAGCGATAGACCAAATGGCGGACGGCCGTGCATCGACATCTGACATGCACCTCCCCCCGATCGATTTCCCCGGGCGCGCCGAAAGCTATTGAGCTGGTCCGGGATGTTGACGCTTTGGGGGGTCCGGTAGGAATGATGGAGAGACCTTCCTAACGATATCAACTTCGCCTCGGTGCCACTGCGCTGCGATCTGTCGCGTTTCCCCGAACTTGCCCCCAGACACTCTTGTAGGCCATTCATTGTCCACATCACGAAAAATTCACTGCATTGAAGATGTGCAGCGATTTACGGCTTCTGATAAACCGCGTCCGAGTAGCTGCAGAACTTGGTTTTCGAACTCAGTGATGGATTCGCGAACGCACAGTGTATCCATTCGTTCGCCTCGCCAGTCGAGTCGCGAGTTCATTGGTTATAGTTCGGTCGAATCTGTAATGAGCTGAGTCATTCCAAGCTATAGACTTCTACCAATGCATTACCGGACGTGTCGTTGAAACCTCGTACAACGGCTGTGTAACTGCCGGGTTGCAGAGTAAGGATGATCGCAGATTCCGCAGAATGGGTAGGAGCGAGCTGACTATTCTGAATGTCGACCGCCTGGTCGGTAGTAATGAGTCCGCCTATTTGAGTAGTTTGCCAATCATTATTGCGGGCAATAATGGCGCTGCCATCATGCAACTCTAGTTGTGGGTTCGCCAGAGCGTCGGGCACGTGGAATTGCGTGAGAGATGGCCCTATTGCTCGGATAATCACTTTCGTCGGCTTTGTCACGACGATAAACCCGCCGATCATGACGTTATCAGCGCTTTCGACAAAACCTCTTGTGCTTATATTGGCGAGCAGGGATCCGCTAGTTGTATTTAGATCGTATACTTCCACCAGTCCCACGCCAGTAGCGTCGTTTACGCCTTGGAGAATTGCTGTGTATTTTCCCGGCGGTACCGTGGCGATGAGTGCGGATTCGGAGGAATTATTCGGAGCAAATCCAAGGTTTTGAATTTCCTCTGCTTGATTCGACGTAATAACACCTCCGAGCTGGGTCGCCTGCCAGTTGTCGTTCCGTCCGATCGTCTCAGTGCTGTCGTAAAGTTCCAATCGGGGATTAGTTATTGCGTTCGATATTCCGAACGCTGCTAACGACGGACCTATCCCGCGGATGAGCACTTTTTTCGGCGCACTTCCTTGGATAATGAATCCGGCGATCATCACCCTGTCGCCAGTGCCGATCCGCAACCGGGTCGAGATATTGCCAAGCGTTGCGGGTTTAGGGGTAGGAGATGGCGTCGGCGTCGAAGCTTGCGTTTCAAATGCCCCGATGTCGCTGCCGTCGCCGCCGGACACATTCGTTATCGACGGATTATCCACCGGACGAGGAAAACCGCGTTGGTCGGTAGGAAAACCGCTCGATGAACCGGTGTCCAAGGCCTTGCTGTCTGGATGCGGCGCGTGCGTTAATGTTGATCCCCCGTTGTCCTGTAAAGACCCGAGCTTGGGATCACCGAACTGATTACCGGTCGTGTCGCCAGTGATGGTCAAACTGGCGGTGTTTGCACCGATGAAATTGTAGCCTTGCGAGCTCAGTGAGCCTTTGAAATCGGAGGAACCTCCCGAAGCTGTATTCCTGGCGATGATCGTATTCCTCGCATTTACAGCCGCGCCACTAACGCTGTAAATTCCACCTCCGCCGTCCGGACTTACAGCATTGTTATTGAAAACGGTGCTGTTGGTTACGGTGACCGTGCCCAAATTGTAGATACCGCCACCCTGATTGCCAGCGTCGTTGCCCGAGATAGTACTATTCGTTATTACAACGGTGCCTCCCTGAGAATTGTAGATGCCGCTGCCGGCTCCGTTGCTACCCGTTGAGTTGTCGTAGATCGTGGTATCGACAATGTTCAGCGAACCACCAGTAAAGTTGTGAATGCCGCCGCCAGAGTCGCCGATGTTGCGAGAAATCATGCATTCCGTGAGGGTTAGGGTTCCGCGGTTACCAATGCCTCCGCCGGAGGCAAGTATTCCATCAGCGACAGTCAGACCTGAGATCGAAACGTGTGCCGAAAACGCAATATTAAACACGCGGATATTTAACGCGCCGTTTTCGGTACTGCGTTGAATCACCAACTGGTTCGCGCCGGGGCCGTTGATTGAGACGTCCTTATCAACATAAAGCTCGACGCTCGTCAGGGTAATGTTGGTGATCCCATTACTGAAAGTAATCGTGTCGCCGGGGTTCGCCGTCAGAATTGCTTGCCGCAGAGTGCAAGTCAGGCCAGGACAAGTTCCGCCCGAATCGGCGCTGCTGTTCACAGTGAGGGTTTCCGCGGAGGCAGAGGACAGACTCGATAAAAGCAGCGCCGCTACCAGCAAGAAGGGTCGGATTAGCGGATTTTCCTTGGTACAGCGTCGAAGGAGTGAGTTGACGACCGATCCGCTTTGGGGGACTGAAAAATGCATTAACAGACGTTTTTATACCGCTTGCCCGTCGACACGTTACCCTTTCGAGTGATCTTGCGTCTAGGGAAATTGGATTTTGGGTGGGAGGGCGCAATTGCTGCGAAGACGAATGCCGAACGCGAACCGGGCACGGATTTAATTCGCTGCACGTCTCGTAATTCGTTAAGTGTTGCCGCGTCTGATGTAATCTGATGTCGCTCGTCCGTGAATTGCCGCGCTGGGCGCAGGGCACGCACATGAAACGCGAAGAAACAGACGCCATCCAATTACCCCGTTTAGAATCTAAGGGAAGTTGCTGAGCACGTCTATTTGGCTTATCCCGTATTTAATATTTTGCCGCACCTGCCTGAATTGTTGGGAAGTGCGGAGATTCTGAGCTGAGATTTCTAACGAAGCGGTTTTGTCCAGGCAAAATGGGTTTTTATCTAAATCGATCTCGAGCGTCGGGTTATTCGCCATGTCCGCCATTTGAATTGCGAAGAAAAAAAATTCAGCCGTGATTTGGTCTTTCCCTTCACCGCCGCTGGTGGAAAACTGAATCCTTTCCGAAGAAATCATCGCCGTTACCGACGGCAAGTTTGTAGTGAACTTTAACGTCTCAAACGTCGTTTTGTAATACTGGACCCATCCAAACTTCGCCCCTTTCGGCGTCTTGAGTGTCAGCCCCTCAACCCCAGTCACGCGTATGTCGATTACGACATCAATATTTGGAATATCTTGGATCATGCGTGTTTTGTTTCCAGCCGTTCTACGGTGACAACCGGGGTGCCACAAGTTTATTCGCCCTCCGGGTCGAACTTCTGGCACGTATGGCCGATCCGTCACGGCCGTCTTTATTAGCGGTGAGCTTCCTCAACCATAACCACTCAGTGACGGGAAGCGCCCGTCGAGATAGTAGTGCTCCGGTCTTGACCGATTAGCTGCGTGCGACTGCGGCCAAGGTCACGCAAATATAGTCAAAGTTTCCTCAGTCCTTCGCCAGTAAAGGTTGCTGTCGTATACTTCGCTGAACAACATTTTGCGGCCTGCTCTGAAGTCGATCTGCGCTGTGCTCTTGACTACACCTAATACGATTTCGAAATCATAAACGCTCACGAGCAATTTGACGGTATTCTTTTCACCTGACTTTATTGCAGCGCTCAAATCAAAGCGCTTCGTATGCTTGCCGAGGCTCTCAGGAACGTCGAAAATATATTCAACAGAATCGTTTACGACAACCCTGATCGCGTGGGGAAAGCCTACCGGGAAGCTGCCCGAAGACGTATAAGTCAACATGGTCTCGTAGGGAGAGGACTTGCCTCCAACCTGTTTTGTCGGTATTTGCTTAAGGACTTCCTCGATATTCACGGCTTAAGATCTCAAAGCGTATGCTCGTGCATGTCAAGCGTGCAAAAACGTCACTTTCGAGCTGAGGTACGCGCGCAGCGAGAAGGCTTCCGCTGCAATCAACGATCCCCTGGTTAGTATCTCGTTCATCGGGAGCCTCCATCGGGTCACAGAACTCACTCAGGTTTCACCTTAAAAGCTCCGGAGCAGCGCTCGGAGGGCTCCACGTGCCGGCGCTCCAAGCGGACGAGTTTCGTCAGCCTCCAGTTCGGACAATGCCCTATTACAATTTGTCCGGAGGGAACGTCGATGCCGCAGCGAAATTGCCAGTGCACCTCGATCTCCGCACCTATTTGAAACGCTCCAACGTCAATCCCAAACCCCTGACCGCCAGGTATTGGGCGACGTAAATTGAGCGGCACGGGTATCGCGTCCACCTGAAAGCCTTCGAACTCCAAGTCTAGCCGATCGGACGGATGCTTGGCTACCACGAAGATAACGTGGCCGAAAGCAAGGTCCTCCGAAAAGTTGCCTATTTCGTCGTGCATGTCCATTACGAACCGACAGGCGTTACGATGTAAATCGCCGAGTGCTGCCTTATTGATAACTCACACAGGCCATAATATAAGGGCCCGGAAAGGTCGACCCCCAGAGAGACAGGACATACTCGCCATTGGGAATCCGATACGTGCCTGAGGTATAGAATCTAATAGCTCCACTCGATACGTGCCGCAGTTGAATCCTTTGCACACCTTGGCCCATGGTAACGCCTATCTGCCCTCTCGTAACGTTGATGTTTGGCTTCTGATATCGCCCATTGGACCAGAGGATCGTGCAGTCCCGTTGTGCGTATGTCTCTTCAAACTGATCAGCCAGCGTCTCAACTGAATGACTACCCCGGTCTTCGCTGAAAGTTATCTCGCCGTGGGCGGTAAGGGCTGGTCGTTCGATCTCAATGTCCATGCCGTGAGTGCACACAAAAAGAAAAGATGCGTCGAGAACTTTCTAGCTAACCATACCGCGAGTATGGAATCGGGCGATTCTTGGCTCACAACCTTGATAAGCGTCGGGAAGCGGTCTTCCGGCAGAATTGAGCGAACGTCAGTTTTCCTCCCTTTTTCCGGAGAAATTTGGCGAGCTGCATTCTGAGCTGGTCCCCGCACAGACGGAGAATGCCCTTGTCGCCCTCCCACATATGGGATATTTCAGCGGTCAAAGTGATGGACGGCGTGATGTCGGCATGGCGAAGGATATCCAAAGAGATGAGGATCGTCATTCTTGTAATCACTCCTTTCGTTTTGCTCTTCTTTTTTGGTGCGATCTTGCAGTCCCTGAAGACCGTTCGGAATCTTACCGCTCGGCCGAAAGTGAGCTCTTCCGCTTCGCTGCCGCAACCAGCAAGGGCGCCTCCGAAGACTAATGGCGGTGAAGCCCTATATGACTTTGACCTGCTGCGGCAGGTATGGAGCGCGACTGAACCACGCTGGACGTTTGAGAAAAGAGACCGTGCGGGCTCCTTCGTACGCAAGCCTCGAGAAGGTGACGTTACGTATTATTGTGTTCAAGCTCCGCTAGTTTGTTACGTCAGGAACAAGTCCGTTGTCGGCCTCCGTCTAGAGATCCTCTTCGGTGATGAGCGGATGGTCTGGGACTTGGACACCACCCTGAAGAGACTGGAGAAGACGTTTATCGTAACGAACCCGGATCGCTTTTCGGAGTGGGTCGTGGACAATTTACAACAAAGCCCGAGCCGTGGCAGTTTTGTGGACAAAACCAAGGAAATTTCGGGAGGTGTTGTTCTCGTTCGTCTTTTTGGCCCTGAACCCAAAGCGCCAACCGGCTATAAAGAGGGGAAGATGGACCTATATCTCCTTACGCGCTCGTTCAAGACGGAAATGGCGGCCGTGCCCAAAAGTTGAATCGCCCACAGTTCGCAAACATCACCGCTGGCCGTCACGTCTGATAACTTGCCAGCCGTTCTACGGCTGAAAAAGCCGGCTCGAATCGGCTGAGTTTTACCTCGCCGGAAATAGAAGAAGAGGATATCACATGCGGGGATGCGGCGACCCCTGATATTTGTATCGCTGTTGGTCCCTGTTCCAAGATTATTTCTTGCTGACGGTCCGCATCGCGATTGGGAAGTCGGGGATTGTCTGGGTCGCTCATCTTGTCTCGTTAGATGACAAAGCGCGTTCCGGTCATCTCAGCTTTGACCTCGATTGCGGTAGTCATTCTCGCCAGTTGGTTTGCGCTGCATGATGTCCCGTCACCCTTCGTCCGAGTTACGTTGCCCGGCGACACGGTCGTCGCTCAGATTCGGCCCGGTACGAGCTTCGGCTTCGTGCGTCAAAACACGCGGGTGGGAGAGCATATTTCCGACTCAGCTTCGATCGAGCTTCGAGACGGCGAGTCGGTCATGCTCGGTTCACCTCACACGGGATATACTATTGCATGTGGAATCTCGGCGGGGCTTTACATCCAAGGTTCCTGGTCCCTTCCTGACTTTCTTCGCAGCTCGCTGAAGACTTGGTTCGTCGAAGCACACTGAGATGTTCGGTGTGTCATCTAACCATGCGATGGAGCGAACGACGGACCGCTTTGCGTTCCTCACCCGCGAAGAAAATCCACCCTTAATCCGCAGCGACGCGCTCTCCCGCCCGCCGTCGAATCTACCTCCCGATGGCGGCGGATAGCACGAAGCGATGAGTGGTGACACCGTCATCCGCTCGAAGACGGATGACGCGAGAATGGCCGCCCGACTCGCTATCCGGAGCCACCGGCGAGCCGCGCGATCATGGCACGGTGCTGGACTGCCTGCTCGGTCTGTCCCTGGAAGATCACACAGGCGAAGGCTCCGGTCGGGAATACGATGAGATGGTTCCCCTTGGCGTCGTGCCCTTGCGCCTCACACGCAGGGCAACGGGCAATGTGGGAGCCATCCGATCGGGAAACGACGTTAGACAGTTTGGCAGGGTCCAGGCGTGACCCCGCCCCCATCACCGGCGACGGAGTGACCCCTGGCTGAAGGGGGCATTGTCCTGCCGAATGCGGCACGGGCAACTGGTCGATCCATTCCGCCGGCCACTTGATTTCTGGCCAACTGACTCTGATCGGGAGCGCCTTCCGCAACAAACGATAGGAGTAACCGCACGGATGCGTGCCGTGGATCATGGTCAGTCGACCATGTGCCCTAAACTCGATCACGTTACCCCCTACACCGCTCCGCACGTCAAAGCTGTCTGGAAAGGCGGCGTCGACGAAGAACCAGAGGTTCCTCCCCCGCTGCGCGGTCGTCATGAGCGTCTCGTCGAACAACGGATTCGCGGCTAGGAACACTTTCGCGTTCTCGTCATCGTCGAAATCAAACGTGCAGAGTCCACCGCTCTCGCTCCCCAGTAGCACCGCCACGTTGCAGTTCGGCCGACCGATGCAGGCCACGAACCGTTCGTCCTGCATGAGGTCGAGCGTGAAAGTCTGGAACCGGCGGAACCGGGGGTTCTTCGCGCGTCGGTACATCGGCACGAGAACGACCGGTTGGCCGAACAGCCGTGTTGTCGAACGGATGATCCGCTGTCCTTCTTCGAGACAGCGCCTCTCCGCGTCGGACTCTGGCGTCCCACTCGCCATTTCGCTACGCTGTTGCGAGTTCCCCGTTGCCATTACGCCCCTCTCCTCTCGCTGCCCGGGGTGGCGAGGCTCGGTCCGCTTGCGCCGCCACGGGCCGGTTTGGCTGCGAGGAGGCCGGTCCCTTGGGGTCGTCCAGCGCTCCGGAGCCGTTTCCTTGCGTCCACAGCCGGAGACGGGGTCTTTGGCAAGGCCGGTCTCCCCTGGAAGAACGACGGGCCTCTTGGGCTCCCTCGCCGTCGGAACGGGGGCGCCACGCCGGCGCCCCCGTTCCGTAGTTTGTATTATTCTGCAAATCGCGATTGTTACGGAGCGCCTTCGGGCGCGAGCGAGCCGAACCGTCGCCGACTTTTCCGTCACCCACGAACCCAACGCCTCCTTCGTGCCTTCGCCCTGTCGTTCTCGGTCGTTCCCGGCGTTGTACGGCCGAGGGCTCCGTAGGAAGGTTTTTTCCAAGGAACAGGAGTCGCACGGAGTGGAGTGTCCCTTCCTCTAGGCCAGGAGGCGCGAAGCGTCGAAGAAAGGGAAGCGTGCCACCACCCAGCCCAGGAAACGCAGCACCGAAGGCGTCGCTTCCACGCAGTGCTCGTACAAGGCCGCGGTCTTCCTCCTTGCGTTTTCCACCTCGTGGACCGTGGTCTCGAAGCCACAACTGTTGAGCAAGGCCGCGAGTTCGACATTCGCTATTTCGCTCCGCAGTCCCCACTGCGAATGCGTATAGGCGACAAGGAACATCTTTCGCGCGACGTACAATGCCGATTCGGTCCGAGGCAGGTGCATCTTACCGCTTTCGCGAATCGCGGCGAATTCTAGGAAATCTTGAAGATCGACGGCACGCTTCAATGGCTGTTTAAACCTATGGTAGAAATTTTTCCACGCGGATCGAAGCTTGGTGAATTGTTCCTCGTCTTTCAAAGGGTTAGTTGAAAAGCACACGTGGGGAATGCCTCCAATCTCCCGTTCGTGGGGGTCGGTCGCGGTCCGCTTCCAATCGAAATCCATCGAATACTCAATCGGCATTTTCACCTTCACGAAATCAGCTCCGTCAATCAGTTGACGGATCTTAGTGAATTCCTTCTTTGTCGAAATCTCTCCGTAGGTACGTCCGAAGAATTTCTTGACGATAACCTCATTCTGCTCCGGCAGGCTGATAAACGGCAGCTGGATTCCAGCTTTGGCCAGGATTAGCTCCTTCGGATCATCATACAAGAGAGTCGCCTGCCCGCGTGTCCGCCACGACATTACCTGTTGTGCACGGTGTTTGACTTCCAAGACCTGGCGGTTTTCTCCGATTCGCTGCCGCGCATCGGAGAACATCGTGCAGGCCGGCCCGGAACAGACGGTGTCAACCAGGGCCTCACTCAGGTCCGACAAAAAGCCATCCGTAGTCGCGCTCACCACCCTCACTCTGGCCGGGAGCTTCCACAAGATTTCACCGAGGACTGTCCTGATAATTCCGGTGACCGTTGCCGCGATATACGGATTGGTAAGTTTGGAGGGCTTAAGATCCTCCATCGCACGAGTTCGAGTACTAAACAGACGCTTCGGTTTGATCGCCTGGGCGGTTTTTCCATAGACGGAGTTCGCAGTTGTCTTGAGCAGCAGGTCCATAAGACCTCCCTTCCCGTCTCGTTCTTGAAACTCTGTTCTAAGTTTCGTCGCCGTCTGCGTCACCCGAGCGAACGGATAACATCCGAAATCCATCGGCATCACGCAACCACGCCGGATCTTGATTCGCGCACCCATCCTCCTTGCTAAATCGATTTCTTGCGCGGTCGTGTAGCATTCCCGTCCCTTGAGCGGAAAAATTAATCCGCTTTTTACCCGCACCGCGAAACACGGAAAGCGAGTCTCTTCTGGAAATTCAAAGTCCACGCACGCGAACCCGATCACGTCGCGAGCAAAGTCCTCCGACTTTGAGCTGTGCCTAAGCTGTTCCCACACCGGCATTCCAATTGCGGCGAGGGCGGTCGAGTAGGCGCCACGCAAGTCCCAATCGATATAATCCCCCTCAGGTGATATCCCAAACCAGTAAGTTTCGTTCCGGCCTCCGGCAAAGGCCTTGGAGGCTATCTCTTCGAAATCCGTTCGCACGTCGAGTGGGACCGTCTCCTTATGGGTACGCCTCCCACTGCCTACAATTATTTCTTCCGTGCCCAAAACCCGGTGGCGATCAATTCCATGATCTTTCCAAATCTTTAACGTCAGGTTGATGGCGCAGCTGCCGATAGTGGGAGGAGGCTCGAGCTGATTGAAAAGGTCACTAGAGAATTCGGCCATTCGCTTCATATAGCGGGCCGCGATGACGGCGTCGGTGATCGCGTATTTTCGAAACAGCTCGGGATCCTCGCGCAAGAGTTCGTCCATCCGGGTGATCCGCTCGCCGATATCAATCTTTGGAATTTGAAGAAGGTCACCTATGGCCTTCAAACTTTGCCGACCAGCCGGTGCCATCAGGTAAGAATCCCGCAGGATTACCTGAACAGAATGCTCGTTCCGATTACGATCGTAATATTCGATCACAATGGGATCGCCAAAAGTGACAAAGGTCTTTCGACAATAATCCAGCTGCAGAGAAACGTCGGCGCGGTCGGCCAGCGTCCAAATGTCCGCAATTGCAAAATGACAACAGAGGAAAATCTTGGTGGGTCGGCGGCGTAACACGCCGGTCGTTATGCCCATCTCGACCGCGTTGATGATTAGCTTACTGAGCGTCAGCGGTTTCATCGATGTAGTAGATGTCCTCCCACGTAGCTTCGCCCGCGATCCCGTAAAACTGCTGCGAAAGAACAATGTTCTTCCCATCGACTTCCCTGTACTCGGCATCGAAGCCGAGATAGATTACGACTTCATCGTTTCCTGCCTTCGCGTCTTCACGCGTATTCTTGTTCTTCATGCCGTGGTGTGCGGGCGGGAACCTCGATCGAGGTTCCCGCCGATTTCAGTGCGGTTGGCTAGGCAGCAATGAGCTCCACCACGACATCCAGGCCGAAGCGCTCCAGCTGCTCCTGCCGTTGCGCCTTCGCTTCCGCGAGGAGGCCGATCGCGCTCAAATCGTAATACCGGATCTTCCCGGATTCGTTCTGCACCATAACGACCGGAAGATTCAGGCCGAAACCGCCGAGCTTCATGCCGAACGGCACAACGTTGCTCACGGAAGGGTAAAGGAGATTATCCATCAGATAACGCCCCACGCCGCGAGCCGAGAACAGATAGCGGCCGCCATAGCTCCGAATCATCTCCGGCGCATGCCTCACAATGATGCCCTCAATGTCACGCCCGACACCCACGATGCGATGACCGCCGATCCCGCGTCGAGCAGCCTCGATTTCGATAATGCGAGAGATGGGGGCGTTCGCCAGCATGAGGGCATCGCGTTCCGCCGCGGTGACCCGACACAGCGACTCGACGATCAGGGGATCGCCAGAAGAATCCGCTGGTTCCTCCATCCCTGGAGCTTCATCTTCGGTAACCGCACCGTTCGTGTTAACTACAAACCCGAAGTTTTCGTTTCGGGCATCTAAAGAGCGGCCTCTTTTCGTTTCCTCTGCGCGCGCAGAGCCAATAGTTTCCTCCGACTCGGAGGTTGCTGTCTTAGTCATCCCTCACCGGGACACGATGACGGAATTTATTTCAGCCCCCAGATTCGAGGCGAGCAAAACATTGCTTTCTCAGCGACCGAAAAGTTTCATGAACACGTCTCGATGGCGAGGCTTCAAACCATGCCGCCTATTGGCCCTGCGCTTACTGGCGGAAGTCTGTTCTTTTCTCGCTTTCTTTTTTTCTTCAAAGGCGCCCATCTGCATGAATTCGAAGGGCAAGTCGTGCGGCTTTTTGGTCAGCGCTTTCAGTCCATCCCATCCAACCCTAAACCACTCAATGGCCGTTTCCCCGTTTAGTTCTCCGAGCTCACCCGCCTGAAGAATCCAAGGTGAACGATTTTCCAATTCCTCCCGTGTCAACCGCCAGGATTTTCGCCGAGCACCAATTTCAGCGCGATTTAGCGCTCCCTGTCTTTGCATTCCCGCCTGACGTTGATTTAGCCAGTCACGCGCAGCATCCACGATATCGACCAAGCGTTCGCACAGAACCGGCACAAGATGACGGTATCTCTTCCGACGTTCGTCCTTCCCTTTGGTTGGCAGTCTTGTGACCTTCAACTGTTTCGCCACGCGCGACTGGGTTCCGACCTCCAGTGAAGCAATGATGTCCTTGTTCTCTTGCTGCCAGTCTGGGTGAAGCGAGATTGTTGACGGCCATTCTTCGCGCGACCGCGCAATCGGCCGCAACATTTCCGGCTTAGAGGCAGCGATCTCCTTTACCGTGTTAGCCGCGTGCGTCGCGCCATCCACGAGAGCCCGGATTGCGTCTCGATCGCCGTGAGAAGCGAGGACGTGCAAGCCGTCGAGCACTAATCGCAAACCCGCCCCAACCGAATCTGGCTCCGCAGCGCCACAGAGCGCGCCGCCATGTTTCAAAAACGCTGACGCCGCCTCGATGGGAAATAAGGGTTCGTAATCATCGGCGCCCACTGGCAGCGATAAATGTTCCCTCAACAAGATGTCCAGTTCCCTTAAGCTGCAGGGGCCGGTTGATTTCCAAGAAACATTGTAGATGAGCCGCTGAGCGCGGCGGCTCAGGCGCCTGACCGTCGATGGTTTTTCAACCTCCAAACCTGGGGGCTGCCAAGTATGATCCTTCGATTTATTGGGCTGTCGTGGCACACCCCAATTTATCGACCAAACAACGCACCGACAAGCTGATGGTCACGGCAGCAAAGCGCAGTCCATCACTCGACATTCCGGTCGACGCAAAATCCATTTCCGCCAACCTTCCCTCCCTTGTCGGCAAACTAACTTTGGAGGCCGAAGCAGAAGAGAGGTTGCTTGACGCCTTAGCGCAGGCCGTGCGCCGGGGGAACCGCAATGAGGTGTTTCAGACGGCCACTCGACTGATTGGTCACCACGTCCCAACGGGTTGAAACTTGCCCCGACTTGCCAGTCTGATTTTTATTTTTCTCAGTGCATCCCTCACCATCAAACCAAGATCAGGACAGTTATGATCGACCACGCCTGCGTTCGCTACAGCTGCACCGGCTTAGCACAACGGACCAACTCTCCGGATCGGGATTAGAACGTCAACGCGCGCAGACCTTGGCGATCAATCGCGCGAACGACTACGAACCGGTCGAGGTTGTCGAGATCATTGACGTTGGCGGATCGTCAATTTTAGCTGCTCCAGAGATGCAATCCCTTCTAAAAAAGGTCGAAAATCGGGAGATCGACGTTGTCTGTGTCTCGGAAATCTCGCGCCTAGTCCGTCCGGATTCACTTGAGTCCTTGGGAATCCTGGATGTCTTCCGACGAAGCGGCTGTCTCATTGCCGTGCCTGGCAGCACGATCCCAATGAATAGCGCCGAGGGATTTTTGCATGGAGGACTTCAGGCGCTCCTAGCTGGCTTTGACAAAATGCAGCTTCTGAGAAGGATGATGGCGTCGAAGGAGGCACGGCGCCACGCCGGAAAGCACCCGGGCAGCTACATTAACTTGCCAACGGGTGTGGGGTACGACCGAGTCCGCGAGAAATTCTTCTATAACGAGAGAATCGGCGCGGTCGTAGAAGCGTTCCGGTTAGTCGACGAGGCAGGACTGCGGAATCTCAGCGAGGTTGCGCGTCGGACCGGCATTCGCGCCGCCACATTACGGAACCTACTCCGCAACAAACTGTTCATTGGCATTCGCGAGTATTTGATGCGCCGCGACCCCTCCGTGAAGCGCACCCGCGCGGATGGGCGCCAGGGTGATCGTCCCAAAATCGTGCGCGACGATCCCTTTAGCGTTCAAGTGATCAGCGAGCCCGCTGTGACCGAAGAGCGGTTTAACCGCGTTCAGCGAGTGCTCGATTTGGTAACCTTCAATCACCACGAAACGCGGAAGCGCCACGACACATGCAATCTCGCCACTGGGATCGCCCGCTGCGGATATTGCGCGGAAACATTCTATTCGTCGTCAGGCCGGCGCGCCACCGGCCAGAGGAGCGGGCAGTATTTCTGTAAGCGCAATTATTATTTGTATCGTGATCAGCTCGGCGGCTGCAGCCAACCCAATCTGCGGCAACCGGAGGTTGACGCATTGATCCGAGCATTCGCGGTAAAGATGCTTACGAACGCAGATACTCTGACCGCGATTATCGACGATTCTGTCCGACGTGCGCAGGAGACCATCAGCGCGTTCCCGGTGGACGCGACCGTCGAAATCGACGCGCTGAGGCGGGCCGACAAAAGACTTCTCCAAGCCTTTGAAGCTGGTGCAATCACGGTTGATGAACTCCGCGATCGTCGAAACGCGATCAGAACCCAGATCGAAGCCATATCTCTGCGGAATACCGACCGCAGCGCACGACGTGAGCTCGGAATCGAGGAACTTGCAACAAAGGTGGTCCGCGGTGCCTTTCGGCTGAGACGCCTGAACGATGATCCGCACGCTCAAAAGGCAATCATTCTCGCGGCGTTCAGTGAGATTTTCGTGAAGGATAGCTCGATCATTGCGTTCAAATTTCGCGAGGATTTCGGGGTTGGTAACAAAGTGAAGCTGGGCCTTGGTTTTTCGACACCCCCAATTCACTTGTCCGAGCCGTTCACGCTCGAACCGATTGATCCTTTGCCGGGGGGCACGCGTCGCTGTTCGTGCTGCCGGAAGATATTTCCAACGGCCGAATTCTATCCACGCAAAGGACAATGTCGGGCCTGCATCGCAACAAAAGCGCATGAGGGATACGTCCGCCGGAGGGACCTCTCCAAGCCAATGGGAACTGCCGTTGACGCTAAACTTCTTGCCCAACCTTTGCCGAAATCTGTTTCGACAACGTATTGATGTACGACAACATAGCTTCGCCGACAGCCTCAACTTCCTCGGGAGTAAACTGCACGCGATCCCCGAGATGAATCTCTGTCTTTACACGACGCGGCGAAGCACTTTCCACCTGTTTGATCAGCTTGCCATCTGCTATGGCACCGGCGTGAACGATGCAGTGCCGGCACGCTTGACCGACTATGATGTCGTTCGTGACTTCGCCCCGCTCCACTCCTGCGTCGAGGTACGCTCTGAACGCTCGTGCGATACTTTGCATGTCTTGGAAGCTGATGTCTTTTGTGTGAATCAGCAGCTCTGGAATCGCCCTGCTGAAGTCCCCGCCCAATTCCTTTAGCTCCCGGACGCTCACCTTGACCTCTTGCCGCAGTAATTCCGAATCCTCGCTTCGTGAAATCGCATATTCGGTCCCTCGCCGGAAGAGATCGTCCATCACTGAGGAAAAGTAAGAAACGAGGAGCACCAGCGCCTGATTGAAGATGCTTTCGTAGCGTGACCGTAGAGAATCGTTGGCGCGCACCTGTCGTAGCGCTTGAAGGGTCGAAGTGGCCGCCAAACGAGGATTGTCGACCCCTAGGGAAGTCAGACGCGTTTGCAGCTCGTTTACCGAGTTAATCGCGAAATCAAGAACGTCACGGTCGAAACTCATAAGCCCTCGAACAGATTCGATGTGTCCAGCGAAACGTTGAACAGCTTGCATGGGAATAATGTGATTGCGGTCGAACTGGCCGACAGCCCGAACTTAGCATAACAGGTGCAATGATTTGCCGCACAATCGATCCTCGCTTTTCGTGCTCGATGTCACCCCCGTTTCAATCCGCACGGACACGGATTCATCGCGGCGACGAGCATGAACTCAGAGGGAAAGGTGACGCTACCTGCCGCGCGGGAGACGGTGACCTTCCCGTCCTCCAGGGGCTGGCGCATGACTTCAAGAGTGGAGCGCTTGAACTCCGGCAGCTCGTCGAGAAACAGGACACCGTGATGGGCCAGGCTCACTTCACCGGGCGCTGGAATAGCCGAGCCGCCGAGCAGGCCGACGTCGGAGATCGTGTGATGGGGCGAGCGGAACGGCCGGGTCGGAACGAAAGCCTGGGAGCCGTTGAGCAAACCGGCAATGCTATGGATCTTGGTGCTCTCGATCGCTTCCTCCAGCGACATCGGCGGCATGATCGTGCCGATCCGTTTTGATAACATCGATTTCCCGGAGCCCGGCGGACCGATCATGAGCAGGTTGTGTCCGCCGGCTACGGCGACTTCGATGGCGCGCTTCACGTGCCCCTGCCCTTTCACGTCGGCGAAATCGACCTCGTAATTCTTGTGCGTGGCAAAGAAGGAGGTCAGGTCGCCGTAGGTCGGCGAGATGAGCGACTCGCGCCTAACGAATTGATAGGTCTCGCGGAGATTGTGGACTCCATAAACGATGATCCCCTCCACCATCGCCGCTTCATTCGCGTTGGCCGCGGGAACAAAGACCGCCTCCTTTTTTTGGCGGCGCGCTTCGAGCGCAACCGGCAACACGCCTTTCACTGCGCGGACGGCGCCGTCGAGTGCCAGCTCGCCGACGAAGCTGAATTTCTCGAACTCCGCGCCATCGAGATCTTCAGCGACCGCGATCATCCCGAGCGCGATCGGCAAATCGAAGCTGGGCCCTTCTTTCTTGATGTCGGCGGGCGCGAGATTGATCGTCGTCCGGCCGCGCGGCCAATAATACCCGCTGTTACTGATCGCGGTCGTGACGCGGTCCCGGCTCTCTTTCACGGCCGCGTCCGGCAACCCGACAATAATGATATGCGGATCGCCGCGGGCGCCGTTGACCTCGATCTCGACTTCGTAGGCGTCGACGCCGTAAACCGCGGCAGAATAAATCTTCGCGAGCATGGGGGGAACCGGGCCCAGCGTCGCAAGAAATGACAGAAAGTGGCAAGCGGAATTGAAAATACCGCAACGAAATCGGCCCGACCGTGTTTTTACTCTTAAACCGCAGCTATTGACCTGTTTAGCGCGCGGATTTCGGGCCGAAAAAGCGGCCGGCTACAATTATTGAACAACACCCGTCCAAAGGCTGTCAGAAAAGCGATATCTGATATTTAACATTGTTAACTACTTTTGAAGATGGTAGACCTTCTCTTCGGCGCGCCCTCCCCATTTGCGGACGCGGGAAAACCCGAGGCGAGGCCCCTTTTTCACCTTTTCGATGAGAACTTTTATGGCTGCTGAAGATAGCGATACTGGAATAAAGATTTACCTGCGCGAGATCGGGCAAATCCCGCTCCTGACTCCAGATCAGGAGATTGAGCTCGCCGCCAAGATCAAGAAGGGCGATCGCGAGGCGCGCGCCCTGATGATCCGCTCCAACCTGCGTTTGGTGGTCAAGATCGCCCACGACTACGCGAACCTCGGACTACCCCTGCTCGACCTCATTTCCGAGGGCAACATCGGCCTGATGAAGGCGGTGGAGCGTTTCGACCCCGCAAAGGGCGGTAAGCTGAGCACTTATGCCGCGTGGTGGATCAAGCAATCGATCAAGCGTGCCCTGGCTAACCAGAGCAAAACGATCCGCCTCCCGGTTCACCTGGTGGACAAGATTTCCAAGATGCGCCGTGTCTCGCTTCAGATGAGCGAGGAGCTGGGGCGCGAACCAACCGATGACGAGCTCGGGGAGGAGATTGGGATCGCGAGCGGGAAAGTTTCGCAGCTGAAGACAGTTTCGATCCGGCCCGCGTCTCTCGATGCGCCGATCAGCGACGACGATTCGACGGAGTTCGGCGAAATCGTGGGCGACGAAGAGGCCCAGACGCCGTTTGAGTTGCTCCGCGACAAGAACTTGCGCAACGAGGTCGGGGGATTGCTCGACGTGCTGGACGATCGGGAACGGAAAATCATTTTCTCCCGCTTCGGGCTCGATGGCGGCAAGCCGAAGACGCTCGAGGAAGTCGGCAAGAAGTTCGGCGTGACCCGGGAGCGAATCCGGCAGTTGCAGAACATCGCGCTCTCGAAGCTGCGCCGCGCACTCAGCAAGAAAGAGCGCCCGGTCGACGTGGAACTGCCCGTCGAAGCGTAACGTCGCTTACAATTAGATTTGCAACGCGCGGAAGGAACTTCCGCACGTTTTGTTTTTCGCCCATCGCCCTCAACAATCTTTTGGTAGGGACGCCGCGCTGCGGCGTCCCGCGACCGCGTGATCAAGGAACTACTCCGCGCGCCTGAGCTGGATCGAATCGACCTTGTCGGCTCCGCCGCCCATGTCGCTGAGCACGATCAGGTTGTCGCCGGGTTCGGTCAGGTTTTGTTTCCTGAGGTACTTGATTGCCGCGTCGATCGTGGCGTTTGGATCCTCGGAGAAATCGAGCATCACCGGATGCGTCCCCCAACGCATCACGATTTGCCGGAAGACCTGCTCATTCGAAGTGAACGCGTAGATCGGCGCATTCTCCGGCCGCAGATTGGACACATAACCGGCCATCGTCCCGTGGTGGGTAAAGACGACGATCTTCGCGCGTGAAAGCGAATTCGCCAGGACCACGGCTGAAGCGCAGGTTTTCTGGCGTGCGTCCTCTAGGATCGCATCGTGGCCGTAACCGGCACCGCCGCTCCGCTCGATCCGCCGGGCAACGCGATCGAACACCTTGACGCACTCGACCGGGTAACGGCCGGTGGAAGTTTCGCCACTCAGCATGATGGCGTCGGCCTGTTCGAAAACGGCGTTGGCGACGTCGGTAATCTCCGCGCGGGTCGGGACCGGATTTTCAATCATCGATTCCAGCATGTGGGTCGCGACGATGGCCGGCTTACCGATTTTCAAACAACGCTTCACGATCTTGCGCTGGATGATGGGCATCTCTTCCATCGGGCATTCGATCCCGAGATCGCCCCGCGCGATCATGACGACGTCGGCCGCGTCAATCATCTGGTCGATGTGGCGGACCGCCGATTGATCTTCGATCTTCGCGACCACGCGGGCGGTGCTCCGCGCTTTTTTGAGAACTTTCCGCAGCTCCTGGAGGTCACTCTTCTGCCGGGCAAAACTGAGGGCCACGAAATCGACCTTCATCTCCACTCCGAGAGCGATGTCAGCCAGATCTTTTTCGGTCAGCGGAGGCAGATTAACGCGGACGCCCGGCAGGTTAATGTGGCGGCGGGAGCCAAGGACGCCACGGGTCAGCACCTTGCAGCGAATGCGGTTCCGCTTTTTTTCGAGAACCAGGAGGCGCATGACACCGTTATCGACCAGGACCACGTCATCGACCGAAATGTCGTTCACCAGCCCTTCATAGTTTACGTCCACGGAATATTTCTCTTCGCTCCGGGCACCGCGAACGGTGAACTCGAGGATATCGCCCGGTTTGAGGTGGAAGTCCGACTTCAGGTCCCCGGTTCGGATGGCCGGGCCCTGGGTATCGAGAAGAATTGCGACCGGACGCGAAACCTCCGCAGCAATGTGCCGGATGCGCGGAACGACCGTGCGGACCCAATCGTGCCGGGCGTGGCTCATGTTGAGACGAATGACGTCCGCGCCGGCCTGGAGGAGTTGCCGCACCGTCTCCGGCTTCTCAGTGGCAGGGCCAAGGGTGCAAATGATCTTGGTTCGGCGCATTCGATTCACGATTGAAGTTTACTTCGAGAAAGCAAGGCGCTTCTCGGTTGCGAAAGAGCGCGCGGCAGTTTTGACTGGCCGCGACATGCACCAGAGCTCGCTCGACAAAATGGCAGCATTTCGCGGCCGGTATCTGGATGGGCGCGAAACGGAGCCCCTTGTCATTCTCGATCTCGGCAGCCAGGACATAAACGGCTCCTATCGTCCACTCTTCACGGCGCCGGCCTGGAAGTACCTCGGCCTCGATCTCGCGGCGGGCGCGAATGTGGATGTCGTCCTGAGCGATCCCTACGATTGGCAGGAAATTCCGCCTGATAGCGCCGACGTCATCGTGGCCGGCCAAACTTTCGAGCACACGGAGTTTTTCTGGGAGACAGCCCGCCAGATCACGCGCGCCCTGAAACCGAACGGCGTTTGTTGCATCATCGTTCCTTCGAGCGGGCCGGAGCATCGTTTCCCGGTGGATTGCTGGCGCATGTATCCGGATGGGTTGCGAGCAGTGGCGCGCTATGCCGGACTCGAAGTTCTGGAGGCAGAGACGCAATGGGAAGACCTCCCGCAATACGACGACGAGAGTAACAAGTGGCACGACTCGCTGCTGGTAGCCCGGAAACCGGGGCCGAAAGCGTAGTCGCGCTGGTAGGGACGGCGCGCTGCGCCGTCCGCCGCACGTTATCCCGACAGCAACTCCAGCGGACGCCGCAGCGCGGCGTCCCTACCAGGGCTCGGTTGCACGAACCCGGGGCGGAAAGGCGAGCTCGAACCCGGGCAGATTGAGGGACAAATTCGGATTGTAGCACGGGTCCCGCAAAAGCTGGGCGCCCCAGGTTTGCTGCATAAAGGCCGCCGCACGCATAAACTCTAATTGTTCATCATCCGTCCGTTGATGCCCGCGCGAGGCGGACTCGTGATGGATCAGGTTCGCGTAGGGCGTCCAAACGATTCGGTATCCCGCCGCGGTCAATCGCAGACAAAAATCGATATCGTTGAAGGTTACCCCGAGATCGGGTTCGTTGAATCCGCCCAGCTCCACGAAGACCGTCTTGCGCACCATCAGGCAGGCGCCAGTCACAGCGGAGCAATTCTGCTGAAGCATCGCCCGGTTGAAATAGCCCGGATGTCCGCGCGGAATATTTGTAAAGGCGTGCCCGGCCACTCCGCCGAGCCCGAGAATCACCCCGCCGTGCTGCAATGTTCCGTTGGGGAACCAGAGCCGCGCGCCGACCGCGCCGACGTCGGGCTGGACGGCGTGACTCACCATTTCGGTTAACCAACCTGGCTCGTCCGCCTCGGTGTCGTTGTTCAAAAACAAAAGCAGACTGCCGCGGGCTAGCGCAGCCGCCCGATTGTTAAGCCGGCTGTAGTTGAAGGGCGCGGTATCGGGCAGAACGCGGACAGCGCCTCCCGCTTCAGCTTTGCTAAGAAAAGATCGCGTCGCCTCTTCCGTCGAACCGTTGTCCACCACGATGATCTCCAGCGCTTCGTAATCGGTCTTCGCTCGCAGGCTTTCCACGCAGCGCTCCAATAGCTCCACGCGGTCACGCGTCGGGATGATGACCGTGACGAGCAACTCGGGTTTGGGCGCAGAATGAACAAAACGATGCGATTCGTTGTTCTCGGGGCACGGCGTGACGCGGCCAGGACGCTTGCGCCGTTCCTGGGATTCCGCGATCGCGCGCCGGGCCGCTTCTCTCGCATAGGGCTTTGCGTCGGGAACCGCTGCCAGGCTCCCACTCACCATCCGCCAATGATAAAGCACCCGCGGAATGTGCCGGATCTGTTCCGGCCGCAGACGCTCGACACAGCGCAGGACCAGATCGTAATCCTGCGAACCCTCGAATCCTTCGCGGAACCCGCCGATCTCACGCAAAAGCTCGGTCGAGTAAACGCCAAGATGGTTGATATAATTTTGGCCGAGGAACAGGTCAGGATTCCAGTCGGGCTTAAAGAACGGAGTCGAGAGTACTCCCTCCTCGTCGAGTTTATCTTCGTCGGAATAGATCAAACGCGCATCGGGAGAGCGGCCAATTTCCAGTGCGACCCAGGCGAGCGCGTCCGGAGTTAAGGCGTCATCCTGGTCGAGCAACGCGCACCAATCCCCGGTAGCGAGCGCGAGTGCTGAGTTCGAGCAGGCCGAGATATGGCCGTTGCGTTCGCGGAAGATAATTTTGATCCGGCTTTCTTCACGCGCCAAGCGCTCCAACAGGGGACGCACCTCGGCGTCCGTCGAAGCATCGTCCGCGATGCACAGCTCCCAGTTCTGATAAATTTGGCTCCTGACCGACTCGATAGCCGCTTCGAGAAATCGCAGGGGCGGATTGTAAACCGGCAGCACGACAGAGATCAGCGGTTGCCGCGGAAGAGAGCGCAGCCCCCGCCGAAGATGGACCGCGTCGATTTGGCTAAATTGCCGAAGCCATTCGTTGTAACCGGTCGCAATACTTCTATCAATGGTGCGCGCCGGCTCGCCCGCATTTTCCAGCAACTCCGCGAACCGGGCCACAAACCGCTTGAGGGTGAAATGACGGCGGAACGTCCGCAGAGCCCCTTCTTTAATGCGGGAGACAAGTTTCGCATCCGTCAGGCAGCGCGCGATGGCCGCGGCCAACGCTGCCGGATCTTCCGGAGGAACAAGCAACCCGTTGCTGCCGTCGCGTAACCAGTCCGCGATGCCGCCCACTTCCGTGCTGACGACGGCTTTTCCCAGACTCATCGCCTCCAAGATCGTGATCGGCATTGTCTCGTCGCGAGACGGGCAAACGAGAACGTCCGCCTCAGCCAACAGTGCGAGCGATGCCTCGTGATCGCGCTCGCCCGTGAACTCAACGTTGCTCAGCCCAGCGGCTTTCTCTTTGACCTCATCGGCGAACGCCTCCTCAAGGGAACGCCCGACCAGGCTAAACTTCGCGTCGTGCGTTAGCTCCGGCGGGATCCTCCTGATCGCTTCAACGAGAACGTCCTGGCCTTTGCGCGGCTCGATACTGGCCAGGGTGATGAACCTCTTCGGTCCGCTGTTTTGAGACGACCGATCCGGAGGCGTTGGAATCCCATACGGCACAACTTCAACTGGTGTTTTGGTGAGATCCTCGAAGACCCGCGCTGTCTGCCTGGTCGGTGTGACCAGCAGACTGGCCAGGTGCAGGGCCGGCCCGATCTCGCGGATCTGGCGGATCAACCGGACCGCCACGAGCGTTTCGTGCAGATACCAGATCACGCGCTTGTTCTGCGCATGCGCTGCGCGCACCGCCCGCCAGCTCACAATGGTGTTCGCCAACACGACGTCGGATTGCGCAGCTAATTCGTGCAGCTTTTGGTGTCCCGGTTCTTCCAACAAATCCGGATGGATCACGAGCGGCACGCCATCCGCCTCGAGCAATTCCGAAATCGGCCCCGGCTCGGGCGCCGCCACCAGTAAATCCCACCCTTTCTTATGGAGCTCGCGAACGAGATGAAGCAGTTGAATCGGCGCGCCCGTTAGCGTCGTTTCATGGGAGACAAAGAGAACGCGCGGCCGCCTGACCGGCGCGTGATCGGCAACAGACTCAGGCATCGCGCGCTCGCTCAACCGCGACCCGTTTCGACGTTACTCCGGCGATGAGCTGGCGGAATTCTTTGCCGAAGCGCTCCATCGCGAAATCGGTTTCGTAGGTCTGGCGTCCCCTTTCCCCGAGCTCATTGGCGAGGGCTGGATTCTCGACCAGGCGGCGAATGGCGCTGGCAAGCGTTTCCGGGGCGTCCGGCTCGACCAGGAGGGCGTTCTCGCCGTCGACCAAAACCTCTTCTGCACCGCCGACAACCGTTGCGATCAGCGCTTTGCCCAGGCTCATCGCTTCGAGGATCGTTACGGTCGGCATCGCTTCGTCGCGTGATGCGCAAACGACCACATCGGCGTCGCGCATGAGTCCCATCGCTTCCGCGTGGTTGACGGCGCCTTTGACGGACAAGTTCGGCAACGTTCTCGCCACGGCTTCCACCTTTGGCCAAAAATCAGGATCGAGAACCCGCCCGGCAATTTGGAATTGGGCCGCTTCCTGTAACTCGGTCGGGAGCGAAGCCAGTGCGGCAACAAAAACATCCTGGCCCTTGCGCGGCTCGATACTGCCCAAAAACAGGAATCTCAGCGGGCGCGCGGCGTCCGCGCTACGCTTTTCTGCCACCGGCCCAGGGTCCGGGATCGCATTACGCAAACACTTCACGGGCTGATCCGTATAGCGCCGATAAACGGTCGCCGTACTCTCGGACGGGGTCAGGAACAGATCGGCCAGGGGCAGAGGTGCCCGGAGCGTTGCGTCTTCCCGGAGATAATGTTCGCCCACAGAGGAGGGCTCGTGGACCCACCAGACGATCGGCACGTTTTGCCCTTTCAGAGCGCGCACGACCGCGCCGCTGCGAATCGTGTTCGCGATGATGCAATCGAAGTCGCGCGCGAATCGGAAGAACGATTCATCGCCGAATTCGATGAGCGGGTCGATGATCACGGGGATACCCTGGCCCTTCATTTTTTCGCCGAGCGGTCCATTCTCGGGCGCAACGACCGTCACCAAGATGCCGTTGCGTTGACACCAGGTCGCTGCGTGAAAAAGCATCATGGGCGCACCGGACAATGAGAGGTCATGCGAAACGAAGAGCAGGCGGAGAGAAGGTTCCCCCGCCGCCGCGCGACCAGGCGACGCCGGCAAATCCGCTCCACTCTTCTGCCTCGAGTACGGGTCGTAGGTGCCGTCGCGCACCATAACTTCTGCGACCAGTCTGCGAAAATCGGCGCCAAACCGGTCCTGGGTGAAATTCTTCTCGAAGGTGGCCCGTCCGGCCTCTCCGAGCCGGCGGGCGGCTTCCGGGTTGTCGATCACTCGCTGGATTGCGCTGGCCAGCGCTTTGGGATCGTCCGGCTTAACAATCAGCGCGTCTTGCGCATCGGTCAGCACTTCCCCAATGCCACCGACTCGCGCGGTTACGATCGCTTTGCCGAGGCTTAAGGCCTCGAGGATGGTGACGGGCAACGCTTCATCCCGTGAGGAGCAGACCAGGACATCGCACTCCCGGATCGCGTCCAATGCAGCCCGATGATCGGTTTCCGCATCAACTGAGACATGGGGCAGGCCCGAAGCCGCGCTGGACACGCGCGCGCCGAAATCCGGGTCCATGACCCGCCCGAGTAATCGAAACGTTGCCACCTTTTCTACCCACGCCGGCAGCAGCGAAATCGCTTCGAGGAAAATGTCCTGGCCTTTCCTCGGCTCGATGCTGCCGAGGAGAAGGAAGCGCAGCACTTTTTTCGGCCCGGTGGATTCGTCCATATCTCCTTCGCGGCGGATATCGGGAATTCCGTAAGGGGAGCATTGGACCAGAGCTTCGGTAAAAGGGCGATAGACGCTGGCGGTCCGTTCTGTTGGAGCGAGAATTACGTCGGCCAGGGGCAGGGCCGACCGCAGTTTCGCCTCCTCGCGCAGGTAATGTTCGCCGACCTGGGTCTCGTGGACCCACCAGATGACAGGCACCTTCGCTTTGTGCGCCGCCCGCACCGCTCCCTCAGTCCGAACCGTGTTGGCCAGGACGCAATCAAAGTCGTGCGCGAATTTTCCAAACGATTCGTGGCCGGTTTCGCAAAGGGGATCGATGATCAATGGAATTTTTGCGGCCTCGTACTTTTCGCGCAGCGGGCCATCGGTTGGCGCGATCACTGTGACGAACATGCCGTTGCGCTGGCACCAGGTCGCCAGCTGCATCAGGAGGATGGGCGCACCGCTCAAGGTCAGGTCGTGCGAAACAAATAACAGGTCCGGCCCAGCCTCGGTCGGGGCGGACCGTTGGACGGCATGCATGCGAATCGGCGTCGGTGAATCGGAATGCAGCCATTCCCGCATGTTGTCCGGAAAGAACGGATCGTGCGTTACGTAGCGGCCCCAGCGTTTGAGGAGAAACGTGGTCCCCTTGTCCGCCTTGCGCCTCCGGCTCTGTTTCTCTGTCGCCCCGATCGAAACATGGCCGGTATGGCGCATGGTAGCGAACGGCGTGTAAACGCAGCGCAATCCGGCCTCGCGCACCTTGAAGCAAAGGTCCACATCCGAATGCGCGATCGGCGTGTTCACCGCATCAAATCCGCCGATTCGCTTGAAGTCGTCGCGCCGCATGGCGAGGCAGGCCGCGGAAAGCGCCGAGACGTTGCGGAGGGATTGCGCGAAATTCACATGCTCGGTGGAATCCGCCGGTCGCTGATGAAAGGCGGTCCCGATCAACCCGCGGACGCCGGTGACCAGCCCGGCGTGCTGAATTTTGCCCGTTTCGTAAAGGAGCTTGGGCGCGACCGCCCCTACCTTCGGATTCTCCAGCGGCTCAATCACATTCTGGATCCAATCCGCCTGGTCGGTCTCCACGTCGTCATTGAAAAAAATCACGCGCTCACCCGTGGCCGCGGCCGCGCCGACGTTGCATTTGTCCGAGAAATTGAAGGGGTTGTCGTAGGGAACAAGCCGGACGGTTGCGTTCTCCGCCTCCAGAAGTTTCAGCGACTCGGCTAGCTGACTGTTCGTTACCAGGACGATTTCCAAGCTCGGATATTTGGTCGCCCGCGGCAGTTCCTGAAGACACGCCTGGGCACGTGTCGGCGAGTCGGTCGGGATGACGATCGAGACGCGGGGCCACTTTGAAATCTTGAGCCGCGCGCGATTCGCGGTCGGATATTCCAGGATATCGGCGGCAAGGTTTCGCCGGCGCATCGCGTCGGCCAGGGCCGCCAGGTTTGTCTGGCGCGCTTCGGGCTTGCCCCCGGTGGACCCGGAAGCCGGATGCTCCCGCCAATGATAGAGCACCTTCGGTATATGGCCGACGGACTTGGCCCACTCGGTCGCGCGCAAGGCGAAGTCGTAGTCCTGCGAGAGATCGAATTCGCGTCGAAACCCAATATCGATCGCAAGGGAACGCCGATACGCGCTCAGGTGCCCCGTGTACATGAAACTACAGAGGAGTTCCGGGCTCCACTCCGGTTTGAAAAACGGATTGTGCCGTTTGCCTTCCGGGCTCAGTCGATCCTCGTCGCTGTAGAAAATATCCGTGCCGGGCGCTTCCATCGCCGCGCGCGCAACCTCGAAAAGGGCTGACGGCGCAAGAAGATCGTCATGATCCAGGAAGGCGACGAACTCACCGGTAGCCATCCGCAGGGCCCGGTTCGTGTTCCGCGAGATACCAAGATTTTCTTCGAGCCGCTCGATCCGAATTCGCTTATCGCGCGTCCCCCACCGGCGCAGCGCCTCGATGGTGCGCGGCGAATCCGACCCGCCGTCCACGACGCAGAGCTCCCAGCGATCGTAGGTCTGCGCGATGACCGACTCGAACATCTCGTCGAGAAAGGCCGGCGGTGTGTTGTAGACCGGGGTCAACAAACTGATCTTCGGCGCATCGACGAGGTCCTTGGCAAGCCGCCGTTGCTCCTCCAGGCCCGCCGCATCCGGCTCATGTTCGGCGATCCAGCGTTCATACCGGTCCTGCGGCGGCGTTGGCCCCGGCTCATCAGTCGTTTTTATCGGCGCAGGAGGCGGTGTCTCCCTGTCTGGCAGGATCCGCAGGTTGCGCGGGAGCCGTTGCAACTCCCGCATGATTTTCTCGCCGAACGATCGCTCGATTTTCGGTCCGGTATGGACCTGAAAACATCGGCCTTTATTGCGACAGGCCGCCTTCGCGACCTTCAGCAATTCCTTATGATGCTTGAGTTGCTGTTGGGTTTTCGCCAGCTCCGCGCTCACGAGGTCGGCTTGCGCGGCCCACTTTTTCACCTGTTCCGCCTGGCTGTCCATGACGAGCTGCGCTTTCGCCCGATCGCGATGCAGATTCTGAAACTGCAGCTTCAACTCTTCATGCTGGGCGACGACGAGATGGAGACGCCCTTCGAGGTCGGCAACCTGATGGGCTCGCTCCTCGAGCTCCCGCTCGCGGTCGGCCACCAGCCGCTCCTGGTGGGCGACCAGCCGTGCCTGGTGGTCCATCACTTCCTGCGCTTTCCACCTGTCGGTTAAGACGGAATCGAGCCACACCTGCCGGATCTCAAAGGCGGCGCTCTTCCTCTGGGCCTCACTGGCGCGGACCACGGCATCGATGCGTTCACTGACCAGTCGGTAAACCCCGGCCAGCTCATCTGGCTTCGCCGTTCGTCCGAACAAAAGTTTAAAAAGCGAAGGGGAAGGCGTCGCTTTTCCATGGCGCGCGACGCTCAATCCCAGCCCGGCGCTGAACGTCACCTGCGCCCGCTTTCCTACCCAGGCGGACCATGCCTCGGTGGGACCTTCGTCGCGCTCAATGCCGACACCGTGGAGCAGCACGACCGCCTGGCTGGCCAGCTTTGGTTGCCAGGCCTTCAGCTCGGCGGCGATCGCGGGTCCCGAATCCGAATCATCTATGAGCAGAAATTCAACGCTTCCATCGGCCACGCCGGAGAGTGCCGCCTCCGTCGTGGAAAAGAACTTCGCGCCTTCGCCATAAACTTCTTCTCCGTCGCCGACCCCATCGCGCCAGCGAACGTCTTCAGCTTCGGGCTCCTCCGGGCGCTCCCTGCGTACGGCAATGCATTGCCCGGTTTCGCCAGTGTCCGATGTCGCCTCACACAAAGTGAAAAAGGCGTCGCCATCGCCGAAGCCGAGAACAACCGCGATTTTAGGTTTGGCTGCGGCAACCAGATCGTAGAGGAACGGGAGGTGAAATCGAACCGGCCCCCCGGAATAAGATTTCGGCTGGAATCCGCTGAAGCTCGGCAATTCTTCGAACATGAAGCGACTAAGAATGCGTTGAGTCAGACGGTGTGGCAATGGCCCAGGAACCTCGACCGCGCCCTGGGGCAGTTTTGCCGGATCCACCGGATAAACACGGTCGGGCCGAGGTTGCCTGTCCGATCGTCATCGATTGAGGTATTCGACGTCGTTAGACTGTCCCCTTGAAAAAGCGATTCCTTTCCGGGGTGGTCCTTGCGGCGCTGCTTTTCGCAGGTCAGGAAACGCTCTTTCGCGGCATCTTCCCGCTGCCGGAAATCCGGAATTTTAACCGGGTAAACTATTCGGCCTTCACGGCTCGGGGGCAGACGGCGACTTCGTTTGCGGGAGCGCGCCGGCCCGCCATGAACGCGACCGTTCGATGGAACTCGCGCCCTGACGGCGCGAGTTACGACATCCATCTCAATCTCTACGGCTTTCGTGATCGCGACTGGCAGCTCCCGCCAACCACAGGTCGCGAGCGGGTGATGTTTGTCGGTGACAGCCTGGTCGAGGGTTTCATGGCTACGGACGGCGAAACCATTCCTGCTGGTTACGCCCGGGCCGCGGCCCAGCGCCGGAAGCCCGTAGAAGCCATGAATTTCGGCGTGGGCGGTGCCGGGATCGATAACTACCTCCGTCTGATGAGGGATGCTGTTCCTCTTTTCCGGCCGCACCGCATCGTCGTCGTCATCTACGCAAACGATCTTCCCTATAGTCTGCCGAACCCGGTTCCAGTCGCGATCCCGTTGGCGCCAATCACGGAGCCCTCTTTTCGGCCGCGACTCCTTGCCGTTCTAGGTCGGGTCGTTCAACGCCAGGTCGTGCCGCGCCGATGGTATGCGCGCGCCGCGCTCTTCGTCCCGGTCGTTCCCGATCCATTGAATCCGTGGACTGATCCGCCGCAAGAATTCGCGAAAATCGATCCGGCTATCGCTGAGGCGATGCGTCGCGGAGATTTCAATCCGTTTGTGGTCAATCTTCTGAACCACGCCCGGATGGCTTTGCGGCAACCGGTGGAGCCGCGGCCCGCTCTCAAAGTCATGCAAGAGATCGCCGCCAGCGCGCAGGCCGAGCTTCATCTGGTTTATCTGCCTCTCTCCACCCAGGTTTCGGATTACTACGTTCGGTTCCAGCAAAAATATGCCTATGACTCGAGCACGGAATCGCTCATGGGTGATGAATATCAATTGCACAGCGGATCCCTGGCAACAGCGTGCGGCGAACTGGGTATACCGTTCCTGGATTTGACCCCGTTGCTAAGAAAAGCCGAGACGGGTGGCGAACATCTCTATTGGAACTTCGACGAGCATTTGCGCGGCGCCAGTTACTTGCGCGTTGGCGCCACGATCGAGGCGTGGATGGCGTCGCCGACCCCTATCAACGATCTTGTCACGCTGAACTGACCACCGAAAAAAGCGTTCAATAGAGAACTGAACGAGCCTGGCTGCCTAACGATCGCGAAAGTCCTTGTCGGGCAGAGGCGGCCATTGAGAATTACCGCGATGCATTTCGCCGCGAGTCTCCTCCTCTTGCTTTGGGTGGTGACATCGATCCTCGGGAACGGCATCGCGCTGCTTCATTACTCAACAACCAAACTGCGGGGCCTCGAGCTCTTCGGATACGGCGCGGCCGCCGGCGTTCTCCTCCACGGTTTTCTTGGCTGGGGGATCGCCGCCTTCCCGTTAGCGCGATGGGTTTTTGTCGCGACCCTGATCGCCCTCTCGGTGGCCAGCGCTGTGTATTTCATTGCGCGCGGGGTCGTGCCCGAATTTTTCCAGGCCTTATCCAGGTCGCGAAAAATCTGTCTGGCTCTTTGGTTTTCCCTCCTGGTGCTGTGTCTGAGCCTTCTTCATCTCGAGGTCCGATTGCCGGAGCCGCTGCCCGACGGGCCTTATGTTTTCAAAACGCCCACCACTAATGTAAAGGTGCAGCACCTCACTTCCCTGCCGGCCGACAACATTATCCCGTACGTCGTCGCCGAATTTTTCGTGCGCGGCGTCGCTTTCGTGAAGGAACGGCCGATCATGCCCGCCAATGAAGTGAGCAATCGCACGATTTTGATGTCCCTGGTGACTTTGCCTTTCCGAGCGGCCATGGGAGCGCCGCACGACCATCCGCAGCTCGGGACTTACAACTATGTGGGCCGCGATTGGCCGGACGTCGCGAAATTGTATGCGGCGGATTCTTTCGAACAGTTTTCAGTCGTGGCGCTGGTTTTAAATTCGCTCCTACTCGTGGGCGTCCTCGTTTTCTTCGCGAGCTTCGGCGCAACTTCGGTCCTGCCCGCGGCCGCACTTCTCTATGTTACGAACCCTTATTTCATCGGCCAGACGATATACAGCTGGCCCAAAGCCATGGCTGGATTCTTTATCCTCCTCGCCTGGAATTCGATCCGCAACGGCCACGCTCCGGCGTTCGTGGCCGCACTGTTCGCTCTCGCCTTCCACTCTCATCCTTACGCCATTGTTTTTTCCGGCTGGGCCGGCCTGTACTATCTCATCCAATGGTTACGGGGAGAATCGCGGCTCGCTTCGGTTCTCGCGTATCTCCTCGTTTTCGCCCTGCTTCTCGCGCCCTGGATCATCTGGACGCGATGGATGCTGCAGATCCCTTCCGACTTAATCGCCCAGAATCTCGCGGGGCCCGGGACGGAAGCCGCCTGGACTTCGCCTATCGCCTTTGTCTGGATTCGACTCCACAATTTATTTTACACGCTCTTCTCTACGATTTTTTTGGTTTACCCCTTCGATTTCAAAACGGTTTTGAATAACTGGCAGTTTTCCCTGCCTGGAGTCCTGGGCATGGTTCTGATTTACCCAGCCCTGGCGCAATGCGCGACACTGCCAAGACCGCGGCTATGGCTTTACTACGGCTTCCTTGGCCCGGCGCTTTCGATTCTGGCCGTTTATAGCTGCCCGTCATTACCCGTTCTGCACGGTTATCAACCTTTGGTGGCCCTCTTCCTTTGCTTGGGCGTGTGGTGGCTCTCGCAACATTGCCCGCGGCGAGTCTATCTTGCTTTGATCGGGCTCCAGCTTCTTCTCAATCTTGGGGACATGCTGGCCCGCGGGGTAATCACCGGTGCGCATTTTTAACCGCATCCTCGAGCGAAATATGACCCGCCTCGATCTGCCCTCACTGCGCTTCGAACCGCGCATTTATGGAGTGGGAGCGTGGACCAACCACGTCCATTTTGCCTACGATCTCGTCGCCACGGTGCGGCCGGCCGTGCTCGTAGAGCTCGGAGTCGACCGGGGGGAAAGTTATTTCGCATTCTGCCAGTCGACGCTGGAAAATCAGACCGGCACCCGCTGTTTCGGAATCGATACCTGGCAGGGCGACGCGCACGCCGGGGGATACGATGAGACAACTTTCGCCGAGGTAAACGAACACAACCGGGTCCATTATCAGTCCTTCTCCACCCTTATCCGCTCCAGCTTCGAACAAGCGCTCGATCAATTCGGCTCGGAATCGATTGAAGTCCTGCACCTCGACGGCTTGCACACCGAGGAAGCCGTCCGGCGCGATCTCAATGGCTGGCTGCCGAACCTCCGCCCGGGCGGGGTCCTGTTGCTCCACGACGTCAATGTCCGGAGCAAAGGCTTCGGGGTCTGGAAAGCGTGGGCTGATCTGCAACAGAGCGGCCGGTCCTGGACATTCGATGACGGTCCGGGCCTCGGGGTCTGGCAGAAGCCGCCGGCTACGCCTTTGCCTGGATTTGTCGAATCACTCCTCGAGCTGCCTAACGAACAGAATCGCGCCCTGGCCGAATATTATTCCGCGCAAGCCGCCACCCTGCAGGAAAAAATTGGACAGCAATGGCGGGACGGATCGATTCGGAACACCCCTTTCGCGCAGCAAACAATCATCCAGGTCTTTTATTCGAGTGACGGGTCGCATCGCGAGGAAGACTCGGTTTATTCGCGGGTCGGCCACGGGGGCTGGAAAGATGTTCGGATTGAGCTGCCTCCGAATGCCATGGCCGCGCCGCTCCGGATCGATTTTGTCAGCGCCCTGACGACGATTGAGATCGCGAGCATCGCGATAACTGCCGGCAATCGGAATTATTTTTCGGCTACGAAAAGCAGCGGTTTGGACTCGCTCGAGGTGCGGGGCGACGCCGAGCGGTTGCCCGAGAAAGGTTCGCTCCGGTTAAGGATTACCGGGGTGGATCCCCAGCTGCACTTGCCGTACGTAGAAACAGCCGGCGTGAGCCGGCTGTCCCTGGAAATGCAACTGCGAGTAACCTCGCGGTAGCTTATTTCAACTTGGCTTGAGCGGCCTTGACCGTCGCGAGATGTTTCTGGATTACCTTGGAGGTTTTGGCGGCGAACGCCTTGACATCGGCATCGCTGCCACCTTTGGCTTCGGTCTGGAACGAGGCCAGGTTCTTCTCGTGGTCCTTCACCATCATGTCGAGGTACTCCTTGTCGAAGTTCGCGTCGTCGATTGAGTGGGTCTTCGGCTTCGCGCTGGAAAGGTTCACGCCTTTCTTTTTCGCGATCGCCATGAGCTCGTTATTCGCCTTCGTGTGATCGGTCACCATCTGTTTGCCGATCTTCTTGACGTCCGCGCTCTTCCCTTTTTGCTGCGCCATCTTCCCCATCTCGACTTCCATCATCCCGCCCTCGGCCGCGTCCGTCATGAATGATTTGTCCGTGTCGCTCAGGGTCGCGTTCTGGGCCGGGCTTTTGGCTGGGCTCGACGAGGTCTGGTCGTCTTTCTTTTTTTCGTCTTTCTTCTCCGCCGCCTGGGCCGGGACGCAGAGGCAAAGGCCTGCACCCAGGACCGCTACGACCGCGATCCGTGAGAGTAAGGTAATTTGATTTTTCATAAGATTATCTGGTTGTTTCAACGCCGGTGGTCCGGCAACAACACATCGCGCGCCCCATGGTCGCCGGACGTGGTTTTGTAGGGTCATTTGCAGGGGAGCAAAGCCGGCCTGCCGATGCAATTTTGCCGCGCGGCTCCGATCTCAGGAAAGGCCGTCCCTGCCTTCCGTCAGGAGGACAGCGGTCGTCGCTTACTTTCGGTCGTACGAGCTTTCGACTCTCCCTGCTACGTCCCGATAACCATAGTCGGCTTCGTAGATCTGCTTCATTGCCCCGATTGACTTGTCCCGTTCGCCCATCCGCTCGTAAACCAGGCCGAGATTGTAAACGATCTCCTTTTTCATTGCGTCCATCGAGGTGATCTCCCGGGCCGCTTCTTCCAGCTGTTTCGCGGCGAGATCGAGCATGCCCAGGTCTGTGTAACAACGCCCCAGCAGGTTCATCGACTTAAGCCGGGCATTCGGGTTTTGGCGGGCTCGCTGAAGCTCGGGCAACGCGTCCCGCGGACGCCCTGCCTCCAAAAGGCGCTCTCCGAGTTCAAACCGAAGCTGCAGATCGGTTGGGTTACGTTCGGACCTGCCTCGGGCATCCTCGATCAGCTGCTCTGCCCGCTGTTTCCTTGCTGCCGCCAGGGCCTCGGAGCGCGACGTGAACTCCGGTGCGTCCGCTGCATTGTCCGCGAGGTACGCTTCATGGGCCGCAATCTCCTGGTCAACTCGCGTCCGTTGCAGGTCTGAGACTTTCCGAGCCAGCGACGCGTCTGCTCCGCTCATCAGATCCGAGGCGTATTGATACCAGGCGATCGCGTTCTCCGCGTCGGCCTTTTGTTCGTAAAGGGAACCGAGGCGCCGGGCATGATCGACACTTTGCGGCTCAGCCTGATGACGCTCATAGGTTTCCTCGATCTGTTGCTCAAGCGAATCACCAGTCAGTGCCATCCGGCTCTGCTGCTCGAGCGAAACCGCGGCAGCCTTGTCCTTGATCAGATCGCGATAACTCTGGGCCTGTGTCCAGCCGCCGGTTTTCATCGAGGCGCGCGCGGCCGCATCTTTACCGAGGCGCGCCGCATCGGCGTCGGTCGGATCGATCTGGCTGAGCTTGTTGTAAACCTCGAGCTCCTGGTCGTTCTGCCCGATGTCGTGAAAAAGCCGGCCTAGCTCATGCAGCACTTTTGTGTCGTTAGGCTTGTCCTCGAGCACGGTCTGCAACGCCATCACCCCGATTTCCGGCCACCCCGCCGCGACGGCGGCCTGTTTCAGAACCAGATTCGCCTGCCGATTGTAGGGCTCGTCTTCCAGGATCTTCTCGATCATCTCGACCGCGTGCTTCGGGTCTTTCTTCAGCTCCCGCTGCGCTTTCATGATCGAGAGCGCCGCCGTCGAAACATTGAAGAGCGCCTTCTTCGCGGCCTTTTGTTTCGTCACTTCGGCCCGGCGCAGTAACTGGCGGCCGGTCAGAAATTCCGGCTCCTGTCGCAGAATTCCCTGCAAGAGCGAAATCGCGTAGCCGAAATTGCGGAGCTCGATGGCCGCGACCGCCTTTAACCAATGCCCGCGGAGTTGCTCGCTCAGTTCTTTCTCGCTTTTAACCGGCATGGCTCAAAACAAATCCATCTGGGGCTTTTGTGAAACGGGCATCGATCTTTTGTTCTGCCTGCTCTTCGTCGCCTTCGGCGTCTCAGCCGATCCATTTGGTTTCTCGAGGTGCGCCAGGATATCGCGGGCCCGGTCCAGAATTTCCTTTGGCACGCCAGCCAGGCGCGCGACGTGAATGCCGTAACTTTTGTCGGCACCGCCGGCGATTATTTTGCGAAGGAAAATAATCTGCTCGTTCCATTCCCGGACCGCGACGTTGTAGTTCGCAACGCCTTTGCGTTCCGAGGCCAGCTTCGTCAGCTCGTGGTAATGGGTGGCAAAAAGCGTCCGCGCCTTGATCTTATCGTGGAGGAATTCCGCGACGCTCCAGGCGATCGAAAGCCCATCGAACGTCGAAGTCCCGCGCCCAATTTCGTCCAGGATGACGAGGCTGCGTTCACTGGCGTTGTTCACGATGTTGGCCGTCTCGTTCATTTCGACCATGAAAGTCGATTGCCCGCGCGATAGATCGTCGCTGGCCCCGACTCTCGTGAAAACGCGGTCGACCAACCCGACTTCCGCGCTCGAGGCGGGAACGAAGCTGCCCATCTGGGCCATCAGGACAATGAGCGCAACCTGCCGAATGTAGGTGGATTTCCCAGCCATGTTCGGGCCGGTGATGATGGCCAGCCGGACCCGTTCTCCATCGAGATCGGTGTCGTTAGGCACAAACTTTTCCTCCGCCAGATTTTGGTCGAGCACCGGATGGCGGCCGTCGCGAATGACGAGCCGGAGCGAATTAGTCAGTGCCGGGCGAGAATAACCGTAAAGCCTGGCTGTTTCCGCGAGGGCGCAGATTGCATCCAGCGTCGCTACCCCGGCCGCAGTCCGCTGGATCGGCTCCAGCTCGGTCAGGGTCTCCTCGCGCAGAGTCTGGAAGAGTTGATACTCGAGCTGTCGCGATTTCTCATCCGCTCCGACGATCTTCGCCTCCATTTCTTTTAGTTCAGGGGTGATGAAACGCTCACCCCCGACCGTGGTCTGCTTCCGGACGTAGCGCTCGGGCACGTTTGCCAGATTCGATTTGGTTATCTCGATGAAATAACCGAACACGGAATTAAAGCGGACCTTGAGCGATTTAATTCCGCTCTCGGCAATCTCCCGCTCCTGCAATTCCGCGATCCATTTTTTTCCCTCGCGCGATCCTTGCCGGAGCTCGTCCAAACCAGGATTGAAACCGTCGCGAAAGATTCCGCCTTCCTTCAAAACCAAAGGCGGATCGTCCAACAGCGCCCCGCTCAGCTTGGCAGTCAGCCCAGGCATTTCCTGCAGCGCGGCGAAAGTTCGCCGGCAAAGGTTTTGGGTCTGCGGCTCTTCTTTTCCGAATTCCGTCCGGTCAATCAGCTTCTGCAATTCCCGCTTCACCTCGGGGATTTGCTGGAGCGACACTTTGAGCGCGACCAGATCGCGCGCGTTTCCTGAGGCCTGGCTCAGCCGGCCGCTGGCACGCTCGAGGTCGCGGATTGTCTTCAGGCAGGCCCGTAACCCGGCGAGCAGATCCGCTTCGTGCAACAGGTCCGCAATCAATTGCTGGCGACGCTCCAGTTCCTCCAGATCGCGCAGAGGCTGGAGTATCCAGCTGCGCAGCTTCCGGCCGCCCATCGGCGTCACGGTTCGGTCCAGGGCTGCGAGCAGGCTCGTGTTCCGCGCGCCGCGGGATTCGACCAACTCCAGGTTCGCCTGTGTTGCCGCATCGAGCATGACAAAGTCGTCGCGCGCGTCGCATCGCAAGGCAGCGAGGTGATCGACTTTCCTCCGCAACTGTTGCTTCAAGTAATGGACGATCGCGCCGGCGGCGCCGATGGCGGCCGGCATGTCGTTGCAACCAAAGCCGTCGAGCGACTTGACCCGGAAATGCTCGCACAACGTGAATCGCGCGTGATCGGTTAGAAACGCGAAGTCATCGTATCCAAGCGCGCCCGCGATCTCGCCGAAGTCGTTCTGCTGGCGCTCGCTGACCAGAACTTCGGCCGGCGAGATTCGGGCAAGGTCATCAAGCAACCCGCTCGCGGTAGGCGCTTCCGTGACCCGGAATTCCCCGGTGCTCAGCTCCGCGTAGGCGAACCCAAACCGGCCCTCATGAAAATAAACGGCGCCGAGATAGTTTGGCCGGTTCGCTTTCAACAAATCGAGCTCGCTGACTGTGCCCGCCGTGATGATCTGGGTGATCTCGCGGTTCACGATCTTGCCCGGTTGCGGCTCGCTCGTTTGGTCGCAGATGGCGACGCGCCGGCCTGCCTGGATCAGCTTGGCGATGTAACCCTGGGCCGCGTGATACGGCATCCCGCACATCGGCACGCTGTTGCGATGAGTCAGGGCGAGGTTCAGCAGACCTGCCGCCTCCTTTGCGTCGTCGAAAAAGAGCTCGTAAAAATCGCCCAGTCGAAAGAGCAACAGGGTATCCGACGGCACAGACGCGCGCAGCCGCTGGTATTGCTGCATCATTGGGGTAAGCGCGTCCGCCATGGTTTTCAGCTTGGAATCAAGGGACCGGTTTTGCGAGTTTGTAATTCGGGGAGAGCGAGCGGTTAATGCGACATGGGCGGCGGCCTCTATCAAGCTTTCATCTACCTGCTCGCGGCCATCGTAGCAGTGCCGGTCGCGAAACGCCTCGGCCTGGGCTCCATCATCGGCTACCTCCTGGCCGGCGCGGTGATCGGGCCCTACGCGCTGCGCTTTGTCCAGGGCGGCGGCGACGTCATGCATTTCGCGGAGTTCGGCGTGGTCATGATGCTCTTCGTCATTGGATTGGAATTGCGCCCCGCGCTGCTCTGGCAAATGCGGCGACCCATCCTGGGCCTCGGAGGTTTGCAAGTGGTCGCGACCGCGGCGGTCTTCGGCGCCGTGGCTGTCTGGCTCGGCTTTCCCTGGAAATCCGCAACGGCGATCGGGTTGATACTGACGATGTCCTCGACCGCCATCGCTCTGCAATCGCTCGGCGAACGCGGCTTGATGAAAACGCCAGGCGGCGAAGCTGCGTTCGCGGTCCTGCTATTCCAGGACATCGCGGTGATCCCCATCCTTGCGCTCATGCCGCTGCTCGCGACCGGCCCGGTCATCGCGCCGGCCGGGCACGGCGGTTTGATGGAGAGCCTTCCCGGTTGGCAGCAGGGCCTTGTCGTAGTCGCTGCCGTCACGACCATCGTCCTCGCCGGGCGCTTTCTTCTCCGGCCGTTCTTTCGCTACATCGCCGGGACGCGTCTTCGTGAAATGTTTACGGCCACCGCGCTTTTCATCGTGGTCGGGATAGCGATGCTCATGCAGAAGCTCGGGCTTTCGCCCGCCCTCGGCACCTTTGTGGCCGGCGTCGTTCTGGCGGAGAGCGAATATCGCGTCCAACTGGAAGCGGACATCGAGCCGTTCAAAGGGCTGCTTCTAGGTCTTTTTTTCATTTCGGTCGGCGCCAGCATCGACTTTTCGCTCGTCGCGCAACGGCCGACAACTATCGCCGCCCTCGTGACCGGGCTCCTCGCCCTGAAGTTTGTCGTCTTGATCGGGCTTGGCCGCTTATTCCGATTGAGGACCGCTGACGGGATGCTCTTTGCCTTCGCGATGGCCCAGGGAGGCGAGTTCGCTTTCGTTCTATTCTCGTTCGCCACCCAAAACGCGGTCCTGCCCACGGAAGTTGCGAATCTGCTCATCGCGGCGGTTGCCTTAAGCATGGCGGCAGCGCCGATCCTCCTTACCGCAGAAGAAAAGCTGATCCGGCCCCTCTTTCAAAAGTGCAAGCCTGAGCGCCCGGCCGATGAAATCGACGAGCACGATAATCCTGTCATTCTCGCCGGGTTCGGCCGCTTCGGTCATATCGTGGGCCGTCTCCTCCGGGCCAACGGGTTCGGCACGACAGTGCTCGATCACGATGCCGACCAGGTGGACACACTCGGCCGGTTCGGAATGAAATCGTTTTACGGCGATGCGTCCCGGCTCGACCTGCTCCAGGCCGCCGGAGCCGCCCGCGCAAAATTGTTCGTCCTTGCGATCGATGACGAAACGAAGGCGCTGCAGATCATCGAAACGATTCGCCACGAGTTTCCGCATTTGAAAATCATGGCGCGGGCCACGAGCCGGCAGCATGCCTACGAGATTTTGCGGCTCGGCGTCGATCAGGTGTATCGCGAGACCCTCGGCAGCGCGCTCGACCTCAGCATCGACGCGCTCCGCGAGCTGGGAATGGATGAACGCCGGGCCCGGCGCGCGGCGGAAATTTTCCGCAAACATGACGAAGCTTCGGTCCGCGAGATGGCCGTTCTGCCGGACGACGACGAGGCTTACGTTTCGATCGCGCGCAAACACATCGAGAACCTGGAGCGCGCACTGGAATCAGACGTCGAAATGCGCGGCGAATCGCTCGCGGCTGACATTGTAAGGAATTAGCAGATCAATTCCTTCTTAAGGGTCCAGCAGCATCCGCGACTGCGAATCCATTGCATCAACGTTCGGTCTGCTGGCCGCGCCGTAGTCCGCACTCCGAATAACTGGAGGTCCAGAATGAAACGACTCATCATGGCATCGGTATTGGTGTTCATCGCAGCACCGGTCGTCACCGCGCGGGAACAATCTGTTCTTGCCCGAGTTACGGTCTATTGGGCAAAAGGCGGGAGCGGCTCCGATCGCTGGACGCGCCGGCATGTCTGTTCAACTGGCGCGCGCCTTCGCGTAGGACATTGCGCGGTTGATCCTCGCCGGATTCCATATGGCAGCCGCGTGACCCTTCCTGACGCGACGTTGGTCGCGGTCGATACCGGATCGGCCGTCCGGAGCCGGAAAGCAGCGCGGCGCTCAGGACGCAACGCGATGGAGCGTGGCGCGCTTGTTGTGGATCGCTTCTTCGAGACCAAGCACGAGGCGTTAAGCTGGGCCCGGCGCAATCCCTATTTCATGTTTGTCCGGATCACTCCGCCACCGTCCCTGGCATCAAGCGGTAGTCCGCAGCGAGCCCTCGCGTCGCCTGGGATTTCCGCCTCGCAAGCGGCCCACAACCCCGCAGGTCCGCGCCGCGGCCTGGAGGCACATCCGCCCCGGCGACCCGGCTGGATGCCGTAGACCCGCGGCAAAGGTTATAGCGGTTTTTTGTTTCGACGCGCCGCGGAAATGCGCGGACATTTCTCTTTCCTTATGAAACGATTCGGACTCTTCGTCGCGTTGTTCTTCACTCTATCGGTTTCCCTCCGGGCAGCAGACGCGCCTGCAAAGCCGCCGCTTACTCCGGGCGACAATCTGGTGGTCGATGGTGTCCCGCCCATTCCGGGTGAATTGCCGGAACAGGTCGGGCGTTATACCGAGTCACGCGCAGCAAGCGTCCAGGATTGGCACCCTACCCGGGCGGAAATGCTGATTACGACGCGGTTCGGCGACACCAACCAGCTCCATCACATTACCCAGCCGGGAGGGGCGCGGACCCAGCTGACCTTTTTCCCAGACCGCGTGGATGGCGGATCCTTCGAGCCGACCAAGGGCGAATACCTCATCTTTACGAAGGGCGCCGGCGGGAACGAGTTCAATCAGAACTATCGATACGACTTCGCTACTGGCGACATCACGCTTTTGACGGACGGGAAGTCACGCAACAGCGGGCCGAACTGGAGTAATAAGGGTGATCGCATTGCCTATACTTCTACCCGGCGCAATGGGGCCGATACCGACATCTATCTCCAGTCCCCGCTCGATCCAAAGAGCGACCGGCTGCTGGCGGAACTAAAAGGGGGCGGTTGGGACATTTTCGACTGGTCGCCGGACGACAAGCAGCTGGTGGTGATCGAGAGCATCTCGATCAACGAAAGTTACCTCTGGTTGTTCGATGCCGAGACGGGCGCGAAAAAAGAGCTGACCCCGCGCCCGCCTGAAGGGGCTGAGAAGATTGCCTACTTCACCGCCCTCTTTTCCAAGGACGGCAAAGGCCTTTTCGTAACGACCGACCGGGAATCGGAATTTCAGCGCCTGGCCTACATCGACCTGGCAAGCGGCAAACACACTTACCTCGTTCCGGACGCGCGCTTCGACATGGATCACTGGGATCTCAGCCCCGACGGCAAACAAATCGCGTTCACCTTCAATGAAAATGGGATGAGCACTCTTCACCTCATCGAACTGAAGGCCGGTCCCGGCACCGTGACTGCCGGCGCGAAGAAGGAGCCTGTGTTTAATCCACCAATGCCGGCAGTCGGCATTTCGGGGTTAAAATTTCACCACGATCCGAAACAGAAGCTTCTTTCTTTCAACGTCACGGGCGCCCGGGCGCCGTCGGACGTTTACACCTGGTCGACCGGGGACGGCAAAAATACGACGACGCGGTGGACTGCAAGCGAGACCGGCGGTATTCTGGCCAAACAATTTGTCGAGCCCGAGTTGGTAAAGTGGAAAAGCTTCGACGAAAAAGAAATCACCGGTTTTCTCTACAAGCCGGACGCGACGAAGTTCCCGGGGAAACGGCCCGTGATCATCAACATCCACGGCGGACCGGAGGCGCAATATCGCCCGGGATTCCTGGGGCGGAACAATTACTACATCAACGAGCTGGGCTGCGCGATCGTGTTCCCGAACGTCCGCGGCTCGGAAGGATACGGGAAGACGTTTTTGAAATTGGACAACGGCTTCAAGCGCGAAGATTCCTACAAGGACATTTCAGCGCTGCTTGACTGGCTCCCCTCGCGCCCAGAGTTGGACCCGGCCCGGGTCATGGTCACGGGCGGTTCTTACGGCGGATTCATGACCCTGCAGGTGGCTTGGAATTACGCGGACCGGATCCGTTGCGCACTCGATGTGGTGGGCATCTCGAACCTGGTCACGTTCCTGAAAAATACGGAAAGTTATCGGCGCGATTTGCGGCGGGTCGAGTATGGGGACGAGCGCGACCCGAAAATGGCGGAGTTTCTCGAGAAAATCGCTGCGTTGAACAACGCGGAGAAAATCACGAAACCGCTCTTTGTTGTCCAGGGAGCGAATGATCCTCGCGTGCCCAAGACGGAAGCCGAGCAGATCGTGGCAACGTTGAAAAAACAAAATACGCCCGTCTGGTTCCTCATGGCGAAAGACGAAGGGCACGGGTTCGCGAAGAAGAAGAACGCGGATTTCCAGTTCTACAGCACCGTCCAGTTCATGCGGGAGTTTCTCCTCAAATAGGCCGGCGGCATCTGCCGCCCCGGCGGCTTACGATAAGAGGGCGTGAAGCTGTTCCTCGCCCTCGCCGCGACCATTCTTACGGCCGCCGCGCCTGGCCATGCCCAGAGCCCGCTCCTGCCGAATCCGAAGTTAACGCCAGGGAGAGTCGCCGCGACCGAAGAAGATCGAGGCGGAGTTACGCCCGCGATAGAGCAGAAACTCTTCAAGCGTTATCGCCTCCCCTGGGCGCGGCGGGCTGAATTCAAAATCGACCACCTCATCCCGCCAGAGCTCGGTGGCGCGGCCACGGTCGACAATTTGTGGCCTCAGAGTCTGCGAGCGAAACCTTATGGACCCGATCGGAAAGAGCTTCTCGCGGAGGTGCTCCTTGCCAAGGTCCGGTCAGGCAAAATGACCATCGCCCAGGCGCAGGAAGAGATTCGGCGGGATTGGATCGATGCCTTCATCGATCACGTAGGGATGGTGTATCTGCGGTGAACCGCGTTGGCTAACTAGGAAGAAAACTTCCCGTAAACCGCGACGAGCGGATACTTGCAGCGATTCTTCGTCCAGTAGTCGCTGACAAAGCCGGTCTTCGTCCGAATAACGACGTGACCCTGGGTTCCATGGCCGAAAACCAGCACTGAGCCAACAGGAGCCGCGAACTGATCGCGGATCGGGAGGCGTTTAAAGCCGTAGTTGCGCACCAGCTCGTCACCGGCCTGGGTCGCGTAATTCGATTTGGGATAAGAATCGACCACACCGGCTTCAACAAGCGCGGTTTTAACGTATTGCCAGCAACGCGACTTGGAGCGGGCGTTAGCGCGTTCCTGCGCGATCGTGGCGGCCTTGCTGAGGCGGGGATCGAGCCGCCCATCGACCGGGGCGTCAGGACGAACCACCGGCACCCGCCAGTAATGGCGCATGATCCGCGCAGACCCGACGCTGCCGTCAAAATTCTGGTAATAGAAGCGGCTCCGTGACCGCGTAAGGCCTTCAGATCGGGCGCTGATCGTGGTACTTAAGAGGCCGATGAGAGACAGGAAAGCGAGAATGAAAAAGCGTTGCACGCGTGCTGTGTATGCAAGGGCCGTACCAGCGTTACAAGCCTTTTTGGAGTCGATTCTAAAGATTTTTTGCGTTTACGGTTTCTGCAGCTCAACAAGCTAAAATTTCAAGAAACCACAACAAAAACTGGACAAAAAAAGCCGCCGCCGAACTGCGTTGCGAAACGGGCGGGTAAGCCGTACTGCTGATCTCCATCATGGCCCAGTTCCCAGATGAACAAACCAAAACCGGCGCCTTCCAGCGGCAGGAAGATGCCTTTCGGGATTGGATAAAATCGGACGGTTCCACGCCCTACAAACCGGAGCGTGGCCGCTACCATCTTTATGTTTCACTGGCCTGCCCCTGGGCTCATCGCACGATCATCATGCGGCGGCTCAAGGGACTGGAAGACGTGATCGCAATGACCGTTGTCGATCCGGTTCGCGATGAGAGCGGCTGGGCCTTTCGCGAAGGACCGGGGCATTCCAAGGATCCGATCAACAACTTCCAATTCCTCAGCGAGGCGTATCGCGCAACCGATCCTGCGTATCACGGCCGCGTCACTGTGCCGGTGTTGTGGGACACAAAAACGAAGCGGATCGTGAGCAACTCGGATGACGATCTGCTCCGGATGTTCAACCGTGAGTTCGGCGATCTCGCTCAAAACGATTACGATTTCGTCCCTGAGGATTTGGCCGGCGAAATCGACGTGCTGAACAAGACGATTTACGACCGGGTGAACAATGGCGTTTACCTCGCGGGATTCGCAACCCGGCAGATGCCGTACGAACGCGCCGCGAACCGATTATTCGAAACCCTCGACGAGCTTGACGCGCGTCTCGGAAAGGGCCGCTACCTGTTTGGCGATCGAATGACAGAAAGTGACTGGCGGCTCTTCCCGACCCTGATCCGGTTTGACGCGGTTTATCACGGCCACTTCAAATGCAACCTCCGGCGGATCGTCGATTACCCCAACCTCTGGCCCTATCTGCGCGATCTTTATCAGCACGACGCGGTGGCCGAGACAGTGAATTTCGACCACATCAAGCGGCACTACTATTTCACCCACGACGACATCAATCCGACGCGGATTGTGCCCATCGGGCCGGCGCTGGATTTGAGGGCACCGCACGGGCGCGGTTGAAGAACCCGAGGTCGCCGTACAGAAAAAGGGACGGCCATCAGCCGTCCCTCTTCCCAAATTTTATTGCGATGGACTATCCCTTCGCGAACACGCCGATGAGCGCCCGTTTTGAAGGAGTCTTTGACTTGAAATCACTAACGAAACCGGTCTTCGTCCGGATTTCGACATGGCCGGCAGCACCGCGGGCATTGTAGACCAGAACCGAACCCACCGGAGCAGCGAACGGATCGCGGATCGGGAGTTTCTTAAAGCCGTAATCGTGGACCAGCTCAGTCGCCGCCTGTTTGGCGAGGGCTGTCTTGGGCCGCGAGTCGATCACGCCCGAGGCGAGCAGAGCGTCCTTGACGTAACGCCAGCAGCGCGACTTGGAATGGGCGTGGGCCCGCTCCTGGGCGATCGAGGCTGCCCGCATCAGTTTCGGGTCAAGCTTGGGATCGATCTTGGCGGCAGGAAAAACGAGCTTCTTTTTCTGATAATCTTCTACGATCGGCGCGGAGACTGTCTTGCCGTTACCGTCTTTGAAGACAAACTGCGGTTTGAAGCTGAGGCTTTCAGTCCGGGCCGCAGAGGCCGAGAAGGTGATGAACAGAGCCGAGACGACGGTCAGAAGGAGAGTAATTTTTCGCACTGGAGCGCTCCCTATGGACTTGAATGGCAGGGTTCGCAAACGATTTCTCGAGATTTTTTTCACAAAAAAAGTAAATGATTTGAAGTTGTATTCCGAAACCCAGCAGGTTGCGGTCCGGCCGCTTCCCCTAATCCCCTACCCGCAAGCCGCTGTAGCCGCGGCTCGCTCCACGCAGGATTCGGCTTCCGCGTTCGCATCGGCCTTATTTTCAGCGGGTTGCCTGTTCCTGGCCCTTTTGACCGGAGCCTGCGCCACAACAAAAAACCGGAATTCGCAGGAATCGGCTCAACCCGACAGAAAAACTGTTTACGTCGTCCACCATGGGAGCCTACACACCGGCCTGACCGTGAAACGCAGCGATATCCCGAGCGGCATCTGGCCGGCGCATAAGCATTATGGCAGCTCTAAATATATAGAGGTGGGATGGGGTGACGATGACGGGTATCGGAAACCGCTGACCGCAGCCATCGCTCTTAAAGCCCTTGGCGGGTCAAAACGAACGGTGCTTCTGGTTGATGGATTTAATCAGTCCGTTAACGCCAAGTATTCGGACCATAAATTTACGGTTCTCGCGGTAGACCTGGAACCGGCCGGTTTCGCCCGCCTTTGTCAGCACGTCCACCGAACCCACGCCTTGGACCGGGACGGCCGGCCGATTCCGCTGGGAGGCGGCTGGTTCCGGGCTCGAGGCACCTATTCGGCATTCAACACCTGCAATACCTGGATCGCCGCGGCGCTTCGAGACGCCGGATGCCCGATCTCGCCGGCTTTCTGTTCCCTCCCGAAACAGCTCCTCGGCCGGGTGCGCCCCTTCGCCCGCCCGGTCCGGTAGCGGTCACTCCCGCGTTCATCTTCCCTCCTGCTCCTGCTCATGCTCATGCTCATGCTCATGCTCATGATCTTTGCGCCGATCTGATCCCCAAAAGATCAGGAGCAGGATCATGAATTTCCTGTTTTCGAACAATCCTTAAACAAATCACGAACGCTGCGACGTTCTCCTATTGACATTCTATATGAGCCTGTCAATATCGCTTCATACAGAATATCTATATGAGTAACCGCGACGACGATTTCACAGCCGACCTTCTCCAGGGAACTCTCGATCTCCTTGTCTTGAAAGCCCTTTCCGCCCAGCCGCTTCACGGCCTCGGCGTCTCCACCCGTATCAACCAAATCACGAAGGGCACCTTCGACGTGAAGCCCGGATCGCTTTTCCCGGCGCTTCACCGAATGGAAGAAGCAGGGTGGCTTAAGGCCGAATGGGGAGAATCCGAAAACAATCGGCGCGCAAAATTTTACAGCCTGACAAGAGCCGGCCGGCGCCAGCTCGAGACTGAGACGGAAGATTGGCAACGGATCTCGCTCGCCATCGGCAGCGCTCTCCGGGCGACCTGAACCAAATGACCCTGTTTTCCAAGGGCGGAAGCCTGCTGCGCAACACGACGCGCCGGATTCAGGTCGACCGCGAGCTGACGGAAGAAGTCGGCACCTATGTGGAGCTATTAACGGAGAAAAAAATGAACGAAGGCATGAACGAAAAAGAAGCGCGCCGCGCGGCCATGGTGGAGGTCGGCGGGGTTGAACAGGTGAAAGAAAACGTGCGCGAGGGACGGATGGGCTTCGCGATGGAAACATTCGTCCAGGATATTCGCTACGGCTTGCGCTCCCTGCTGAAAAAGCCCGGTTTCACCCTGACGGCGGTCATCGCCCTCGCGCTCGGCATCGGAGCCAATACCGCGATCTTCAGCGTCATTAACGGCGTCCTGCTGCGTTCGCTGGCCTACGGCAATCCGGAACGCATTGTCATGCTTTGGGAAAAAAGTCTCACCGGAGGAAACCAGCAGAACGTCATCTCGCCGGGAAACTTCCTCGACTGGGAGAAACAAAGCGGCTCGTTCGAGCATATGGCGGCGGTTTGGGACCTGCGCGCCAATCTCACCGGCGGCAGCGGCGAACCGGAAGAAATCAAAGCGCAATTTGTCAGTGCGGGGTTCTTTTCCACCCTCGGCGTGCAACCCGTGATGGGCCGTGCGTTCCTGCCCCAGGAAGACAAGACCGGCAATGAGCTCGTCATCATTCTAAGTCACGAAGTGTGGCAAACGCGGTTCGGTTCGGATCCCCAGATCGTCGGCAAACAGGCCACCGTTAACGGACGGCAGCGCACGATCGTCGGCGTGATGCCGCCTGGCTTCCATTTCCTGGACAACCAGGTCAAAGCCTGGGCGCCCCTGGCGCTCGATCCGGCCGTTAATTACCGCGAAACAACGGGTCGCTTTCTCCGCGCCGTGGCGCGCCTCAAGCCCGGGGTGAGCGTGCAACAGGCGCAAGGTGAGCTGGCCGGAATCGCAAAGCAGCTCGAGCAAGCGTATCCGACCAAGAACATCAACTGGGGAATTAACGTCGTGCCGATGCACGAACAAATCGTTGGCGAGATCCGCCCGATCCTGATCGTGCTGCTCGCCGCAGTCGCGTTCGTCTTGCTCATCGCTTGCGCGAACGTCGCCAACTTGCTGTTGTCGCGCGCCGCCGCGCGACAAAAAGAGCTGGCCCTCAGGGCCGCGCTCGGGGCGGGCCGGGCGCGGCTGCTCCGGCAAATGATGACCGAAAGCGTTTTGCTCGCCCTGATGGGCGGCGCACTCGGCGTGCTCCTCGCCGTCTGGGGTATCCGTCTTCTGATCGCCTTTGGCCCGGACAACATCCCACGCCTGAATGAGATCAGCGTCGATCTCGGTGTTCTGGCGTTCACGTTTGCCGTTTCGCTCATCACCGGTTTGCTCTTCGGTCTCGTTCCCGCGCTTCAGGCTTCACGGCCCGACCTCAACGACGCACTCAAGGAAGGCGGTCGTGGTTCTACCAGCGGACGCACCGGAACGCTCCGCAACGCCTTCGTTGTCGCCGAAGTCTCCCTTGCCCTTGTCTTACTGATCGGCGCCGGCCTGATGATTCGGAGCTTCGCCCGGCTGCAATCGGTCAACACCGGCTTCCAGGCCGAGAATGTCCTCACCATGCGGGCGCAGTTGCCGGGAAAGAAATATCCCGAGCCGCACCAGATCGTCGATTTCTTCAAGCACGCGCAGGAGCGTATCGCCACCATTCCCGGCGTGCAGGCTGTCGGCGCCATCAGTTACCTGCCTCTCACCGGTCTCACCTCGCGCGATAGTTTCAAAATCCCCGGCCAACCGTCGCTCGCTGCGGGACAGGAGCCTGGGGTCGAGGTGCGGGTAGTCACTCCCGCTTATTTCCAGGCAATGGGCATTCCATTGCTAAAAGGACGGTTGCTCGATGAGCGCGACGTCAAGGAGACGCGCGTCCTGCTAATCAACGAAACCCTGGCGAAAAGGTATTTCCCAAATACCGATCCGCTTGGGAAGCAGCTCGAGGTAATGTGGGACGGCAGCGGTCCGGACGAGATCGTAGGGGTCGTCGGCGATATCCGTGAAGGCGCGCTGACCAAGGAACCCGAACCGGCCATCTATTGGTCGCACCCGCGCGAACCGTATTCAGGAATGGCGCTCGTCATTCGCGCGACGGGCAACGCTTCCCGCTTGACCACCGCCGTGCAAAAGGAAATTCGCGGCCTTGATCCGGAGCAGCCCATCTCAGAGGTGCGCACGATGGAACAGGTCATCGCAAAATCGATTGCGCGACCGCGCTTCAACACGCTGTTGCTCTCCATCTTTGCCGGTGTCGCGCTGGTCCTGGCGTCCGTCGGTCTTTATGGCGTGATGAACTATTCCGCGACCCAACGCACCCACGAGGTCGGGATCCGGATGGCCCTGGGCGCGACGAGAAGCGACATCATGAAGCTCGTCGTGGGCAATGGGATGATGCTCACGGTCCTAGGCATTGGGATCGGGATCGCAGCCTCTCTGATCCTGACCCGGGTCATGGCCAGTCTGTTGTTCGGGGTGACAGCAACGGATCTCCCAACGTTCGCCGGTGTCTCCGCTGTGCTGGCGGGTGTCGCCTTGATTGCGAACTACATCCCCGCGCGGCGGGCCACGCGCGTGAATCCGGTCATTGCACTCCGCTACGAATAACCCCCCTGGCCATGCGCATTTCCTCCTTCATCCGTAACCTGACGCGGCGCCGAAAAGTGGAAGAGGATTTACGGGACGAAATGACGTCCTACGTCGATCTCTCTACTGAGCGCAAAATCCGGGAGGGACTCGCCCAAAGGGATGCGCGCCGTGCCGCACTGGTCGAGCTCGGCGGGGCCGAGCAGATCAAAGAGCTCGTTCGCGACGGACGGACCGGACATGCTATCGAAACGCGGTTGCAGGACATCCGCTATGCGTTTCGCACACTCCGCAAAGCGCCCGTCTTTTCACTAACGGTCGCGGTCGTGCTCGCGCTTGGGATCGGGAGCACCGCCCTCATGTTCACAATTGTGAATTCGGTTCTGCTGAATGGGCCGCCGTTTCCGGAAGCAGACCGGCTCGTCATGCTCTGGCAGGATTTGCCGCAGGAAAAGCGGGTCTCTTTTTCCACCCGCGAATACACCGTCTGGAGCCAACAAAGTCAGCTTTTCGAGAATCTCGCCGCCATGACGGGTTCCGGTTTCACCATCACCGACCGCGGCGAGCCCGAGCTGGCCATTGGGCAATTCGTAACCCAATCCTTTTTCCAAACGCTTCGCGCGGCGCCAGCTCTCGGCCGCGTTTTCCTGGACACGGAGGCCAGGACCGGCCAGGACCGCGTTGTCATTCTCAGCCACTCCTTTTGGCGGGATAAATTTGCCAGCCGCGCTGATGTCCTCGGCCAAAGCGTCACGATGAATGGCAAGCCCTACACGGTCGTGGGCGTCATGCCGGAAAACTTCGACTTTCCGCGGCGCGAAATAAAACTGTGGGTCCCGGCGGCGCTGGACGGCGGCATTTACCAGGAGAACCCCGACGCTCATATGCTCCGTGTCGTCGGTCGCTTAAAACCGGGGGTCACACCCGAACGTTTGAAAGCGGAGATCGACGTGCTAGGGACCCGGGTCAACCCGCCGGACGACGACACCGTCCGCCGGTTCTACGCGGTCAGCCTCAAAGAAATGATATCGGGAGACCTGCGCCGGCCGTTGCTTGTGTTGCTCGGCGCGGTGACCTTCCTCCTTCTGATCGCGTGCGCGAACGTGGCGAATCTGATGCTGGCGCGGGCCAGCTCACGCCAATCGGAGATGGCGATCCGCAGCGCAATGGGTGCGAGTCGCCCGCGCCTGATCGCGCAATTGCTGACCGAAGCCGCGCTTCTCACCTGCATCGGCGGCGCCTTTGGTATCGGGATCGCCGCGTGGGGGCTCGACCTCCTCAAGCATTTCGCCGCGGACAATTTCCCGCAGCTCATCCATGCGCGGCTCGACGGTTGGGCGCTTGGCTTCGTCCTCCTGGTTTCCGCCGCATCCGGAATTCTGTTCGGCCTCGGCCCGGCCTTTGCCGCATCTCGTACGAATCTCCAGGACGCGTTGAAGGGAGCGACCCGCTCCAGCAGCAGCGCCGGCGCGGAACGGACTCGGCGCGCCCTCGTTTTTGCGGAAGTAGCATTTGCCTGCGTGCTGCTTGTTGGCTGCGCCCTCATGTTGCGCAGCTTCGTCGCGCTCATTAACGCGGATCCCGGATTCCGGCCGCAAAATCTCGTTGTCGCCGATACCGCTCTCATGCAGGACCGCTACCCCGAGTCGACCCAGATGGTCCGCTTTTATCACGAGGCGCTCGCCGCCGTGCGCGCGCTACCCGGTGTCGATTCCGCCGGTGTAGTCACTCATCTCCCGTTCGGCGGAAACAGTTGGGGCAACAGCTACGAAGTCGAAGGCCAGCCGGCCGCGGCCGGCGTGCAATACAACGCCCAGATTCGGCCCGTCAGCCCCGGTTATTTAGCCGCCCTCCAGATTCCCTTGAAACAAGGCCGAGACTTCACGGAACAGGACAACGAAGCCGGGCCCCTCGTCACAATTGTGAACGAAGTCTTTGCGCAACGCTTCTGGCCAAACGAAAGCCCGCTCGGCAAACGGATCCGGTATGGCCGCGATTGGCTCTCGATCGTCGCTGTCTGCGGCAGCATCAAACATAGCGGTCTCGACGTCGCGCCCGATGCAGAGATCTACGTCCCCTACCCGCAGGTTCCGGCCGGCGCGATGACGTTCGTCGGGCGCCAGCTCAATTTCGTCGTGCGCTCGAGCGCTCCTGCGAGCGTCGCTCCGCTTCTCCGCGGGACCGTTAACCGGCTCGATCCGAATCTGGTCGTGCGCATCAACACCATGCAATCGCTCATCGACGATTCCGTTGCCCAACCGCGTTTCCGCACCTGGCTCATCGCCGTCTTCTCCATCTTCGCGCTGACCCTTGCCTGCCTCGGTATCTACGGCGTCATCGCGTATCTCGTCACTCAACGTTACAAAGAGATCGGCATCCGGATGGCGCTCGGCGCGACTCGCGCCAACATTCTTCAGCTCATTCTCGGCCGCACGTTCAAGCTCGCCGCCTTTGGTATCGTCGCCGGAATCATCGCCGCCTTTTTCCTGACCCGGTTCCTGGCCTCCATGCTCTTCGGTATCACCGCGCATGACCCTTTCACTTTCGTTGCCGTCCCACTTTGCCTCATCGCCATCGCCCTCCTCGCTGGCTACCTCCCCGCCCGCCGGGCAACGAATGTCGACCCGGTCAGCTCCCTCCGATACGAGTAACGCGCTTCGCTGAAAGCTCTGCGATCAGAGCCGTTACCAGTCGTTAGGCAGCGATTGTGCGCGGTTCTCCTTGAATGGAGCCGGCTTGCTTTGGCGAATTGGATTCCGTTAATCTCGCGCCATGAAATCACTTCGCCTTTTTGGATTTCTTTCCGGAACGATTGCGCTTTTAGCATCCGCCGGAATCGCGTCAGCGAAGGAACCTGTTTTCGATGGACTTGGATCTTATTCGCGGAAGATCACCACGTCCGTGCCTGCCGCGGAGCGCTACTTCAACCAGGGTCTGGGCTTTTATCACGGCTTCAACCATGGCGCCGCTATCCGCGCTTTCCAGGCAGCCGCCAAGGTCGATCCGCAATGCGCCATGGCGCATTGGGGAGTTGCGCTAGCCAATGGGCCGCACATCAATTTCCCGCTCGTCCCGCCGCCCGCCGCGGAAGCCGCCTGGAAAGCGTTGCAGTTAGCGCAAAGGAACGCGGAGAAAGCGTCGCCCATCGAGAAAGCTTTGATCGACGCGCTCAGCCGTCGTTACGCGAATCCGCAGCCCGAAGACCGCAAGCCCCTCGACGAGGCCTACGCAGCCGCCATGCGGGAGGTTTGGAAACAATTCCCGGACGATCCTGATGCCGGCGCTTTGTTCGCCGAATCCATGATGGACCTTCGTCCCTGGGACCAATGGACGCCCGATGGCCAGCCGAACCCAGGGACGGATGAGATTCTGGCCACTCTCGATGCGCTCATGAAACTGAACCAGAACCATCCATTCGCGAACCATCTCTACATTCACGCTGTGGAAGCGTCCCGGAACCCGGAGCGCGCCGATGAGGCGGCCGACCGCCTCCGAACTCTGCAGCCCGGTCTCGCCCACAATGTCCACATGCCTTCGCACATCGACATCCGGCGCGGGCGCTGGCAGCAGGCGATCGAGACGAACGAAAAAGCGATCGTGGCTGACAAGGGCTACCGCAAGATTGTCGGCCCGCCGACTGGCCTTCTCCCGGTTTACGCGGCGCACAATCGCCACATGCTCGCCTACGGCGCTCTCATGACCGGGCAGCGCGAGCTCGCCATGAAGCACGTCCGGGCCATGGTCGCCGAGCTACCGGCGAAGTTCGTTAAGGAAAGTCCGGAATTCGCCGATGGTTTCGTGGCGGTTCCGCTTGAAGTCCTGGTGCGGTTTGGACGGTGGGACGAAATTCTGGCCGAGCCAAAGGAATATCCGGCAAAAATGCCGTTCGTCCGCGCTTTCCACCACGCCGCGCGCGCGACCGCTTACGCGGCGAAAGGGGACACCCAAAAAGCGCGCAAAGAACAGAAGCTGTTCGTGGAAGGCGCCAAGCTAGTCCCGAAAGAGACCCAGATCGGTAACAACACCGCCGCCGCAGTCATTTCCCTGGCGAGCCACATGCTCGAAGGCGAGATCCTCGTCGCGGAGAAACAGATCGACGCCGGCATCGCGGAATTAGAGACGGCGGTGAAAGAAGAAGACGGTCTGAAATACGACGAGCCGCCGGCCTGGATGATCCCCATCCGTCACTCGTTAGGCGCCGTTCTCATGAAGGCCGGCAGGCACGCCGAAGCTGAGCGCGTTTATCGCGACGATCTCGCCCGTTTACCCGACAACGGCTGGTCGCTCTATGGACTGGCCGACAGCCTCCGCCAGCAGAAGAAAAACGAAGAAGAAGCAGCGGCCCTCGACGCAAAGTTCCAAAAGATATGGGCCAAAGCCGATCTCAAAATCGCGACTTCATGCCTTTGCCAGGCAAACAAGTAGTTACCCGCAGATTCACGCAGATTCTTCTGTAGCCGCTTCGCCGTGCAAAGCGTAACATGCCGCCACTAGTCGAAGCCCGTCGCACCGTGCAGTCGCGCTCGCTGTTTTCTCTGGTTGCCGTTCTTCTTGCGGCCGTGCTCTCACAAGCCAAGTCGCCTTCGCCAACTCCTACCGAATCAACATCGCTCAAGGAGAAAACCGACCAGGAATTAGTAGAAATCATCACCGGTCAGAAATTGCCGCCGCAAGAGAAGGCTGATTTTAAGGAGGCAATGAAGCCATCGCCACTCGATCGTTTATGGGAGATGCCACCGGCGGAGGCGGCACTAGGGTTTGTCTCGGACAACACCGACCCGCGAGCAGATTTAAAGATCGACGACCCGTCCGCAAAACCGCCAAAGAAAGGTGAGATCGGCTTACGATGGATCGGGGGTGGCCATTATGCTCCGGTCCGGCACGGCGTTATTATTCTCAAATACGACGGGTACGAATCCCAGTTGCTGATTTCAGAACTAGAGATCAGCGGTGAAGCCTCAGCGGGTGAAATCGAACAAGCGGTAAACAAGACCGACACTTATCCGATGCGTCGGCTCGTGGCCCAGCAGACCTACGAAATACTTTGGTGGCTCGGGCACATCAGGTTTAGCGACAAAACGAATCCTGCTGGATGGGAGGAGGCGTCAACATTCAAAGATTGCCCCACGCGCTTCTGGATTGAGCCGGGTGGGACCATCATCAGCGGCGTCCTCACAAACCGGGATGACGGGCCATGCGGAGCATGCGTGGCCAAAGGAAACAAGGAGGCCTACGCCGATTTTTCCGAACTACTCCTCCGTAGATTGATCGAACGCAGTGGAATTCAACGTCGCTTTCCAATGCCCACCGTCGGGCGCTACATCGAGCGCGACGATGACGCGAAGTACCTTCACACTACGCCGCCGCCTGATGCGGGCAATGCTTCCGAGCGGAAGCGTTGGGTCGTGCGACTCGCGCAAATCCTCCGGAACCCACAGCGCCAGTATCTACATGGCGCAATTATGGAGACTCTCGTGCCGATTTCCGATCCCCTTCGATACCCGGATCCGGAGATCGACGACGCACTCCTTGCGGTAATGCATGAGGGATTGGCGGCATCGGCCAAGCTCGATGAGGCGGAAGAGGCGGAAAGACAGGACCAGTCGGAAGAAATCGATATCGATCAATCGGATCCGGCAAGCACCGCGAAAGAAAAAGAACGGAAGGCAAACCGCGAAAAACTTCGAAAGCAGCAGGGCGAACTTCGAGCCATCGTTTTTGATGGAATGGAAGCCATGGAAAAGCTCGGTTTTCACGACGCAGTTGTCGCTTTTTCCGAGCTCTTCGAATTGGCAAAGCAGGATAATATTGGGCGCTTCGCACAGGACAATCGTCCCCTCATTGCGGCCGCCTCAATCGCAGCCAGACATGCTGAATTGCGGCCGCAGTTAGCCGAGCTACTGCGGGAAAGACTTTCGGCTGAGGGAGGCGCCCCGCGCGGTACCGCGCTCCTCGAAGCGGTCTGGCGCGCAGATTTACGCGAGCTTACGCCCACGCTTGAAAAGCTCGCGGCCCTACCGCGTCCCACGCCAAACCCAAACGATGTCCGAGCAAGCTCCACCGAGAAGGCATCGCTGATCCTGGATGCGTGGCGCGAAACGGATCCACTGACGAAGGCCAAGGTCGACGCTTTATTGAGCAGTGTAATCGGAGGAGGCAACTCAATTCCGGAAGTTCTCAGAGCTGAGTTCGAGGCGCTCTCCGCGGAAGATAAGTTTACTTTCCGACAGTTTATCAACTGGATGCGGATCGCCGGCGCCAGCGTCCAATTGCGTTATCTGGAAAACAAGTTCGTGCCGCACACACCGCGTCCTGACATTCCATACGAGCGGTAGAGGGTCATGCCTGCCAGGCGCGAGGCACCATGCGCAAATTCACGCCGGCTTTTCAGAAAGCATGCGATTCAGTGACAAATTAGTCTTTTGTTCTCTGTGAAATCTGCGGATCGAATCCGCTGAGGACAGCGGACGCTACAACGCACATAATACGGTCATGGAACGCCCCAACATTTCCGCGACGAGTTTCCGAACGGCGTTCGTTCTGTTGTTGGTGGCCGGGGTTTCGCTGTTGTTTCTCGCGGTCACCTGGCCGTTCCTAAAACCGCTCCTTCTTGGCGCCATGCTCGCTGGGTTGAGTCGGCCGCTTTATAGCTGGGTCAAGCGGCTGGTGAAAGGACGCGCCTCCCTGGCTGCCACGCTGACCCTGATCATCCTGTTCATCCTGGTGGCAGGACCGGTGAGCGCCTTTGTTGGTGTTGTCGTCACCCAGGCGATCAACGTGAGCGACCAGGCGATCCCGTGGGTCCAGGAACATTTCGGCGCCGCCAGCACTTTTAATCTTCATGATTGGCTGGTCCAGCGGTTCCCGGCCCTGGCGCCCTACGTCCCGGCCCAGACCCAGATCCTCGAGACCATGGGCAAGGCCGCGAAAGCGACCGGTGCCTTCCTCGTCTCCGGCGCGACCCAGTTCACCGCGGGCACCGCCGCCTTTCTGCTGAACCTGTTCGTGATGATCTACGCGATGTTTTTCTTCTTTCGAGACGGCCGAAAGATCATCGATCGGATTTTCTATTACATGCCTCTCGACTCCAAAGACGAGGAGTTATTGCTCGAGCGGCTCACCTCGGTCACCCGGGCCACGATCAAAGGCACGCTCGTTATTGGGATCATCCAGGGCGCCCTGGCAGGCTTTGCCTTTTGGATCGCGGGGATCGACGGCTCGGCCTTCTGGGGAACAATCATGGCCATCCTGTCGATTGTGCCTGGGATCGGCGCTGCCCTCGTTTGGGTACCGGCCGTGATCTACCTTTTTGCGACTGGCCAAACTCTCACTGCAACCCTGCTTCTTGCGTGGTGCGCGGCGGTCGTGGGAACAATCGACAATGTTCTTCGGCCCGCCCTTGTCGGCAAAGATGCAAAAATGCCCGACCTGCTCATTCTCATCGGCACACTCGGCGGGTTGTATCTCTTTGGCCCGATCGGATTCATCGTCGGGCCCATTGTCTGCGGCGTCTTCCTGACCGTCTGGGAGATTTACGGGACGACGTTCAAAGCGATCCTGCCACCGGTAAAATCAATCGACACACCTAAAACTACTTCCGACTGATCGCGCGGGAACGGCCTGCCAAGGACTAAAATCACCAACCCGAGGCGCCGTCGAATTTGTAGGGGATCTGGTCGGTATCGATGGGCAAGCGATATTTGTCCGGGTGCGCGTGATCGTAGGGTTTGGTCGGAAAATTCACCACGACCGTGTCCTTATTTCCAATGTTGCGATTGGCATGCCAGACATTGGCCGGAATATTCATGAGTCGCCGATCGAACTCGGACAATACCACGCGGAAAATGCGGCCATGGGTAGGTGAATCCGGCCGGACATCGTACATGACGACTTCCAGCTCCCCAACGAGCACGAAATAACGATCCTGGTGTTCCTTGTGCAGCCCCCAGCCCTTTACCTTTCCGGGCCGGATCGTGAAGCAGTAAACGAAAACAAGCGGGTCCGGGTGCCAGTTCCAACGCACGTCGAACATCTCGCAGACACTGCCGCGGTCATCGAGATGCAGAGGCACGCGCCGGAAGGTCACCCCGTGAAGCAAGGGTGCCAAAGGTTCGCCGGAGGAAGTTACGGTGGCAGGTTCTGGGGTAGGTTCGGCAGCCATTCCTCTCAATAGATTAGTGAGTGCCTCGCGACAAGTGCGTCACTCCTGTCCTGCTCCAGCGCGCGAGGATTGCACTTCGATCTGATAAAGGCTGTCGGACGGTTTCCGGTCGAACCAGCGCGCTTTCTCCTGCACGAGCGCCAGTTGGAGTTGGTAGGACCCGGGCTTGTCGGGCACCTCGACACGAACAAAATAGTGGCGAGCCGTGCGGCGCGGCAGCGGAGGAATCAATTGGGAACGACGACCGTCGTAAACGGCGACACCGCCGTCCGGATGAAGCCAATGGTAAGCGAACTGGACCGGATACGGCTCGTTACTGGACAGCTGGAAGTCCGAGCGGTTCTCGATTCGCACCTCGAATTCAAGGACTTCGCCGGCCTGAAGCGTGGGCGGGATCGTCACAACCGGTTTGATCCCAAACATTCCCTCATCCACCTCAACGGGCAGGAGCTCCATGGGCTCGGCCGGTTCCAGGCCGCGGATCTGCCGCAGCCGGTGAATGTGTCCGCCCGGCGGCGCGTCTCGGCCAACCTTGCGTATCTCCAAGGGACTCACGCCGTGAATCATCGCCGAGCGCAAAGCCTCGATTAATTCCTTCTCCCCGAGCCCCGGATCGCCTTCGAGCATCTTGAAATAGCGCGCCTGCTCGTCGCAGCGTTGATCGAGATAACAACCCGGACGGCTGCTGGCGTTGAATTTCCAAACTGTGACTCTCGGGACGCTCACGTTTCGGACCCCGCTTTCCGCCACGTTGATCCAAAATTGGTGATCTCCCGAAATCTTAGTGGTCCGGTAATCCGGCCAGTCGCCGATGCGCTCGAGGATCGCTTTGCGATGAACGACACTCGAATGAACCAGGTCGTACCCCGCCCGGAACTGGCCTGGAAAAACGCCAGAGACAGGCCGCTCTGTCTCGCCGTCCGGAGGAATATAGACCGCCACTGAATAGGCTAGATCGGCGCCGGTTCGCTCGATTGCCTCCACCACCTCCTTGAGATGGTCGACGTGCCATAAATCATCGTGGGCCAGATAAGCGATGTACTCACCGCGGGCTATCTTAAGACCCGCGTTGAGCGGGACCGATTTGCTCCCCGAGTTTTCCGGCAGATTGAACCATCGGACTCGCGGATCGTTGAAGGAACGGACAACCGCCTCGGAATCGTCCGTGCAACAATCGCCGGCTACGATCACTTCGAAATCGCCAAAGGACTGGCGGAGCGCACAGGCGACCGCGTAGCGCAGGACGGAGCTGTAGTTGTAGGTCGCGATCAGGACTGAAACCTTCGGCGCCTTCATCCAGGCCAGGTCAGAGCTCGAGAGTCTTCTGCTCTGGCGACGGAGCGACCGTCGCGAATTTTTTTACCAGCTCATCAAGTTTCGCGACGTAGTAATCGACGTTTTCGTCGCGGTTTGCCGGATCGAATTCGCTGGCAAGCTTCGCCGCTTCATAGGCGGCGACTTTTTTCGGGGTCGCTTTGATGTAATAGCTGATCTGCTCGCCGGGCTTGTAGTTGCGCCCGCTCGCCAAGGCCAGCTCGTAGGCCGCGGCCCGGTTGCGACCGCCGGCGCCGATCTTAGCCCGATATTTATCGAGCGAGTCCTGAAGCGTGTCGGTTTTCATCAGCATCTCGATGCTCCACTCGCCGCCGCGGATTTTTCGTTCGAACTCCTCGCGCAGTTCGGGAACTAATTCGGGCTTCCCCTCCATGAGACGCTTGATCATTTCCTCCAGAAAAACGCGCTGAAACTTTTCCAGTCCGCGGGACTTGAGCGCACCGCCTTTGACCACCACCTCGCCTTCGTGGGTCAGCAACGCGTAGTTCTTCGCCTTGTAGCTGAACATCGCCTCGAACTTCTCGTCGAATTCGACCTCAATTCCGGGTGGCAATTCTTTGGCAAGAGCCCCCCGAAGCTCCTCGGATTTCGCGTCGTTCGGCGGGACGAAATATATCCCGTCGGTATCCACCTCGATGACCTGCGCTCCACGCTCTGTCAGCGCGTCGATCATCTTCTGCAATAAGTCGCGCCCGATCTGGGTGACGCGCGCGGCGGCATCGAAATCCGCGAAGTGGCCCTGGGCGAATCCCAGATAACCGTAGAAGCTGTTGATCAGGATCTTGAACGTGTTTTGGAGCGCATGGAAATGCTGCTGCTCGGCCCGTTCTTTCGCTGCCCGCATCTTCGCCTTCGCTTCGAGCCGGAACGTGCGCAGATCGGTCAACAGATGCCGAAATATCTGGAGCTGGTCCGTCGCCGGAAAGCAATCGAACTGGAGCATGATCGATGGATAGAGCGAGGCGATATCGCAGTGCCAGACGTTCCGCGCGACGCCAGTGAAAAAGATCGCGGTGTAACCGCCTTCGAACCCGCGGACCATCGGCATTTCCGGAATGGAATTTCGTTGCCGATAGTATTCGCGGAGGAAGAGCGCGTTAATCCGGGTCGCGTTCCCGCGCACGATCACGTCCTGGTAGTTGTAGGGAAAGATCTGCGCCTGGATGAAATAGCTCGGACTCAAGAGCTCCGCCACGGCGCGCGTCTCGCGGACCGCACACATCGCGCGTTTCCGAAAGCGCTCACTGCCGGCGCTGTACTCGCGCTCGAGCTCCTTGCCGGCCAGGGCCGAGACATCCGCGGAATCGCAAAGACTGAAGTGCTGGGCGACGTCGATCCGCTCGAACCCGGAGAGGCTGCGCATCCCGACATCGTAAAATTGGGCGAGCAGAAACGTGTCGACGAAGTGGCGCCCCTCGACGGTGAATTTCGGGTAATCGATGGTCTTTTCCGCGATCTGAAGTCGAGAAGGGCGCGAACGCAGGAAGCCGTCACTCCGTCCCCAATCCAGCTTCACTTTCGCTTTCCGCGCCCGCGCGACCAGGAACGGAAGGTCGAATCGAAAGAGGTTATGCCCCTCGATGACGTCCGGATCGCGTTCCTTGATGAGGGCGGTGAGGCGCTTCAAAGCGGCCTTTTCGGACTCCTCGGCGCTCCCCGGGTCCACCACGATCAGCTCTTCCCACCCAGTGTTATCGGCCAGCGCGATGCTCATGACGTGACCGCCGGTGCCGGGATCGTCGATTCCCGCCAAGGGCAGGACCTCGAGCTGGAGCCGGCGCAGCTCGTCAAGCCCAAGTCCTTTGAACAATGTCCGGCCGGTGTGAGTCAGGTAATGCTGAACCGGATCGCTCAGCGCGAAAAAGCTGCGGCCGCTCTTCTTCAGGCCGTTCCGAAGCGCGATTAATTCCTTCCAGCTGTTAACGCTGACCCGCCAGCCGTAACGAAGATCGCCTGCCAGTTTCTCTGCCTCAATGTTCAAGTCGGCGACATCGGAGTCGCACCAGACAAAGGGATGAAACGGTTGGATCTCGCTGACGATTTCGCCGCCTTTTTCTCGCCGGTAAACTTTTACCGTCCCAGTCTCGCCCAGCTCGATCGCGACGATGCGCTCAGTCGGATCGGAGCCGAAGAGGAGCTGATTTTCTTCGAAAGCCATCGACCAACAGATTCAGCGAGGTCGCGAGATTTGTCATGTCGAGGGACGGGCGGCGCCCCGTTTTACGAGATTCCAAAGGAGCGCCGCGCTTCGCGACGTAGAGCTCGCTCTTTGATCTACCGCATGCCGCTGTCAGCGGTCCACGTCACCTTGATCATCTCACCCGCGACGACCTCGGCTTCGAATTGCCAGCGGCCAATCCTGGAGCCCGCGTCTTCCCGAAACACGATGTAACGACCGGGGGGCAGCGCCACGCGAAAACGACCCTCGCCATCCGTAGTGAACGCAGCAACTTTCACATCCGCCCGTTTAACCGCGAAGGTCACGTCACGGGCGGGCGCTGCATTCGGCCGGTCTTTTCGAATAGGCCCCGGACGACTCGGAGAAACCATGATGACGCCTTCGATCCCGCTCGATCCCGAGGCCGAAGCCGTTTCCGCCATTGCCATTGGCAGAAGAAACCCGAGGAGCGCGGACGTCGCGACAGAATATGTGGGGAATTTCATTCTAGGACTCTGCCCTATCGAACTCGATTGCGCGCCATCTTTCGGCGCTGCGCCTGTAGATGATCCTGACCTTAAAAGCCTGTTCGCCGGCGGGCGCATGACCGCTCAGGTAGGCCTCTCGCTGGTCGGGAGGAATCCAGGCGGTCAGTCCGCCGTTGATCGTTAGGCCTGTGCCAGGCTTGAACACCGCCCGGATCGTAACGACGACCTCACACGTCTCGGCCGAACACGCAATCCGGTCCGTCGTCATCTGCTGAAATGTCAGGACCTCGGTGCCCTCGGCGGAGCAACCCGGGCAATCAGCGCTGGGGGATTGCGCCGGAACCGTTCTCGTGGCGCGAAGAAAAGCGACGCAGTGCTCGGCGATCTGATCTTCGTGCGGTTTCGACTCTTCTTCCTCCTCGCGCTTTTGCGCGTCCGCTGAGTCGCGCTCTTGCGACAACTTCTGGTCCTTGTCCGCGACGGACCCGGGCTTCTCGCCGCACGAAGTGTAAAAAACACAGGCCGCAAAAATAAGGGCGGTACCGCGGATGTTCATTCGATTACGAAAATGCCGGCGCGGGATTTCCACGCCGGCATTCAAGATCACTGGTGGCGCGCCCGGAGCAAGTCCGGGCCGTTTCACTTACCTGTGGATCACGGTCGCGGTGGCCGTCCTGCTCAGCGAGGGGCTGCCGCCCGTCGCGGTTACTGTGAATGGGAACGTCCCGTGGGCTGAAGTTCGTGCGACCGTCACAGTCAGCGTGCTCGACGAACCGCTCGCAGGATTCGGTGAGAAGGACCCGGTGATTCCAGCCGGGAGCCCGCTTACCGACATGGTCAACGGCGAGCTGAATCCACCGGTGCGGTTAATGGACACGGTGTAAGTCGCTGTCCCGCCATTCTTGTTCACGCTGATGGTAGACGGACTGATCGAGAGTGAGAAGTTAGGCGCCGGAGTGGGTGACGGAGTTGGCGTCGGGCTCGGGACGGGTGTCGGAGTCGGGCTGGGCGCTGGAGTTGGCGTCGGGGTGGGACTCGGCACTGGAGTCGGTGTCGGACTTGCCACAGGCGTTGGGCTCGGCGTCGCGGACGCGGCAGGTGTCGGCGACGGCGACGGACCGCCGGTGCAGGCACCCGGTCCCGCAGTGTTGTTTACAAATCCCGAGACCGTTCCGCTAAATTGCGATGACGTCGTGGTGCCGGTCGTATTCACCACAACCACGAAGTTGTGCTGCGCCGGGACGGTGAATGAGTAGGTCGCACTTCCCAGGGTTGTCCCGAGGCCGCTGACTCCGCTGTCCCCGAGATAATTCAAGCTCAGGTTCGCCGGATCGTAGGCCTGATCGTAGGCCGCACTTTCGATGTCGCCCGCGCCACCGAGCGCGGCGTTGATCGTGACAGTGAAGCAACGCGGCGCGCCACTCGTGTTACTGAAGGTGAATTTCTTGTAATATTTCGTGCCTGCGAAACCACCGCCGGGGCTGGTCTTCCCTGCACAAGTGCTCGGAACTCCATCCCGGCCGAGCCGATCGGCCTGGGTCAGGTCGCTCGTGGTGAGCGAGGTGGACGGAATCGCCTGGTTGGCGCCGCCCGCACAGCTCGGCACGGTCAATGCAACTGTCTTGGTGCCGCTCGCGTAAGTGAGCTGGAGCGAGAGCGCGATGTCGGTCCCGCAGACAAAGGTGTCGGAGGTTGAAATCCTGAATGGGACCGAATTGAGGCCGCTCCCGTCGATCGGCATGTCGGGATAGCTTGCATTGCCATCAACCACCGTTACGCCCGGTGTGCTCGTGGAAAGCGTGGCTGAGATCGCGCTTTCGCTCGCGCAACCGTTGTTCTTCACGCCGACGTTCAGTTTGGCGCATTCAGCGCGATTGACGACGCCATTCCCGTTTCCGTCGGAGTCATCGATCGTATAGCTGACTGTGTCGGGATTCTGCCACGAGGTCGAAGTGCCCGATAACTCCAGATCCGAGCCGCCGCTCATGACGAAGTTCTGCGTAACGGTGCCGCCACCCTGCGGCGCGACCGTGGCCGAGGCAGGCGACGCGGTAGCGCAATTGCGGTCGGCGTCCGCGGCTGTGGCCGTATAGCTGCCCGCCGGCACGAGGATCGTGTAGACGCCGTTCGCGTCGCTCGCGCCCGCATATCCGTTGTTCAAGGTGACGGTCACTCCGGAGATCGGAGTGCCGGTCTCGGACGAAGTAATGGTGCCGGTAACCGTGCCGTAAGCAGACGCGGCCGAAACGCATGATGGGAATTTGTAGCTTGCGATCCGGGTCGACCAATTGAAGGCGCCATTCGTCTTCAGATACTCGTTGGTATAATAGAAGGTGCACTGGTCGATCGGGTCGAGCGTCATCGAGGTGTAATCGCCCCAGCGATTGCCGGCCCCAGCCGTTTGAACGCCCAGACCTGCCTGGACTTGCGTCTCGGCGCCCATCGTTCCCGCCGCGTCGGTTGCCAGGCGGCCCGTCATGTAGATGCCCGGTTTCACCGTCGTGCTCGATTTGCTGTAGCCGAGCGCGATGTTGCGATCCTTGTCCATTGCGATCGAAGACATGAACCGATACGCGCTATCCGGATCAAAAGTGCCGGACTGGAAAACGGTCGGAGCTGTCGTCGAGCTCCCGGAATTCCGAAACTCCCACCACTTCACCGCTCCATGGGCGGGCGTGCTCGCGCCGCCGGGAACGGTTGCACTGGCGACGAGAGATTCCTGCGGCGCCGCCTGGGTCCCGTTGTTTCGATAAGCCAATCGGTACATGAAATGGCTTCCCAGGTTGTCCAGGTAATCGGCGCCGACCGCCGGCGAAGGCTGCGGGACGCAATCGCGATTCTCCTGCGCGGCTGTGTTGTTCACGCAGGGCGGGCTGCTAATACCGGTCGTTGTGATCACCGCCGAAGTCAGGGCGATGGTCGGGGTTGTACCCCAGGTGACTTTCACCCGGGTCGAGTCTGTGCGGTTCGTGAACTGAGCATTCGGTCCAAGAATAAAGGCGGCTTCACCTGCAGGCGGAGGCGTCAAACTGTCGAGGTCCGCGGGCAGAAAGCCGTATTGAATTCCGGACCCGTCTTTCGCGAGGTCGGCCTGGAGCTGGCGGGCGGGGAGACCGGCGATCATCTTGTCGCGCTCGAAAACATAAACGCGTCCGGCAAGGTACGAGGTGCCCGCCGCGTTGAAAACGTGCGCACTCATATAGTAGCCGTCAGGCCAGACACCTGTGTGCGGGTAATCGACGAAGTTGGTCGTGTCGGTCACGAAATCGTACAGGTAATAGGAACCGGTCGCATCGGAGGTCGTCGAGACCGCGACGCACTGATGCGAAGCGCTTCCACTTGGGCCGCCTACCGCGAACTGTGAGAGGACCCAGCGGCCGGCGAGGATGTCGTAGGAGACAACTGGATCGCCGTCGTTGTGCGAGGCGCAAATTCCGCCGAGCGCCTGGAAAAGCGTATTGCCGGCAGCAGGGCCGTATTGAAGGGCACCAGTCGTCTTGTCGAAGATGGCGAAACTCGAATTGTTCCATTGCACGAACTGGGTCGCGCCGACGCGGCCGTTTACATCCGGGGGATTGCTTGATGGAACAAACCCGGCGGTCCCATTGCCAACGCCGTCGAACCCGGTGCCCGATGGCGAAGGAGCGGAGTATTGCTGGCCGGGAGTTGTCTGGATAGGTCCGTCAGGTCCGCCGTTTTCACTTGGAGGATTAGGACGAATCGGCTCGGGGTGATCGTGCTTGGCTGCTTTCGAAGGATGAATCGGCGGGGTGCGGCGCAACTCGGCGCTGCGAACTGCGCGGACGGGACGGAAATCGTTCCGCGGACCATCATAAGCAGCGGCGGCATGGTTCTGAGACGCGGCCTGGGCAATTTCTGCCGGCTCCCGGTTCAGGGCAGCGGAACCGCCGCCACGACGCGGATTGGTCACGCTTTCGGAGGCAGACGCGATTTTGAGCGCTGGTGAAAACGCGAAGATGCTGAGGAGGCCCGCGCCCGCGCAAAGCGCCAAGGCAAAGAGTAACCGCAGTTTGACGAAGGCAGAACAGGCCGAGCTATTAATTGTCATGAGGTTGTTTCTGGTGTGGAACGAGGTGCGCCGAGGTGATTTAGCCGTTCGGGTGGGATGAATAGCGCAAGCCAAGAGTAAGGCTTTTTACAGTAAAAACGTCAAACTTAATCAGGCTTCATTACAAAAAAGTAAGAAGCGGTATTTTCTTCCCCAGCAACGGCTTCCGCTCTGAGCCTTTCGAGAATCTGGCCGCGCAGAAATCAGTCCGCCAAACGCCGCTCCCGAGGATACGGGAAAATCTCGGGAAGGTCGCCGGCTCGAAATTTCTCCTGCATCTGGCGCCAGAACTCGGGATGGAACAGGTCGCCGTGCTGGGCCATGAGCGCCTCGCGCGCGCCCTCGGGAAAGGCGAGAAAATTAGGGAACTCCTCCGGGAAGATGTCGTTAGGCCGAACCGAAAACCAGGGCTCCGCGCTCATTTCTTCCTCATGACTGGTGGCCTGGGGCAGCTCGCGAAAGTTGCACTCCGTAACAAAACAGAGTTCGTCATAATCGTAGAACACCACCCGATCATGCCGGGTCAGCCCGAAATTTTTCGTCAAAAGATCGCCCGGGAAAATGTTGGAAGCCGCGAGATCCTTGATCGCCTGTCCGTAGTCGCAGGCCGCTGCGACGTAGTCACCTGTTCTTTCGGCAAAAAACAGGTTCAACGGACGCACCCGGCGTTCGACGTAGGCATGCGAAATAACTATGTCCTCGCGATCGAGCCGGACGGTTTCTGAGGCGTCGCGGAGCAGCTCTTCCAGCAGGGTCGGCTCGAACCGATTCCGCGGAATGCGGAGATGCTCGAAGGCATGGGCGTCAACCAATCGTCCCGCGCGATCATGCTCGAAAACGATTCGGTAGCGGTCCATCACATCGCGGCGATCGCCCTCCTTCGGGGCGTCGAACCGGTCGCGGATCAATTTGAAGACGGCCTCGTAGCTCGGGAGGGTAAAGACCATCATGACCATCCCGCGCGTGCCGGCTGCCTCGATGAAACGATCGGTCGAGCTCTGGAGGTGGCGAACGAAGTCGCGATAAAACTCGGTTTTGGCGTGACGATTATAGCCCAGCACATTGTAGAGGTCGGCCAGGCGCTTCCGCGGCATCAATTCGCGCAGCCAGCGGACAAGCTGAAATGGAAATGGAGCGTCCACCCGAAAATAGGCGCGGGTATAAGAGAAGAGGACGGCGAGATCTGATTCACCCAACAGAACAGCGTCGATCTCAACCGCCTGCCCATCCGCATGGCGCAGGGCCAGGGCGAAGGCCAGTGGGGCGGCGTTCGGCGCGCTCGGCAGTATTCGGCCGATAAGGTAGGCACCGCGTCCGCGGTAGAAGAGGGATGTCGCCGTTTCGATCGCCGAGGCTCGGGCGTGGCCGCCGGCTCCGATCCGCTCGGCCGCACGCTCGCAACTTTTGTCCAGGTCGGCCCAGTCTTCCCTCGCGAATCCTCCGGTCGATTCGTTTGTCAGGACCCGCGCCAATAAATCCTGGAGCCTCGCGCCGGACTCGACCCGCGCGATCTCTGTTGGGAGCTGCGCCGGTGGAGCATCGAAATCCGTATCGACGAATTCGATCGACTGATCGACGCCTTCAGTCGAGAAAACGCGGCGGGTGAGCGAATTAAAAAAACTTTCGGCAATCTCCCAACGAACGGACTGCGCGATCGAAGCGGAATAGACCGCTTTCATCGCCATCCAAATGGAACGCTCGCGCAAACGCGATCGCATGAGCTCTTCCAGCTGCTCCGTGACGCAATTCACTACCTCCGAATACAATTTCAGACGCTCTGCTGCATCGCCGTAACTCCCGCGCCAATCACGGTTGAGAAAGCGATTGCGCGCCCGGCGGGTGATCTCGTCAAAACGCTCTTCGTATTGAACGAAAGCGTCCCGCGCAGCCTCCGCGCAGACAGCGGCCAAACGGCTATCGGTTAACTCCGTCAGTGAAACTGTTCTTCCTCGGTGGAGCCGGCGAGCGCTGCCGTCGCACATTCACCACCCATGATGACCTGAGCGACCTCGTCGAAATAACCGGTGCCGACTTCGCGTTGGTGTTTCGTCGCTGTGTAACCTTCCGGTTCGGCGGCAAACTCCGCTTCCTGAAGCTCTGAGTAGGCGGCCATCCCGCGGTCGCGATAACCGCGCGCCAGTTTAAACATGCTGAAGTTGAGCGCATGAAAGCCGGCCAGGGTGACGAACTGAAACTTGTAGCCCAGCTTTCCAAGCTCGCGCTGGAATTTCGCGATGGTGGCGCGGTCCAACTTCGCCTTCCAGTTAAAGGACGGCGAACAATTGTATGCCAGCAGCTTGCCCGGAAACTTTTCGTGCACGTGTTTCGCGAACTTCTTCGCTTCTCCGAGATCGGGCGTCGAAGTTTCGTACCAGAGCATGTCGGCGAAAGGCGCGTAACTCAGCGCTCGCGCAATCGCCTGGTCGATCCCGGGGCGAACCCGGAAGAAACCTTCCGCTGTTCGCTCGCCGGTCAGAAAGGTCCGGTCCCGCTCATCGATGTCGCTCGTCAAAAGCGATGCGCCGCCCGCATCAGTCCGGGCAATGATAACTGTCGGAACGCTGCAAACATCCGCGGCGAGGCGGGCCGCGACCAGGTTGTTGATCGCGCTCTGGGTCGGGATAAGGACCTTGCCCCCCATGTGTCCGCATTTCTTCTCGCTGGCCAGCTGGTCTTCGAGATGGATTCCGGCAGCGCCTGCCTCGATCATGGCCTTAATCAACTCGAACACATTCAGCGTCCCGCCAAATCCCGCTTCGGCGTCCGCGACGATCGGCGCGAACCAGTCGATCTCGTTCTTACCTTCAGCGTGCGCGATCTGGTCGGCCCGTTGCAGGGCCTGGTTGATCCGCTTCACCACCGCGGGAACGCTGTTCGCCGGATACAAGCTCTGATCGGGATACATTTGTCCGGCAAGATTTGCGTCGGCCGCGACCTGCCAGCCGCTCAGATAAATCGCTTTCAGCCCGGCGCGAACCTGCTGAACTGCCTGGTTCCCGGTCAACGCGCCGAGCGCCGGGACGAAAGGCTCGCTCCGAAGGAGGCCCCATAGTTTTTCCGCGCCGCGGCGCGCCAGGGTGTGTTCTGGCACCAGGCTTCCCTGCAACCGTTTGACGTCATCGCGCGAATAACTCCGCTGCACGCCACGCCATCTTTCTTCGTCAGGCCATGCCGGGCGGCGGGCGCGCTTCGCTTTAACTGGTTTGCGGTTCTTGTTCTGCTTTTTCATGCGCGGTTTCAATCCAGGTTCTCGTAGGCCGGCAACGTCAGGAATTCGGCAAACGCCGCGTCGTCGGTTGTGATTTTGTCGAAGAGGTCGGTCGCGGCGGCGAACTTGTCCCCGCTGTGGCGGTTCAGCTTGGAGAGCTCCTCATCAAGAACGCGCCGAAACAGTTCGGTGGTTACCTTGCGCCCGTCGCTCAACACGCCGCGCGGATGCCGGATCCACTGCCACACCTGGGCCCGCGAAATCTCGGCCGTGGCCGCGTCCTCCATCAGGTTGAAAAGCGGCACGGCCCCGTGCCCCCGGAGCCACGCCTCCAGGTATTGCACGCCGACGCTGACATTCATTCGGAGCCCCTTCTCGGTAATAGGCTCGCTCGGTCCGAAATTGAGCAGATCCCGCCGAGTTACGTTCACCTCCTGAAGTTTGCGATCGATCTGGTTTGGCGAGGGCATCACCGCGTTGAAAGCGTCGAGCGCCAGTTGCACCATTCCGGGGTGGGCCACCCACGTCCCGTCGTGGCCGTCGCGCGCTTCCCGTTCCTTGTCGGCACGCACTTTCGCGAACGCCTCCTCGTTCGCCGCCGGATCGTTCTTCACCGGGATCTGCGCGGCCATCCCGCCCATCGCGAAGATGTTTCGCCGATGACAGGTCTTGATGCAGAGGAGCGAATAGGAGCGCATGAAATGCGTGGTCATCGTGATCAGGGCGCGATCGGCCAGGAGAAAATCCGGTTTGTTTCGGAACTTTTTGATGCACGAAAAAATATAATCCCAGCGCCCACAATTCAGTCCCGCGGAATGTTCCCGGAGCTCGTACAAAATCTCGTCCATCTCGAACGCGGCCGGGATCGTCTCGATCAGGACCGTTGCCCGGATCGTCCCCTGAGGAATTCCGAGTTCGCTTTGGGCGAGCTTGAAAACGTCATTCCAGATTCGCGCCTCGAGATGGCTTTCCATCTTCGGCAGATAAAAGTAAGGGCCCGAGCCGCGGGCCATCAGCTCCTTCGCGTTGTGAAAGAAGTAGAGGCCGAAATCGAACAACCCACCGGCCACCGGTTCGCCATCCACGAGCAAATGTCTCTCGACGAGATGCCAGCCACGCGGACGCACCAGCAGAACAGCGGTGTTTTCGTTTAAGCGGTATTCTTTTCCGGCCGGGTTGGTAAAGGTGATAGTGCGGCGAATGGCGTCGCGCAGATTGATCTGCCCCTCCACCATGTTGGACCAGGTGGGCGAGTTCGCGTCCTCGAAATCCGCCATGAACATTTTCGCGCCGCAATTGAGGGCGTTGATGACCATCTTGCGATCGGTCGGCCCCGTGATTTCGACACGGCGATCCTGGAGATCGCGCGGAATTGGCGCGCAGGTCCAGTCACCATTGCGGACGTGCTCGGTCTCAGGCAAAAAATCGAGAGTCTCGCCGCGATCGAGGGCAGCCTGACGCTCGACCCGCCGGGCCAGGCACGCGGCGCGGGCGGGGCGGGCGGCCCGTTCGAGCTTTGCGACAAAGGCGAGTGCGTCCGGCGTCAGGATTTCATCGAAACCGGGCGCGCTGTCGCCGCGCAGTTCGATCCCGCTCGGCAAATTGGTGGCAGACACAGGCATGGTTAGGAGCGTCGAGGGGTTGCCTAACAATCGCATCCGCGGTCGCGTCCGCGCGTGCGCTTTGAGTCTCGTCTGCTATACAAATGACATGAACGCTCGCCTCGCACACACCCTTCTCGTTATCCCGGCGGTTTCCATTTTCGCTCAGCAAACTCCCCAGCAGATCGCCGACGCCGAGCTGCCCTCGCTCCTCACAATCTACAAGGACCTCCACGCCCACCCGGAACTCTCGACCCACGAAGAGCGGTCGGCCGCGATCATCGCGAAGGAACTCAAGGCCGCCGGCTTTGAGGTCACCGAGAAAGTGGGCAAATACGAGAAACCGGGAACGACCTGCTTTGGCGTCATTGGCGTGATGAAAAATGGCGAGGGGCCGACGGTGGCGGTCCGAACCGATCTCGACGGGTTGCCGGTGCGCGAAGAAACGGGAGTGCCTTACGCGAGTACCGTCACAACCAAGAATGATGCCGGCCAGGAAGTGGGCGTAATGCATGCCTGCGGCCACGACATTCATATGTCCGCTTTCATCGGGACGGCGCGGGCCCTCGCGAAGCTTAAGGACAAATGGAAAGGCACCCTCATTTTTATCGGGCAACCCGCGGAAGAAACCGTGGGCGGGGCGCGGGCCTTATTGAAAGACGGGCTCTACACCCGCTGGCCGAAGCCAAATTTCGTGCTCGGTCTGCATGACGATGCCGAGATCGCAGCCGGCCAGATCGGTGTCACGGAAGGTTTTTGTTACGCCAATGTCGATTCGGTGGACGTGACTGTGAAAGGCGTCGGCGGGCACGGCGCCTATCCGCACAAGACCAAGGACCCGGTCGTACTCGCCGCTGAGATGATCACTGCCTGGCAGACGATTGCGAGCCGGGAAAATAACCCGATCGACCCAATCGTCATCACCGTCGGCTCCATTCACGGCGGGACCAAGCACAACATCATTTCGGACGAAGTGAAGATGCAGCTGACCGTCCGCACTTATAAACAGGAAGTGCGGGAACGCGTCCTGGCCGCAATCGAGCGGATCGCCAAAGGGATCGCCACCACGGGTGGCGTGCCGGCCGACCGCGCGCCGATTGTGCAGGTGGAGAAGGATCAATTCACTCCGGCGACCTATAACAATCCGGAGCTGACCAAGCGCGTCACCGCTTCGCTTAAGACTGCGATCGGTAACGACAATGTGGTTCCGAAAGATCCGACCATGGGCGGCGAAGATTTCTCCGAATACAGTCTGCCGGACCACTCGATTCCTGCGTTTATGTTCAATGTTGGCGCGGTTGATCCGGCGAAGGCGGCGGAGAGCAAAAAGAGCGGGACGCCGTTACCGAGTCTTCACTCGAGCAAGTTCGCCCCCGTGCCTGAACCGACGATTCGGACCGGCGTGATCGGGATGACCGCGGCGGTGCTCGATTTGATGAAACGGTAGGGACATCGCGCTGCGATGTCCGCGGCGGCGCAGCGCGCCGTCCCTGCCCGCGGGCTACTTTACCCGGACGTTTTTCCGCAAAAACGTCGGCACGTCCAAGTCCTGGCCTTCCACAATGGTAGGCTCGCTTTTTTCGAAACGGCCGCGCGTTACAGGCTCGAACTGCATCATCTCCTGTTTCGCGTGAGGCTTCTTTTCAACCAGCGGAGGCGCGGGCGCCGGTTCCTTGAACTCTTTGAATGGGAGCGGTTTTTTCTTCGGTAGAATCACCCTGGGTTGCGGCGGAGGCGCCGGTTCCTCAAAGACCGGTTCTTCGAACGCTGGTTCTTCCGGAAGCTCCGCAACGGGAAGTTGTTCTTCGATCGCCATCGGGGGCTGGGCCGCAGCCTCAGTCTCGATTAATTCGGAAATAAACGCCGTTTGTTGCACCTCCGGTGGCTCTTCGAATACAACTGGTTCCAGAGCTTCGGGGGACGGCTCAGGCCACACCGGCGTCGCGATTGCGATTGGTTCCACTTCTGGTTCCGATTTCAGTTCCGGTTCCGGTTTCGGCTCGGGTTCGGGTGTGGCTTTGGCTTTGATCACCGGGGCCGCGGCCGGCTTCACCGAAACCGTCTTCTTCACCGGCACCGTGACAGGTTCGTCTTCAGGCGCGAGCGAGCTGATCAACGTGACGCTTAGACGATTCCCCATCCGTGAATCGACCGCCGTGCCGAAAATGATCTGCGTATTGTCGCGAATATGGCGCCCCAATTCCTGCATCAGGATTTCC